>NZ_JAYGGV010000004.1:0-193293 GCF_035181405.1 Moraxella tarda
ACAACACACACCTTACAATATTGGCAAATGTTAGATTCTTGTACTTTACCTCCCAAAGAATGTCGCAAAATTGGCTTGCCCATGTCGCCTGACTTAATATAGCGTGAACGCTATGTCGTGGGAGCAACCATACAATGTGCTAAGTATGCTTTGGCAGACGGTATTAGTCTATCCACTTCAGGCGGTACGCACCATGCCTTTGCTGACCATGGTGAGGGATTTTGCGTACTTAATGATGTTTGCGTGGCAAGCCATGTCTTATTAAAAGAGAATCTTGCCAAACGCATTTTAATTGTTGATTTAGATGTTCATCAGGGCAACGGCAATGCATCTATCATGGCAGGCAACGATGATGTCTTTGTGATGAGTATGCACGGCGACAAAAACTATCCTTATCACAAACCCAAATCTGACTTAGATATTGGTTTGGCAGATAGTGTGGGTGATGATGAATATTTACCTGTTTTAAAATACCATTTACCCAAGGTACTTGATGAATTCGCCCCTGACTTTGTCTTTTATCAAGCAGGGGTAGATGTGCTGGCACAAGACAGGCTTGGACGGATCAGTTTAACGATGAATGGATTGTATGAAAGGGAAAAATTTGTGATAAATACCGCCCAACAAAGACAAATCCCAATAGCGATAGTGATGGGTGGTGGCTATGCCCCTGATGTTGATGTGATTGTAAAAGGACACAGTTTGGTATTTAAAGCCGCTCAGACCATCTTTAAACCACCTGTTTAATTAAGCTCATGATATATTCTTTGTGCTCGCTATTTTTGATTTTTAATTCATAATCGCCAAGCCCATGATGTCCGATATTGCTCACATCACGAGATAAACCCTTTTCATCTTTTAAAGTGCCATTTTTGGCATTTATCCAAAGTTTTAAACCGTCCTTTAAAATAGAAACAGAACAAACATTAGATTTTGTCTTAAAACCAATATAAACCTTGGTTACTTTTATATTAATATCATCACTTAAATTTAAAATAGCAGTTTTAAATTCTTGATATAACTCTTTGATATCATCAGATTTGTTTTCCAGATGATATTCTTCATCATAAGTTTTTGCTTCTTTAATAATATTAACAAGCTCATTATTGTTATCAATTTCTTTGGGTTTTATTTGTTTAATGCTTGGTGCGGATTTGCTCTTTACAATTGGATTTATGATGACAATATCATTAAAGCGTTTAATTTCCCAAAGTTCAATGGCAAAATCTTTAAAATTGGTAGATTGCTTTTGGTCATCGGTAAAGCTAGGGGCAACAAAAATAATTTTACTTTGCGACCAATCCACATCCTCTCTTTTTAAATTCTGACTTAAACTTTCGTTGTATTCAATAATAAACTCAGCTTTATATTCTAGCATTAAATTTAAATAAGAAACCCCTTGATCTACCACACTATAATTTTTATCTCGTTTATATTCAATAATCACAAAACTTTTATTTTCTGGGTCATACGCTAAGGTGTCAATGCGTCTATTTTTAATGGTAAATTCGGATTTGACAAAGATTAACTCGCTAATTTGGGATAAATTTTGCTCGCATAAGATTTGAATGTCTTTTTCTAACAGAAAAGGGGTTTCGGATAAAGCGATTAACTTATTATTGCTAAGATTAAATACATTCATTTTTTGTTCCTAAGATTAAAACCTTTCGTTAAATAGTATTTTAGGGATTTTAGCTACATTCCCAATATTGATGTGATAGTGCAGGGGTATAGTGTGGTGTTTGGGGTGGTTAAAAAGACATTACCGACTAAATCTAGGTAAAATATTGCTCCGTAAAATATCTGAGCATTCCTTAATTTTCTTAGAGTGGAATTTATCCAGATCATCATTAGTTAGCATTTGATTATCTAGAAACTCAATCAGATTTTCAACAAAAACTTTTTCATCCAATAAGGATTGTGCACGATTTTTTCCATTGTTAAAGTGATTTTCTGCGTATCTATTATCTAAAACATAACAAAATGGACGAACTCTATCAGGATCTTCCTTCAGAATATCAAATATTTTTTGATATTCCATGCTATTTAGAACAGGAAACCATCCATTTTTTATTAATAAACCATTTAATTCTAACATAGTATTGTTTTTTATAGATCTTAATATTTCTTCAAAATAATTATTCCGAACCAGTTTGTTATGATTATCTTTATTTGTTTGAATAATCTCTCCAACCTTATTATTTAAATCAATAATTCTAGGATTATCTTGGTGTTGATACCCAAGACCAGTACCATTAAAAAAATCATTATCCCTATAGTTTAACCAATCAGAATCATCTTTATGATTTTCTAGATACTTTTCAACAGTATCAATAATATCATTCACTGTTAAATTAGTAATAATTTTATCATTAATAAATTCAATAAGAAAACTATACACATGCTTAATTTCGGATATTTTTTCATATTCAAAATTCTGAAATTTTGATTTAACATCATTTAGAACTTCATAGAATTCATCTTTTGTCAAATCACGGTAATTCCATAATTTTGTCCAACTTGGTGGTTCTTGTTTTGGTTGGAATATTACTAATTGGCTAAAATACTTTTCTATACTTTCAACTTCAATAAAATTTTTGACAATTATATCTTCCCAGTTATTAATTGGCAATATTGAATTTTTAACAAAGTCTTTTTCAGAAATTTTTTTAAAATTATTATTTTTTTTGTATAAAATACTATAAGATAAAAAATGTTCCAAAAGTTTTTTATTAAAATCTTCATTTTTTAAAAAATCGCTACTTTTTAGGGAGGTTAAAAAATCAATATAATCATCACTAGCTTGCATTAGCAACCTAAAATTATTATCAGCATGCTTCCGAAAAATTTTTGGAATTTCATTTGAAAACTCTACTAAGTTAGGGTATTTTTTATAATAAAAACCCCAAAAACCCTCATCATCATTTTGTACAATAAAGGTTCTACTAATAACTTTTTCCTTAAATTTATCAAAAATTTCTTTATTATTATCTTGTATTTCATCAACATTTGCGACTAAAATTACTTTAATTGAATTATTTTCAGTTAAATCATTGATAAATCCTAATATCTCATCATATGAAATAAAACTTCTTTCTAAATCATCAAAAACAAAAATGTGCCTATCTTTATTTTTTGTTAAAAAGTCCATTACTTTATCTTTAAGGTTTAACTCTTCTAAATCAAATTGTAATCCTATTTTTGCCACAGATTTAAGCAATCCAGTTGCTATTTTTGTTGTATCTGATGTTAATTTCGGATACATTGCACCAAAAATAGCATCATTAACATCGTCAATATTTTTTAAACCAAATAAACTTACATAAATAAGTCTATCTTGATGTTTCTTCATATATGCTTTAATAAAATAAGTCTTACCACACCCCCATTTTCCAGTCAAAAGGGTTGCGTATTGGGTATCATCTTTTGCCAGATAACTATCCAAATATTTTTCAATATTTTGATTAATCTTCATTTTATTTTCACTCATTTTTAAAACTCCAACATAAACCCAACACAACCACTCCCTTGATTGTGTTTGGTTTTTTTAATGGATTATAAATTACATACCTTCAATCTCCCCCACACTCTGCCTCACCTTCCCAATCTGCCCTTCTAATTCCAAGCGTTTTGCTTTTTCGGCTTCTACCACATTGGCAGGGGCTTTGGCGACAAAGGCTTCATTGGCAAGTTTGCTGTTGATTTGCTCGTATTGCTTGGTGAGTTTGTCCAGCTCTTTATTTAGGCGATTAAGCTCCACTTTGGGGTCAATTAGCCCTTTCATTGGCACATACACCACCGTCTGCCCAATCACGCTTGATGACGACAAAGGGGCTTTGTCATTATCGCCCAAAAACGCCACACTTTGCACTTTGGCAAGGGCTTTAAATAATGGCTCAATTCTTTGGATTTGTGCTTTTTCATCTTCGTGTAGATTTTGTAGTAACACAGGCAATTTGACGCTATTGCCCAAATTCATCTCGCCACGAATATTTCGCACCGCCCCAATCAAACTTTGTAGCCAATTCATATCGTTTTCGGCGGTCTCATTTATATAACTTTCATCAGCGATTGGATAGGGGGCAAGCATAATACTATCTTCGCTATTTTCTTTGGCACGATTTATCATTGGGGCAATGGTTTGCCAAAGCTCTTCGCTGATAAATGGCATAATGGGGTGAACCAGCCTTAATGCCGTCTCCAATACCGACAATAACACAAATCGCACTTGGGCGTGTCGCTCATCGGACACATCAGGGTCGTTTAATACAGGCTTGGCAAGCTCCACATACCAATCGCAATATTCATTCCAAATAAACTCATAAATGGCATTGCTTGCCAAATCCAAACGATAGGTTTCAAAGGCTAATTTAACCGCTTGCTCACATTTTTGTAATCGGCTCATTATCCATTGTTCTGGCAATTCCCAAAGATTGGGTTTTGCCGTTTGGTGGATTTGTTTAGCGTCCACATTCATCAAAACAAAGCGTGTGGCATTATAAATTTTATTACAAAAATTGCGATAACCTTCAATGCGTTTTAGGTCAAATTTAATATCTCGCCCTGTATTTGCCAAAGCACAAAAAGTAAATCTTAGTGCATCTGTGCCATAGCTATTGATACCGTCTGGGAATTCTTTTTGTGTGGCTTTTTTGATTTTGTCGGCGTCTTTGGGATTCATTAAGCCTGTCGTGCGTTTGCCAATCAAACTTTCCAAATCAATGCCGTCAATCAAATCAATGGGGTCTAAGACATTGCCTTTTGATTTGCTCATTTTTGCCCCTTGTCCGTCTCGCACAAGCCCGTGCACATAGACAGTTTTAAAGGGTACTTGCGGTTTGCCGTTTTTGTCTTTGACAAAATGCAAAGTCATCATAATCATTCGGGCAACCCAAAAAAAGATAATGTCAAAGCCTGTAACGAGTACCGAAGTGGGGTGAAAAGTTTGCAAAATTTGATTGTCAAAATCGCTTTCATCGCCTTTCCAACCAAGCGTTGAAAAAGTCCAAAGCGCCGATGAAAACCAAGTATCCAAAACATCATCATCTTGGCGTAAAGCTATATCGCCTAAATTATATTTTTGGCGAACTTCACATTCATCTCGCCCCACATAAAAATTGCCATTGTCGTCATACCACGCAGGAATGCGATGACCCCACCATAATTGGCGAGAAATACACCAATCTTTAATATCACGCATCCACGCCATATACATATTGGTATATTGTTCTGGCACAAATTGAATATCGCCATTTTCTACCGCTTTAATCGCAGGTTTGGCAAGTGTGTCAATTTTGACATACCATTGGTCGGTCAATAATGGCTCAATGACCACGCCACTTCTATCGCCCTTTGGCGTTTTTAGGGCGTGCGGTTCTATTTTTTCTAGCCAGTTTTCATTGGTCGCTTGTTCAATGACTTTTTGGCGAGCAATATAGCGGTCAAGCCCTTGATAATCAGTTGGCGTACTAATTAAAGTGGGCGTTTTTTGTTCTGCTGTTTCAAAAACTTCAAATTCATTTAAAATATTGGCATTGATATCAAAAATATTGATAAGCGGTAAATGATGGCGTTGCCCCACTTCATAATCATTAAAATCGTGGGCAGGGGTAATTTTCACACAGCCTGTGCCAAATTCTTTTTCCACATAATCGTCGCTGATAATTGGCACTTCACGGTTTGTAATCGGCAAAATAACCGTTTTACCAATTACATGGGCATAGCGTTCGTCATTAGGATTGACCGCAACGGCAGTATCACCAAGCAAGGTTTCTGGGCGAGTGGTGGCAACGGTGAGATAATTTTTACCGTCTTTTGTGGTTAAATTTTTGTCCGCAAAATAATAATTAAAATGCCATAAATTGCCTTGTTCATCGTGATTTTCTACCTCCAAATCCGATAAAGCGGTGTGCAGTTTACAATCCCAATTGACAAGGCGTTTTTTGCGATAAATCAGCCCTTCGTCATATAGACGGACAAATACTTCTTTGACCACATCGGATAAGTCATCGTCCATGGTAAAGCGTTCGCGATGCCAATCCACGCTTGACCCCAAACGGCGAATTTGACGGGTAATTGTACCGCCTGATTCATTTTTCCATTCCCACACCTTGTCCAAAAACTTTTCCCGCCCCAAATCGTGTCGGCTAATGCCCTGTAAGCCAAGCTGGCGTTCCACCACCATTTGCGTGGCGATGCCTGCGTGGTCAGTGCCACCTTGCCACAAGACATTTTTGCCAAGCATTCTTTGGTGGCGAGTGAGTGCGTCCATAATGGCGTTGTTAAAGCCGTGCCCCATATGAAGCGAGCCTGTTACATTGGGCGGTGGTAGCACGATACAAAAAGCATCGTCTTTGTCGGTTGTGGCGTTAAAAAAACCTTGTGCTTCCCAATGCTTGTACCATTTTTGTTCCAAGTCGGCAGGGTTGTAGGCGGTGGGTAGGTTGTCCAAAATGCTCATAATGCTCTCTTAATTTTTGGGTAAAAAAATAGCCCTTATTTTAGCAAAAATAAGGGGGTAAAAACAGTTTTTAATGATTTTGAATGGCTTTTTTATTAAACAGCTTAAATTAAAATGGCCCTTATTTAAAAATACATCATATTTTTTTAAATAAAAAATCAATCGTCGGTATGAAATAACAAAAATAGTTCAGTAATGTTGTCCTCTAAGGCATTTGCCATCTGTGCCAACATTTCTTCATCACGCAGATCATCCATCTCAGGATCAATACCAGACAACAGCACCATTGGTAAGGTCAGTTCCGCCACATCTTCTTCGGTGCTTTCATCATCAAACCAATCAACATTCTCATCAGAGTGCATCGCATCAACAAAACCAATTGCCCATGCTGCCAAATCTCCCTCTTCGCTAAAATCTTCCGCCTCTTCGCTGGCATCAAAGGGTAGTTCAATAGGCTCTTCGGCTTTTAGCGTATGATACAGTTCTTGTTGCCATGCTTTTAGGGCATCTTTAACTTCATCTGATACTTGAGCTTCGCCACCTTCAAAAAAAGCTGACAACCAATTTGGCAAAGGCTTACCCACAACAGTTGCGGTTAAAAATCCATGGGCAGCGATTGGGTCAAGACCCAATTGGTTGGCATCAGATGCCAAATAATCAAACAATTCTTGCTTATTCATCATAATATCATACTCTTTTATGTTAATGTATCGCCAACCTACTTTATAACAAGTGATCGCTAGTTTGGCTTTATTCTAATTTACTCTATAAAAAGGTCTGCATTTATCTTCATGCCATACAAACCCATTATCTATGGTATTTTAAGTGTGGTTCAAACTATGATGACAAGGTGTTTATTTCAGTCATCAAAATCGTCGTCAAAGTCGTCGTCAAAATCAAACTCCGCAAACTCATCTTCTTGCTCAAGGGCTTGCTCTAATTTTTTTAGACGCTGTCGCTCTAGTAGTGCATCAATCTTTAAACGCTTTTCCAAAGGCTTAGCCTTTGTCTCGTCTGCCAGTTGTGCGTCTGCATCTTCTTCAAAGCTGTCATCATCAAAATCATCAATTTCACTCATCATGACTCCTAATATCTATATCTATAAGTTGCAAGCAGATTGGTGCTAGTTATTCACACCAACATTCCATGCCTTATATCGGTATTTTTATTAATTGTCAAGTATTTTTTTAAATTCAGTTAAATTAAGTCAGCACAATAACAGCCAGCCAATCAATCGCCTAATAAAACTTTATCTCTCACGCTACGCAATCGCTCAGCAGTGGCACGAGTCACGCTTGCCAAACTGCAACTTTCACGCTCATAAACCGACATTGGAGCATTAAGACGCATGAGTTCGGCATAGATTTTCACTTCATTTTGAGCAGATTCATCAAGTAAAATCATTGGTGATTCACGACGGCGTTTGGTCAAGTCCAATACCGCATCAGCATTACTACCATCGCTGACAGTCGTACGAATCTGCCAAGTAAAACGCTTAATTTCACGATGCTTGTCATAGACGACTTGGTTTAGCATCAGCATCAGCTTAGACAAGAATACCGCAGCAGTGGCGACTTTGGCAGGTGCGATCCCATACAAGATAACTTTTGCACCTTTATCATCATAATATTTGACCACCTTAGCAGTCACACCCGCCAAAAGTGGCAACTCAAGCAAATGCAAAACCGCCTGATCAAGTAGCTGGTCGCATAACGCAAAATATGCCATTTTACTGTCATGACTGATGGCTGACAACAAATGATTTGGATCCTCAAACAATATCTGCACGACATAACCATCGCTACAACCATCGTTGCAATCTGATGTACTATTTTTATCGTCAGCTAAGACATCATTGTTAGCAGTGGTGCTGTCGGCAGGTTTGGTTTTATGCAAAATGGAGGTTACTGATGAGATATTTGCTTGTAAATTAGGGTCGTCATCAGAAGTATTGGTTGCATCGCTTTGACCTACCGTTTGCCCAAACTGTTGCTGTAAGATGCCCTTATCAAGCAGCTCCATGCGTACCTTTTGACCAATAACCTCGCACATCTGGCGAGTTGGGCGTGCCAAGTAGCCATACAGCAACCACAATATCGTGTGTAGCCCTACCACACCAAGCAAGAATAGCCAGTGCTTAGAAATCACCTGAACATAACCCACAGCAGGCGTCTTCACCACCACGCTACCTAGTACAGTCGTTCCTGAGACCACCGATTCTTTTAAAGACAAACCATCAGCACTTCCCACTCCCACAGGCACAAGGAGCACATCTTTAGCATCATACACACCAACAAAAGCAATTTCCTCTTCTTTGGTATATTTATCAGCAATGACGCTCATGCTAATGCGGTCGCCTGTTGCCATCGGTACTTTTAATTGCCGAACAAGCTCACTTGTTGATTGCGTTGCCATCACACGCTGACGCTCCGTGCTTTCATGCTTTTCTGAAAGCACAAAAAACAGCGTATGCAGGCATAAACTGACCAAAATAATGATGGCAAACAGTCCTTGTCGTGGTGCTAAAAAAGTCATAAGTCAAACCAAAAGAGAAAGTGTTGCAGAATGTCTCTACAAAAAAATATTTAAAGTGCCTATTTTACCATGCTTATGCTTAAATTTAATCGTTTTTATTGAAATTTTCTTGGTGTTATTCAACATTGCCATTCAAGTGTTTTTTAACCATGCCTTGGTATGTCTTGATCGGTTTTTATGATTGTTTTTTATGTCGCTTTTGAATTTTTGATAATTTAGACAATTTTGACAATTAGACTTGTATTTTTATGAAGTTTTGGGCATGATAGATTGCATGAATATTTATTTAATAAACACTGCCTTGACTTAATTTTAATTTCAACATTCTAGCCAATTTACTAGAACCCGACTGGAATTTGTTATGATTACTTACGCTCTACCCAAAGATTCACAAGCATGGCAAAATGCCTTAGCATCGGTTGCCCATGTTTTGCCAGATGGCATGAAAATTGACAGCACTCCAATGACAGCATTACCCATCTTTGCCGTCATCATCATCGCCAAGCGACCACACAACGATGTTGATGTACTCATGCAAACATGGATAAACAGTCAAGCCAATTGGCAATCTGTTGCCGTCCATGATGATGAGATTGCTAAGCAAAAAGCCCACATCATCACATCACCCACCCCACTGGCTGATGTGTCAATCCACCGTTATTTACTTGCACCCACCAAACACACCCAGATGAGCGATGCCAAAAAAGAGGCTGAGGCACACATTATTGATGAGCAAATCACCAGTTATTTTGCCAACAAATTAGGCAATGACGCCGATGTACACATTATGTCCATCTCACAAATGCTACACAAACACCGTTTGGCGTGTTTTGATATGGACTCAACTTTAATTGAACAAGAGGTCATCGTTGAGCTTGCTCGATACTGTGGCATTGAGGATAAAGTGCTTGAAATTACCGAACAGGCAATGCGTGGTGAGATTGATTTTGCAACCAGTTTTGCTCGTCGTGTGGCCTTGCTTGAAGGTGTGGACGCCTCTGTGGTTAGTGAAATTATCGCCAAACATCTTACATTCAGTGCAGGTGCACACGCCACAATCGCTGCCTTAAAAGCCATCGGCTATCACACAGTGCTTATTTCAGGTGGTTTTACTCCTTTTGCCGAATATGTGGCTTGTTCATTGGGTATGGATGCTTACCATGCCAATGCCCTATCCATACTAGATAACCAAATGACAGGACAGGTTGACAACAATCTGATTGATGGCAACAAAAAAGCCACCATCACCATTGATACCGCCACCAAATTAAAACTTGATATGCATCAAGTCGTCTGTGTTGGTGATGGTGCAAACGATTTGGCGATGATGGCAACAGCTGATGTTGGCATCGCCTATCACGCCAAGCCCATTGTCAGAGCAAAAGCCGACGCCGCCATAAATATCACAGGGCTTGAAGGTGTGTTGTATGCACTTGGTCATCGTCTTGATGCGTGCAACCAAACCATCAAGTCTTAACCACACTTGCACGGATAAAAAAACAAAGATACAAAAAATATCGCACTCACTGATGGTATTTTTGTTAAAATACCATCAAATGATTAACCAGCAGGAAAAAGACATATGTTTACATTGCCCATCTTAGATGTCAAAGCCGATGCACTTGATGCACTACTTGCCGCACTTGGTTTTCGCTTACAATCGCTCATCACAAGCCGTAGCAACGATGCACTAAATGGCTTGATTGATGGCAAAAATATCACCATTCAATTTAAAAGCCCAACCACCAATCGCTATTATGAATTTCGTGACGGCATATTTAGCCACGCTCTTGGCAACCTGACCGATGCTGATTTAACGATTGATTTTAAAGACTCAGTTACAGGTGCAAAACTACTTACCAAAGGCGATGTCGCCACCTTTATGACCGCCGTCCAAGACGGTGATGTCAAAATCACAGGCGACTATAAACTTGTGCTATGGCTCTCTGGCATTGCCAAACACGCTACCAAAGTCCCAGACAAATACAAAAACTACATTGATACTGCCAAACCTTTTGCTGAACAAGCACTAAGCATCATCAAATCAAAACTGAACAAATGAACCAATCAAGATTTGACAAAACAATAATTCAACACTTAAAAGACATAAAATATTTCAATCATTAAACAAAAAAAGATAAGTTGAATCATCTTGCCAAAATTTGTTAAAATAGGAACAGTTGTTTACTATTTTAACAAATTGATGCTTTTTTATAAATTTTATAAATGGCAAACTTATCTGTTTTAACCAGAGACTTATCATGAATTACTTGTCAAAACAATATACCAAGGAAGACATTGCCACTCTTTTTGATTTACCACTTTTAGACCTACTCATGCAGGCTCAGGCAGTGCATCGCAACCATTTTAATGCCAACGAAGTACAAATCTCCACCTTACTTTCTATCAAAACAGGCAATTGCCCAGAGGACTGTGGTTATTGTAGTCAATCAGGACACCATCGAGACAAAACGGGGCTTGAAGCTGAAAAACGCCTTGAAATTCAAAAAGTCATCAATGCCGCCAAACTTGCTAAGTCATCTGGTTCATCAAGATTTTGCATGGGTGCAGCATGGAAACACCCTTCCGCCAAAGACATGCCTTATTTGGTAGAGCTGATCAGCGAAGTTAAGTCGCTTGGGCTGGAAACTTGCATGACCTTAGGAATGCTTAAACCCGAACAAGCAAAAACTCTTGCTGACGCTGGCCTTGATTACTACAATCATAATCTTGACACCTCACGCAACTACTACGACCAAGTTACCACCACCCGCACCTATGATGAGCGTTTACAAACCCTAGATCATGTCCGTCAAGCAGGCATCAATGTGTGCAGTGGTAGCATTGTTGGTATGGGTGAAAGTCGTTCAGATCGTATTGATTGGGTACATGAGCTTGTCCAAATGCCCATGCCACCACAGTCCATTCCTGTTAATTTGCTTGTACCAATTGCAGGCACACCTCTTGGCGATAAGGTGCTGGCAGATGGTCGTTTGTCTGTGATAGAGTGGATCCGCACAATCGCCGTTGTTCGCATTTGTTGTCCAACCAGTTATGTGCGTCTATCAGCAGGCCGTGAAAGCCTTACTGATGGCGAACAGGCATTGGCTTTTATGGCAGGGGCAAACTCATTTTTCTATGGCGACAAACTACTCACCACAAATAATCAATCACAGGCCAATGACGACCGACTGATGGCTATGCTTGGTCTGAGTGCCGAAAAACCCAAGCCAAAACCAAAAATCATCAACGCCATGACAGGTAAAAGCGAAAGCACTTTTAGCGAGTTGCCAGAAGGTTGCCCAATGTCTGCTTGATGGCACCTTTTTGCTTTTCTCATTGACATCAAATACCAGCCCAGTTTTACAACCTATGGTATAATACACCATCTTTTTTTAGGGGTGATAGCGTTGTTTTTATACATCAAAGCCTTTCACATCATTGCGATGATCTGCTGGTTTGCAGGGATTTTTTATTTGCCACGATTATTTGTGTATCATGCCATGAGCGACGACATCGTCAGTCAAAATCGGTTTGCCATCATGGAACGCAAATTGTACAGAGGGATTATGAATCCTGCGATGATGGCAACTTGGCTTTTTGGCATGACGATGGTTGTGATGAATTGGGACATCTATAAAAACCAAGGCTGGCTACACGCCAAAATCACGCTTGTCATTTTGCTGACAGCCTATCACATCATGTGCGGAAGATATCGCCTAAAACTTGCTGACAACCCAAAACTAAAAACACATATTTTTTGGCGATGGTTTAATGAAATCCCTGTATTCATCTTGATTACAGTGGTCATTTTGGTGGTGGTTAAGCCATTTTAATAAACCCAACAAACTGATAAAAAAAACTAAAAACCCAATACCAATATTGAATTTTTGCATCATTATTTGAGGGCATATTTGGGGTAAAACACTCGCCCCAATCATGAGCTGATCAAATGATCAAAAGACAACAGGGTTTGGCTATGGCAAGTTTTACCATAGCCAAACCAGAAATACAAAATATGTAGGCTTAACGGCACTTTTTAATTATCCATCCCATCTTAATTATTTATCCCATCAACTAACCAGCACTCATTTTGATGGTTTTTGTGCGTTTGACAATACTTTGACCATTTAATACCGCTTTAGCAACATCAATCTCATGCTCACCAGCAAAACCCCCAAAATAATAAGACGCCCCATCATCATTGATAATCAGATGCTTGCCTTCACTAGAAATTTGGGCCGCTTTGCTGAGGCTTGTTGACATACCATTAATAGAAAAATGATGGTTTTTAATGATGAGTACACCTTGTGCATGATGCTTTTGAGTTTTGGCAATATGTTTTTTTTGATTAAAAAAATACATCAATACCGCCCAAACCCCTACCGCACTGATGGCATATGGCACAGGCAGGGTAAAACAAATAATAGCCACCACCAAAGCACAGACAAGCATGGCTACCGACCAAACGAACATACCATCGGTATTTTTACCCGCCAAAACAATTTCCACTCCATCATCAATAACTTTCATCACCAGCCAAGTGCCTTTTGTTGTTCGCCAATCAGCGTAAGAATGCCTGATTCTGCCAAATCCAGCATGGCATCAGCCTCAGCTCGGCTAAATGGTGCTTCTTCTGCTGTACCTTGAATCTCAATAAAGCCACCGCCTTGCATCATCACCACATTCAAATCGGTATCACAGGTTGAATCTTCGCTATAATCCAAATCCAAATATACCTTGCCATTTTTAATGCCCACAGATACTGCCGCCACCAAACCAACAAAGGGGTCGCTTTTTAAATTGCCTTTTCTTTGCCATTTTTCAAGTGCGTCCATCAGTGCCACAGCCGCCCCTGTAATGCTGGCAGTACGAGTACCTCCATCTGCTTGAATGACATCACAGTCAATATATATGGTATTTTCACCAAGTTTGGTCAAGTCCAGCATTGCACGCAACGAACGCCCAATCAAACGCTGAATTTCCTGAGTGCGTCCAGATTGTTTGCCACGCACAGCCTCTCTGTCGGTGCGTGTACCTGTGGCTCTTGGCAACATACCATATTCAGCTGTTAGCCAACCCTTTCCCTGACCTTTTAACCAGCGTGGCACACCCTGCTCAATACTTGCAGTACACAACACTTTGGTATCTCCAAAACAAACCAGAACCGAACCCTCGGCATGCTTGGTGTAGTGGCGAGTAAATGAAATAGAGCGAAGCTCATTTAAAGCACGATTATTATGACGCATGATTGCCCACTTTTGACTATTGAAAATAATTAAAATCGTATTGTACCAATTTCTTGACAATAACACAAAAACGATTGCCTTGTTAGTTTTTTTACTCACTCATTTGTAAAAAAACTTTTATCCAAAAAAAGACCTGCAGTAGCAAGTCTTTTTTGTTGTATTCCACCATACATCAAACCATCTTTACTAAGATGATTTTTGTTTTTCTAGATTGCGAAGCTCTTTGCGTAAGATTTTACCAACATTGGATTTTGGTAGCTCACTGACAAATTCAACAATCTTTGGACGCTTATAGCCAGTTAGTCGCTCCTTCACCCAACTTGCAATCTCTTTTTCAGTCAGGCTTTCATCTTTTTTGACAACAAAGACTTTCACCACCTCGCCACTATGCTCATCTGGCACACCAATGACACCGCATTCTAGCACTTTTGGATGTGCCGCAACAACTTCTTCAACTTCGTTTGGATAAACATTAAAACCAGAGACTAATACCATGTCTTTTTTTCTATCAACAATTTTGATATAGCCTTGCTCGTCCATAATGCCTATGTCGCCTGTGCGAAAATATCCATCTGTTGTGATCACCTTCTCGGTCTCATCAGGGCGTCCCCAATAGCCCTTCATCACCTGAGGACCCTTAGCACAAATCTCACCCGCTTCACCCAATGGCACCCGATTGCCATCATCATCAAGAATGACGATGTCTGTCGCTGGCAAAGGGATACCGATTTTACCAGAGTAGCCTGCTGGTGGTGGTGTAACCGTCAGCACAGGAGAGGTCTCTGATAAACCGTAGCCCTCGGTGATATGAGTGCCTGTCAACGCCTCCCATGCCTTAGCAGTGCTAGGCAATACAGACATACCACCTGCCAAACTAAACTTCATATTGCCATGGTCAATACTCTTAAATCCTTCATGATTGGTCAAAGCATTGAACAAAGTATTAACACCCATAAAGAATACAGGGCGATATTTGGCGTGCTGTTTGGTCAAGTCGGCAAAATCACGCGCATTTGGAATGAGCAAAAGTGCAAAACCGTATTTCATCGCCAGCTGACTGACCATAAAACAAAAAATATGATACAAAGGCAGTGCCACGGTTATATATTTGCCATTCATATTGCCATCAGGAAAAGCAGTGCTGACAAAGTTGCTCGCCTGCTCTATATTGGCGATGATATTGCGGTGAGTTAACATTGCACCTTTTGCCACACCAGTTGTACCACCTGTATATTGTAATACCGCCACATCATCAAGGGTAAGCATTGGACGCTTAAACTTATTGGCTGGCACAGAATTTAGAGCATCTTTAAAGCTGGTTGTACCATTAATGTGATAACTTGGTACCATTTTTTTGATATGACGCACAACCAAATTAACAATGTGGCCTTTTAATCCAAGCATGTCGCCAATACTGGCAACAACCACATGCTCAACCTTACCCTTATTTTTCACTTGCTCAAAAGTTTTGGCAAAATTTTCAATAATAAACAAAACCTTAGCTTCGCTATCATTGAGTTGATGTTCAAGCTCAGGGCTGGTGTACAATGGGTTGACATTCACAAGTGTGTAGCCTGCACGAATCACGCCAAACATCGTAACCAAATATTGCGGGACATTTGGCATCATCAAGGCAACTTTATCGCCCTTTTCAAGACCAAGCGACTGCAAATAAGCCGCAATCTTCAAACTCGCCTCATCAAGCTCGCCATAAGTCATTGACTTATCCATAAAGGTACTGGCGATGGCCCCTCTATGGTTGGTAATATTATCTTCAAAAACATCAGCCAGCGACTGTATATGTTCAGGAATATTAAAATCTGTACTGATGCCGTATTTTTGGTAGGTACCATACCAAAGATCATCACTTGTTATGTTAAATTCGGCGGTGCTCATAGTAACAATCTCCTTTTAGCCTTGTCAATTTTAACCTTGTAAATCTTATGAACAAATCTTGTCAAATTGGTCAATCAATATCAAAACAGCATCTTAAAGCCATATCATCATAATACTGCGGTCATCTTTTGACAAAAAAGTGTCCTTTCTTATATTTAACAAAATACACCATTTTTTTATAATTTACCAATCAAATTTGCATTTAAATGCCATTTTTTCACACTTTTTGATTATTTTTATGAAAATATGGCCAGTTTTCATGAACAATGCAACAATCAAAGCTGACCTGTTGATTTTTGGGATAAAACTTCGCCGATTGCCATCACAAGTTGTCTGGCGATGTCATCTTTACTCGCCTTATTTAGCACAGCTTTATCTTTATTGTATTTTTGGGCAAAAAACACCGTCATGGCATTATCATCGCTACCAAACCCGATGGTTTTGTCCGAAACATCATTGCACGCTATCATGTCTAAATTTTTGGCGATGAGTTTTCCACGAGCATAATCTTCTACATCGTTGGTTTCGGCAGCAAAACCAACGGTCAAAAGGTGTGGATAGGCATTTGAAATTGTCGCTAGCACATCAGGGTTTTTGACAAGCTCCAAGGTCAAAACATCATCGCTTGTTTTTTTAAGTTTTTGGTTTGCCACTTGTTTGACTTTAAAATCTGCAACAGCAGCGGTGGCGATGAAAATATCTGCCATTTTGCAACTCTCCAAACTCGCCTGCAATAACTCATCAGCCGTACCTATCGTGATTTTTTTGACGCCCATAGGTGTGGCCAAGCTGACTTTTTGCCCTGCAATAAGAATTACCCTCGCCCCTGCATTGATGCAAGCAGTGGCAAGAGCATGGCCCATTTTGCCTGTGGAGTGATTGGACAAATAGCGGACAGGATCGATAGGTTCAAGGGTTGCTCCTGCGGTAATAACGACGGTTTTATCAAGTAAGATTTGGGGGGTGGCCTGCCGATGAAAATGAGTGGAGATTTCATTAAAAATCATCTCAGGTTCAGGCAGTCTGCCCACTCCAACATCTCCACAAGCCTGCTCACCGCTATCAGGAGAACCGATTTTAAAACCAAAATCATGAAGTTTGGCTAAGTTAGCTTGTACCATCGCATTACCCCACATTGCCTGATTCATCGCTGGATAAAGCCAAATGGGGGCTGTGGTAGCAAGGCATACAGTAGTAACCAGATTATCTGCTAATCCGTTTGCCAGCTTGCCAATTGTATTTGCCGAAGCTGGTACAACAACCACTAAGTCCGCCCACTTAGCAAGCTCAATATGCCCCATGCCTTTTTCAGCTTGGGCGTCTAATAATTCAGTATGAACTTCATGCCCTGTCAAAGCTTGCAAAGTCATGGGCGTGATAAACTCACACGCTCCATGCGTCATCATCACACGGACAGTGTACCCAGCTTTCATCAAAAGGCGTGCTAAAATGGCAACCTTATAGCAAGCAATACCACCTGTTAATGCAAGCAATATTTTTTTGGGCAAAATAGCGGATGTAGATATATTCATGATGTCTTGGTAGGATTGCTAAAATACAATGGCTGATTATTATACTAAACTTTATACCAAAAAACTTGATTCATTACCAAAGATGATGAGCGTCTTACAAAAAAAAAGCCAAAAATACAAAATCACCGATGACAAACACCCCATCATCTTAGCACCACAAAGAGCATTATAAGCACCATTGATTTGACCTGCCATCAAAGTAGGCAAAAATAAGCCTAGAAAAATACCAATTTTGCCACCATCATAAAACAAACGATGACAATCACAGGGCGAATGAGTGTTGTGCCGTTTTTTACGACCATCTGCGAACCTAAATACGCACCAAATACTTGCCCAATCATCATCACAAAACCAACAAGCCACACCACTTGCCCACCCACAATAAAGAATATCAAAGATGCCATATTGGTGGCGAAGTTTAGTAATTTTGCCCTTGCTGTTGCTTGCACCAAATCACGCCCACGCAATACAACCTGAGATAAGCTAAAAAATGTCCCCACGCCCGGCCCAAAATAACCATCATAAAAACCAATCAAAGGAGCAAAAGTCCTATCATAGACGGTCTGGCTGATTTTTGGCGTGGTTTGTAGCTTGCCAAGATTGGGGGAAAATAGTGTATATAGACCCACCGCACCAATCACAAAGGGTAATATTTTTCGTAAAAAATCAGGTGGGGACATCTGCACCAAAATTGTGCCGATGGCAGAGCCAAGCAACGCCATGATGAGTGCTGTTTTCATCATCTTTGGGTGAATTAGGCCTTTTTTTATCATCATCAAACTTGCTGAGAATGAGCCTGCACAGGCTTGGAGCTTGTTGGTTGCCAACACTGCCACAGGATTCATACCTGTTAAAAGCAAGGCAGGAATGGTCAGAAGTCCGCCACCGCCCGCCATTGCATCAACAAATCCTGCCACCATCGCAACAAAAAATAAAACCACAAGCATTTGAATGGTAAGCACCATAAAGATTCCTTCTTTTTACCTCTCGGTGGACTGGCGTCATCAATCAACAAGATTGATAGATATAGATTGGATATAGATATAGATAAAGGCATTCATCATACAAACTAACTCACAGACTTTCAAGCAAATTTTAGAGTGTGGCTTCTTACGACATAAAATACGACTAAAATTTGATATCAAATTTAGCCCTAAAAAAATAGCCATCAGACAACAAATGACACCACCAAAGACTCATCACGACATTGGTCCGCTTAAAATCCAGATTTTTTTGGTTATCAGTTTGCCTGTTTTTTTAAATTGATTTTGATCATATCTTAATTTTGATTGTATCTTAAATGATAGATGGCAATATCTTATCCTCTTAATAGGTTTAATAGGTTTAATAGGTTTTTTGTAATTTTTTGGCCTCAATATCATAAAAACCATTTAGCCCCATTAGTTTTTATGATATATTTCTAAATATTCTAATCATATTTTATTTCATCGTTTTTTTAATCATTTTTTATCAATATTCACCATTCACCGACAAAAGCCATAAGAGAATCAGCCATGCCGATGAACCGCATCAAAAAATTTTTTGAACTAGAAGCCGCAGGTGGCATCATACTTGCAATTGCTGCAATGCTGGCAATGATCATTGCCAACTCACCTTTGCACGACCTGTACCACGCTTTCATTCACGCCCCTGTTTTGGTAAAAATCGGAACATTTGAAATTGCCAAAGATGCTCATCATTGGATTAATGACGGCCTGATGGCAATATTCTTTTTTTTGGTAGGTTTGGAATTAAAGCGAGAAGCCTTAATTGGCGAGCTGTCTGACATCAAGCAAATCGTCCTGCCTGCTTTGTGTGCTGTCGGAGGCATGGCAGCACCCGCCCTTGTTTTTGCCGCACTCAATCATGGTGATGCAAGTGCCATGAAGGGTTGGGCAATCCCAACCGCAACTGACATCGCCTTTGCCATTGGTGTACTAAGCCTACTGGGTGATAAAGTACCCAATGCACTCAAAGTATTTTTGGTATCCATCGCCATTTTTGATGACTTAGGAGCAATTGTCATCATTGCCCTGTTTTACACTTCCGAATTGTCACTTGTTTCACTTGGTGTGGCAGCGGTGTGCTTGCCATTTCTATTCTTTCTCAACCGTCTAAATATTGTACGCCTCACCCCCTATTTACTCATCGGTCTGATTCTTTGGGCAGCAATGTTAAAATCAGGTGTACACGCAACATTAGCAGGGGTATTATTGGCGTTTTTCATTCCTCTACGCAATCATAAAGACCCAGAACACTCACCCCTAGAAGAGTTGGAGCACGACTTGCACAATACGGTGGCTTTTGGCATTTTGCCATTATTTGCTTTTGCCAATGCAGGCATTTCATTAGCTGGCACAAGCATTGATAGCCTCATGCATGGCGTGCCTTTGGGCATTGCATTGGGTCTATTTATCGGCAAACAAGTCGGCGTCATGTTGCCTGTCATTTTGACCGTCAAATTCGGACTGGTCAAGCTACCCACCAACACCAATATGAAGCAAATCTATGGCGTATCCTTATTGTGTGGCATTGGCTTTACCATGTCTTTATTCATCTCTGGTTTGGCATATGCTGGCATTCCCAAAGAATACGACCCACGACTTGGTATCATCTTAGGCTCGCTCATTGCTGGCATTGCAGGTTATGTCATACTACGCCGCAACATCAAAAATGCCGACCACCCCACACTGACCAAAAATGATGAGATGTATCTTGGGACTGGCGAACTGCCAAAACATTAAAACCATATATCATACATCAATACAAAAACAAACAAGGTGGAGATTAAGTTTCCACCTTGTTTGGGTTTTAAGGGCGTTATTTTGGATACATTTTTGGTAAATCAAGTAGCTGTTGAACAAAAGCGAGCTTTAAAGATTCACGACTGCCCAAATATCGCTGGTAAAAGCTAGAATTGAGCAACCCAGCACCCCCTTGCCCCACTGCCCAAATGAATGCCACATAGTCACGCACCGCCATGGCACTGTTTTGCTCATTCAGATATTGCTCAGCAATCTCCATCAGTCGCTTCATACGCTGACGGCGTACTTGGTACAGCTCACCAAAAACCTTATTTAGCCCCACCGATGTACCAGCCAGCCGCTCTTCAATGTGATTAAACAACATCGCTCGTTGTGGCAATCGTAATTGTAGTAATGCCATGCGTGCCACACCTGCTCCTGCACCATCTTGCGTCATGTTCATGCAAAGCAATCTTTGCTCATGATTGATCAAAATACGAAGTAATAGCTCATCTTTGCTAGAAAAATGCTTATACAGCGTGCCTTTTGCCACATCTAAATGTTGTGCCAAACTGTCAAGTGTCAAATCCCCCTCATCAGACTCCAAAAGCAATTGCTCAGCAGTTTCAAGGATTTTTGATTCCCGCATTTCAAATAATTCCTTACGATTTGACATAACTTTCCTTATCGCTTCTTTTTGATTGTATTATCATTGCCAGTATTCAATATACCGATATTAAATTTACTGATGAGTGGGTTCGATCCTAATGGTACAATAATCATGATACATAAGCCAAAAATTATAACAAACTCATCTGACGAATAATAGCCATTTTCATAAAAATCCAACACAAATGACAACACCCTCAAGCCTTTGTTTCATCGGTCATCAGCTGTAGATGAGATCAGTTACAAATATTCACGATTTAATGTGAATATTTGTTCACTTTTTTGGATTTTTCAGCTATAATATGGCTAAAAACATCAATAAAATCTCATCTTTTTTTCTTTAATTTTTTGACCAATAGGAAATGCTATGAGCGTCGAAAGAAATCCACAAGCCTTTGAAAAGGCACCAATCAATTGGACGCCTGCCATTGTCTTGTTATCCACCCCGTTGCTGGCCATCGTGCTTGTGCCTTGGTATTTATGGGTGCATGGTGTCAATCCTGCTGTTTGGACAGCATTTGCCTTTTTTATGGCATGGACAGGGCTGTCCATCACCGCAGGCTATCATCGCTTGTGGGCACACAAATCTTATGACGCACACCCAGTCGTAAAGTATTTTTTACTACTGGGTGCTACTTTGGCGGTACAAAGTTCAGCTTTTGATTGGTGCTCTGGGCATCGCACACATCATCGCCATGTTGATGATATATACGACGACCCATATTCTTCTAAACGAGGCTTTTGGTTTAGCCACATAGATTGGATGCTCCACAAATACCCAAGCGGTCAATATGATTACAAAAATATTCCAGACCTAAAAAAAGACAAGATATTACAATTACAACACAAATATTATGGCATTTGGGTGATTTTGACAAATGTTGTGGTTGTCGGTTTTGCAGGTCTTTTGACAGGCGATATGCTGGGCACATTTCTCATCGCAGGTCTTTTACGCATGGTATTGACACATCATTTTACTTTTTTTATCAATTCACTGTGTCATATGTTTGGCACCCGCCCTTATACTGACGAGAATACAGCCCGCGATAATCCAATTTTAGCAATTTTTACTTGGGGTGAAGGTTATCATAACTACCATCACTACTTTCAATACGACTATCGCAATGGTGTCAAGTGGTGGCAATATGACCCAACCAAGTGGCTCATTAAAGCACTACAAAAAGTTGGACTTGCCCAAGATTTAAAACGCGTTGATGATGTAACCATCAAACACGCCGAAGTTACCATGAAATTTAAAAAAGCACAAAAACGCATTGCACAAGGTAGTGAGACTAACCTTGATGGCAGACTGGCACTATTTAAAGAACGCATCAGTGCAGAATACGAAGCATTCACACAGACAGTCGAAGAATGGCACGCCCTAAAAGCCAAATCAGTTGAACTAAAACGCACCGAATTTGCCAATCGCTTGCATGAAGCTGATGAAAAACTCAAAGAACAATTTGCACAAATTGAGGCTAAAATTTTGGCACACAGTGAGCATATTGAAAACGCCTATTTGCATCTTAAAGGTAAATCAGCCCAATGATTAAAATCTGCTCTTATTTTTTTTCTAAAGCAAAAAGGTAAGTCTTAAAAACATACAAAATTTTCTCCTCGCCCTTTATCTTTATGATAAAGGGTCTTTTTTTATGGTACAATCAAATTCATCTTGACAAACCAATCCATCATGAAACATCATCAACATTATCTGACATTAAATCCCATTTTATATCACAAGCAACACGCCAGCCCACTTGACAATCCAAGGCTGGTTCATTTTAATCATGCGTTATATAAAACTCTGAGCAACTTGCCATTTGATCATTTTGATTGGTGTGGTATCATCGGTACAGACAACGATACTTTTCCCAGTGAGTTTAGGCCACTTGCCATGGTCTATGCAGGACATCAGTTTGGTCAGTGGGCAGGGCAACTTGGTGATGGGCGTGGCTTATTACTCACCCAAGTCATCAATCATCAAGGAAAAATACAAGACCTACATCTAAAAGGTGCAGGTAAAACGCCCTTTTCTCGTTTTGGTGATGGGCGTGCGATGATAGACAGCACCGTTCGTGAATATTTATGTGGTCATGCTTTATCCTGCCTTGGCGTTCTCAGCTCAAACGCACTTGGCTTTGTCGTATCAGATACCATCATTGCTCGCCATCAAATGGTATGTGCTGCTGCCTTGTTACGAGTAAGCGACTGTCATGTACGGCTTGGACACTTTGAATGGCTTGCTGTATATCACCCTAAACTGCTTGGTGAATTTACTCACCAAATGATAGATACCTATTATCCACAACTTGACAGACATGACATCAGTGGCTTTTTGAAACAAGTTTGCCAAAATACCGCCAAACTCATCGCCCAGTGGCAATTGGTTGGGTTCAGTCATGGCGTGATGAATACAGATAATATCAACATCACAGGTACAACATTGGATTTTGGTCCGTTTGGCATGATGGAGCGTTTTAACCCAGATTGGATTAACAATCAATCCGATCATCTTGGTCGCTACACCTATCAAAATCAGCCCACTATAGGGCATTGGAATCTAAAAAAATGGCTTGCTTGCTTTGATCTATTGTCCATAAAACAAAGCGTGATGGCACTTTGTCTTGATGAATACGAACAGACTTTTTACACCGAATACAACACGGGCATTTGCCAAAAAATTGGCCTGCCACTTGATGATGACAGTTTGGCTTTGGCGTATGAATTTGTTAGCTTATTAAAAACCTATCAGCTTGACTATACCAACAGTTTTCGTGCATTGATTGGTGTATTGGACAATACCAATGATAATAAACATGAAAAAACGCTCTTACACATCATGACAAAAGAGCTTAATGCACAAGAAAATGGATTGCAAAGTTGGCAAAACTGGGTGGTGCGTTATCACACCAAAATCAACAAAAGTACCACAATAAAGACAGCAATTGATGCCATGAGGCAAGTTAATCCTGTTTATATACTTAGAAACGATATGGCACAGCGTGCGATTGAGCATACCATTCATCATGATTTTAATGAGGTGGCAAGATTGTTTAAACTACTGACCAACCCTTTTGTTGTGCAAGACATTGCCAAAGCAGACGATATCACACCAATACACCCATACGACATGATGCCCATAAGTTGTATGTCCTAGCTTGACCAACATTGGCTTTATCGGTTAAAAAAATTTGCAAATAGGTCTAACTTCACTTGGGGCAAATGATTGCTCTGAGTGAGTTTAAGAACAATATCGTTGAAAATTTAAAAAGAAACCAAGAATGAAAGGTTGTCTCATGAAGGCTGTTTGACTGGCACCAGACGGATCATATTTTGGACAGCAATAATGTTTAGCTCATTACCATTTCTCTTAAAAGCATAAACATCACTAAGCGTCCACATCACTTCATCAATCAGCTCGCTATGACAACCACGACTCTTTCTGGCAGAGCGGTCAATAAGCAGGCGTTCATCAGACAAATCATTTGTATTAAAAGTTACCAAAATCCGCTCACAGCCATCACGAAACTCACCTTTACCAGAGCGAAAATCTGTTAGATCCAGCACCAGATCACCACCAACAGGCCTATTATTCATACTAACCACTTGCCATTGTCTGGCAATAAATTGCTCTGTGGCCTTAGTTTTTCCCATTACGACAGCAGCACTGGGCATACTGTCAATAGACATGGCTGCTGTTGTATCCATCTTGGTATGAGGATTTGACGACATGAGATTGTCACAGCCCACAAGTAGTGATGCGAAGGCAACAAGCACAGTCATGGCCTGCCACTTTTTAATGATCATCATAACTGCCAACTTAATCTTAATAACCAATAATAACATATCAAACAAATAAAAACCGCATTAGACAAAATACCATGAAAGCCGTGAATATGTTGAGTATTACGCATTTTTGATAAAAATACAAGATTTTCACCCCATCTATTCGTTATACTTTTGTAGCCATAAGTGGTCAGATGACTTATAGCTTATGGCGTAATACATCACACTTTTATTTCATATCCACAATAATAGTATGTTATAATGCAATTGACAGTTTACAGTCATTATTAAGCACTTTCCCTCCATACTGATTTTAATAAGGAATAACGATGCTAAGCATTTATTTGCTCATTCCGCTCAGCCTCATGTTATTTGTGGTGGCAATTTGGGCGATTTGGTATGCTGTAAAGTCTAACCAATTTGAAGACCTAGACAACGCACCAGAGCAGATCATTCTAGACGATCGCCAAGAGCGTCGCAAAGCCTTAAAACAAGCAAAATAACACAACAGACATTTTTTAATTTATTACAATTTATGGGTGATTTATGATATCAACTCTTTTGCCAGCTGCACTTGCCATGGGCTTTTTTGGTTCACCTCACTGTTTAGGTATGTGTGGCGGTATCGTTGCCGCTTTTGGCATTTCTATGAAAAATCTCAGCCCTGCCAGACGCAAAATACTCATCACGACCTACCACATAGGCAGACTTATCAGCTACATGACACTTGGCATTATTGCCAGCATTTTGGGCAGCCAAGTGATTGCTCCATTTTTGACCGATAACGCCCTACCAAGAATTTTGTTAGGTGGTGCGATGATTTTTGCCGCACTACTCATGTTGGGATTGCCATTATTAAATCGGCTTGAAAAACTTGGCTTAGGGCTTTGGAACCGACTTGCACCCATTCGCCAAAAAGTATTGCCCATTGACAATATTCCAAAGGCATTGGGTGCAGGCATACTTTGGGGATTCCTGCCTTGTGGCCTGGTTTATGGTGCACTTGTGATGGCGGTCAGTATTTCAGTCGCACAGATTGACATACTGTCTGGTGCGTTATTCATGTTATTTTTTGGGCTCGGAACCCTACCAATGCTTGTCGCCACCGATACGATGATTGGTTTTTTACAAAAAATCGTTGCTAAATTTAATTTAAGAAAATTCAGTGGCGTGTTGATGTTGGTTTCAGGGCTTGCAATCGCCCTATCACCAACCATCATGCATATGATGCACGGACATGACCATCATCATGCTGGACATGCTCATCACAGCGGACATGAACATGGACATGGGCATGGACATGATACACACAATCATGAAAATCACAGTCATGATGACCACAGTTCACACAGCCATCATTGATTAACAGCATCAATAGAATAAAGCACTCAAAAGAGTGCTTTATTTTTTTAGCAATCAATCATCACACATCAAAAATCTTGCCTCTATTCATGATTGCATTAGGGTCAAATACCGCCTTAATAGCTTTCATATATTCTATTTCAACAGACGAGCGAGTATAATCTAAATAGGGCTTTTTGGTCATACCAACGCCATGTTCAGCAGAGATTGATCCTTTGTATTTTTTCACTGTCTCAAAAACATACTGATTGACTGTTTGGCATTTAGCAAAAAAGTCTTCTTTGCTTAAATCGTCAGGCTTTAAGATATTGAGATGCAGATTGCCATCACCAATATGCCCAAACCAGCAAATCTCAAAATCTGGATAGCTGTCCTTAACAACTGCCTGAATGTCGTGAATAAAATCACCCAAATGTGTAATCAACACCGAAACATCGTTTTTGTATGGCGTAAATGCCGAGATTGTCTCTGAAATACTTTCACGAAGCTTCCAAAGCTCTTGCAACTGCGAGACACTTTGACTCATCACACCATCTTCAATCAAGCCATCTTGCATACACGCCTCAAAAACACTCATGGCGGTATCTAGTACGCCATCGCTGATTGCCTCAAATTCAAGCAAAACATAAAAAGGTGTGCGACTTTCAAACGGCTCTTTGGCATGACCTGCCGACAACACCTTATCAATCGCCACACTGTCAAAAAACTCAAAAGCAGTTAGGCTTAACGCCCTACCAAACCTATCAAGCAATCTTACCACCGAATCAAAATCAGGCACACCCAACACCATGGCCGTCAAGTTTACAGGTTGCTTTTCCAGCCTAATCAACGCCTTAGTAACAATACCAAGCGTACCTTCTGCAGCAATAAATAGATGACGAAAGTCATAGCCAGTAGCATTTTTTAGCATACCGCCATTAAGCTCCAAAATATCGCCCTTGCCAGTAACTACCGTAAGACCCAAAATTTGGTTTCTTGTCATGCCGTAGCGAATCACTTTGATACCGCCTGCATTTGTACCAATATTGCCACCAATTTGGCTAGAACCACTTGATGCAAAATCTACCGCATAGTATAAGTTTTTACTCTCAGCAAAATCTTGCAATGCTTTGGTAACCACGCCAGCTTCTACTTCCACCATACGGTCAGCTTCATAAAACACCCCAATCGCATTCATTTTATCCAGACTAATGACCACCTCACCATTGCTTGCTACCGCCCCAGCTGACAAACCAGTACGCCCACCACTTGGCACCAAACAGACATGATGAGTATTGGCAAGTTTGACAATTTGGGCGACTTCTTCGGTCGTTTTTGGAAATAATATGGCAGTAGCATTGGGCGTAAAGTGCTTTGTCCAATCTTTTCCCCAATTCATCAGGCTATCTGCATCGGTTTTGATTTGGTTGTCGGTGAGTATCTTGGCGACATCTACCAAAAAATTGCTGTGGCTCATGGTGGTTCTCTATGAATAAGTATGTGGATACCAAACTTTGTGAATTTTATGACAATGCTTAACGGCAGTGTACATTATAACCTTTCCAATAGATGGTGTAAACGCACACCACCCAAAAACCACCTTAACATGATACAGACAGCAAGGCAAATCAGTCCAAATCTAATCTTAGCACGATAAAATTGCCAAGCATCTACCAAAAAAAATCCGCCCATAAGGACGGATTGTTATCAAATAAGACACTTAAATGCCATATTTAAGAGTTAAGCAATTTTCATTACAAGTAGCCATATGCCACAAGTGCATTCGCCACCTGAGTAAAGCCTGCGACATTCGCACCAGTCATATAATCTACCGCACCTTTGGTTGTGCCATATTTTTTGGCAGCCTCTAGTGAATTATCATGAATGTTTTTCATGATACTTTGTAGTTTTTCATCAAGCTCTTCAAAGCTCTTATATTGACGCACGCTGTTTTGACTCATCTCCAAGCCTGAAACTGCCACACCGCCAGCGTTAGCAGCTTTACCCGGTGCATAGGCGATGCCATTATCACGCACCACATCAATGGCCTCAGCTGTCAATGGCATATTAGCACCCTCGCCAATATACTTGATGCCATGTTTAACCAAAGCCTTAGCATTGTCTGCGTCCACTTCGTTTTGGGTAGCACAAGGCAATGCCACATCAGCATCAAACTGCCATGGTTTTTGGTCTGCCAACCACTCTCCACCAAACTCCGCCACATAGTCGGCCAATGCCTTACCATCTTGCTTGGCTGATTTCACCCAGTCAATCTTTTCTTGGGTAAAGCCATCTTTGTCCACCAAAGTACCTTTTGAATCAGAAAAAGTAATGACCTTGCCACCCAAATGTAGGCATTTTTCAGCAGCGTACTGTGCCACATTACCTGCACCTGAGATTAGCACTGTTTTGCCTTCTAAGGTTTCATTGTTGACTTTTAGCATATTGTCAAGGAAGTATACCAAGCCATAGCCTGTTGCTTCGGTACGAATCAAAGAACCGCCATGACCTACACCCTTGCCAGTCAACACACCCTCAAACTCACGAGTTAGGTTTTTGTACATCGCAAACATATAGTTCACTTCACGACCGCCCACACCGATATCACCCGCTGGCACATCCATATCCTTGCCGATATTTTTGTGCAATTCACGCATGAAGGCGTAGCAAAAACGACGGATTTCAGCTTCTGATTTACCCTTAGGATCAAAATCCGATCCACCCTTAGCACCGCCCATCGGCAAACCTGTTAAAGCATTTTTGAAAATCTGCTCAAAACCCAAAAACTTCAAAGTGCCTTCAGTAACAGTCGGATGAAAGCGGATACCGCCTTTATATGGACCAATGGCATTGCTAAACTGTACACGCCAGCCACGATTCACCTGCACCTCACCTTTGTCGTTTTCCCAATTTACTCGAAAAGAAATGATGCGGTCAGGCTCACACAGACGCTCAAAGACTTGAAGTGCTTCAAACTTTGGATTATCAGCATAGACCTGCTCGATGGTCATGGCAACCTCTTTCACTGCTTGAATGAATTCTGGTTGGTGAGCATAATTTTTTTCAACTTTTTCAATGGCTGTTTTGATGGTCATGACGAGTTTCCTTATTAAGAGTAGTTGGGTTGACTGCAAAATGCAGTCAGCTACTTTGATTGATTATTTTGACTGATATGTCTATCGCCAAACATAATATAATAAAAACCATGACAAATTGCAAATATTATTCAAAAATTTTAATATATATATTAAAAATTATAATATATCAATGCTCATCAATCAGTTTTTACAGATATATCCACAGGCTTTGAAGGGCTTTTTGTCTTGTGATAGATTAAAAAATAGCCAGTAATGAACTTTTGACTTTAAGCCAAAAAATCATCTTAGCCCTTCACTTTCGGTAAATTTAGGCAGTTGGATACTAGGGTTATTGGTATGATCAAAAAGTACTTTTTCAAACTCAGGCAGTACCATTTGCATCATTGCACCTACCACCATCTGTGGCTCAGAGGGCTCAAAACCCATCAGTGCCTCACGCTCACTGACACGACGACGCGTTTGTTTAAATGCATCAATCAGCGTATTTTGTTCACGCAGACTCTCAGCAAAAAATGCACGCCCAAAATAAGTCATGTCCGTATCATTGCTACACCCAAAGGACGCACGATCGGCACGACTGGCAGTAATGATGACGGTTGTCGGACTTGACAAAGCTGGAATAAACGACCCTGAATAGCATGATGAAATCACAATCACACGCCAGCGAATCCCCGATGCATCAAGTGCACCACGCAACCATACAGGGTCAATCACATCTAGTGTCAAAGGCGGATTGGTCATCACCAAATCGCCCAAAATACTGCCAGATTCATCAACTGCTCCATGCGAGCTGAGCGTCAAGAACAGCACATCTTCATCTGCATTCATTTTGGTGCCAATTTCTTTTAGTGTCTGAGCAAGACTTGTACGAGATGCAATTGGATATTCTTCCCAAGTATGGTGATTATTAATAAGGGCTATTGAGCGATTTTTCATACCAAATCGCACATCAAACAGCTGATTTGCCTGCTCAATTTCACTGGCAAATACATCTTGCTCAGCATAACCTGCCACGCCAACAAAATACCATTCATTTTTACCCTTGACACCCTTAGCAATATCGGATAAGCCTTTATTAAGCAGGGTGTGTTGCTCATGAAACTGACGCTCATTTAAGGTTGGTGCAACATTTTCTACCTTAAAAATCGGCTGATTAACAACATTTTTTTGCCATACAACAAGCAGTGCCACCGCACCAGCTAGCATCAATAGACGCTCCCACCACACCCAGCGTAACTTTTTGGCAAAAATCCACAACAAAGATGCCGTCTGCCACACAAATAAAAAAGTAAACAGATTAGGTAAAAAACCGTACAAAATTGATGGCAACCAGCCTTTGATGTCTAAAAACTGAATGCCACTTTGTAATAATACCAGCATGGTATCAGCTGTCAGCCACAACACCACAGGCACAAAAATTAGCGAATAATTCATTGTGCGTCTGGCCAAAATGATGCCCACAACCAAAATAATCACTGGCCAGACCAAATAGCTAATCAAACCCTGTTCATTAAAATAACTTCTGTCACTGACCGCCAAAAAGCCAAATAAAATATTAGCTCCTAACGCCGCCAACAGCAACACCGCAAACTGTGCAAAAGTTGGCCGCACCAATGCAAACGCACGAACACTGCCAACCAACATATGCAAAGCAGCATGGATATTAGAAAGTAAATTTGCAGAAAATTTGGGTAAGGATTCAATTTTTAGAGATGATAACGACAAGACAAAGCTCTTTTTTAAGTTAAAATCGTTTTATTTTCTCAAAATACACCTCGTCATGCAAGATGTATTTGCCCACAAGGATTCTGTATGATTAAGATGATTCACACAAATGATAGGACGGTCAGTATGCTTTAAAGCCTATTGCTTAAAGCCTATCGATTACCCAAAACTGTTTATGGCGGATAAAGATAGATGGCATTAACTTTTTTGGTCAAAATTTAATATACGACAAATAAAATGTATCGCAGGTCATCGCAAGATGGTATTGGTATAAGCTTGCACCCATACCCCTTAGTCTTATCATCGGCTGATTGATGCGTGAACATCAAGCGTTTGCATATTCCATCTTGGCACACAAGCCACAGACAAACCATCTGTCTGCCCCATACTTAGACGACGGTAGCCAGCATAGGCTATCATTGCTCCATTATCAGTGCATAAGTGCAAGGGGGCATAATGAACAACAGCTCCTATTTTGGCAAGAGATTTTTCCAACTCAGTGCGTAAGGTTTGGTTGGCAGAAACTCCACCAGCAATGATGAGCGTTTTTAGTCCAGTCTCTTTAAGTGCTTTTGTGCATTTTTTAACCAATGTATCCACCACCGCATACTGAAAGCTACTGGCAATGTCAGAGCGTATGCCAGCATCATCGTCCGAACCCTTAGTATCTTTGATGAGATTGTGCACTGCTGTTTTCATGCCACTAAAACTAAAATCCAACCCTTTGCCAATCATAGGGCGTGGCAACTCATAGGCCTTAGGATTGCCCCCTTTGGCCAAGCGTTCCACATTTGGCCCACCTGGATAAGGAAGGTTTAGCATTTTGGCAGTTTTGTCAAAGCACTCACCCACCGCATCATCAATACTTTCACCAAGTATCGTGTATTGCCCCACACCATCTGCTCGTACAAGCATGGTATGACCACCAGACACAAGCAAACAGACAAAAGGGAATTTAATGTCCTTATTCTCAATCATCGGAGCCAGCAGATGCCCCTCCATATGATGCACGCCAACAGCTGGTATATCAAGAGCATAAGCAAGTGTTCGACCAAACAACGCCCCCGTCATTAATGCCCCAATCAGCCCAGGCCCTTTAGTATAGGCAACAGCATCAATGCTTGTTTTATTCAGATTCGCCTTATCTAGCAATTCATTTAACAATGGCACAAGCTTACGAATATGGTCTCGGCTTGCCAACTCAGGTACAACACCACCATAAACAGCGTGCAACTCAATTTGACTATACAACACTTGGGCAAGCACACCACCTTGACCATCATTCATCTTACTGTCATAAATAGCAAGACCCGTCTCATCGCAAGAAGTTTCCAAACCTAAAACTTTCATGATTTCCACTTGATAACAATTCTAAAATTTAACCATTATAGCACATTTTGGCACATCGCTTAGACGAGAAAAAGCCAACTAGGACAGCTTTTCACTTTTTTCTTTAACTTTTTAAATGACCACAAGTGAATCATTATCAATTAAAATCAATCGCACGCCACTTTGACAATATCATCAGTCATCACCACCTTGCCCCAATTTGGGTTTTGGGAAAAGTCTGACTGCACGCCATTTTCACAATCCACCAAAATCTGAGTATGTTGCGTGGCCATGCGTCTTTCAAAAAAGTACAAATTAACCTTTTTGATGCTTTGATTCATTTCATGAGATGGCTTCTCAGCCACCACAAATTTAAAAGTTGGTGCTTTTAGATATGACCACGGCTTATAAAATGCAGGCTCACTGTGCGTTGCTACGACAAATGCATTCTTTGGCAGGCGTGATTTGGTGTGATCAAACCAGATATATTCACTAAAAATCTGAAACCCCAACATACCAAGTCCTGCTGCCGCAGGTACTATCCAGCGAGGCAGTTTTTTTATCACAAGTCTTAATGACAATGCAACACCCGCCGCCATAAACCCTGATAAAATGGTTGCAATCAATTCCCAAAACATCTTTTTTCCTTAAAGTAAAATGCAACTAACAGATATCATAATTTGGTGTTGCTCAATCAAGCAGACAACTCAAAAACCACTTTCACTATAGCACAAAGATGATTAATTGAGTAGCAAAATTTGATGTCATTCAACTTATTTTTAATAAAAATTTCTTTTATTATCATGGTTTTATTAATATTAAATAAAAAATGCAAGTCTTTTAAGACCTGCATTTTTTATTAGGTTTTGCGAGCCAATCAATGGTCAATCGCTGCGCCTGCACCTTTTGGATAGCGGACACTTTCCACAAGGTCTTGGATTTCTTTTGGTGGTGGTGCAGTCATATAAGATACTGCAAATGCAACCACAAAGTTAATCAAAGCACCAATTGGTCCAAAGCCCAGTGGGTTAATGCCCATAATCCAGCCTGATGCATCATCAGGTAGAGAGTTTGTGCCTGGAATAAAGAACCAGCCTTTAAACAAGAATATGTACACACAAGTAACAATCAAACCTGATAGCATACCTGCAACCGCACCCTTGTCATTGATGCGTTTTGAGAAAATACCCATCATCAACACAGGGAATAGCGATGAACCAGCAATACCGAACGCTAGAGCAACCGTCTGTGCTGCAAAGCCCGGTGGATTCATACCAAGCCAAGTCGCCACCGCAATAGATACCACCATCGCAATACGAGCAGCATTCAGTTCTCCCTTATCTGAAATATCTGGCTTAATAACCATTTTAATCAAATCATGCGAAATGGCTGATGAAATGGCAAGTAATAAACCTGCTGCTGTTGAGAGTGCTGCTGCAATACCACCTGCTGCAATCAGACCAATAACCCAACCTGGCAGATTGGCAATTTCAGGGTTGGCCAATACCATAATGTCGTTATTGACATCAAGCTCATTACCTTTTAGACCCTTAGTTTCAGCGGCAGCTACAAATGCTTCATCTTTCGATTTGTCATTATAGTAGTCAATCTTACCGTCAGCGTTTTTATCCTCAAATTTTAGCAAGCCTGTGGCTTCCCAATTTTTCATCCACTCTGGACGCGCTTCATAGTCAATAGGTGCAGAAGTCGTGCCATTTGGATAAACTGTCTCAACCAAGTTCATACGAGCCATTGAACCTACCGCAGGAGCGGTTGTGTATAGCAAAGCAATAAAAACCAATGTCCAACCTGCTGATGAACGAGCATCAGAGACTTTATTTACTGTGAAGAAACGAATGATAACATGAGGCAAACCAGCTGTACCAATCATGAGCGATAGGGTTAGCAAAAACATATTTAGCTTATCTGGCACATCAGCAGTATAAGCAGCAAAACCTAGATCGGTAACCAATGCATCAAGTTTTGATAGCATGGTCATACCACTTTCCACATCATTGCCAAACATACCCAAAGCTGGGATTGGGTTGCCAGTAATGTTTAGTGAGATGAATATGGCAGGAACGATATAAGCAATCATCAATACCACATATTGAGCAACCTGAGTATAGGTAATGCCCTTCATGCCACCAAGGACTGCGTAAAATAACACAACGACCGCAGCGATGATAAGCCCTGTATTTTTATCAACTTCCAAGAAACGAGAAAAAGCAACCCCTGCACCTGTCATCTGACCGATAACATAAGTGGTACAAGCAAGGATCAAACAAACAACTGCAATCAGACGAGCTGGCTTAGAATAAAAACGGTCGCCAATAAAGTCAGGCACGGTAAATTTACCGAATTTTCTTAGATAAGGAGCAAGTAGCAAAGCAAGCAATACAAAACCACCTGTCCAACCCATCAGATAGGCAGAGGCCGCATAACCACCCATGGCAAGCATACCTGCCATAGAGATGAATGACGCAGCACTCATCCAGTCAGCACCTGTTGCCATACCATTAACTACAGGGTGAACACCACCCCCTGCAACATAAAATTCTTCGGTTGAGCCAGCACGAGCCCATAGTGCGATACCAAAATAAAGCACAAAGGACAGACCAACAAAAATAAGGTTAATAACAAATTGACTCATGGCTTAATTCTCCTCTACGCCATATTCTTTGTCCAGCTTGTTCATTCTCCAAGCATAGAAAAAAATCAAAGCAACAAAGGTAAGAATAGCACCTTGCTGACCAAACCACAGCCCCAAGTCCGTGCCCATGAAATTGATGCCCATTAATGCTGGGCGTAATAGAACGGCAAAACCAAGTGAGCAAACTGCCCAAACGATCAAACAACCAATAATAATACGGACATTGGCTTTCCAATAGCCAGAAATGTCTTTGTCTGTACCATGTAACATGGTAACCTCCTTGTAAATTGCGATAGCAATTTTAATAATACGCTTTCCTAACAAAATCGTTTTTAAGGCAAGTTACCTTAAAAAAATCTACCACTTAAATCCTGTTAAGAAAGCAGACCATAAACAAGCCAATGTATCATGTTGATTACACATTGATAGTATAAAACCCATAAATACACCAGTAACCGCATAATATCACAATTTTTTAGCATTTCAAGCACTTTTGTACAAAATATGAGAATTTTTTTAACCTTATTGCAACAATATAGCAACCCAATTAAACAACTCTCCACAAAGCCATCATTTTGTGCTACTCTAATGACACCAGTTTATGGCGTAGCTTGGTGCGTATCATGGATTTATCTCATCTTAACACTTTCATTCATGTAGCAAGGACAGGCAACATCAGCCAGTCTGCTAAGATGCTTGGCGTTCCACAACCCACACTCTCACGACACATCACTCAGCTAGAACACACTCTTGGACAAAAGCTCATTGACCGCCAGCACCGACCGATAAAACTGACGCCAGCAGGCAACTTTTTTTATCAACACGCCAAGAAAAATCTACACGAATTGACCGAACTCATCACTTTGACCAAAAATTTTGGTAAATCCACACCAAATACTCTTAATATTGGTTTTGTCGCATCTATTTTATATGGGCTACTGCCTGATGTGATCAGTGAGCTAAGAACACGCCTGCCACATCTTGACATACGGCTCATAGAGGTCAGTTCTGACGAGCAAACTCATGCGTTAAAGACAGGCGAGATTGATGTTGGATTTGGTCGCTTTTTATCTTCCCAAGCTTTCATACAACAACTGTTTTTAAGACACGAACAGCTTGTTGTTGCACTTCCTACACAACATCAACTTGCCAAAAATCACAGCATGACCTTTGAAGCACTAAGCAATGAAATGCTGATTTTATATCATCGTACGCCCATGCTTCTTAGTACAGGTCAGACATTTGATCCGCTTTTGCACTTATTCTATGAACGGCACCTCACCCCAAAACACACACAAAAAGTCAGGGACATACAAGTTGCCTTAGGGTTGGTATCGGCAGGTGAAGGCATTACCATCGTACCCATGAGCTTAAAGGGAATTCATCAAGACAAAATCACCTATCTGCCATTTAGCCCCAACGATATCACCTCGTCTATCTATTTAAATACGCTGTCAGGCGACCAAAACCCAAACATTCTTGCTCTACTAAAATCAATTCACACCATTTATGAGCAAAAAAATATCACCCAAACTAATCCTTTGTTGCAAAATTTGTAACAAAATAATTCAAATATTCTTAGAAATATCCAAAATATGCATAAATCTAGTCCTAATAATATCCAATAAATGGGGTATATTATTTAATTTTTGCATAATATCGTAAAACTCTTTTGTACAGCAATAGCCTGTTGCCATTCATCTATGGCAATCTTTCAAACTTATGGCTATACTAAATTGCATCATTTTCAATTTTGCTTTAAATCACTCATATTCACTCACAGCCAGCTTTTTTGCTGCTTTTAAGGACAAAGGACAATCATCATGAATATCACATCTGCAGGTCTAAAATTCCGTCAAGCTGTCGCCAATCAAAAACCACTACAAGTCGTTGGCACAATTAACGCCAACCACGCCTTACTTGCCAAACGAGCAGGTTTTGGTGCGATTTATTTATCAGGTGGCGGTGTGGCGGCAGGGTCGCTCGGTTTGCCTGATTTGGGCATTAGCAATCTTGACGATGTGCTGACCGATGTACGCCGTATCACTGATGTGTGCGATTTGCCACTGCTTGTAGATGCTGACACAGGTTTTGGGGCAAGTGCGTTTAATGTCGCACGCACGACCAAATCGCTGATTAAATTTGGGGCAGGGGCAATGCACATCGAAGACCAAGTGGGGGCAAAACGCTGTGGACACCGCCCCAACAAAGCGATTGTCAGTACGCAAGAAATGGTAGATAGAATTAAAGCGTGTGTAGATGCTCGCACGGACGAGAATTTTGTGATTATGGCTCGTACCGATGCACTGGCTGTAGAGGGTCTGCAAGGGGCAATAGACCGTGCAGGTGCATACATTGAGGCGGGTGCTGATATGCTGTTTCCAGAGGCGATTACCGAATTATCCATGTATCGTGAATTTGCCCAAAAAACAGGCGTGCCAATCCTTGCTAATATCACCGAATTTGGTTCAACGCCCCTTTATACCACCGATGAGTTAGCTGGGGTTGATGTGAGTTTGGTGCTGTATCCGCTGTCGGCGTTTCGTGCGATGAATAAGGCTGCCGAGAATGTTTATCAGGCGATTAAAGCGGACGGTACGCAAAAAAATGTTGTGGATACCATGCAAACTCGTGCCGAATTGTACGAACGCATTAACTATCACGAATTTGAGAATTATTTGGATAAATCTTTTGCTAAATAATACTGTGATAATATTGTGCGTAAGATGTGTATTATTCACCGTTTAAAACCAAATTTTAACCTTTTTAAATATCTTATAAACAGATATTTAGAATTGGATAATTATTTAATCAGTTTAAAATAATTATCCCAAAGCCGATAATTTATTTAACCGTTGTTAAAAAGTGAAAATAAATTATCATTTCCCATTAAGGACAAAAGGAACTATATTATGAGTGAACAAAATCTACCCAAAATTGACGGCTTTAAGCCCAAAAAAAGCGTGGCACTAAGCGGACAAATTGCAGGCAATACCGCCCTTTGTACCGTTGGTAAATCTGGCAATGATTTGCATTATCGTGGTTATGATATTTTGGATTTGGCAAATAATTGCGAATATGAAGAAGTCGCTCATTTGCTCATTCACGGACATTTGCCAAATCGCTATGAACTCATTGCTTATAAACAAAAATTAAAATCAATGCGAGGCTTGCCAATTCGTGTCATTGAAGTATTGGAAAGTTTGCCTGCTCATACGCACCCCATGGATGTTTTGCGGACGGGCGTGTCAATGTTGGGCTGTGTTTTTCCAGAGCGAGAAAGTATGCCTACCAGTGAAGCCCGTGATATTGCCGATAAACTTCTTGCAAGTCTTGGCTCTATTTTGTTGTATTGGTATCAATATTCGCATAATGGCAAACGCATTAGCGTGGAAAGTGAAGAAGATTCTATTGGCGGGCATTTCTTGCATTTATTGCACGGTGTGCGTCCTGATGAATACCACAGAAAGGCAATGCACATTAGCCTAATATTATATGCCGAGCATGAATTTAATGCGTCCACCTTCACAAGCCGAGTGATTGCAGGCACAGGCTCGGATATGTATTCGTGCATTTGTGGTGCGATTGGGGCGTTAAAAGGTCCAAAACACGGCGGAGCCAATGAAGTCGCTTATGACATTCAAAAACGCTATCGTACGCCTGATGAAGCCGAAGCCGATATTAAAGAACGCATCGCCAAAAAAGAAATTATCATCGGTTTTGGACACCCTGTTTATACCACAGGCGACCCAAGAAATGAAGTGATTAAACAAGTCGCCAAAGATTTATCGGAAGAAACAGGCGATATGCGACTGTTTGATATTGCTGAACGCTTAGAATCTGTCATGTGGGACGATAAAAAAATGTTCCCAAACCTAGACTGGTTTTCTGCCGTGTCTTATCAAAAAATGGGCGTGCCAACGGCAATGTTTACCCCACTTTTTGTCATGGCGAGATGTGCAGGTTGGTCAGCTCATATTTTGGAGCAACGAGCGGACGGTAAAATCATTCGCCCAAGTGCCAATTATACTGGTCCTGAAAATTTAAAATTTGTGCCAATAAATGACAGATAAGGGATAAAAATATAAGGTGCATTTTTGAATGTGCCTTATATTTAAATGGGTTTAATTGTTTTTTTGGAACAATTTTATGAATATTAAAAAACTTTTAACAATGGGTAGCTTGGCGGTTTTGTTGTCAGCTAATTTAAGTGGCTGTATGACACATACAATTATTTCATCAGCAGAATCCAAACAAGGTTACGAATTCAATATTCATAGCTCAGATAGTTTGATTGGTTTTGTTATCAATCAAGATGGAAAATTAATCATGCTCGGAAAAAATTATGTGTATGTTTTTGATGACAATGAAAATACAAAGAAACTAAAAGAAATTTTAATAACGCCTGAATTTTTAACCTTAAAACAAATGAGCTGGACAACTGTTAGTAATGGTCAGGCACAACAAATTTCATATTATGTAAAAAATCAAAGTTTTGAGTTTGATGCAGAGTTTGATTTTATGTATAAAAACGAGAGAGAGTTTGTGTTTTTGAATGAACTTGGTTTTCATAACATTGATACAAAATCAACATCTTGGAACGAAAAATTATATAATGGGTATGGAGAAATAAAGTCTTTCAAACATTATATTGGTTTATCTGGAAAAGTTTACCAACATAACACATCAACACAAGCCCTAATAAACAACGCCAAACCTTTAAGTAAGCCTTATACATTTGCCCTATTAAATTCAAAACCAAAAAGAACCCTAAACTCAAAATCAGCTGGAATGCTATTATTACTACCCTTTGCGGTGGCAGGCGACCTATTGACACTCCCAATATCATATGGATTGTATAAGATTGGGAAAAATTGGCATTAAGTTATTTTTAATAAATGGGTTGATTTGAACGATGACAAAACACAACCCAACCTTGTATATACGCCCTATTTTTAAATAAATCCATATTCAAAACCCCAAAATTTTTCACAGCCAAAAGGAAACAGCAATGAAAAGCTACCAAAAACCCCTACCAAATACCGAGCTACATTATTACGATGTAGAACAGGCGATTAACGATATCGAGCCCAACGCTTACGATAAATTGCCCTATACCGCAAAAGTGCTTGCTGAACAACTGGTTCGCAATAAGCCTGATGACCCACAATTAGGCGAGTATTTAGAACAACTGATTGATAATAAACAAGAATTGGACTTCCCTTGGTATCCTGCCCGTGTGGTGTGTCATGACATTTTGGGACAGACTGCCCTTGTGGATTTGGCAGGGCTTCGTGATGCCATTGCCGAACAAGGGGGCGACCCAAGCCGTGTCAATCCTGTGGTGCAAACTCAGCTGATTGTGGACCATTCGCTTGCGGTGGAACACGGTGGCGATGACCCTGACGCTTTTGCCAAAAACCGTGCCATTGAAGACCGCCGAAATGACGACCGTTTTCATTTTATCAACTGGACAAAAACCGCCTTTGAAAATGTTGATGTCATTCCTGCTGGTAATGGCATTATGCACCAGATTAACCTTGAAAAAATGTCGCCTGTGGTGCAGGTTAAAGACAGTGTGGCATTCCCTGACACCTGCGTGGGGACGGACAGCCATACGCCCCATACGGACGCGTTGGGCGTGATTTCGGTGGGCGTGGGTGGTCTTGAAGCCGAATGTGTCATGCTAGGACAACCGTCTATGATGCGTACGCCTGAGATTGTCGGTGTACATTTGACTGGAAAACGTCAAGCAGGGATAACAGCGACTGATATCGTACTGGCTTTAACCGAATTTTTGCGAGCCGAGCGAGTGGTTGGGGCCTATCTTGAATTTTTTGGTGAAGGGGCAAACTCATTATCGGTGGGCGATAGAGCGACCATTGCCAATATGACCCCTGAATATGGCGCAACCGCAGGGCTGTTTTATATTGACCAAAATACTTTAGATTATTTGACCTTGACAGGGCGAGAGAGCGAGCAAGTAAAACTTGTGGAAAATTATGCCAAAACTGTGGGGCTGTGGGCAGATAAAATGACAAATGCCGTTTATCCACGAGTATTGACCTTTAATTTATCCAAAGTTACACGCAATATCGCAGGTCCATCTAACCCACACGCCAAAGTGGCGACCAGTGAATTAAAAGCCAAAGGCATTGCAGGCGTGGTGGAAAATCGCACAGATGGTCTAATGCCTGACGGAGCGGTGATTATCGCAGCGATTACATCTTGTACCAATACATCAAATCCTAGAAATACCGTAGCAGCAGGACTTTTGGCGAAAAAGGCGAATGAATTGGGCTTAAGCAACAAGCCGTGGGTCAAAACATCATTTGCACCGGGTTCAAAAGTTGCCAAATTGTATCTTGAAAAAGCAGGATTATTAACAGAACTTGAAAAATTGGGCTTTGGCATTGTCGCTTATGCTTGCACTACTTGTAATGGCATGAGCGGTGCATTACGACCTGAAATTGAGCAAGAAATCGTAGAGCGAGATTTATACGCCACAGCGGTACTCTCAGGCAACCGCAATTTTGACGGACGCATTCACCCACAAGCAAAACAAGCCTTTTTGGCAAGCCCGCCCTTGGTGGTCGCCTATGCGATTGCAGGGACGATTCGCTTTGACATTGAAAATGATATTTTGGGTTATCATAATGACCAGCCCATTTATCTAAAAGACATCTATCCAAGCGATGACGAGATTGACCGCATTGTCGCAGAAAGCGTCAGCCCTGAACAATTTCGTGAAATCTATATCCCAATGTTTGATTTGGATAAATCACAAAAATCGGCAAATCCGCTATATGACTGGCGTGAAAAGTCCACTTATATCCGCCGTCCGCCCTATTGGGAAGGGGCGTTGGCAAAAAAATGTCAATTAACCAATTTGCGACCGCTTGCCATTTTGCCTGATAATATCACAACTGACCACCTATCGCCGTCCAATGCGATTGTCAAAAATTCAGCAGCGGGCGAATATCTTGCCAAAATGGGCGTGCCAGAAGAAGACTTTAACAGCTATGCCACGCACAGGGGCGACCATTTGACGGCACAACGAGCGACTTTGGCAAATCCAAAACTGTTTAATGAAATGGTGAAAAATCCAGACGGCACGGTGCGTCAAGGTTCGCTTGCTAGGATTGAGCCAGACGGCACGGTGGTGCGTATGTGGGAAGCGATTGAAACTTATATGGATAGAAATCAACCACTTATCATCATTGCAGGGGCGGACTATGGGCAAGGGTCAAGCCGAGATTGGGCGGCAAAAGGCGTGCGACTGGCGGGCGTGGAAGTGATTGTCGCAGAGGGCTTTGAACGCATTCACCGCACCAATCTTGTGGGAATGGGTGTGTTGCCATTGCAATTTATAAACGGTCAAAATCGCAAAACGCTTAAATTGAACGGTACGGAAATTTATAGTGTCAAAGGCGATATTTCGGCTCGTTGTGAGCTTACCCTTGTCATTGAACGGCTAAATGGTGATGTTGATGAAGTGGCGGTTTTGTGTCGCTTAGATAGCGATAGTGATGTCAAAACTTATAAGGCGGGGGGCGTGCTTAGGGAGTTTGCGAGTAAGTTTCTTGGGTAGATGATAGTTTTTGATTGGTGTAAAGACAAGGCAATTTTATGATAGAATTGTCTTGTTTGGTTTAATTTTTTAAGGATTTAGTGATGAAAAATTTTAGACAATATCGTTATTTTGATTACACCCAAGAAGAGTATCAAGAAATTTGGGAGACAGCGACATTTGTATTTGACACAAGTGCCTTACTGAACCTATACAAATACAAAGAAGAAACTAGAAATGAATTTTTTAAAGCCTTAGAGAAAATTAAGGACAGATTGTGGATTCCGCATCATATTGCTTTGGAATTTAATAAAAATAGACTTACGGTTATTTCTAGAGAGATTGATAATTTTTCCAAAACAATCAAAATTATCTCTGAGTTACCAAGAAATTTTACAAGTGAAATTAATAAGCTGTCCTTAAAAAAGACTCATAAGATTGATACAGACAATGTTTCCAAACAAATTAAAATTCTTTCTGAAAAAATTATTGGAGAATTAGAATCTCAATTAGAAAAAGAGATAAAATTAAAGGGAAAAGACCCCATTAGAGATAAAATTTTTGAATTGTTTGACGGAAAGATTGGTTCAAGACCAACAAAACAGGAAGCAATAAATGGGCTTGAGAAAGAAGCCGAAAGACGCTTTAAATTAAAAATTGCACCAGGATTTGGGGACAGCAGTAAAGATGAAGTATCTTTTGATAAAGGTTTACAATATCAAAAAAGGTATTCAGATTATATTATTTGGCAACAAATTTTAGAGCAAGCAAAAAACATTGAATCTAAAAATTTAATATTTGTAACTGGCGATAGTAAAAAAGGAGATTGGTTTTTAACTATTGAAGCAAAGGGGGAAAAAGCAATTCAGCCGAAACCCGAGATTCTTGATGAAGCACTTAATGTTGGCGGATTAGATAACTTTTTAATGTATGATACAGAAGATTTTATCACATATGCTGGACAATATTTAAATCTAAATATTTCCCAAAAAGTCATTGAAGAAGTTGGCAATATAAATAAATCTCCTAACACTCAAAGCAATGTAAACTTTGTTCAAAATTTTAAAAATAGAACACATTTAAGTTCAGAGAAAATGCGTGCTTTAATGAAAGCTCAAAAAATAAAAGAAAGAATTACTGTGGAATTAACTAGAAACAAGGGACTATTAGATTATCCACATCAAATTTTAGATTGTCCAGAATGTTCATTGGAAACTTTGGTTCCAAATAATGATAGCTATACAGGGTATAGATGTTTATATTGCGAAAATGAAGAATCCGATGACATTTTGCAATCTTGTGATTCCTGTGGAACTGAATGGAGCTTGGGAGACTTACATTATTTTGAAATAAATGATGAAATTGCCGAATATTTATGCCCTATTTGTTGTAAACACCCTGATTATATTAATGATGATTAAACAATGGTGCGTAATACGCACCTTACCCTAACACCAAAAAGGAACTTAACAATGCAAACCCCAATCCTAGCCACTTATATGCGTGGTGGCACATCAAAAGGCACATTTTTTAATTTGGCCGATTTGCCAAAGCCTTGCCAAACGGCAGGGACGGCACGAGACGCATTTTTATTACGAGTGGTCGGCAGTCCAGACCCCTACGGCAAACAAATTGACGGACTGGGCAACGGCTCATCAAGCACTTCCAAAGTCGTCATCATATCGCCTTGTACAGACGGCACGCACGATGTCAATTATCTGTTTGGACAAGTCGCTATTGATAAAGCCGTCATTGACTGGTCGGGCAACTGTGGTAACTTGACAGGTGCGGTGGGCAGTTTTGCGATTTTTAATGGATTGATTTCTAAGGAAAAAATCCCCGAAAACGGCATTTGCACCGTACGGATTTACCAACAAAATATCGGTAAAACCATTATCGCCTATGTTCCAATCAAAAACGGACAAGTGGTAGAAACAGGCGATTTTGAACTAGACGGTGTAACATTCCCAGCTAGCGAGATTAAAATTGAATTTATTGACCCTGTGGAAGATACAGGCGAAATGTTCCCAACAGGCAATTTAAAAGATACCTTGAGCGTGCCTGATGTGGGTGAATTTGAAGTAACACTTATCAATGCTGGCATTCCAACGATATTTTTGCGTGCCAAAGATTTGGGTTTTACAGGGACAGAATTGCAAAAAGACATCAATTCAAACAGCGAAATTTTAGACAAATTAGAAAAAATCCGTAGCTTTGGGGCGGTCAAAATGGGCTTGATTGACGATATAGAGCAAGCCGAAACTCGCCAACACACGCCCAAAATTGCTTGGGTTGCAGAGCCTTGCGACTATGTGTCGTCAAGTGGAAAAATGGTCAAAGCAAACGACATCAACCTATTAGCCCGTGCGATGAGTATGGGGCAGTTGCACCATGCGATGATGGGTACGGCTAGCGTGGCAATCGGTACAGCAGGGACGATAGTCGGCACGATTGTCAATGATGTGGCAGGTGGTGGGGATTTGACAGAAGTCTGTTTTGGACATCCATCAGGGGTGCTTACTGTTGGTGCACAGTCTGAATACGTGAACGGCAAATGGCTCGCTCGCAAAGTATCTATGAGCCGTTCGGCAAGACGACTTATGGTGGGGCAGGTATTTGTTCCTATGGATAGTTTTTGATTAAAATATGATTAAAAGCCACAACAAATCTTTTTAAGTCTGCCCATTTTAAACAATCAAAAACACCCAAGGGATATGACAAACACAATCATATAAAATATCACACAATGCTGATATTTTTATCACAACATGGTAAAATGGGAAATTAGTTGAATTCGGTCCAATAAAATCGTGCCACCTAAGCCCATCTTTGTACTCAAATCCAAAAAACAATGCCATGACTGACACTCCAGACACTCCACTTAACGCATCAATACTTTCCATAATTTTTCGGTTTTTGGTTGCAATCATTGCATTCATCTTGATTTTGGTGCTTGCTTTTCCTATTGGTTTTTATGGCATGGCAATGTATCTACAACCAAATCTGCCTGATGTCAAAAATATCAACACCAGCAAATTTGAGATGCCATTGCAAATCTACACAGCAGACAACAAGCTCATCGGCCAATACGGCAACCGTTTTTCAATGCCTGTCACTTATGAGCAAATGCCCAAACAGCTCATTAATGCCTTTTTGTCCGCAGAAGATTCAAGTTTCTTTGAACATAGTGGCATCAGTGTCAAAGGTATTGGGCGTGCCATTACCGAAGTGATTACCAATGATGACACACAAACAGGTGGCTCAACCATCACCATGCAAGTTGCCAAAAACTATTTTTTAAGCACCGAGCGTACCTTAAACAGAAAGCTGACCGAATTATTCATTGCTCGCAAAATTGAAAACGAGATGACCAAAGATGAAATCTTGACGCTTTATGTCAACAAGATTTATCTGGGTGAAGGCTCTTACGGTGTGGCCGCTGCTGCTCGTGTTTATTTTAGCAAAACTTTAGACAAATTAACCATTGCTGAGATGGCAATGATTGCAGGCCTACCAAAAGCCCCTTCTGCTTACAATCCTGTCGCTAATCCACAACGAGCCTTAACTCGCCGAAACTGGATTATTGGAAGAATGCTCCAAGACGGACACATCAGCCAAGCCGAGCATGATGAGGCAATCAATGCACCGATTGGACTGCATTTGTATCGTGAAAAACTTGATCTAAATATGCCCTATTTGGCAGAAATGGCTCGTAGCAGTTTGGTAGAAAAATATGGCAAGCAAGTCATGGACAGCGGTTGGCGTATACAACTGACCGTTAATAGCAACGAACAAATTGCTGCCGAAGATGCACTGATTTCAGGTCTAAAAAGCTATGATGCTCGCCATGGTAATGGCTGGCAAGGAGTAGAAGCCAAGTCTGGTAAACTAAATAATTTTAGCACTTATGATAACATGTATGCCGCTCAGGTCATTAAAGTAACAAACAGCGGATTTCAAGCCAAATTACAATCAGGCAACATCATCAATGTGGCTTGGTCTGGTGGCATGAACTGGGCGCGTCGCTCACTTGGACCTGGTCGTGCTGGTAGCTATTTTACCAATCCACATCAGATGCTTCAGGTTGGTAATATTGTGCGTGTAACACCGCTGAATAAAGAAAAAAACACTTGGCGATTGGCACAGCCACCATCAATTCAAGGTGCCTTAGTATCCATTCACCCTGATAATGGTGCAGTAAGAGCACTTGTTGGTGGCTTTAATTTTAATCACAGTAAATTTAACCGTGTTACCCAAGGTTATCGCCAACCTGGCTCTATCATCAAACCACTCATCTATGCCGCTGCCCTTGAAACAGGCAAATTCACCCCAGACAGTCTCATATCTGATGCCGCCATTAGTATTGGTAACTGGCGGCCCAAAAATGCCGATGGTAATTATACAGGTGCCATGCCCATACGCCGTGCACTTGCTTTGTCTCGTAACACACCGTCAATTCGCTTATTGCAATCAACAGGCATTGACAATGCACGGCAGACACTTAATATGATGGGCTTAGAAAAAGAACGCCTGCCCACAACATTGGCACTTGCACTTGGTGCAGCCAGTGTTACGCCACTACAAATGGCGACAGGCTTTGCAACCTTAATTAATGGCGGTCATCGCATACAGCCCTATTTTATCGAACGCATTTATGATTTTAAAAACACAGTCATTTTTCAGGCCAACCCTGTTCAGGCGTGTGCATTGTGTTTTAATGACAACCTAAAACATTTAAATAGATCGCTTGCCATATCCTTTGGTCAAAATCAAAAAGATAAGTCTATCACACAAGACAATCAACCAAACGCAACCCCCAAGCACGACCGCCTAAAACCCATCTCCCCTGCTTTGTATGCCAACGCCAACCAAGCACCACGAGTCATCAGTCAAAAAACATCTTACGAAATGGCAGGAATGTTGCGTGAAGTCATCACAAGTGGCACGGCCAAAAAGGCCTTAGCGCTGGGTCGTGCTGATGTTGGTGGCAAAACAGGTACAACCAACCAAGCTAAAGATGCGTGGTTTGCTGGCGTACACCCAACAAGCTCAACTGTCGTATGGGTTGGCTTTGATAACCCCGCCCCTATGGGTGCAGGTGAATATGGCGGTGTGGCGGCATTACCAATTTGGATGAATTTTACTCGCCAGCAGTTGCATGACACGCCCGTACAATGGGTTTCGGCCGATAACCGCTCAAAATCCAAGAAAGCAACTCAGCACATCATCAACTTTACCGACGATGTACCAGCTGGTCAAAAATCAAGCCCTTGATTAGCCTTTCATGCTTCATTAGCCGACCGATGCCCAATACAATCTTTTCATACAACAAAACCCTGTCGTTTGACAGGGTTTTGTTGTGCGATTTAGGCACCTAATCATGCTTATTTATTGCCAATCGCCTGAATGGCAGTCAAAGCGATGGTATAAACAATATCATCTACCAAACAGCCACGAGACAGGTCATTAACAGGCTTATTCAAGCCTTGCAACATAGGGCCTACGCTAATCACACCTGCAGTACGCTGTACCGCCTTATAGGTGGTATTGCCTGTGTTCAAATCAGGGAATATAAACACATTGGCTTCACCTGCAACAGCAGAGTTTGGTGCTTTTTGCTTACCAACACTCGGTACAGATGCTGCGTCAAATTGCAATGGACCATCAACTTTAAGTGTTGGTGCTTTTTCACGCACGATTTCCAATGCCGCTTTAACGGTATCCACATCAGGACCTGAACCTGAATCCATGGTGGAGTAGCTGATTAACGCCACTTTTGGATCAATACCAAATGCTTTGGCAGATTCGGCCGATTGCATGGCAATTTCAGCAAGCTGTTCGGCCGTTGGATTTGGATTGACTGCACAGTCGCCATAAACAACCACTTGCTCAGGCAACAACATAAAGAAGACAGAAGACACCGAACTGTACTCTGGTGCGGTCTTAATCAACTGAAATGCTGGGCGAATGGTGTCGGCTGTGGTATGCACTGCACCAGAAACCAAGCCATCAACATCACCAACTTGTAACATCATTGTACCAAGATACACCGTATCTTGCAGGGCAACTCTTGCACCTTCTTGATCAATTTTACCCTTACGACGCTCAACCATTGGGTCAACATATTTCTCAATAATAGTACTAGGCTCAATGATTTCAATATCTGATGGCAACACCACGCCACGCTGCTCGGCTACCGCACGGATTTTAGCAGCATCACCAAGTAGTACGCATTGTGCAATGCCACGATTTTGGCAAATTGTCGCCGCTTCAATGGTGCGTGGCTCATCGCCTTCTGGCAGAACAATGCGTTTTTTAGCAGACTGAGCCAAACGCACCACCTGATTGCGAAACGCATATGGCGATAATTTTTGAGTACGCTCAGCGGTCTTGTAGGCCTCAAAAGCATTAGTATCAATTTCAGACAGCTGACCATCTACATCGGTGCGTGCTACCACTTGTAGTGTACCAGATAATTCAGAAGTGCCAATCAAACCCCAAATACGCTCACCCTTGATGCCACCAAAGGCAGATGCAAACAGTCGCATACGAGAAGAATCATCACCCACAAGAATGATTTGAGCATCAAGACCTGTTGCCAACTCACTGTTTACTTCATTGGCAAATGGTGCATTTTCATCAGCCATAACACCTGCCACCACATTCACAGGGGCATTTTGCTTGGCAATAAACGACTCAAGCAGGCTGTCTAGCCCCCCTTGACTGATGGCATCGCCAAGCTCATGATGACTTGGAATGTTTAGCACCGAAGCGTCCAATAATTGAGCGACATTTTGTGCCAAATTATCAATGTTCACTTGACGAGTTGTTGGAATTAGTAGTAATGTTTTCATGACTTTCCTTAACAAATGATTAAACAATAGCTTGATGCACCACTGACAAACATATTCTTATGATCACAATAACCGCAGTAGCCTTACTTTAAAAGATGACAAACCACAGGATAATTCATCTTGTCAGACAGTTTGCCTTTAAGGTCGCTCTGCACAACACAACCAATATCAAGCCAAAAAATGCTCAAGCTTTTATTTTGCTTTTATTTAGGGTCTACAAGCCTAACGCTGCACGAGATTCGCTCATGATTTGGTATTCTTCATCGGTTGGGATTACCCACAGCTCAACTGCCGAATCATCAGCGTGGAAGCTACCTTCTGCACCCCGAGACAACTCAGCATTCTTAGCCTCATTGATTTTGATACCAAAATGGCGTAAATGACCAACAATGCTAGCACGCATGACCGCTGCATTCTCACCCACACCTCCTGTAAAGGCAATACCTGTAAAATCAGGCAAAGCACAGCTTAAACTTGCCAAATATTTAGCCACACGATAAGCAAAAATATCTAGAGCAAGGATTGCATCTTGATTGCCTTCATCGGCAGCCTGCTCAACGGTACGCATATCATTTGATAGCCCAGAGACACCTAAAATACCGCTTTTTTTATTCAATAGCGTGTCAATTTCTTCAATGGACAAACCTAATGTACGATGCAAATGAATGTGCAAGCTTGGGTCTACATCACCTGAGCGAGTACCCATCATCAGACCTTCTAGTGGCGTCAAACCCATTGAAGTGTCAAGGCTCTTGCCGTTATAGATGGCTGTTGCTGAGCAACCATTGCCAAGATGCGCCACCAACCAGCCATGCTGACCATCTTTGCTGGTCAATTCACTGGCACGATTTGATACATAAGCATGTGAAGAGCCGTGAAAACCGTAGCGACGAATACGGTCTTTTTCATAAAGCTCTTTTGGAATGGCGTAACGGAACGCAACATCGGGCATGGTTTGGTGAAACGCTGTATCAAAAATAGCAACCTGTGGCAACCCTGGGAATAGTTCATTAATCGCCTTGATTCCTGCGGCATTAGCAGGGTTATGCAATGGTGCAAGGCTGGCAAGCTCTTCAATATGACTTAACACCTCATCATTAATGATGGTTGCTTTGGTGAATTTATCACCACCATGAACCACACGATGGCCTACTGCCACAGGCTTATGCTCGGCGATAAGCTCACCTAAAATGATTTGAAGTGCTTCTGTATGAGCACCTGAGTTTGGAATATTAATCTCAACCTTAGAGCCATCAAGACCCTTGTGTTTAATGCGTGCATCACTATTTCCAAGTGCTTCTGCCAAGCCCTCAATACGAGTTTCACCATCTTCACTGATCAAGGCGTATTTTAATGATGAAGAACCACAGTTTAATACCAGTGTTGGGTTGATTAATGCCATTGTCGTTTCCTATTGCATTACTTGTCTAAATTGGATTGACTGCTAATAAAAATAAATCAGTCTTTTTCTTTAGCATTATAGCAATAAAATCATCAAAAGTCTTTAACCTTTAAGAAATTATCAATTTTTGTCATGTGTTTTTCTTTGATAATCATAAACTTAGCTGTAATTAACGAAAATTTATTGGTATTTTAATAAAATTTAGGTAAAATGTTTTTGCAATTTTTAACAAAAAATCACCATGGAAAACACCCTTATTTTAGCTATGCTTTGTGCCTTGTTATCCGCCTGTGGTCAAAAAGGTGCGTTATATTTACCAAATACGCCCACCCCCACAAAGTTAAATTCAAATATTATTGATGAATCCACCTTAGATGCAGTCATCAATAGCCCAAGCAATGGTTGATATTTTTTAAATCAAAAAAGAAATAAGTACAACAGCAACACAATCACACTTTTTTTAACTTTAACTTTGCTTTAATCACCGCCCAGCCTTTTAATTTAATCATTTAGACCCTAAATTGCCAAAGCTTTTAACTGGCCAAACAATGAGATAAAAACAACGAGATAAGATGATGACTTTTAGTACAGCCAGCCAAAATCACGATGGTGCACTGACCATTAACGCACAAAAATTAACCGACACCCTGCCTTTTATTGATTATCAAAACGGCAAACTTCACATTGACGGTGTGAATGCAAACACACTCGCCCAAGTATATGGCACGCCACTTTATGCCTACTCTAAGAATGCCCTACTTGCCAATTACACCGCCTATGTGGAGAGTTTTAGTGCCTTAAACGATGTGCAAATCTGCTATGCAGTTAAAGCCAATGCCAACCTTGCTGTACTGGCTACGCTCGCCCAAGCAGGTGCAGGCTTTGATATCGTATCATCAGGAGAGTTGGCACGAGTGATGAAAGCAGGTGGTGATGTCTCACGCGTGGTGTATTCTGGTGTGGGCAAAAGCCCAGCAGACATACAAAAGGCACTAGAAGCAGGCATTGGGTGTTTTAATGTTGAAGCTCTCAGCGAGCTTGATACCATCAATCAAGTTGCTCAAAATCTAGGAAAAATTGCTCCGATTGCCTTGCGTATCAACCCAGATGTTGATGCCAAAACACACCCATACATCTCAACAGGCATGAAAGACAACAAATTTGGCATCTCTCACGATATGGCAATAACAGCTTATAAATACGCCAAAAGCCTACCAAATCTTAATATTATCGGCATTGACTGCCATATCGGTTCACAGCTCACCGAAGTGAAGCCGTTTATTGATGCACTTGATAAAATGATTGAGCTGATTGATGAGTTGCACACTCATGGCATCAACTTGCAACATCTTGATCTAGGTGGTGGCTTGGGTGTGCGTTATATTGATGAAAATCCTGTCAGTGTGCATGAATTTGCCGAAGCACTGCTACCAAAATTACTTACCCTGCAAGCCAAATACAACATAGGTTTGCATCTAGAACCAGGGCGTAATATTGCCGCTAACGCTGGTGTGCTTTTGACCAAAGTTGATGTGCTGAAACCTACCGAACATAAAAACTTTGCCATCGTTGATGCGTCTATGAGTGAGCTGATTCGCCCTGCTTTGTATGAATCGGTAATGGCGATCATTCCTGCCAATTTGCCATGTGAAAATGAGACAGTCCCAACCGCTCAAACTTGGGATATTGTTGGTGCGGTATGCGAGTCCAGTGATTTTATTGGCAAAGACAGATATTTGTCATTAACTGTTGGCGATTTGCTCACGGTTACAGGAGCTGGGGCATATGGCTTTACCATGGCAAACAACTATAACACTCGCCCACGCCCAGCAGAAGTCATGACGGACAATGGTACACACCGCTTGGTGCGTATGCGTGAAACCTTAGACGATTTATGGCGTGGTGAAAGTATTTGATTCTAGCAACCAATCAATTTTAAGCCACACCCACAATTGGGTGTGGCTTTGTTAATGTCAGCTTGACCGATGATGGCTTAAAAAGCATTAACAAAATTTTTAGTAAAATTGATTCCATCACTTAAGCTTTGGGCAAATTTATTAGGCAAATCACCCTACATCATGATAAGATAGTCATGAACCCACACGGATGTGATGACCAAAATGTAACCACAAGGATGTTTGTCTCAACTTAGAAAAAGGAACAACAATGCTCATCGAATTTACCAAAATGCACGGACTGGGCAACGATTTTATGGTTATTGACCTAGTTACCCAGCGTATGAACCTAACCACCGATCTTGTGCGTTTACTTGCCAACCGCCATCTTGGGGTAGGCTTTGACCAGTTGCTCATCGTTGAACCGCCAAGCCGTCCCGATGTTGATTTTAAATATCGTATCTTTAATGCCGATGGGCAGGAAGTCAGCCAATGTGGCAATGGTGCTCGCTGTTTTGCATCATTTGTACAGGCTCGCAAATTGTCTTTTAAACAGCGTCTGCGTGTCGAAACAGCCAGTGGCATCATCACATTGACCATCGACCGCTATGGTTGGGTACAAGTAGACATGGGCAAACCAAAATTCTCCCCAAATGAGATTCCATTTGCCCCACAGTCCATCACCAAAGTGGGCAATTCTTACAGACTGAATGTGGAAGGTACGCCCATTCAACTATATCTTGCCAACATGGGCAACCCGCACGCCGTCATCAAAGTTGATGATGTGTTGACTGCTGATGTCGAACGACTGGGCAAAGCCATTGAAAACCACCCCGCTTTTCCTGAGCGTGTCAATGTTGGCTTCATGCAAGTCATCAATCAGCGTCACATTCGCCTAAGAGTCTACGAACGAGGTGTGGGCGAAACCCAAGCGTGTGGCACAGGCGCGTGTGCAGCTGTGGCTATTGGCATTCGAGAAGGCTGGCTTGATGAGGGCGTGGATATTCGTGCACAACTTTATGGTGGCAGTCTTGCAATTCGCTGGCAAGATGGTTATTCTGTCATCATGACAGGTCCGACAGCATTCGTTTTTGAGGGTGTATTTAGCCCAGATGGTCTTGCCGCCCAAGCAGGCATCAACCTAACCCCCAATGAATCAGAAAACCACCAATAGCCATTTGGCATTTTTTACATTCAATAAGGCGTAATTTCACGCCTTATTTGGTCATTACAGCCAAACTACAGCCATGCGACTATCCAATTTATTAGCAAAAATCAACCCAAGCGTTGCCAACGACTCACAGCCTCAAACAGAACTACCCAAACATTGGTCAGATGCACAATCTTGGCTAGACGAACTTTGCTTACAAAACTACTCGCACAACACCATCAGTGCCTATGCCGCCACACTCATGCGACTGATGCTATTCACAGAAAAAGATGTGCGATTACAAGGCGATTATTTAGCATTGGATAAAAAAGATTTGACAAGGTTTATCGGCATTCGCCTAGAAAAAGACAACATTAAGGCGGTCAGTGCTAAACAAGAACTTTCTGCCATTCGCAAGTTTTATGCTCATCTCATCAAATCAGGAAGAGCCACACACAATCCCACCTCAGGCTACCGCCTAAAAGCCGAGCCACGCCCACTACCTAAAATTGCTGATGTGGACATGATGGCACAGCTTCTTGACCAGCCCATGCCACAAGATGCTACTAAAGCACGCCTATGGATACGAGACCGTGCAATGTTTGAGCTGATGTACAGTAGTGGCCTAAGACTGTCTGAGCTGGTGGGGCTAAATATTGACGATATTGATTTATCCTCTGGTATGGCAAGAGTACTTGGTAAAGGCAACAAGATGCGTGTTGTCCCCATTGGCAAAAAAGCCATCAGTGCCATCAATATCTATCTGCCACATCGCGAGCTATGGCAAGAAGACACCAAAGCACTATTCATCAGTGAGCGGTACGGCACACGGCTCTCCACCAGAGCCGTGCAACTACGCCTAAATGCCTGTGCCACCAATGCAGGCATTGCCCAAAACCTACACCCTCACCTACTAAGACATTGCTTTGCTTCTCATATGCTCTCATCAAGTGGTGATCTGCGTGCAATCCAAGAGATGCTCGGTCATGCCGACATCAGCACCACCCAAATTTATACTCAGGTTGATTTTAATGCCCTAACTCGTGTCTATGATAAAGCCCACCCCAGAGCAGTAACCCATCTCATCAATAAATCTAAAAAAATAAGTAATCCTTAAGCCATTTTTGAAATGAGTGATATTTTGGTCAAAATGCCAAATTTAGATCGCTGTGAAACCAATCAAAAAACACCTCAACAATAGACACGCCTCACCAACTTCTTTTTTATCAAAATTTACAAAAACACCATCAAAAGCCTTACTACCATTCGGTTTAATTCATTATCCACAAAATCTGTGGATAACTTTGTGGAAAAGAGATGATTTTACCCTCCAATCCTTTATTTCATGGTGTATTGACCGTGCTGTTAATTGTTAAGTATAATTATGCAATTATTTTAATTTTATAATAAAATCAATGACTTATAAAAATATCTTATTTTATATATTGACTTTTTTGCCGATTGCGGAAATGCCATTAAATGTTTCACAAAATCTTCTAGAATTTCATTATACAATTGTGGATAACTTGTAAGAATTCATCAATTTAGCCATAAAAAACCACCTTGCCATGAGACAAGGTGGGTGGAGAAAAATTTAATCCAACAATAAAAATTTGTGAATCAACAATTAGTAAGTGAAGTTCACGCCAACACGATATTCACGACCTGCCGCAGGAACTGCTACGCCAGAACTAGAAAGATGCGGAGTGTAGTATGCGTCAGCGATATTATTAACTGACATATTGACATTCACTTTGTCATCGCCCAAAGGCTTCCAGTTGGCAAAAACATCAGTAGTATTATAGCCAGCACGCAATTTTTCAGGATCATGATTCTTTCTTGGGTCAGTATTAACAACCTTACCTAACCAAGCCGAATCACCTTTTACATCATCAGCACGGCGATGACGCACACCAACTTCTAGGTTTGGCTGAGCGAATCGGTAAGATAGAGCTGCCGTCCAAGTACGACCCAAACGAGAAGCATACTCACGGTTGCTAAAATTCTCTGAGCTGTGGAATTCAGGCTTGCCATCTGCCACACCTACACGAGCAGTCAGACCTTGCCATGTATAGCCAGCATTGAGCTCATACCCTCTGTTTTTAGCATAGCCAACATTTTTCATTTCATCAATATCTGTGCCATTGGCGTGCTTTGTACCATTTTTTGCACTTTTTAACAGATTATCAATTCTCTGCCAGTAATAGCTACCATTGACAAAGGCATTACCTTGATTAAAGTTAAAACCAATCTCAGTATTTTGAGCTTTTTCTGCTTTTAGACCATCTACCACTTTAACAACGGCACGGTATCCATGGGCTGTTAAAGCATCATATAGGCGTGGACTACGAGTGGCATAGCTATGGTTAGCACTCAAACTCAAGCTTGGGGTTACTTGGTAAATAAGACCAATACTTGGATTCAAATTACCGCCCTGAACTCGACCACCTACCATGTCTTTGATGTTAAAGTGATCATAACGAACCCCTGCAGTGGCAGTCAGATCACCAATGTCAGCAATCGCCTCCACATACACGCCTGCGTCTGTTTTTTCTTGATTAACAATGCCAGTCTTGCGTCTGTTTGGGATGATTTCTTGCTGACGGTAGTTAGCACCATATTTAAGCAACACTTCATCATTGATTTGACTATCAAGATTGACGTTAAAACCCTTGGTATCAATGCTAGATTTGCTCGCACCTGCCAACTTGCCTGCATAGCCTGCTTTGCTATCATCGGCAGTATAACGAGAATTTACAATGTGATATGCGTTAGCAGTTGCTTCATTGACCATGCCCAGATTCTTAGCATTCCAGCTAAGGTTGGTATTTTCAGTCTTAACTTCACGATATTGTGGATCTTGGCTATTGGTATCAAAATTAATGAACTCTTCACGAATTGGGCGAGTGCCTTTATTTTCTTGGCGTAAGTGGCTAAGCTCAAAGCGATGATCACCAAAATTTGCCCCCACCTTTGCCAAATAGTTGACCTTATCTAGAGCAGTAAAAGCAATTTTCTCATCTTTGCCTACTTTTTTACCCGCTTTATAATCACCTTGATCAACCTTATTAGCACTTAACAGAAAATCAAAATCACCTACTTTGCCATAGGCGGCGGCATTATAGGAACGCTCATTATTAGAGCTATAACCCGCCCCTGCTTTAAAGCCAAGATTCTGAGCGTCTTTTAATAAATCATTTGCTCCCAAGGTCTTGGCAACGATTGCTCCGTTTGTACCGCCGATACCAGACGATGCTGAACCAGCACCTTTTTGAACAGAAACAATTTTTACCAAAGATGGGTCTAACATATGGCGACCTTGGTGGTAAAGAATTTGGCTGTCAGTATAAGCATCATCAATCTTAACATCTACCGAGTTTTGACCCATGCCACGAATAGCAATGTATTGAGAAGTACCATTACCACCACTAAAATCAATAGAAGGCTCACCTTTAAGCAAATCTCTAAGCTCGGTAGCGGTGCTTTCATCTTTTTGTTTTAGATTGACCACATTTGTTTTAACTTTAGAACCCTGACGGTCAACAGTTACTTTAATCTTATCCAATTGAATGGTCGGCAGTTCTTGGGCCATACTTGCATTTGTTGCTAATGCACTAAGTACCGCCACAGTCAATGGCAAATGTCTTAATATTTTTTTCATGTGTTACCCCATGATGTCTATGATTAATGATATGCTAAAACTCTTGACAATTTTGCCATAATCTTAGCATTAAGTAAGAAACTATCAACAATTATATCAAATATAAAATATTTTGCAAACAAAAATTATTATTATTTATATTAATAAACAATTCCCATATGATATAAACAATTAACATACTAACTCAGCCATAGATTTGATTAGGCAAAATACAAAATATGGCAGATTTATATAAAAGCTTGTTAGAAAAGATTTTTGGTCATATACCATCAGCTTGGCATGAAAAAACCGCCATAAGCGGTTTACTTTCCCCAAATTCTTTTATACTTTGCCAAAAGCGCATCATCGCTTTCGGTATGCTCAGGGTCTTTGATGATACAGTCTATTGGGCAGACTTTATCACAGGTGGGTGTGTCATAAAAGCCCACGCATTCGGTGCATAAATCAGGCTTTATGACATAGGTTTTTTGCCCTTTTTGGTCATAAAAAATGGCGTCATTGGGGCATTCAGGCTCACAAATATCGCAGTTGATACAGTCGGTTGTGATTTTAAGTGCCATCAGTCTTTTTGGGCTTGCTTGCCTGTTTGGTTATCGGTATCTTGGGCATAAAAACTTGGGTTATCTTTGTCAAGTGCCTTTGTGGCGGTACGCAAAAAATCCCAAAGCAAAACCTGCTGTTCGTGAAAAGCATTCCACAGCGTGTCTTCACTCATCACACTGTACTCGCCAGATGTGATCAAATCCACTTTCAGGCCATTTTCTATTTGTTCGTAAATTTCAATCCAATGCCCATCAAAATAAAACCGCTCCATTTGTTTGATGAGTGCTTGGCTTTCTTTTAGCTCTTGGCAAGCGGTTTCTAGGCGTGTGTGCAGATCTTGCCACTCTTTATAGATGGCTTGGATTTCGTTAATGCGGTTTTGAGGGGTCATGACTACTTATATTTTGTAAAAATTTTTAACCATTATAGCACATCATTCACCACCCGACAAAGCATCATCAAATAAATTGCCGCAGCTATCACAACCAAACAGCCAGCATTGATAAAAATAATTTCATTGGCATTTTAAACTAATGGCCTTTTTGCGTTTTGGGAAATAAATTTCTTGCTTATCAAAACTTTCACATTTTTTTACTTGATTGAAAGTGTCTTGATCATATTTTTGTTATTTTTTAATTACAATCATATCAATAAATTATATAAAGTAAACTAACGACATTCATCAAGCCAAGTTTTATTTGATCTGGTTTTACGATGATGAAAATGATTAAGTGTGGTTTGATGATTGATCTGATCAGCTTTTTTTAAATATCTTTATAGTCTTGGTTTCAATAAAGTCTTGATTGTTGGGTGGGTGCGGTTATTAAGATTCATTTTTTGTGAATATGGGCAATTTTATCATACCCTCAAACTTAAAAATCACAAATTGATCGGTCTTCCACTTTGTCAAGATTCTCAAAACAAAACCGCCATACGATGATGACGGTTTTGATTGAATTGAATCGCAAATTATTTACGATCTCTTTCTTGACGGTTTTTTTGCCATTCGGCTTCGTTTTTAGCCTGTTCTTTGGCTTCTTCGTCCTTTTGAGCTTGTGTTTTTAGCGTCTCAAAATCTGGACGAACATTCTTGGGCACATCGGTCACACCAATCTCTTTTAGAGTAAAGGCGATGGTACGATGCAAACGATCAACCTGACCCTCACGAGTGATTGGGTTGTGACCCTCGCCATGCACAGGGAACATCAGCACAGGGTTATCGCACGATTGATGTTCTTGTAGTGCAGCGGTGAACTTATACGAATGGGCAGGCCACACACGGTCATCACGGGTTGGCACGACCACCAAAGTCGATGGATAGCACACACCTGATTTGACATTTTGGTATGGTGACCAACGCTTGATTGCATCAAATTGCTTTTTTGAACCCCATGACAGACCATACTCTTTCATGAAGTAGTCTTCACGGTCCATAGTGTCGAAGCGGAACATATCAAACACGCCTGCACCCGGAATCGCCGCACGGAATTTCTCAGGATACAAAGTCAACATGACACCTGTCATAAAGCCGCCTTGTGACCAGCCAGACAACGCCAAGTGCTTACTGTCAGCGTAGCCTTGCTCTTTTAGGAAGTCTGCTGCAGCTGCCACATCTTCAAACTGGCGATCACGATTGACTGATTGGGCAGCTTTATGCCAATCACGACCATATTCGCCACCACCACGGATGAACGCCTCAGCATAAACCAAGCCTGCGTCTAGGTAAGATGCGTTGCCATAGCTAAATGCCATGTCTCCCTTCACACCAAAACCGCCGTATGCGTATAGCAAGGTTGGGTTTGTGCCGTCGAGCTTAATGCCTTTTTTATGAGCAATCACCATCGGAATGGCAGTATTGTCTTTTGAGCGATAGAAGACACGCTTGATTTCATAGTCTTCTGCATTAAATTTAGGTGTTGGGAATGGATAGCGTTCATCAATCAGCTGATCTTTTTCTACACTATATTTGTAGCGTTTGATTGGGCTGACGGTATTTGAGTAGTCAAAACGAACATAGCTTTCGTCTGATTCAACATCGCTGCCATCATCGCCTTTTTTGTCTTTATCGTCTTGACCAACCACATAAGCTTTTAGCTTATCAGCAACACCAAGCTCCATAGGGGTCAAGTCTTTGGCTGTCTTACCATCGCTACTGATTAACAGAACTTTATCAGATGCATCTTTTGAAAAGCTGACCAAGAAATGACCGCCACTTTCGCTATAATAAGCCGCATTTTTCATGAAGTTATAATCAGCTGGCGTTCTGACAACCACTTGGCGATTTTTTGGTTGTTTTAGGTTGATCTTTAAGATTTCGCCTTTTTCGGTATTTTCCGTTGAGATAAACCATACATCCAGCGTTTTTGGATCAAAATGTACCAACTTAGCAGGCGTTGTATAAGTTGATGCATATGGTTTATTGTGTTTTTGGAAGTAAGCTTCATCATGGATTTGATGAATGTAGCCAGTCTTCATATCAACAATAAAGAAAGTTGAAATTGATATGCCACCACCGATTGCAAGATAGCGATTTTTATCGGTTTCGCTGGCATCATACAAGTCAAATGCAGGTGAATTCGCCTCTTTACCCAGACGCATGTCGATGTCATTCATGTCCAAAACGATGGGGTCGTTTTGGCGTTTTACACCAATGTCATGGCGTAGAATTCTTGGGAATTTACGATAAATGAAGCTGTCATCATCATACCAAACAAAACTCTCGGTTTCTGCCTTGAAAATTTCGGCAACAATCTCGCCTGTGGCAATTTTTTTGACATACAGCGTGGTCTCGTCATCATCTGAGCCGCTCAACTGAGTGGCATAAGCGATGTAAGTACCCTCTGGACTAACCACTGGCTTACCCGTATAACCAAACCCACCCAAGCCGTGATAACGAAAATCCTGCTCATCTAAAATGGTGCGTTTTTCGCCGTAAATATCGGTCAGCTCAACACGGATACCTCTTTTAAAATCACGGATCATTTCAATCGTACCAACACCATCAAATTTTTCTTTGCTGGCGACGGTTTCATAATCTAACAATTCGTTTAGGTTGCGTTTGACTTTTTGCCAAATAGGATCTTTAACCAAATAATCTTGCATCATTTGGTCTTGCGTATTGATCCAGTCTGTCAATTCCTCACTGGTTTGCTCTCGTGGTGCATTTTTGATGAAATCTCTGGCACGGTTGTCCAATGGTCCATCAGCAACCATAGTGGAATTCTGACCCATTTTTGCACCGCCCACCGAGCCATTAAAAACACGAGCCTCAGAACGGAACGCTTGACGATCGTTTAATTGGCTATCGCCTATGTCTGCTTCGGTACGAGAACCAAACAAATTGCGATCACGAGATTTGGCATTGTCCTTGCCATAGATGGGGTCTGAGTTGTAGTCAGCATCAATATTGCCTACCGCACGCTCCATCCAGCGATAACGGTCGGTCATTATTTCGTGTGTATAATGATCCACGCCATCATCAGGACGAGCGATGGGTGCTGTCTCAGGACGCAACTGTTCGCCAGATAGACCATCTGGACGACCGTATTCGCCGTGCAGATAATGATCCAAGGAGTCTTGATGTATGCGTACCTGTGGGTATTGCCCATTGGTTTTGCTTGGGATTGATGGTGTTACGCTACTTGGCATGCTGGTGCATTGCGTCAAATAAGCACACGACAAGCCAAACGCTACCATTGATGCTAATTTGGTTAATTTCATAATTTTTAATCCATAAAAAATCAGGCAAAGAAAGTGGTCACTGCAATCACCCCTAAAACATTTTTAGGGCAATCACAGTTTTACCAAAAAAAATCACAGTCAACTGTCAGCAATTAGAAGCTCAAACTCACGCCCACACGATATTCTGGGGCTTTTTCTCTGCTGATCAGCTGTCCTTGAATCTTGCCTGTTTTTTCGTGCAAATCATAACGAGCATAGAAACGCACATTTTCACGAGCATAGTAGTCACCACGCACATAGAAACGCTTGGTTTCTTCATCGTCATGAATAAACTCAGTGATGCCAAATGCGTTTTGTGGCAATTCTTGTTTGATCGATTCAATTGGCGTAGAAGTGATGCCACCGACACGCTTGGTTTTTTCAACGCCATAACCAGTTGCCAGCGTTACTTTTGGATTAACAAAGAAACCGATTTTAGCACCAATAATATTAATATCGCCAGTATCAACCAGTGTGTTTTTATCATGCGTCAGCTTTTGTTTACCAAGATCCGCCCCAACGACGATACGGTCGTTTCTGTATTCAAGCGAGCCAGCATAGCCTTCACGCTCGCTTGGCAATACCGTTTTGAACCCTTCGTCCACATTGACTTTATGCTGAGTATAACCACCCGCCACACGAACACTTTGATTGCCTTTAAGAGGGACTAAATAGCTAAATGACGCACCTTTACCTCCGGTACGAGTCAAGCCATCCTCTGCACGAGTATCAATTGTATCAGGTAAGTTGTGGTATGCACTTAGGTGTAAGTTTGGAATTTTGGTGAAATCGCCACGAATTACCGAGATACCGTAATCATCAAGCGTGCTAAAAGTGCCTGATCTTAGCACATAGCCAGAGTGTAGATATTGGCGACCGATTGCAATCGAACCAACATTTTTCTTGTCAATTGCCAAGAAAGTGGTGTCTTGGGAACCACCCAATTTGACATTTTTATAACCATAGCCAATGACACCCGTTGCACGGTAGTCTTTACCAAAAGTCTGTGCAGCACGAAATTCAACCCAAGTGTTACCAGAGTCGTTACCAAAACGAGTACGCTCATCGGTTGCTTTTGCTGATGCATTACTGTACACATCTTCAATAAAGTCACCCTTGTTTTGAAGTTGTAGATTGACTTCACCATGAATGTCCAAAGTTGTGCCGTCACCGCTATTATATACATTAAATACAGCATGGGCCGAGCTGGTCGCTATCAGTGCAACACTAAGAGTAAGCAGTTTTAGTTTCATTGTCATGTCCTTAAAAAATAAAATGATGATTTAAAAAATACTTAGAATAAATAAGTCAAGCCAAGACCATATTCCGTATTTTGTCGTTCACTAAACTTACCTTCTGGTGCGAAGTTTTCGATTTTTTCACGCACAAATACGGCCTTGCCAGAGAAGTTGTCGCTGAATTTGTAGTCAGCCTCTAGCTTCACTTGTCGGCTATGCACTTGCTTAAACAAATATTGTTCAAAAATACGGCGTTGTAGATAGTCTTTCAAGCGTTTACTTGAGTCTGGCTTTGGTTTTGGGAAAATCTGTGGCACAGACAATGCCCATTTTTCCACTTCATTGGCATTACTTTTTTGGATGCCGTAGGTGCCAGCAAGCGTCAAGCGTGGTGTTGCTTGATAAGCAACTTTTAGACCCAAGTTATTAATAATCACCGAATCAACAATCGGTGCACCTGGAATCTTACCTTCTTTACGACCCATATCAAGTGCGACCGTCCAGTCTACATAACGATAAGTAATCGAACCGCCATAGTTATGCTCTTTAATCGGTGCTTGGTAAATATTACGACCGCCGACATTCGGTATGAGCTGAGCACGATTATGTGCTGGCGAACGCTCAAATGTACTATAACCACCCTCAACTGTCACATAATGATTTGGGGTAATTTTTTGGGTGTAGCTTGCCATTGCACCATAACCGCTATGTGTCATCGCGCTTGGCTTAAGGACATTGTCGGTGGTTGGCAATGAATAAAACGCTTTGGCATTCCAGTTTTTATATCTATCAAAAGTCACGGTTGCACCGTTGATGCCACTGTTGCGGTTTACTGAAGTAAATGGCGAATAAGTGTTGGTCGCTTGTGGGTTGATGGTTACGCCCATACGACCAAATGAAATGTCGCCCAAATCCTCACGGATATACTGCACGCCCCACATTGGTTCTGCAGACAGCAGTTTTCTCTGACTATCTGGAGAAAGAGCAAGACTGCCGACCACATAGTCTTTGTCGTTGATGCGACGATTCACACGCATGATGATCGCATTATCCACGCCCATTTGTGCATTTAGTGATTTTCTCTCAATGCGAGCCTCTTCATCTAGGCTTTCAAAGAAGTTTTGCAGATGCGGTGTATCGCCATCTGGGTCGCCAATCAAATTTGGGTTGCCATAAACATAGTTAAACTCACGATTGTAACCACTCAACTCAGGATTAAGTGAACCACCGATCAAAAAGCCACGCACGCCATCGCTGCCATGAATATTTTCAATCCATGTAGCGGATGCTGTTTGAGTCAGCATCAAGCTACCACCAATGGTAAGTGCAAATGCTAATTTCGTTAATTTCATAAACAAGTAATCCTTAACTTGCAAAACATAAAAAAACATGACAAAGTCATGGGGCGGATTTATCAATTTGACTGTGAGGGTGGACATATGCACCATCACAACCTAAGCCTGTCTGATTGACGCAACATTTATAACACATAATGTTACCAAAAACAATCAAAAATATCTAATATATTAATGAATGTTTTTTATACAGTGCCAATCTTTCTGGCATGATGGATTTTGATATTTTATTACATTGAAGTTTTTTTGTACGCCAACTAAACCCAAAAGCCACCACAAATCCACATAAAATAAAAGAACAACTTGTCAATACAGTCCACTCCCACAACCCTGCCTCAATTCCTTAATCCAATTCTAAACCTGTTCAATAGGATACAGCAAATCCACCAATCGCCCCTTACTTCACATCCATAAAAAAGCATTATAGCCAATGCCATAATGCTTTTGATTGCCTTACTAGATTTCAGCTAAACATCGGCTCATCCACCTTTTTCATTACAAGGGCAAATTGCAATACCTCAAAATCAAGCTCGGTAAAGGGATTGTCAATTTGGCATACCCAACCAGAGCCTAAGGCGGATTCTATGGCATTGCCTTTTTTGTCCCACATTGCCTGCAAAGGATAAATAATATTGCCTTTGGGGGTCATAATTTCAATTTCATCGCCCACCGACAGTTTATTTTTGATTTGCAAAACCAATTTATTGTCTTTTAATTCGGTTACTTCTGCGACAAATTGTTGATGGTCGGTTTTTGATGAACCGTGTTCATAATTTTGATAATCTGAATGAATATGCCGTCTTAAAAAACCTTCGGTATAGCCCCGATTGGCAAGACCGTCCAAAGCACCAATTAAACTTGCGTCAAATTCTTTGCCAGCAAGGGCGTCATCAATGGCACGGCGATACACTTGGGCGGTGCGTGCCACATAATAATGCGATTTGGTACGCCCTTCAATTTTGAGTGAATGCACGCCCATTTTAATTAAATCAGGCACCAATTCCACCGCACGCAAATCTTTGGAATTCATAATATAAGTGCCGTGCTCGTCTTCATACATCGCCATCAATTCGCCTTTGCGACCTTGTTCTTCTAATAACACCACTTCATCAGACGGTTTTTGGACATAATCATCGCCCATTATCCTATCGCCATTTAAATTCAATTCGCCATTTAGATTGTTATCATTATTTAAATTGTTGTCATTATTTAAATTAAATTCGCCATTTAAATTAACATTGTCAATGCTGTTTTTGTTGGGATTGGGAATAAAAAGTTCGGCATTGGCGATATTATTTTGTGTATTATTTTGTGTATTATTTTGGCTGTCATTTTGCATAACTGGTACAATATCGCCTGTTTCATTCTCCACCGCTTTATAAGTATTATAGCTCCATCGGCAGGCATTGGTGCAAGTGCCTTGATTGGCATCTCGTTTATTGATATAGCCTGATAACAAACAACGCCCAGAATACGCCATACACAATGCACCGTGTACAAAGACTTCTATTTGCATATTAGGCACTTCTTTGATAATCTCGCCAATTTCTTTTAAGGACAACTCTCGGCTAACAATCACACGGCTAATGCCCATTTGTTGCCAAAATTTAACGGTTGCCCAGTTTACCGCATTGGCTTGTACCGACAGATGAATTTCTTGATGGGGAAAATGCTCACGCACCATCATAATCATACCAGCGTCCGACATAATCAAAGCGTCTGGATTCATATTAATAACAGGCGTAATGTCTTCTATAAAAGTTTTTAATTTGGCATTGTGGGCTTGAATATTGACCACCACATAAAACTTTTTGCCGATTGAGTGGGCATAGTCAATGCCTTTTTTTAAATTATCTTCATCAAAATCGTTATTACGCACCCGCAAAGAATAGCGTGCTTGCCCTGCATACACGGCGTCCGCCCCATAGGCAAAAGCGTATTGCATATTTTTAAAAGTACCAGCAGGGCAAAGAAGTTCGGTTTGGTTGGTAATCTGTGGATTGGTCATGGCAGTTGGCTTTTTTAAAAGAAAATTGCTTGCATTATAGCAATTTTGCAGACAAAAATCATAGTAAATTTATAAGGCTTATCACATTGCCAGCCACTTTGATTATAAGGGCAAATAAAAAAAACAGCCATCTGACGATGACTGTTATTTGCAACTGATGATTTAACATCATTCCGCAATTTGCCAATCTTTAATATACCAGTTCTTAAGAGGATCGTTTGGACTGATGCCTTTTAAGTATGTTTTGATCAGACTTGGACTTACCCCAGTAAACAAAGGCATGATCGCCGCATCTTTTTGTAGCAATCGTTCAGCTTCGACATACGCCTGACGACGACTTTCATCTGTTGCACCGACAGACAATGTAGAGTTCATCAGCCTGTCGTACTCAGGATTGCTATAAAAACTGGTGTTATTGCTACTGCCAGTGCGCATCAAGTTCAAGAAAGTCGATGGTTCATTATAATCTGCACACCATGAAGGGAACGAGATCTGAAAGTTACCCTGATGGCGAGCATCAAGAAACATTTTCCACTCTTGATTGATGACCGAAATTTGTGCGTTTGGCAAATACTGCTTATATAGTGATGAAATCGCTGATGTCAAACGCTTGCCACCTTCACTGGTACTATACAAAATCTCTACTTTGGCAGGGTTTTGCTGACTATATCCAGCTTGTGCCAGCAAATCATTTGCCATCTTGGCACGCTCTTGCATTGGCAGGCTTGCCCAATCTGGCAAAACTTGACTCATGCCTTGAGTGTAATGCGGTGTGAGTTGATAGCTTGACTCCTCACCACGACCCAGCACCTCTTTAGTGATTAAATCTCTGTCCAGTGCCATCGACAAGGCTTTACGCACACGCACATCATCCAGCGGTGCTTTTTTGGTATTGTACTCAAGATAGCTTGTGCACAATGTCGGCGTAACCACCACCTCATCAGGCAGCTCCGCCTTTAAGTCCTTAAACATCTCAGCAGGCACGCCAGAAAAATCCACCTCACCAGCCTTATAGCGAGACATCGCTGCCTGTGCTGTTACTGGTAAAAATGCCACGCTATTGATTTTGGTATTGGCATCATCAAAATAGCTTTCATTACGCTTTAAGATGATGTGCCCATTAACCTGCCAATCATGTAGCTTATAAGCACCATTGACCACAATATTGGCAGCATCTGTCCATTTATTGCCGTGCTGTTCAATGGCCTGTTTTGGTGTGGCAAATGTCACAGGCAACAGCATCAAATCCGCCAAATAAGGAACAGGGTCTGTGGTCGTGATTTCAAGAGTGTAGTCATCTAGCGCCTTGACACCCAATGTGCTTGGCTGAGCCTTGCCCTCGCTGATTGCTTGTGCATTCACCACTTTGGCATCCACCAGATAAGTACCGTAAGGCGATGCTGTCTTTGGATCGGTCAAACGCTGTAATGCAAAAACAAAGTCATGTGCCGTTACAGGCGAGCCATCAGACCATTTGACATCATTGCGTAGCTTAAAAACCCATACTTTATCATCAGTGCTTTCCCATTCGGTCGCCATGGCAGGGACGGTTTTACCCTCCTTGTCAGAGGCAGTCAAACCCAAAAACATCTGGCGATGAATGGAAAAAGAAGGTATGTCAGAGGCTTTTTGCGGATCCAGTGATTCTGGCTCAACGCCATTGACGATAACGACATCAGCGATTTTGTTGGCAGATTTTACGCTTGACGACTTGGTAGCACCTTTATCAGAGGTAGGAGCTTTATCACCACAAGCAGTGATCAATAAACAACTTGCGGTTAGACTGGCAAATAACAAGGTAGGTTTGAGTTTCATAAATCATCCTTTTTTTTGTGAGAAATACCATACTACAAAAGACAGACCATCAATAATTACAATTGGTGTGGCAAATATTGCCATCGCAATTTACCCTAAATTCAGCACAAAGTCTATACCAAATGACAAAAAATTTTCATAAAATAACAATACTTCACCATCTTAATAAAAATCTCATTAAACAAGTTTTTATCATCAAATTTACCAAGCCAACAAAAATTAACAACACAAATCATGCCATCTGATTACTTTATAAAAAAATCCCCCAAACTTTGTTGGAGGATTTTTAGATGGCTAGGTTTGACAATAATTACATCATACCGCCCATGCCACCCATACCACCGCCCATTGGCATGGCTGGTTCTTCTTTTGGTAGGTCAGTAATCATCACTTCAGTAGTCAGCATCAGACCTGCTACAGATGCTGCATGCTCTAGGGCAGAACGAGTTACTTTGGCTGGGTCAAGAATGCCCATTTCTAGCATATCGCCATATTCACCAGTCGCTGCATTATAGCCATAATTACCAGAGCCATTTTTAACTTGATTGACGATAACACTTGCCTCATCACCTGCATTGGTAACGATTTGGCGAAGTGGGGCTTCCATCGCACGACGCAGAATATTGATGCCTGCATTTTGATCATCGTTATCACCTGTTAGGCTCTCAAGTGCTGATAAGGCACGCACAAGAGCCACACCACCACCAGGGACAATGCCTTCTTCTACCGCTGCACGAGTGGCGTGCAATGCATCATCTACACGATCTTTTTTCTCTTTCATTTCAGTTTCGGTAGCAGCACCAACTTTAATGACCGCCACACCACCAGACAGCTTAGCAACACGCTCTTGCAGTTTTTCTTTGTCATAATCAGAAGTTGATTCTTCAATCTGACGCTTGATTGCATCTACACGGCTGTCAATTTGTGATTTTTCTCCAGCACCATCAACGATGACGGTGTTTTCTTTGCCAACAGTGATTTTTTTGGCAGTACCTAGGTGCTCTACCGTTGCGGTTTCTAGACTTAGGCCCACTTCTTCAGAAATCACAATACCGCCTGTTAAGATGGCAATGTCTTGTAGCATGGCTTTACGACGGTCGCCAAAACCAGGGGCTTTTACTGCACAAGTTTTTAGACCGCCACGCAAATTGTTCACCACAAGGGTTGCCAATGCTTCATTTTCCACATCTTCTGCAATGATCAGTAGCGGACGGCTGGTCTGCATCACTTGTTCAAGTAGTGGTACAATCTCACGAATGTTTGAGATTTTTTTATCCACTAACAAGATAAATGGATTGTCAAATTCACAAGTCAAACTGTCTTGCTTATTGGCAAAATAAGGGCTGATGTAACCACGATCAAACTGCATACCCTCAACAACTTCCAAAGTATCTTCAAAGCCTGAGCCTTCTTCAACAGTAATCACACCTTGTTTGCCAACAGTTTTCATGGCTTCACTGATCAGCTCCCCAATCTTGGTATCAGAATTGGCAGAAATAGAACCAACTTGTGCAATCGCCTTAAAATCATCTGCTGGCGTTGATAGTGCGTGGATTTGCTCAACAGCCGCACGAGTTGCTTTATCAATACCACGCTTTAAATCCATTGGATTCATGCCAGCAGCAACAGTTTTCATGCCTTCGGTCAAGATGGCTTGTGCCAAGACAGTTGCAGTTGTTGTGCCATCACCTGCCACATCGTTGGTCTTAGAGGCCACTTCACGCACAAGCTGCGCACCCATATTTTCAAATTTATCTTCTAGTTCAATCTCTTTGGCAACAGACACACCATCTTTGGTGATGGTTGGTGCACCAAAAGATTTGTCAATCACAACATTGCGACCTTTTGGCCCTAGGGTAACTCTAACAGCATTGGCTAGGACATTTACGCCATCAATCATTTTTTCACGGGCAGATACGCCAAACTTTACATCTTTTGCCATAATAATTTCTCTCTTAATAATAAATCATTGTTTTTGATGAATCATTGTTAAATATTGCTAATCGGTGTGATTGTGATTATTCAAGCACCCCAAGCACATCACTTTCTTTCATAATCAAAAGCTCTTCGCCATCAACTTTTACAGTTTGGCCTGCGTATTGACCAAATAATACCTTGTCGCCAACTTTAACATCTAAGGCACGCACGCCATTGTCAGTTACCTGACCATTACCCACAGCAATGACTTCACCTTGTTGTGGTTTTTCTTGGGCAGAGCCTGGCAACAAAATGCCACCTGCGGTTTTTTGCTCTTCTTCGGTACGGCGTACGACAATACGGTCATGCAAAGGACGGATTGACATAATTTTCTCCATTAAACTTACGATGAAATGACAATAAATTATAAAAATAAATGATCACAACTGACAATGTCAGGATGGCTATAAAGATAGGGTTTTGTCCAAAAAATTTCAAGCCGTTGCCCAAAAAAAAATTTCATAACAAATCATGAATACGCCAGTTCTTTGCTCTTAAACATTGTCTTTATGGATAAACGACTTTATTAAACAATTAAATACATTTTAAAAATAACATCTCTTTATTTCATATCTTTATCCTTTTTGGCAGTCGCAAATGAAAAATCACACAAAGTGCTTGAAATCATCACAATTTTATTCATATAATCCATAGATATAGCCAACAATACAGCAATATAGCGAAGCAACATGAAAAATAAAGCCGCAAGGTCGTTTTTAAGAAAAAACATCGGCACTGTCGCACTGACCATGAGCATACTGTGCATAAGCCTACCCACTCATGCCAATGAATTGGCAACATTTTCAGCAACTTATACCGTCAAAGCCTATGACAAACTTGGTACCGCTACTCGTACACTCACCAAATCAGGCAATGACTATCATTATCGTGTCAAAGGTTTGGTAGCAGGCATCATCAACCTAAATCAATCAGCACAGTTTAGCCTATCAGACGGCGTAATCACACCAAAAAACTCCTCTATGTCAGCCAAAGTTTTTGGTGTGGGTAATACACATAAAGTCATTTTTAATCATGACGCACAAACCATCTCATCTACTTACAAAAACAAAACAGCCACGCTAAAAATGAATGGGCAAGTCTATGATGATTTGAGCCTAGAGTCACAAATTCGCCAAGACCTGATTGATGGCAAATTTAGTGGCACTTATCAATTGGTGAAAAAAACCGACATTGAGACCACCAAATTCAAAAAATCTGGCACTTCAAAAATCATCGTACCAGCAGGAACTTATGAAGCAATTCGTATTGATAGAATCCATGATGACAAAAGCCGTGCGACAAGTTTTTGGCTTGCACCCAGCTTAGATTACCTACCCATTAAGGTCAGCCAGACCAGCGGTGGCAAGATGATTTCAATGGAGCTGACTAAAATCAATCACTAAAATCAAAGCAACTTAACCAAACACAGCTGATAAACAATCCGCACAACATAAAGATTTGTTCACTTTTTTTGATTTAAGACCTTATTTTGATAAAAATCAACTTAAAAACTTAGTTTTTTGCTTGTGCAGTGTTTTTTAGCCAAGTTTTAAGCTTGTCAATCATTTGGCTAATTTTTTGGCGACATGAGCAAGTCGCTCGCCTTGATGGACGGCCAAGACACGCTCATCTGCAGTCATGGCAAGTTCATGCGACACACCTGACACGCTACTTGCACCATAAGGGGTGCCACCACGCATCGTGCGATTTAGTTCTTCATGTACATAAGGCAAACCCAATAGCATCATGCCATGATGTAGCAACGGCATCATCATAGAAAGCAATGTCGCCTCATTGCCACCGTGCATGGTGCCTGTGCTGGTAAAAACGCAAGCAGGCTTGCCTTGCAAATCACCTGAAAGCCAATGCGTTATTGTATTATCCCAAAAATACTTCATGCTCGCTGACATATTGCCAAAATGGGTTGGACTACCCACCGCCAAACCCACACAATCAGACAAATCATCTGCCGTACAATACAAATCACCCTCATCAGGAATATCAGGTGCGACCTGCTCGGTGGTGGTAGATACTTTTGGCACTCGGCGAATTTTGATCGCCATGCCTGCATTGAACACGCCCTCAGCAATTGCATAAGCAAGCTCTTTGGTGCGATCATGATTTGTGTCATACAAAACAAGAACATAATAATCGTCTGTCATATTTATCCTTAATTTTTTTCACTGATTTTAATTTTAGATGGTTTGTGCTTTAAAATAATTGGTGGCAAATTCACCACTCAACCATATTCAAACATCAAGCCAGCTTGACTCATCGGCTTTTGTCATTATAGCCCAAAACCCACCAAAATACACAAAGCACCAAAAAGGATTTTATGGCTTAAATCATTTAACATTTAACATTAATTAACCCATAACATCAATCAACCAAAAACGCCATCAAATGACATTAAAAGCATTGCCATTTTAATAATTTTGTAATATTTCGCCAAAAAGTTTTTAAAAATGTGTGATATTTGCTACACTATCTACTTACTATTTTCTCAGTGCATTTTTTTGATACATTGATTACTTTATTGATTGTATTTACTTTTGAAGATTATGACAAATTTTTTGAACAAATTGCCCTTCGCCCATCACAGATGGTTCATGTATCTACGCTTGCTTGTGCGTCATTTCATGGAAGATGATTGCCAACAAAAAGCAGCCAGTCTCACTTATACCACCCTACTTTCACTGGTACCGATTCTGACGGTGATTTTGGTGGTGTTTTCAAGCATACCTGCTCTTTCTGGTATGCGTGAACAAATGCAAGCAATGATTTATAACAATCTATTGCCGTCATCAGGTGCACAAATTGGGCAATATTTTGACAGCTTTGCTGAAAAATCCAGCAATTTGGGCATCGTCGGTGTGCTTGGTTTATTCATCACAACCATCATAACCCTAATAACAATTGAAACTGCTTTTAATAAAATTTGGCGTGTCAAAGAACGCTCAGGCGGTACAGCCAGCATCATTCGTTATTGGACTCTCATCACGCTAGGCCCAATAGTACTTGGCATCACATTTGGTGCATCAAGTGCCATTCAAAGCGTGGACTTTTTAAATCGCCAAATCGCAGGCTATGGGATAGATTGGTCGGTGTGGGCATATTTGGTGTCAATACTGATTACCGTTGCAGGATTTATTGGCATGTATTGGCTCATTCCAAAAGTGCAGGTACCGTTTAAAAATGCTGTCATTGCAGGGTTGGCTTCGGCTGTGTTGTTTGAAAGTTTGCGTTCTGTCTTTGGCATGGTAATGACCAATTTTACAAGCTATGAAGCCATCTATGGTGCTTTTGCTGCCTTGCCAATTTTCCTACTTTGGATTTATTTGTCATGGAACATCATTCTTTTGGGTGTTGAAATCAGTTATACTTTGACCATCTTTGACACCAAGGAAGTGCCTGTTCGTCATCCGCTATTAAGTCTGCTTGATATGCTAAATCTGACCTACAAACGCTACAAAGAAGGCAAAACCGTCAGCGAGCATGAATTGCGTAGCGTATTAGGTCGCAGAGAATTGCCAAAATGGGGGTTATACATTGAACAGCTTGTTGATGCCGAGCTCATTACTCGCACCAAAGAAGACGAATATTTACTCAAAACAGACCTTAGTAGCATCAGTCTATGGCAATTTTATAAAACCCTGCCCTACCCATTGCCCATCAAAGATGAGTTGGACGCCCTCAAAGAGGCAGACTATGACCCTTGGTTTGTAGAAATCTACAAAAACCTCACTAAAATTGAGCGGGCCGCCAAAGGCGAGCTTGATGTGCGGTTGTCAAATTTATTTGAAAGTACGCCACTTCGTCAAAAAGAAGAAATTGTACGCATTGTTGATGAAGATGCCGATGCACAAAGTGATGTTGACGGCTTTAATCACGGTACACGCCAAGAAATTGACGACAACGGCGATGTATTTATCGTCCCAGATGGCAAAGCCATGCTGACCGAAAGTCGCCTAACCAAAGTGATTCGCCTACTCAAAAAGGCCTACCACCTGTTTGGTCAAAGCAAAAAAGCCATGAACGATGTTAAAAAAGGCTTATGATTACTTGTTTTAGGCAGTTGATGACATGAGCCAATAATAAAAAGACCATCACAACATTGATGGTCTTTTTATTATTGGTATTTTTGTTGCTGGCTCATGTTTTGAACATCTTTAGCACTCAATTTTTAAAAGAAAATCTCCACCACTTTGCCAGTCAGCTTTTCACCCATAAATGGTGTATTTTTACCACTAGACAGCATGGTATTCTTATCCACTTGCCATGACAAATCAGGGTCAATCAAAACTGCCCCACCGATGGTCTCATAATCCTTAATGCCTGCAATCTTGGCAGGATTGGTACAAATTTTTTCAACCAATTGCTCAGCAGTCAAAATACCATCTGCCACAAGCTGACAACCCAACGATACAAAGGTATCAAAATTACTAATCCCAGCAACACATTCACCAAACGGAGCTTGCTTGGCACTGCTTGACAGTGGCTCATGATGACTACAAATCGCATCAATCGTGCCATCTTGCAAACCTGCAATCAACGCTCGTTGGTCGGTCTTGGAACGAAGTGGCGGATAAACAAAAGCATTGGTGTTGTAGCCTTCTAGATCATCATCGGTCAAATGCAGTTGGTGCATGGCAACATCACAAGTGATTGGCAAGCCCTTGGCTTTTGCCCAGCGAATCAGCTCTACCGAAGTACGGCAAGTAATCTGGCCAAAATGTGCAACAATGCCTGTCTCTTCAACCATCAAAAGCTGTTTGGACAGTGCAATGGTCTCAGCAAGCCATGGAATGCCTGCCAATCCATGAAACGAAGCAATATAACCATCATGAGCCACGCCACTCCTAGACAGGCTAGGCTCATCAGGATAAAAGAATACTTGAAGACCACAGGTGGCTGCATATTCTAGCGTTCTTAGCATGACCATATCATCATCAAAGCCCGCTCTGGCATTGGTTACACCAATTGCACCGCCTTGTTTTAGACCCGCCAAGTTGGCAGGTTGCTCACCTTTGAGTCCTGCGGTCAATGCACCCAAGATATGCAGATAAACACTGCCATCTTGGTATGCCTTTTCACGCAATCCTTTGAATAAGGAGCCATTTTCTAGCACAGGATTGGTGTCAGGTGGCAATACGATGTGCAAAATGCCATTTTGACGAGCCGCCCTACCTTCACTTGCCAGCGTACCATACGACTGATGACCCGGTTCACGCAGACGGCCACACAAATCCACAATGGGTGGCATGAGCCATTTTCCATCAGTATCAACATTGGCCAGCTTTGGTTGTTGCCAGTTTTTGGGAAGTAGATTTTTCATGGCTTTTTCTTTTGTTTTTTAGTTAATCAATCTTGTTATTCAATTCATCACTGCTTATTGCCCAGTGTTCTTGGCTTAGCATCTTATGATTTTTATCCTCTGATTTGGACAATACACGGCCTACACCGACAACTCATCGTCCAACCCTAAGTACAACCCTAAGTACAATCCGCTTTTAAATAAGCCCTTTGTTCTTATCCTGACCACGCATCGCCATCGCCATGACCGCCATGCGAACTGCAATGCCATTATTAACCTGTTTTAAGATGACGGATTGATCGCCGTCTGCCACGCTTGAAGCGATCTCTACCCCACGGTTCATAGGGCCTGGGTGCATGACCAAAGCATCTGGCTTGGCAAGTCTAAGGCGACTTTCGGTAATGCCATACATTTTAAAATATTCTGATGTAGATGGCAGTAAGGGTGAACCGATACGCTCATTTTGGATACGCAAACCGATCAATACATCAGCGTCCACAATGCCCTTATCCATGTCGTTAAAAGTGGATACGCCATAGCGCTCAATGCCCTTTGGCAACAAAGTCCTAGGGGCAATGACACGAATATCACGCACGCCCAAAGTCTGCAATGCACAAATGTCCGAGCGAGCCACACGGCTATGCTTGATGTCGCCAATGATGGCAACAGAAAGATCGTCAAATGATTTGCCTGATTTAAGACACAATTCACGATGAATGGTCAGCATATCAAGCATCGCCTGCGTAGGGTGGCCATGCCAACCATCGCCTGCATTGATGATGGCAACATTTGGTGTAACTTCTGTCGCCATAAAGTGTGCTGCCCCACTTGATGAATGACGCACCACAAACATATCTGCACTCATCGCCTCCAAATTCCACAGCGTATCACGCAAAGATTCGCCTTTGCTGGCTGATGAGCGAGCAATATCAAGGTTTAAAACATTGGCCCCAAGACGCTTTTGGGCTGCCTCAAAAGTCGTGCGGGTACGAGTTGAATTTTCAAAAAACAAATTCATCACAGTACAGCCACCAAGTTCATTGGTATTGATCAGCCGACCAGACTCATCAAAATAGCCCATCGCCTTATCAATAATGGCTTCAAGCTGAATGCGAGTCAGCCCCTCTACACCAATAAAATGACAAATGCCGCCATCTTTGGTACATTGTGGACGAGCCAAAGATTGGTGCAAGCGAGTACGAATGTCAATGTCAGTCATGGTGCTTCCTGTGTGTACAATAAAACCAAATTAGCCAATAAAATGATACATTTTACCAATTTCATCTATGTTTGAAAAGTAAAATTTGTATCGCCTTATCACAAATTCATCACGACATATATACAAAAGAACCAAGATTTTCCTGCCCTTTTGTCATTGATGACTGGTTAATTACCAGCGTATCTAATTTGCAAATCTTACTCGTAAATTGTAGCTTCTGGCTTGGGTAGTATTGACATCAATCTCCGCTTGCACCCCCACGGTCAATAGACAATAAACTGCGTCAAATTTTTTAATACTATAAAAAAATCTATCAGTCTGCCTAGTAAAAAATTTTACTGTCATGTCTGCACCATCAACCGTTACTCTTGCAAAGGCAAACTGACTATCCGCTCCAGTATTGACACCATTAACAAAAGGTTGGGCAGGTGTGCCATTTACTGTAAATAGATGAGCATTGCCTTTTAGGTAATTAAAAATGTTTTGATAATGATTAACTCGTGGTGTACCTTCCGCTTCACCCCGACAGTATGTGTAAGGAGACTCTAAACCTGTTTTATCTTTTATAAAGTTGGTTCTTTTTGTATAGGTAACAAAATGAAAAATCTCTTGAACAGGCACACTATTGAGTGGTCTAAAAATATAGGCTGTTGGCAAGCGTAAATTATCATTAACATTAAAGCCTGCCACATCAATACGGCTTGTACCGATATTTACCGTTGCTTTGGTTCGACCCATATTAATCACTTTTCTGCTATTTTCGATGAGATCGCCTTCTGGGACATTGAAAATCTCTTGGGTAAGGGCATCTCCACGAGCACAAAAATAAATAATCTTATCTGGGTCAGAGTTGTTATTTACCTGTGTGAATACAGAATCAAACCTACCGCCACGAGTATAAGGAACACAATCAGCTTGACCTGCGAACGCCTGCGACATCATCGCAAAAGGCAGTGCAGTCAGTATGATCGGCAGGGTTTTTGAGCCAAGTTTTAGCATTTTTGTTGTCAGTCGCTGTTTCATCACCATCTCACTTGTCGTTTATTTATCATTAAATGCCCTATCTAGCACCACACCCAACACATAATCATCGACCACCATCTGTTTGGGCAGATAACCATCAGCACGCAAGACATATGCACCCTTTGGCAATCCATCTAGCAAAAAATAGCCGTTTTTATCTGTCTTAGTATTAGCGATGAGCTTATCGCCCTGCCATGCCTCCACCTGCACATCGGCCAGCGACAGCTGTCCACGAATGCCGTAGACTTGAATCATCTGCCACTCAATATAGGTAGGTAGGCGTGCATCTATCTTGGCCACCGCCTTAGTCGGTAGGGCGTATTCAATGGGCAGACTGCGTCCGTCCAGTTTAATCTCATACACGCCTTTGGGCAAATCTAACAGATAGGTACTTTTTTTATCGGTACCAGCTAGGGCGTTGGCTGGTATGAGTTTATGATTGACATTAAAATACATCGGCTCATCAGCTGATTTGCGAAAATCTTGGCGGTCATGCAATAAAGTAATTACCGCCTGTCCGTCAGTACCGCCACTGGCGACATATTTACCAAGTTTTGGCAAACTGGCAGGGGCTTTATAAGCATTTAAGCCAATACGCAAAAACCACTCGCCTGCACTTTGTTTCGTGTCATTAAAACGACTTTTACCAATTCGGTCTTCATACTGCCCATACCAAGCACTGCCACCATGGCGATAGCCTGCACTGACATTGATGCCGTGTTTGCTTTGGTATTGCCATTGACCTTGTAGCAAAATGTTATCTTTATGGGTAAGATTATGCCATGACGCACCCAAAGACAGCGATTGATTATTAGAAATGCGGTGCTGCAAGCTACTTTCCACACCAAAGGCTCGCTTGTTATCATGGGTTTTATTGGCACCATGGCCGACATACACGCTTTGTTGTAGCGTGGTATCGCCTGTTAGGCGTAGCGATGACGATAGATGGTGCTTGTGTGGGTCAATGCTGTATTGATAGTTACCATCAAAGCGACCACCAATCTGCCGATAACTCACATGATAACGCCAATAACCCTTGTGCGATTGATACTGTATATCATGGCTTAGGCGGTCATTGATTTTATAGCGAGCATACACACTGGTATTCTTACCACTTTGAGTTAATGACAAATGCCTATGATCATCAGGAGTATAGTACAGCCCCAAATAATGGCGACCATCACGATGAGCAGACGAGGTATAGCGGTAATTGGCTTGCCATGTTTTTTGTTCGTGGCGTGCGTCTAAACGAAAATTACCATTATGCCGATAATCCAAATCCACATTGGTGTGTGGGTCTGGGGCAATATTTACCCCCATTTGCCAACTGGTATTACCATTTTGCTGATATTTTAAGCCAGCTCTTAGGCTTACCTTATTATTTAAGCCATAGGCAACATTGGTATAGGCGGTTTTGGCGGTGCGATCATCAAACACCCCAACACGCCCCACGCCTGCTTGTACCAAAAGCTCATCTGTCGCCACCGAGCCATAGCGTTTAGCCAAAGATACCCGCTCTACACGCATTGGCACAGCCGATAATGGATTGTCAAATATCGCCACTTCAATCAGACTTTGGCGGTCTATGGCAGACATATCCAAATTCAAAAATTCATAACGACCATCTAGCAAGCTCTGCACACGAGCCACAGCCCTGCCATTGATACGAAGTTCTGCCAAGCCACCTGCAACCCCTACGCCTCTGATGTGCTGATAGTCATGGCTAGATGAATTGATCAGCGTGGTGGTTCTGCCGTCCGCATGGGTTGTCAAATGCCGTGCGATATTGGCATTACTATAAGCAAAATTTGCCCCTGTGATGGTGCCAAATGGCGTATCGGTACTACCAAATCTGACCGCCATGTCATCATCTGATGTCAGCCAATAGGCATTGTCAAGCTGTGTCTTATTGTCATCGCTCTTACTGGCCGCCACCCCCCAAGTGCCACCCAGTGCATAGCCAAAAGCGTCTAATTGATGATAATAATGGTGATGATCCGCCCCATGCGTACTACCTGTAACTTGGCTATCAAAATTCAAACCCTGCAAGCCTGCCACACTCGGCGTATGCGTGATGATAGGCTCAGCCTTTTGGGTTGGTTGTTGTTTGGGTAGGGTTGCCATGATCAAATGAATTTGTAAATCCGCCTGCGAATAGACCGCTGTAATCCCCAGTATTTTTAGCGTATCTAATGACACATAAGCCACACCGTCATGATAAACCAGTTGATCAAAACTTAAGGTTGCCTCCCCTAGCGGTGTCTGAAACTGCATGCCATCATCTTGGCTCTTGGTGCTGATATCAAGCGATGCCAAATCAGCCACACTGACATGATAACGCTCATCATGCCACAAAGCATCAATACCGCCTTTGTCCTCGTGATTGACTTTTAGCCCAACCAATTGTAGCTCGCCTGCCCACACAGGCAATGCCACAAGGCTTGTCATCGCCCCAATCATTGCCCCACGAAGTACCTTATCAATCATCGCTACGCCTCAATTTGTCATTTTATCATCAGTCAGTCGTCAGACGAATCGGCAACTGATATTGAGAGCCGATTTTGACCACCGTCAGTGCCTCTGTTTGCTCTACGATGGGCTTGTCTATTTTTTGGTTAATCATCAAAAAAGCATGATGTGTCTTTTTTGGGAAGTTTTCAGGCACACGAAACGACAGACGAATGGTCTGATGACCACCACCCACAATCTCAAAAGACTGCGGAGCGACCACCGTCCAAGATTTGAGCGTGTCTGCACTACTGTCAATCGGCTCAAACTGCTCATCGGTATCCACCAAAGACAATTCAATGCGTTTTGGCTCATCGCTATAATTATAAAAAGTAACCGAAGTATCGGTTCTTTTGCCATGGGCTTGTAGATTGATGCTTGGTGGCGAGATGCCCAATTGGGCTGGGGGCATATCCAGCTGGCGTCCTTGTGCGTCTTTTTGTACCACCACCAGTTTTGCCCCTTGTGCGTCTTGCTCTAAGGTGGTCTGCAAGGTGGTGGCATGGCTTGTCATGCCCAATACAGCCGTCAGGCCAATCATCGCACGCATGGCGAGTGGGGCGTGTTTTGTGGTGGGATTTGTGGTAGGTTTTGTTGGGATCATACGACAGTTACTCAATCGGTTGGGTGGATATCACAGATGGCAAACCATGCCAAATAACAGCGTGTCAAATTTTAACAGATTTATCCAGTAATGTGCCATAAAAAGGTATTAAAAAAAGAGTATTAATAAAGGTTTAATACTCTTTTTTTTGGATTAACTGGTCAATGTCCAAGTTAAGTATCAGACATTATTTGGCTGACAATTTTAATGTAAAAGTTTGACCTTGAGATGCGTAAAGTCCTGATTTTTTTGCACCTGACAAATCAAGATCAAAGGTAATATCACCCTTGATGGGTACCCATTTAGAAGGCAGTTGAATTCTGTCAGCTCCTATCCCTGTATCAACACCTACGGCTTCAGTGGATTTAACCTTAGTATTTTCTACATTAATTACAGAGGTAGGATCAAGGTCATTCTTGTGTGCCTTATCGGTAGTCTCAACAATTAATTCTACACCATTTTCTGATATGCTACGCACAGCCCAAGCGTCTTGTAAAGTTACTTTAACTGTTTGAGCATTATGACCTCTAAATTGAGTTGCTGATAGCGCTTCATCATTGAGAGCTAAAACATTCGCAGTATTATTGTTGGTAGTCACCGAAACATTGGCTTCACCTGCATTAACTTGCTCAACGCCGTGACCTGATATTTGTGCTTCAACTTGGGGTTGAAAGTCAATACCTGCTTCGTCCCAATGATACAGCACCAGCACGCTTGGCATATTCACTTTAAAATCCACAGTACCTGACACTGTTTTTTGCTGAGCATTCGCCACAGACACGCTAGCACCCACCACCGCTAGGGCGGTTACTAATTTTGTTAACATATTCATGTTAAATCTCCATTGATAAAAAAATGGCAAAAAGCCGATAATGATGAATGATACGCCCAATCCATGATGCCTATCATTTTTTTATGATGCCATCAGTTTTAGCGATACGGTTTAATTTTTGCTATTATACCCAAAAAACCAAAAAAAAAAAAAAAAAAACGGTTTTATGTAGTTTTTATCCACTTTTGCGTAATATTATATTCATCGTGTATGTTTTTGTAAAAAAACAACCAATCATTCTGAGCATTTGGGTAACTGTTGCTTGCTGTCATGTTTAATGCCCACCATAAAATGCTGACCACAAAAATCCACACCACCGCCAAAATCTTGTCAAATCATGCTAAAATAGCCCATCTTATACATCATTTTTTATCATCTAGTTTTATCATCTAAGCATACAAGGATTCTTATGACCACCATGACCACACTTGCTCAGTATCTAAACACACACACCACCCCACAGATTGCCAGCACCGTCATGACACTTGCCACAGCCAGCATCGCCATCAGCGATTTGCTTGACAAAGGGGCATTAGCTGGTATTCATGGCGAGGCAGGCGGTCAAAATGTGCAAGGCGAAAACCAAAAAAAGCTTGATGTCATCTCAAACGATTTGTTGCTAAACGCCCTAATCCAAAACCCTCATTGTGCAGGCGTCGCCTCAGAAGAGCTAGAAGACATCAGCCCTGCCAATGACAACGGCACTCTATTGGTTACTTTTGACCCACTGGACGGCTCGTCTAATATTGACATCAACATGACGGTTGGCACGATTTTTTCTATCTTGCCACACAACAACCAAGGGCAAGCTGTCAGCGAATCCGACTTTTTGCAAGCAGGTAAGCACCAAGTGGGTGCAGGCTATTTCATCTATGGCACATCTACCATGTTGGCACTCACCTTTGGGGCAGGCGTTGCCATGTTTAGCTTTGATCCTGTTTCTCAAGATTATATCTTAATCAACCAAAGCGTTACCATCAGCGAGCATACCGCAGAATATGCCATCAACGCATCAAATCGTCGCTATTGGCTTGCACCAATTCAGCAATACATACAAGAGCTGACCCAAGGCGATACAGGCGTACGCAACAAAGATTATAATATGCGTTGGGTGGCGGCGATGATTGCTGATGTGCATCGCATCTTGATTCGTGGTGGCATTTTTATGTACCCATTTGACACCAAAATCGCAGGCAAAGCAGGCAAACTTCGCTTGATGTACGAGGCCAATCCGATGAGCTTTATCATCGAGCAAGCAGGCGGTGCCAGTACAGACGGCGTACAAAGAATCATGGACATTGAGCCGACTGGCATTCATCAGCGTATTCCTGTGGTGCTGGGTGCAAAACAAGAAGTTGAGTATGTCAAAGCACTGCACGCCAAGGCAGGGATTTTGGCCAACGGAGAAAAACAAGGCTTTAATGAATAAGCCACCTTTTGACATCACCGCCATGCCCAATCAAATGGTTGGTATCAGCCATTTGATTGGAGAACACCTGATGACACACCCAACCAAAAATAAAATGAATCCACGTGAAACATCATCAAAAAACTCCTAAACAAACACACCAAAAACCATGAATCTAATCACCTCCGCCCAAAACCCCATAATCAAGCACGCATCAGCCTTACTTACAAGCCATCGCCACCGCAAAAAAACTGGCCAGACAGTCATTGAGGGCGTACATTTATTAGATGCCTATTTAAAGCAAGGTCTGACGGTGGATAAAGTCATCATTGCTCAAAATTCCCTACACCACCCAGAAGTCATCAAGCTGTGCCAAAACATCTTGGACAAGGACATCATAACCACCACAAATGCCCTATATAAACAAATCCGTACACTAGGCGATGGCGTGGACATCATGGCCATCATTGACACACCCAGCCCCACACTGACAAAAATAGCAGATGATTGCCTGATTTTAGATGGTTTACAAGATACAGGTAATATCGGCACACTACTTCGTACCGCCTCTGCTGTTGGCATCACCACCATCATTACCACGCCACATACCGCTCATTTATGGTCTCCTAAGTGCTTGCGTGCTGGCATGGGGGCAAACTTTGCTTTAAGCATCTATGAACACATCACCGCTGACGAGATTTTACAAAAAGTACAAACACCGCTGTATGCCACCAGCTCACATACAAATAAGGTCATTTATCATCACGATCTGACCTCCCCCATCGCATGGGTACTAGGACATGAGGGGCAAGGCGTGTCTGATGTATTTTTACAAAACGCCACACCCATCGCACTGCCACAGCCCAACGGTCAAGAAAGCCTGAATGTCGGCGTGGCAGGAAGTGTCTGCTTTTATGAAATGCTACGCCAAAGATGCTTTGCATAAAGCGATTGTGATGACCATAAATGGGGTTAAGCAACTTTTTTTTGATAAAACACCATGCACAAAAGCCAGCTTTTTTTTATTCTTAGCAACACAAATCAGCCCAAAGCAAACACCCTCTTTATTTTTCATCATTTTACAAAAAAGCATAAAAAACGCACCTGATGTTGGTGCGTTTTTTTATTCAAAAGCCAATGAGGACTTTTTGTTGTAGCTTTTGCTTTTAGGAAAAATTTTATAGTTTTTCGGTCAATTCTGGCAGTGCAGTGAAAATATCCGCCTCCAAGAAGTAATCTGCCACTTGTGCAATCGGTGCCTCTGGGTCGGTGTTAATCGCTACGATGGTCTTAGAATCTTTCATGCCTGCCAAGTGCTGAATCGCACCTGAAATACCTGCAGCGATGTATAAATTTGGTGCAACAATTTTACCTGTCTGACCCACCTGCAAATCATTTGGCACAAAGCCTGCATCTACTGCGGCACGGCTTGCACCCACTGCGGCACCCAGCTTGTCTGCCAATGGCTCAATGTATTTGACAAAGTTTTCACCGCTGGCCAATGCACGACCACCAGAGACGATGATGTTTGCCGATGTCAATTCTGGACGGTCAGACTCGGCAAGCTCTTCTTTGATGAATGTTGATTTACCTGCATCACCACCAGCAGACACATTTTCAATGCTTGCACTACCGCCAGTCGCTGTTGCCACATCAAAAGCTGTCGTACGCACGGTCAAAACAACCTTATCCTCAGCGGTCTGCACAGTAGCAATGGCATTACCTGCATAAATCGGACGCTCAAAAGTCTTGGCATCAATCACTGCTGTGATATCAGAAACCATGCTTACATCAAGCAATGCCGCCACTCGTGGCAAAAAGTTTTTTCCTGTGGTGGTGGCAGGGGCAATGATATGGCTATATTCGCCTGATAGCTTCACCACAAGCGGTGCGATATTTTCGGCAAGCTGATTGGTAAAGACGGCATCATCAGCAAGCAAAACCTTGTTCACACCTGCAACTTTGGCAACATCATCTGCCACACTCTGCACACCAGCACCTGCAACAAGCACATCTACGCTACCGCCAATTTGGGTAGCTGCAGTAATGGCAGACAAAGTGGCAGCTTTTAATTCGTGATTATCGTGTTCAGCATAAACTAATACAGTCATCATTCTATCCTTTTTTAATTAATTTTTAATGCAATGAATATTTTAAATCACCAAATCAGATGACTTTGGCCTCATTTTTTAGCTTGTCAATCAGCTCATCAACGCTTGCCACTTTCACGCCTGCACTGCGTTCTGCTGGTGCTTTTACTTTTAAAGTGGTCAGTTTTGATGACATATCCACGCCAAAGTCGGCAGGTTTTTTGACATCAAGAGGTTTTTTCTTGGCGGCCATGATGTTTGGCAGTTTTGGAAAACGAGGTTCGTTTAGGCGAAGGTCGGTAGTGATGATGGCAGGCAGTGCCAACTCAACAGTTTGCAAACCACCATCAATCTCACGAGTAACCTGCACTTTATCGCCATTAACCACAACCTCAGAGGCAAAAGTACCTTGCGATGCATTCATCAAAGCCGATAGCATTTGACCTGTTTGGTTATTATCGTCATCAATCGCCTGCTTGCCCAACAAGATCAATTGTGCACCCTCAGATTCTGCCACACCTTTTAAAATTTTGGCAACTTGGAGCGGATACGGTTTTTCATCGGTATCAACCAACACACCACGGTCAGCACCCAATGCCAAAGCCGAGCGGATTTGCTCTTGTGATTGAGTAGTGCCAACAGATACGGCGATGATTTCGCTGGCGATGCCTTTTTCTTTTAGGCGTACTGCCTCTTCAATAGCAATCTCACAAAATGGGTTTATGCTCATTTTTGCATTGGCAAGCTCTACGCCAGATTCGTCCGCCTTGACACGCACTTTGACATTGTGATCAACAACACGCTTGACAGCAACTAACACTTTCATAATAACTCCGTTTGTAAGTCGTTTTAAAAAAATAATCAATGAAAATATATCATATTTATATGCTTAATGCCATCTTGATTGTCTAAAATTTCCCAATTTTGGTCAAATAATTATCGTGAATGCGCAGTCATTTTTAGGTCATTACTTAATATCATACATCTAAAATACATTCAAATAAAACCATCGCCCTGATAATAAGCCCATCAATCATCAAAGAATTAAGGGTTTTATGGCACAGCTTGCTTTGTTACAAATTAAAAAACTAAAAACGAAAAGGCGAAAATACAAAAAAGCACTCAAAATTTGAGTGCTTTTAGCCAATCAAGCATTTAAATAAAATCAAAACATTTAGATGCTTGAAAAATAGCGACTAACCAAATAGTGCCAATTATAGCTTTTCGATTTCTTCAGCTTGTGGGCCTTTTTTGCCTTCACCCAAGATGAATGCTACTTTTTGACCTTCAGCTAGGGTTTTAAAGCCACTACCAGTGATGGCACTGTAATGAGCGAATACATCTTGACCGCCATTATCTTGGGCGATAAAACCAAAACCTTTAGATTCGTTGAACCACTTAACTGTGCCTTGAACTTTATTTGACATGGGAAAATTCCTGTATGATTGAAAAAAAATTGGCAAAATTACCAAACTAAATATTTATGTTGCCAAAAACTGCAAAAAAAGCCTTAATGTAAAAAGACGCTTAATTTTCAACCAATACAATAAACAGCGTTCAAAGATTGTTCAAACACGCCCTAAAACCCACTTGTCCGCAAGTTTCAAAGTCGTTTTAACACTCGCCAAATGGCGTCTTGCAAAACTTACTACGGTACATAAATACCATGACGCCAAGTATAGCAGATTTTTATATCAAATTGGAAATTATTTTAAATAAATGATTAATTATTTGTAACCAAACATACCAGCGACCTGCAAATATGGCACACTGAGTACAAAAATACACAACGCTGCAAAGACAAGTGCAAAAGCTCGCCCAAAGTCTAAGTACTTATCTGGCATGACCAAATCCATCGGATCATCAATGTCGGTCAGCGAGATAAGCTTTGCACTATAAAACCAACCTGCCACACAATACACCCCATAAACAGCCGCCACACTCATTTGAAGATGATCAAGTTGTAAAAAAAACATCGCAAGCCCTGATGCCACAAGCCATGATGAGGTAATCAGGCTAATAATAGCAAAAGTTCCAGAATTAGGAAGCTTGCCTTTATTATGCAAAACCCAACTGGCCTCAACCCACACCAATATCGCCACCAAAAGACTTGCAACAACATAAGCTCGCTCAAAATCAATTTGACTCAATAAATTCATCATACTCTTAATCTATCACAATTTACGGCGACCTATTTTACATGAATTTAAAAAAAATGGCATGATTTATTACAGCGGTGATTTTTTACGCTTAGGCTTTGATATTCATTGCTTTGCCTCAAAAAAAAGCAACCACCCAAGCGAGTAATTGCTTTGATTTACATTTACCAACATACTGATAAAAATCAATTAATCAATTTTTCTCTTTATCAATAATCTTGCTGTCGGTAATCCATGGCATCATCGCACGCAGTTTGGCACCTGTTTTTTCAATCTCATGCTCGGCGGTCAAGCGACGGCGTGCGGTCATTGATGGGTAGTTTAGCTGACCTTCACTGATAAACATCTTGGCGTATTCGCCTGATTGAATGCGTTTTAGGGCGTTACGCATGGCTTGTCTTGACTGCTCGTTGATGACTTCACCGCCTGTCACATATTCGCCATACTCGGCGTTGTTGCTGATTGAGTAATTCATATCGGCAATACCGCCTTGATACATCAAATCCACGATGAGTTTTAGCTCGTGCAAGCACTCAAAATACGCCATTTCAGGGGCATAGCCTGCTTCTACCAGCGTCTCAAAGCCCATTTTGACAAGCTCCACCGCACCGCCACAAAGCACCGCTTGCTCGCCAAATAGGTCAGTTTCGGTCTCGTCTTTAAAGGTGGTTTCAATAATCCCAGAACGCCCGCCGCCCACGCCTGATGCGTAAGACAAGGCAACTTGTTTGGCTTGTCCTGATGCGTCTTGATAAATGGCGATTAAGTCAGGAATGCCACCGCCTGCCACAAATTCTGAACGCACCGTATGCCCTGGGGCTTTGGGGGCAACCATAATCACATCAAGGTCGGCTCTTGGTACGATTTGGTTGTAATGAATGGCAAAACCGTGAGCAAAAGCAAGCGTTGCGCCGTCTTTGATATTTGGTTCAATCACATCTGTGTACAACTGTTTTTGAAATTCATCTGGGGTCAAAATCATCACCACATCGGCATTTTTGACCGCTGTGGCGGTATCGGCGACTTTTAAGCCTGCGTTCTCTGCTTTTTTCCAAGAAGCAGAGCCTTCACGCAAGCCCACGGTAACATCCACACCGCTGTCTTTTAGGTTTAAGGCGTGGGCATGCCCTTGACTGCCATAGCCGATGATGGCAACTTTTTTGCCTTGAATGATAGACAAATCACAATCTTTGTCATAAAAAATGTTTAAGCTCATACGAGTTTCCTTAAAATAATGCCATAAATGGCGTTGGGTTAATGTGGCTCAACAAAAGGATTGAGCAGTTTTAGATTGTCAAAATCCATAAAATCTTTTTGATTGTCTGTTAATATTGGTATCCAATAAATACATTACAATACCACTTCTTGGGCGATTTCATCAAAACCAAAATGAATATCATCGTCCAATTTCGCCAAATCATCAAGACTCATTGCAATTTTGTCGGCATTGGTTTTTGGTTTGGTGCTGGTTAAAGCCAAGAACTCATCAAAAGACAATAATACTCGCACATTCTCGCCTTGTTCACGAATAATCACAGGTTCATTTTTACTTGATTGCCAAGCCTTGTCCAAATTGTTTTGAAGCTCATTATAGCCAATCGTTTGCATGGTATTTTCCTTAAAAAGCCAGTTACAACAAAGCCACAGCTACAAAGACAGCGTCCGCTCGCCCCGTGCAATGCCAATCACACCACTTCGCACCACTTCTAAGATTTTGTCTTTGCCAATCACTTCAATAAAGCCGTCTAGCTTGCCAGCATCGCCTGTGATGAGAATGGTATACAAATTAGCAGAGACATCAACAATCTGGGCACGAAAGATATCTGCCGTACGATAAACCTCTTCACGATACGCCCCAGTCGCTCGCACTTTGATGAGCATCAGCTCACGCTCAATCTGAAAGCCGTTTGAGACCTCAGACAAATTTTGAACCTTAACCACTTCAATGAGCTTGTGCAGTTGCTTGGTGATTTGCTCAATCTTATCATTAGTAGTGATGGTTGTTAAGGTTAAGCGAGAAAGCGTTGGGTCTTCGGTAGCGGCCACATTGAGCGTATCAATATTATAGCCACGCTGAGAAAATAGCCCTACGACACGAGACAAAGAGCCTGCTTCGTTTTCCATCAATACAGAAATGAGATGTTTTTGTGCTTGTGCCATTAGGTACGCTCCCCTTTTGATAACCACATATCACGCATGGATTGCCCAGCTACTTGCATTGGATAGACATGCTCCGCCCTATCTACATAGACATCAATAAATACCAGCCCCTCCATTGCCAAGGCAGCTTTTAGCTCCTCTTCCATCGTAGCAGGATTGGTAATCTTTACGCCCTTATGCCCATAACTTTCGGCAAGTTTGACAAAGTCAGGCAAAGACTTCATATAAGATTGTGAATGGCGACTTTCATACAGCATATCTTGCCACTGTTTGACCATACCCAGCTGGGCGTTGTTTAGGTTTAAAATTTTGACAGGCAGATTGTACTGCAAACAAGTGGACAGCTCTTGAATATTCATCTGAATAGAGCCTTCGCCTGTAATGCACACCACCGTGCGTTCAGGGCAAGCAAGTTTTGCACCCATCGCATAGGGCAAGCCCACGCCCATCGTGCCAAGACCGCCAGAGTTTAGCCATTGGCGTGGCTCATCGTATTTATAATAAAGAGCAGCAAACATCTGATGCTGACCGACATCGCTTGTGATAATCGCCTTGCCATTGGTCAATTTGTACAAAGTTTCAACCACACGCTGCGGCATGATGGCGTGAATGTCGGCATCCGTATCAGAGCCATAACGCAAGCCATGGCGATTACGCCATTCATTAATTTGCGTCCACCAATCATTCAAGGCCTGCTCATCTAGACGCCTATCTCCTGGTTTGATGATGCCTACCATTTCGCCCAATACAGACTTAACATCACCGACAATTGGAATGTGTGCCAAGATTGTTTTTGAGATACTCGTTGGATCAATGTCAATATGAATGATGGTTGCATTTGGGCAGAATTTTTTGACATTATTGGTAACTCGGTCATCAAACCTTGCTCCCACCGCCAAAATCACATCAGCATGGTGCATGGTCATGTTGGCTTCATAAGTGCCGTGCATACCAAGCATACCAACAAACTGTGGTGCTGTGGCAGGATACGCCCCCAAACCCATCAAGGTATTGGTAACAGGGAGGTTTAATAAATCAGCAAGTTCACGAAGCTCGTTGGACGCATCGCCTTGAACCACGCCACCGCCTGAGTACAATACAGGACGCTTAGCAGACAATAACAAGTCTACCGCTTTTTTAATTTGACCAGCATGACCTTTTGATGTTGGCTGATAAGAACGCATACCAACCATCTTTGGCATAAAGTAATCAAACTTATCGGCAGGGTTGGTCATGTCTTTTGGGATATCCACCACAACAGGTCCAGGACGACCTGTACTGGCAATAAAAAAAGCTTTTTTGATGATTGTTGGGATATCAACAGGATTTCGAACTTGAAAACTGTGCTTGACCACAGGGCGGGACACGCCAATCATATCGCATTCTTGAAAAGCGTCATCACCAATCAAAGTGCTTGGCACTTGCCCTGCAAGCACCACCATTGGAATGGAATCCATAAAGGCGGTAGCAATGGCGGTTACAGTGTTGGTCGCACCTGGCCCTGATGTGGCAAGCACCACACCTGTTTTACCAGTAACACGACTATACGCATCTGCCATATGCCCTGCTGCTTGCTCGTGGCGAACCAAGATATGCTCAATTTTGTCTTGTTTGAATAGGGCATCATAAATATGCAAAACAGCCCCACCAGGGTAGCCAAAAATATAGTCTACGCCTTCGTCAATGAGCGCTTGAACTAGAAGTTCTGCGCCTGACATGGCAACGGTTTCACCACATGCAAGCTTGGCTTGGTTTTCTTGAAAATTTTTGGCAGCATTTGCCGTTTGGGTAAGCGCCATCATACTAGGGGCTTGGGCGGTTTGTTTTGTCATTGCTAATCCTTGTTTCAATAGGTAATCAACAAACGCAATTTGCTAAAGACAAAACAAGGCGTGCAAGAAGCTACAAAGGTTTGGCAGAGTATCGTCTTGCAGACTGGTAAGTCTGAAGCAATGTTAAATAAAGCATCGATAAACGGTAATTCACCCGCTTTTCTTTAACAAACGCAGCTTCATGATAATGATAATAGCTACGCTGACTTTTATGAATAACCAAAAAAGCATTAAGTTGTAAATTGATTTGCAAGATAAGCTTCAAGATGTCGGCTTCTTTTCCAATTTAGACCAATTTAGAAAAGAAGAACAAATGACGAAAAAACATCTTATAACTCATCTTGATTCAAGTATATTATCGCAAAACCATCGCCTTGCCAAGCATATTTTTTATTGACCAATAATATTTTTGTAACATACATAAATTTTGCCATTTTTATTCTTATATACAAAATTTTTATGAGTTACCTGATGTTTTTGATATGATTCATGCTACAATAAACTCAATCGTGATATTAGCAAAGGTAAATACATGAACTCTCTTTTGCATTGCTCATTCATCTTCTTACTATTTAGTACTTTTCAAAACAGCATGGCCATACCCATATATCAAAGCATTGGCAAGCATGGAGAGCTGTTATATGGACAATTTCCACCACAAGGACAGCACACTGTTTTAAATTTTTATTCTCCCAAGTCATCAAATAAACCCGAACCAACCACAAGCGAAAAACAAAAACAGTGCCAGACCTTACGCAGTAATCTAAATGCCCTAAATACAGGCGATGCGGTATACGAGATTGATGCACAAGGCAACCAAAAACAGCTCACCGCTGATGAAATCACCCTTCGCAAATCACAAACTCAAACCGCACTCAAAGAGCATTGCTGATTTTTGAAATTGAATTTTAAAGTCATTAAAAAAAGACCGCTCAACACGGTCTTTTTTAACAATTCAGCCCAAGTTTCATTTTTCATTGGCCTAAAATAAAGCAACTTAATTTTAGTAATTAACTTTAGTAAAAACTATAAACTAAGCAGGAATGCGTAACACTTGACCCACATAAATCTTGTCTGGGTGCGAAAGCATGGGTTTATTGGCATCAAAGATTTTCATGTAGTCATGGGCGTTGCCGTACATTTCTTTGGCAATTTTAGATAAAGTATCGCCAGATTTTACGGTATAAAAACGAGATTCTGGCTCCTGAGTTGCCACCACAATATCATCTATCACCGTCTCAACATACTGAACATTACCAACTGCAAGTCGTGCTCGCTCACGGTCAGCTTGCGTCTGGGCGGTACCGCTTAGCGTTACAGTGTCGGTATCACTATTATAACTCACTTTTAGGCCATCAATCTGTACATTTTGTGCTTGAATACGAGCAAGCAACAAGTTGGCAATTTCCTGTGCGGTCGGTTCAGCCACTGATGCAGGCTCATTATTTACCGATGCAGCGTCTTTTTTATTGCGATTAAAAATCTTATCGCCAATATCTTTTGCAAAACTAAAAATGCCCATCTTTCATCTCCTTTTGATACCCATGATTAGTAAGGGTGATTAAAACATTACAACAATCAGACTGAATACTGAATAAAGCACCATCATCTATATCATATGATAGTATCATCATAAGCATAAAGATTTGTGCGTATTAATGACATTCATCTTACTTGAAAACCTGACAAAATATCGCTAAATTTTACTGTCAAATTGTTATGAATTGTAGTTATTATTGCTGTCTAGTATCAAAAAAACCATCTAAAATATAGATGGTTTTTGGTGATTTTAATCAATTGATTAAAGTTTAGCAGCCACATAGTCAATTGCTTTTTGAACAGTGGTCAGTTCAGCAGAATCTTCATCAGGAATGGTGATGCCAAAGCTGCTTTCAAATGCCATGACAAGCTCAACTAGGTCTAGTGAGTCGGCACCTAGGTCGTCCATGAATGACGCATCATTTTTAATCTCGGCAACATTTAAACCAAGTTGTTCAGCTACCGCGTCTTTTACTTTTGCTTCGATATCGCTCATAGAAGTTTTCCTTTTTTTGAATAAATAGATAAATGCTAACATCGACACCATGTCGATTTCGGCGTTTTATCCGAACAATTTTTGCATATCATAAAACATTTTTGTTAATAGTGCAAGCTTTATGAATACATATGTTCACAATTTCAACAAATGATGAAATGGCAATAAAGTGATTGACCCATCAGCACTCTTCACTCCTTGTGTACCAACCCAACAATCACATATGCATACCGCCATTGACCGCCAACACCTCACCTGTGATATAGCTGGCATCGTCGCTGGCCAAAAACACCACAGCTGCCGCAATCTCTTCTGGCTGTGCCATACGCCCAAGCGGTACCGCATCTAGCATTGAGTTAATCAAACGCTCATCAAGCTCTTCGGTCATATCAGTTTCTACAAAACCAGGAGCAACACAGTTCACCGTTACGCCACGAGAGCCAATCTCACGAGCCAAGGCACGAGTAAACCCTTCTACCCCCGCCTTAGATGCTGCATAGTTAGTCTGACCTGCATTGCCCATTTGACCAACCACCGATGTGATGTTAATGATACGACCAGAGCGTGCCTTCATCATACTGCGAATGGCACGACGAGAGGTTCGGTAGATGGAAGTCAGATTGGCATCTATCACACCAGCCCAGTCTTCGTTTTTCATACGCATCAACAAACCATCTTTGGTGATGCCTGCATTATTCACAAGCACATTCACACCACCATAGACGCTATCAATCTCTTCAAACAGCTTATCAATCACTTCTTCATCGCACACATCAAGTACACGACCAATGCCATTAGATTCGCCCAAATATTCTTCAATAGCCTCCACACCCTTTTCACTGGTTGCTGTACCGATGACAAAATGCCCTTCATCTGCAAAACGCTGAGCAATCGCACGACCAATGCCACGAGATGCACCCGTTACCAGAACAATTTTTCTACTCATATCAGATTCTCCAATTTTTCAAGGCGTACCAATTTATCGGTCGGTAAGGTAACGATGGGTTCTGCTTGGCGTTTTGCCAGATTTGACAACACATTACCTGGTCCGCATTCAATCACAATATCAATATGCTTATCGGCTAGTTTTTGCATGGTTTTTGCCCATTGCACAGGCATTGACAGCTGTTCAATCAACGCCATCTTGATGTCATCAATACTCTCATGCACTTGGGCATGACGGTTTTGGATTACAGGGATTTTTGCAGGACAAAAAGTCGTTTCATTCAGCAATCTTGCCAACTTATCCGTTGCACCATTCATCAAAGCACAATGTGATGGTACAGACACCTTGAGCGGTACAGCTTTTTTACCCAAATTTTCTACCGCAGACAGAACATGAGCCACACCAACTTCGGTGCCTGCAACCACCACCTGACCAGGACTATTAAAGTTTGCTGCATCAACAATCCCAACGCTTGCTGTTGTATCCTCGCACAAACTCAGCACTTGCTCATCTTCCAAACCAAGTACGGCCGCCATTTGTACATCAATGCCTGCCACAGCATCGGTCATGTATCTGCCACGCTCATGCACCAATTTTACCGCATCAGACAAACTCAGCACGCCACTGGCGACAAGAGCACTGTATTCCCCCAAGGAATGCCCTGCCAAACATACCAGTTTAATATTTTGAGCCACCAGTTTATCCAAAATGATACGCCAAATGGCTATGCTGGCCGCCACCAATGCAGGTTGAGTATATTGAGTTTGATGCAGACGGCTATCGTCTTGGGTAACCTCCCAAAGGTCAAAACCAAGAGCCGCACTCGCTTCGTCAAAAGTTTGTTTAACCACCGCAAAGCTTTCGGCCAGTTCGTTCATCATACCAACCGCTTGTGAGCCTTGACCAGGAAAAACCACCGCCACTCGTTTTGTAGCATTATTTTCTGTCATAAACTACCCATTTTATATTTTTTAAACCGTGCTTTGATTTGCGTAAAAACGCACTTTTTTATTTTAGCACAAAAGTAAATGCTTGTTTACTAATTTTGAAGGCTGCTGGCGTTTTCAACCCATATTTTTTTAACCTGTATAAGGCAAAAAAATAAAGCCAAGTGCATTTGAACAATACAGCTTGACTTATATTTATAAGATGGTAAATAGCAATTAGCTTTCTTGACTTACCTTGAAAAGCTGGCGACCACGATAAAAACCATCTTTGGTTGCATGGTGGCGAATGTGTTTTTCACCAGTAGTAGAGTCAATACTCAACGCATTCACAGTGATGCGATCGTGTGAACGACGCATGTCACGGCGTGAACGGCTTTTGCGGTTTTGTTGAACTGCCATGATAGCTCCTAAAATTCGATACATTTAAGGCAATTTAGTAACTAAATCACCAAAACTATACTTAAATCATATTTAACTTAAAACTGTTTGTACACCTAAGATAAAACCACAAAACGCAGCCCAAAGCACAGCACCTTTTACTTTGGCATCTTTGGCAAACACAATGAATGTCGTATTATACAGAAAAATTTCATAATTTTCAAAGTGAAATCGCAAAAAAATCACAAAAACTTTTTAAATTTTGCATTTTTTTGATCATTTTAGTTCAAATCACTCTTTAAAGACGCCAATACCAAAAAAGGATTTTCCCTGCCTTCATCATCATTGCCATTTTTTGTCATTTCAATTGGCATATCACAATCATCATGATGCAACGATAATGGCAATATCAACAAAAGCTCATCTTCAAGCAAATCCTTAATAGGCAACATTTTACCCGCATGCAATTCACTAACCAAGATGTATTCTGCATCTTGAAGTTGTTCAATCAGCGTCTCATCAAACAAAACAGCCAGACGATATTCCCCTGTTACATCAACCGCCATCGGCTCAAGACAACGCTGACACGATACCATCAGCTGCCCCATCACATCAAAACCAAGCCACAAAATCCCATTGGTTTTTTTGAGTGCAACCTGCACCTTAATTATTTGATCACCACTTTCAATCTCAACCTGTTCGGACAAACGCTCAAAACTCGACACAGGCACCTCACCCGACCACGCAAAACCAATATCCGCCCATTTATCCAACATGATATTTTTTGGCATTGCACTCACTGGCACAGCGTCATCTTTTGGCATATGCTTACCAACACATTCAGCATGGTTGTTTGTCCGATTCATTCAAACTTTCCTTTATCAATATCATAAATCGTGGTATTATTTCATAAATTTTGATAATTTTCACGAAAATTTTTTTTGAATATCTTGATTTGCAATTTGTAGGAACAATAAAATCATCAATCTTGCAAATTATGACCAATAAGCACAACCATGAATGCCATCAATTTCTACGATTTATCACCCCACCCAACAAAAAACAACTCTTCTGTTCGTGATGAGATTTTTGAATACTGGCATATTTTATTTAATGATCAAGACATTAAAAACGATATTGCTCAGCTGACACAAAGTTTTGATGAACAAGATTGGCAAAATTATCAACTCACTTGGCAAAACATTGACCAAAATAATGATCAGGAAATGACTGATTGGCTGATGGCACTTTTTAATCAGCTATTCAATCAACCAGACACTCATATCATGCCAACCATACTTGTGCGTGGCGGTACTGAGCCTGAGTACTTTCCTGCCGATAGTGATGAGCCCGCTCGCATTGAATTTGCACATGGATTTTTTGCCAGTTGTCTACACGAAATCAGCCATTGGTGTATTGCTGGCAAACACAGACGAACATTAAATGATTTTGGTTATTGGTACGAATCGGACGGACGAGATGCGAATAAACAAGCGATTTTTGAACAAGTAGAAATCAAACCACAAGCCATAGAATGTTTACTCAACCAAGCGTGTGGGCGATTTTTTTATGTTTCTCAGGATAATTTAAATGCTGATTTTGATACCAGTAAAAGCACTTTTGATAGCGATGTATATCACCAAGCTATCAAATACTTAAGCAATCCACACACCTTACCAAAAGATGCACGCCGATTGATTTGGGTATTTTTATACATTTGCCAAAATTTTCAAATAAAACATCAAGGGTAAACCATGCAAACCATCTACTTACACCCAAAAAATCCACAACCAAGACTATTAAAACAAATCGCCAACGCTCTAGAAAACGGAGAGATCATTGCTTACCCAACACAAACAGGCTACGCATTATTAACACACATTCACGCCAAAAACAGTCTTGATCACATCACACGCATTAAGCAAATTGCCGTCAAAGACCACCACACACTATTATGTTCAGGCATCAGTGATGCTGCCAATTATGCTCAAATTAATAATGAACAATTTCGCCACATCAAAAACCAAATACCATCTACCACCTGCTTCGTTTTAAACAGTACAAAACAAACTCCCAAGTATTTGCTGACAAAAGATAAAATCATTGGTATACAAATTACCGATTATCCGCCAATTACCGCCCTACTTGATGCAGTTAATGCACCATTGATAATTCACGAGCTCAACCAAGAATCCATTGCCGTCAATACACCCGATGAGATAGAAGAAATGTTGGAAAAGCAGATTGATATATTGGTAAATACCGAGATGATTGATGTTCAACAACCACAAATCATCAATCTGATTTAAATTTAGGATTTAAAGCAAGCAACTCACAACGGTTCAGCTTTCATCACAACAAAAGTTATCACAATTGGTTGGTTTATTTATATATGACAGATTTAACCTGATTGTTTTAAGCTTAAGTACAATAAACCTTATATCAATAAATTATCGGTAGATTTTTTACATTTTATCAGAATGACGCAACTCCACCTTTTTACTTTGAGAAAAAAAATCAAAATACATTTTCATCAGTATTAGCAAATAAAAAACCCCAGCAAAAAACTGGGATTTTTTATTTGAATGGCAATCTTAATTATGGGCGATCAACCAATTCAACATATGCCATCGGTGCATTATCGCCATCACGATAACCGCACTTAATGATGCGTAGATAGCCACCTGGGCGAGCCTTATAACGAGGACCTAACTCGTTGAATAATTTACCAACGATTTCCTTGTTACGAGTACGGCTAAATGCCAAACGGCGATTAGCAACACTATCTTCTTTTGATAAAGTGATTAGAGGCTCAGCTACACGACGCAGCTCTTTTGCCTTAACCAAAGTAGTCTTAATAAGCTCATGTTCAAACAGAGAGTTAGTCATGTTCTGGAACATTGCCTTACGATGGCTGCTGGTGCGACCCAGCTTAACGCCACTATTACGATGTCGCATGGTCAGTATCCTTTAAATTAACGGCTGCGATAAGAAAATCTATCATCAACACGCAGATCACTTGGTGGCCAAGTTTCTAGACGCATACCAAGCTCTAAACCTTTAGATGCAAGCACATCTTTGATTTCTGTCAATGATTTCTTACCAAGATTTGGTGTTTTTAGTAGTTCAGTTTCTGAACGCTGTACCAAATCGCCAATATAATAAATGTTTTCAGCTTTTAAGCAGTTTGCTGAGCGAACCGTTAGTTCTAAATCATCCACTGGGCGTAATAGCACAGGGTCAATTTCTTCTTTCTCTTTAACAGGCTCAACCACTTCCTCAGCTTCCAAATCAACAAATATTGCGATTTGATGTTGTAAAATGGTTGCTGCTTTTCGAATTGCTTCTTCAGGATCGATTGTACCATTAGTTTCAAGCTCAATAATCAACTTATCAAGATCGGTACGCTGCTCAACACGGGCATTCTCAACATCGTAAGCCACTCGCAAAATTGGGCTGAAACTTGCATCAAGCTTCAAGTGACCAATCGCCTTCGAGTTAGGGTCTTCACGACGCTGGTTAGCAGGTTCATAACCACGGCCTGTAACCACACGCAAACGCATTTTGAGATGGCCTCGCTCACTTAGTGTACCAAGTACCAAATCAGGATTGGCAATCTCAACATTGTGCGGCAATTCAAGATCTGCAGCTGTTACAATACCCGCACCTTGTTTATCCAAAGTCAAATATGCTTCATTTTGATCATGTAGTATGATTGCTAAACCTTTTAGGTTTAAAAGCAAATCAAGTACATCTTCTTGCAAACCTTCAAGTGTTGAATACTCATGATCCACACCTTCAATTTCCGCTTCAATGACTGCAGCACCCGACAATGAAGAAAGTAGAATTCGACGAAGGGCGTTGCCTAGCGTATGCCCAAAGCCCCTTTCTAACGGCTCGAGCGTGACCTTAGCAGTTGTTTCATTAACCACATCCACATGAATGGCACTAGGTGTTAGAAACTCAGTTGCATTTGTCATAGTGTCACCTCGATTTAGTTCGGATTATTTAGAATATAGCTCAACAATCAAGCTTTCGTTGATTTCAGCAGGTAGCTCACTGCGTTCTGGTGCAGTTTTAAAAGTACCTTGAAGTTTACTGTGATCAACTTCTAGCCATTCTGGAATACCACGCTGCGTCGCAAGCTCAATGGCATTTTTGATACGAAGCTGCTCTTTTGATTTTTCATGAATAGCAATCACATCACCATCTTGCACCTGGATTGAAGGAATATTCACACGAATAAACTCATCACGACCAGCTTTTTTAAGCAAAATTGCACGATGGCTAACCAATTGACGAGCTTCTGCGCGCGTCGCACCAAATCCCATGCGATAAACCACATTATCAAGACGACGCTCTAACATACCAAGTAGGTTTTCACCAGTTGCACCACGCATACGGGCAGCTTCTTTGTAATAGTTAGAGAACTGACGCTCTAACACACCATACATGCGTTTAACTTTTTGTTTTTCACGAAGCTGTGATGCATATTCAGAAGTTTTATTCTGACTATTGCCATGCTGACCAGGAGCACGAGTTGCTTTTTTTGTTTTCACATCATAAGGTTTTACACCTGATTTTAGTTGCAGGTCAGTACCTTCACGACGTGACAATTTTAATTTTGGACCAATATAACGGGCCATGTGTCTTTCTCCTTAAACGCGGCGCTTCTTAGGTGGGCGGCAACCGTTGTGTGGAATTGGGGTGACATCGCTGATGCTATTAATTTTATAACCCAATGCACCTAATGCACGAACCGCAGACTCACGACCTGGTCCTGGACCTTTAACCAAAACATCAACATTTTTAACGCCATAAGATTCCTGAGCTGCTTTGCCAGCAACTTCAGCAGCAACCTGTGCGGCGAAAGGTGTTGATTTGCGTGAACCACGGAAGCCTTGTCCACCTGAGGTGGCCCAAGCCAATGCATTACCCTGACGATCGGTAATGGTTACAATGGTGTTATTAAAAGACGCATGAATATGGGCGATACCTTCAGATACCGAGCGACGAGCCACTTTTTTGCGACTACGAGTGTCTTTTGCCATCTTTTAGCTTCCTAAATTAGTTACTTTTTAATTGCTTTGCGTGGACCTTTACGGGTACGCGCGTTAGTTTTTGTGCGCTGACCATTAACAGGTAAACCACGACGATGGCGAAGACCACGGTAGCAACCTAGATCGGTTAGACGCTTAATATTCATTGAAATTTCGCGACGAAGGTCACCTTCGGTAGCGTAATTTGCAACTTCTGCACGGACAGCATCTAGCTGTGTATCATCCAACTGGCCAATTTTGGTAGTTTCGTTGATACCAACCGCAGCAAGAATTTGCTTAGCGGTAGTACGACCGATACCAAAAATGTAAGTTAGTGAAATCACTGCGTGTTTGTTGTCCGGAATGTTTACACCGGCAATACGAGCCATTGATTTCTCTCCATTGTCACAAATGCTTTTGCATTTGCTAAGTTTACTCTACTGTTGAATAACAACAGCATGGCAAGTAGCGGATAATACATTATCCGCTACTATTTTGCAAGTGTTAATTTGTAAAAATTAACCTTGGCGTTGTTTGTGGCGTGGTTCTGAACTACAGATAACCAAAACTTTGCCTTTACGGCGAACAATTTTACAACTACCACAAATCTTTTTAACTGATGCTTGAACTTTCATGTCATGCTCCTACAAATACGCCTATCAGTTTGGCGATTTAATTAAAGTTTGGTCATGATACTGATGACTCATCAAATGTGCTTGAATCTGTGCGATAAAGTCCATCAAAACAACCACCATAATCAACAATGAAGTACCACCCAATGGAATGGCTTTGCCAAAAGATGATTGCACGACCATTGGCATCAAACATATGATTGCCATATACATCGCACCAATAAAGGTTAGGCGATTTAAAACAAAGTCTAAATAGCGTTTTGTTTGTTGTCCAGGCCGAATACCAGGTATATATGCTCCACTACGCTTTAGGTTTTCTGCTACTTCTTTAGGATTAAACATTAATGCCGTATAAAAATAGCAAAAAAAGATAACCATTGCACCAAATACCAACAGGTATAATGGCTCACCTGGGTGCAAGACCAAAGAAATATTCTGGATAATGCTCTGGAAAAGCGTTGGGTTTTCGGTAGCTGTCGTAAAATGCCCTAAGCTGGCAGGCAACATCAGCAATGAACTGGCAAAGATAGCAGGAATCACTCCAGCCATATTGATTTTTAATGGCAAATGTGATTGCTGTTGTGCATATACCTTACGACCTTCATATTGTTTTTGTGCATAATTCACAGGAACTCGACGCTGCGCTCTTTCAATAAAAACAATTGCCGCCGTTACCGCAATACCCAAAACAACAAATACCAACATGGTCAAAAGCTCTTTGCTACTACTACCACTAACAAGTATATCTGCAATCATTGTTGGTGCACTCGCCACAATACTAGCAAGAATCAACATTGAAATGCCATTACCTATGCCACGCTCGGTAATTTGTTCACCAAGCCACATCAAGAACATCGAACCTGCTACCAGTGAAGTAACCGCCGGAATGTAAAAACTCAAACCTGTTGATAAAGTTAAGTTTTGAGAAATTAGACCCGCGGACATACCTACCGCTTGCACAAAAGATAACGCCAGTGTACCTTGACGAGTGTACTTATTTAGTGTTCTACGCCCTGATTCACCTTCTTTTTTTAATGCTTCCAAAGAAGGAACAACCACAGACATCATTTGTACCACAATTGATGCAGAGATATAAGGCATGATACCAAGTGCCATGATTGACATTCGCTCTAATGAGCCACCAGAAAACATATTAAACATACCTAAAAAGGTATTTTCCCCAGCTTTAAAAAACTCAGCCAAACGAATTGGATCCATGCCTGGTACAGGTATGTGCGAACCCAGACGGTAAACAATCAACGCACCAATTAAAAACAACATACGATTCCACAACTCATCATATTTACGAATAAATACAAATGGATTTAGTGGAATGCTAGACTTGGACGCTGATTGCTTTGACACGATATTACTCCTCGACACTACCGCCAGCAGCTTCAATAGCTATTTTTGCACCTTTGGTAACTTTAACGCCTTTAAAGCTCAAAGCACGATTAATTTCACCAGATAAAATAATACGAGCACGCTTCATGTCGCTACGGATGATATTGGCCAATTTCAATGTTTCAATACTAACCACATCGCCTTCAATCTTATTGAGTTCAGAAAGGCGAACCTCAGCAGTCGTCAAGGCCATTTGGCTGGTAAAACCAAATTTTGGCAAACGGCGATAGATAGGCATTTGACCACCTTCAAAACCCGCCGGAATACTTGAACCAGAACGAGAGGTTTGACCTTTAACACCACGACCACCAGTCTTACCAAGACCAGAACCGATACCACGACCACGGCGTTGAGCAGTCTTTTTTGACCCCAATGCAGGTGCCAGCTCATTTAAACGAAGACCCATTACGCTTCCTCCACTTTAACCATGTAATTTACACGATTTACCATACCTCGAACCGAAGGGGTATCTTCAACTTCAACAGTATGACCAATGCGACGCAGCCCCAAACCTTTTAGGCAAGCTTTGTGGCTTGCTAAGCGATGGCTACTCGATTTTATTTGAGTAACTTTAATTGTTTTCATCGTAACTTACCTACTTCTTAACCCAAAATTTCTTCAACAGATTTGCCACGCTTAGCAGCAACTTGTTCTGGTGAAACCATATCACGAAGACCTTTGAAAGTAGCTTGTACCACATTGGCTGCATTGGTTGAACCATAGCATTTCGCCAATACATTCTGTACACCAGCAACTTCAAGAACAGCACGCATTGCACCGCCAGCAATAACACCAGTACCTTCTGATGCAGGTTGCATATAAACCTTTGATGCACCATGACGAGCATTAATTGGGTGTTGTAAAGTTGTGCCCGCAAGCTCAACAGTAATCATATTACGCTTAGCAGCTTCAAGAGCCTTTTGAATGGCAGCAGGTACTTCACGAGCCTTACCACGACCAAAGCCAACACGACCATTACCATCGCCAACTACTGTCAAAGCAGTGAAAGAAAAGATACGACCACCTTTAACAACTTTTGCTACACGGTCAACGGCAACTAATTTTTCTACCAAACCGTCAGTTTGTTCAATTTTTGCCATGATTAGAACTCCAATCCATTTTCACGAGCAGCGTCAGCCAAGGCTTTAACACGGCCATGATATTTAAAACCACTGCGATCAAAAGCAACTTTAGTAACACCAGCTGCTTTTGCACGCTCTGCAATTAATGCACCAACCGCTTTTGCCGCTTCAACATTGCCTGTCGCACCAGAACGAAGGGTTGAATCAAGCGTCGAAGCTTGAGCAACAACAACACCGCCAGTTGGTGAAATAATTTGCGCATAGATATGGCGTGGAGTGCGAGTTACAGTTAGGCGGTTTACACCTAAGTGACGAATATGTGCACGGGTTTTTTTAGCTCGACGAAGACGAGCTGATTTTTTATCGAACATTTTTGCTCACCTTACTTATTTTTTCTTAGCTTCTTTACGAAGAACCACTTCATCGCTATAACGAACACCCTTGCCTTTATAAGGCTCTGGCGGACGGAAACTACGAATTTTAGCCGCTGCTTGACCCAATTTCTGTTTATCGCTTGATTTTAGAACGATTTCAGTTTGGCTTGGGCTTTCAGCAGTCACACCTTCAGGTAGCGTGTATTCAATTGGATGAGAGAAGCCTAAGTTAAGGTTTACTTTATTACCTGCAACCTGAGCACGATAACCAACACCAATCAATTGCAAGCGACGCTCAAAGCCATTGCTTACGCCTTGAACCATATTATTTAATAATGCACGCACTGTACCAGTGTGCATCCACGCTTCTTTGGTGTCAGCGACAGGAGAAAGCGTAACAACGCCATCTTCTTGTTTTAGCTCGACCAAATCATGCAGGCGCAAAGACAAAGAACCATTCTTGCCCTTGACTTCAACCTGCTGACCGTTCAAAGTAACGCTAGTACCAGCTGGCAGCGTTACAGGGGCTTTAGCCACACGAGACATAGGATTTTTCCTTTAATGATAACAAAAACCATCGAGACGACGGCAACGAAATAACAGATTTTTTTAAAAAACTTTAAAGAATGAGCAGTCTTTAACAATTCCCAAACTTAAAATAAGTTGTTTAAAAAAGCACTCTATTATAACAGATAAAATCCTTGGCGTAAACCAAGGATTTTATCTTTTTTAATGTAATTTTATCAGTGCTAATTATTAAGCAACCAATGCAATTACCTCTCCACCAATACCTGCAGCACGCGCTGCACGATCACTCATGATACCTTTACTGGTAGAAATGATAGCAATACCCAAGCCTTTTTGGACACTTGGTAGCTCATCTTTACCACGGTATTGACGAAGACCAGGGCGGCTGTATCGTTTTAAAGTGTCGATAACACCCTTACCTTGGTAGTATTTTAGTTCAATAGTTAGAACTTTTTTGCCATTTTCAATGTCATTCACTTCTGCATTTGCCAAATAACCTTCGGCAACCAGTAGATCAGCGATAGATTTACGCAGCTTGGAAGCAGGCATTGTTACAGATGGCTTGTTTCTTGATTGTGCGTTGCGGATGCGGGTTAGCATATCAGCAACAGGATCTTGCATACTCATTGCGATACTCCTTACCAGCTTGCTTTACGAACGCCAGGTACATCACCTTGCATTACACGCTCACGCAATTTATTGCGTGATAAACCAAATTTACGAAAATAACCATGCGGACGACCAGTTAGACCACAGCGGTTGCGTAGGCGCACTGGAGAAGAATTGCGTGGCAATGATTGCAGAGCTAGCATTGCATCTAAACGCTCTTCATCACTCGCATTAATGTCGCTGATTACTGCTTTTAATTTAGCACGCTTTTCGGCGTACTTAGCAACTGCTTTTTCGCGTTTTAATTCGCGATTAATCATGCTTTTTTTAGCCATAACGTTTACCTTATCTAAATGGGAAGCCGAATGCTTTTAACAATGCACGACCTTGCTCATCGTTAGTAGCAGTTGTGGTAATGGTAATATCCAAACCACGGATACGGTCGATTTTATCAAAGTCAACTTCTGGGAAAACGATTTGCTCTTTGATGCCCAATGAGTAGTTACCACGACCATCAAATGCTTTTGCTGAAAAACCACGGAAGTCACGGATACGCGGAATTGCAATGGCAATCAAACGATCAAGGAATTCGTACATTTGTTCTCCGCGAAGAGTAACTTTGCAACCAATTGGCCATTCCTCACGAATTTTAAAGCCAGCAACTGATTTTCGTGCTTTAGTCACAACTGGCTTTTGACCTGCGATTACAGTCATATCAGCCAGTGCGCCTTCTAATAATTTTTTATCTTGTGCTGCACCACCAACACCCATATTCAGAGTGATTTTAGTGATTTTTGGCACCTGCATTACATTTTCCAAACCAAGCTCATCTTTGATTTTTTGCTTTAGCTGGTCATTGTATAAAGATTTTAATCTTGCCATTACTATACCCTTAGTCTCTTATGCAGTCGCCACTACTTCACCATTTGAACGATAGATGCGTTCTTTTTTGCCATCTTCGTTCAGTTGGTAAGCAATACGATCTGCCTTTTGGGTTGCTGCGTTGAATATCGCAACATTTGAAATATGTAAAAATGCTTCTTGCTTAACGATGCCACCTTCTTTGCCTAACGCTTGGTTAGGTTTTTGGTGTTTGGTCACAATGTTAATGCCTTCAACTTTTACACGGTCTGCTTTAACCGCCAAAATTGTGCCTTGCTTGCCTTTATCTTTGCCAGCAATCACAACCACGGTATCGCCTTTGCGTAACTTTGCCATAGGATGCCTCTAAAAAAGGTTACAGTACTTCTGGTGCTAGTGAAACAATTTTCATGAATTGCTCACCACGTAGTTCACGGGTAACAGGTCCAAAAATACGAGTTGCAATTGGAGCTTTGTTATTGTTTAAAATAACTGCTGCATTGTCATCAAAACGTAGTACAGAACCATCTGGACGACGCACGCCTTTTTTGGTGCGTACAACAACCGCATTCATCACGTCGCCTTTTTTAACACGACCACGAGGAATGGCTTCTTTAACCGTTACCTTGATAATATCACCAACTGATGCGTAACGACGATGCGAACCACCTAGTACCTTAATGCACTGTACACGGCGAGCACCACTGTTATCTGCAACTTCCAGCATTGTTTCAGTCTGAATCATCGCATTACTCCATAATAAATAAAGCAATAAAAGCCATTCGTTGTTAAATATATGCAGTATTTGCATATATTTAACAGATGAACACCTAAAAAGATGTACATTATACTAGCAAATGACTTCTAATGCAAATAACTTAAATTTTTACCGCTGTTTCAATCACATCTACCAAAGTCCAAGTCTTAGTCTTGGAGATAGGTCGAGTTTCTTTGATACGAACGATATCGCCTTCTTGACAAACATTGTTCTCGTCGTGAGCTTTTAGCTTGGTAGAACGGCGAACTTGTTTACCATACATTGGGTGGCGAATTTGGCGTTCAACTAGGACAGTGATAGACTTGTCCATTTTGTTGCTGACAACTTTACCAGTTACAACGCCAACTTCTTGAGTTTGGGTGTTCTCGCTCATGCGTCGCCTCTTTGTTTTTCGTTAATCAAAGTTAAAATTTTTGCAATCGTACGACGATTTGCTTTAACTTCGCAGGTATTGCCTAGCTGACCCGTAGCTTTTGCCATACGCAGACGGAATGCATCAAGCTGCTTTTCGTCAAGCAATTGAGCCAACTCTTCTACTGATTTTTCGCGCAATTCGTTGGTTTTCATTACATAACCGTCCGTTTAACAATAGTCGTTTTGAAAGGTAGCTTCGCCGATGCCAAAGTTAGGGCTTCACGAGCTAATTCTTCGCTAACACCTTGAATTTCATAAAGCATTTTGCCTGGCTTAATTTCAGCTACCCAGTACTCTACAGGACCTTTACCTTTACCCATACGAACTTCTAAAGGTTTTTCGGTGATTGGTTTATCTGGGAATACACGAATCCAAATTTTACCGCCACGCTTAATGCGACGAGTGATGGTACGACGAGCCGCTTCAATTTGACGAGCAGTCATACGACCACGACCGATAGATTTTAGACCAATTTCGCCAAATGCAACGGTGTTGCCACGCTGGGCAAGACCAGTATTACGGCCTTTGTGCATTTTGCGGAATTTGGTACGTTTTGGTTGCAACATAGCTTACCCCTTGTCTGAATTACGACGGTTGTTGGTACGGCCACGACGCTTAGGCGCACGAGCTTTCTCTTCAACCACTGGGTTATAAACACTGTTCATGCCGTCTAGGACTTCACCACGGAAAATCCAAACCTTGACACCGATAGTACCATAAGTGGTCTCTGCACGAACTTCTGCATAATCAATATCAGCACGAAGAGTATGTAGAGGTACACGACCTTCACGATACCATTCAGTACGAGCAATCTCTGCACCACCTAGACGACCAGATAACTCAACTTTAATACCCTGAGCACCTGAACGCATACTATTTTGTACAGCACGCTTCATCGCACGACGGAACATAACACGGCGTTCCAACTGACTGGCAATACCAACAGCTACCAGACGAGCATCTAAGTCAGGCTGAGTAATCTCCTGAATGTTCACTTGTGCTGGAACACCCATGATCTTGGTAAGTTCTTTTTGAAGAGCTTCAATATCAGCACCTTGCTTACCAATAATGACACCAGGACGAGCCGAATGGATGGTAATTTTAGCTGCACCAGTAGGACGCTCAATGCTGATGTTACTCACCATTGCTTCTTTTAACTTATTGCGTAAAAAATCACGCACTTTAAAGTCATTTAATAGATATTCTGAATATTGCTTTGGGCTTGCATACCAGTTTGCATTGTGCTTTTTGATAACGCCTAAGCGAATACCAATTGGATGAACTTTTTGACCCATGATTATGCTCCTACTTTAACAGTGATGTGACAGGTACGCTTGCTGATACGGTCAGCACGACCCTTAGCACGGGGCATAATACGCTTCAAAGTAATACCTTCATCAACATAGATGGTAGAAACACGCAAAGTATCGATGTCTAGACCATTATTATGTTCAGCGTTAGCAATTGCTGATTGTAGGCATTTCTTAACTAACTTAGCACCTTTTTTATTGCTAAAAGTCAAGATGTCCAAAGCGCGCTCAATTGGCTTACCACGAACTTCGTCCGCAACCAATCTTACTTTTTGTGCCGAAATTGCGGCACCACGTAATTTTGCAGTTACTTCCATGGCAGCACCTTATCTCTTAGATTTTTTATCAACGCCATGACCACGATATGAACGGGTCGGAGCGAATTCACCAAGTTTATGACCAACCATTTGCTCACTTACAATAACTGGCACATGAGTGCGGCCATTGTGAACTGAGATAGTTAGACCTACCATTTGTGGTAGAATCATCGAGCGACGAGACCAAGTCTTAATTGGTTTACGATTGTTTGTTTCAAGAGCGTTCTCAACCTTGGCAAACAAGTGCGCATCGATAAATGGACCTTTTTTCAATGAACGAGGCATTAAATTATTCCTTATTTCTTGGCACGACGGCGACGGATAATCATATTGTCAGTACGCTTATTAGAACGGGTTTTAAGACCCTTAGCTTTCTGACCCCAAGGACTGGTTGGGTGTTTACCAAAGTTGCGTCCTTCACCACCACCGTGTGGGTGATCAATCGGGTTCATCGCAGTACCACGAACAGTAGGACGAACACCACGCCAACGCGCTGCACCTGCTTTACCAAGCGATTTAAGGTTATTTTCAGTATTAGAAACTTCACCAATAACCGCACGGCAATTTGCATGAATACGGCGAGTTTCGCCAGAGCGCAAACGAACGATCACATAAGCACCATCTCTACCTAATAATTGAACTGCCGCACCAGCAGAGCGAGCAATTTGAGCACCCTTACCGATTTTTAGTTCAATATTATGAATAACAGTACCCACTGGGATATTTTTAAGTGGCAAACAGTTACCTGGACGGATTGGAGAACCCTCACCAGACTGAACCTGATCGCCTACAGCCAATTTTTTAGGTGCAATGATGTAACGACGCTCACCATCTGCATATTTAAGCAGTGCAATATGTGCGGTACGGTTAGGATCGTACTCAATGCGTTCAACAGTTGCAACGATACCGTCTTTATTTCTCTTAAAGTCAATCAGACGATAGTGCTGCTTATGACCACCGCCAATATGACGAGTGGTGATACGGCCGTTGTTGTTACGGCCACCAGTTTTTGCTTTTGATTCAACAAGCGGTGCATAGGGACGACCTTTATAAAGGTGTGGATGCACTACTTTTTCAACAAAGCGGCGACCTGGTGATGTAGGTTTTGCTTTTACGATAGGCATGATATTAATCCTTATTCGTTAGCCGCTGTTTCACTAGTGACTTTTTCACCAGCACCGATTTGTACGTCTGAACCTGCTTTTAAGGTAACATACGCTTTTTTGACATCAGAACGTTTGCCAACGACACGACCAAAACGCTTGGTTTTGCCTTTGGTGTTCAAAGTATTTACTTTAACAACTTCAACACCTTCAAACATTAGTTCAACAGCTTGTTTGATGTCACGCTTGGTAGCATTGCTGTTAACTTTGAAAACTTGAACACCAAGACTATCGCCCAGACGCTGAGATTTTTCAGAGAATACTGGGGCCTTTAACACTTGATATAATCTTGCATTACTCATGCTAGTGTCTCCTCAAATTGTTTGGCAGCTTCAACTGTCATGATAACTTTGTCAAAAGAAACCAAGCTTACTGGATCAACTTCACGAGTACCCAAAACATTAACATGTGGAATGTTGCGAGCAGCTAAATACAAGTTCTCATCAACTTCGTGAGTAACAATCAACGCACGAGGTGCATTTAGTTCTGCCAATTTAGCAATCAAACCTTTGGTTTTTGGTGTGTCAACAGTGATGTCATCGACCAATACCAAACGCTCTTGGCGTACTAATTCGGCTAAAATGCACTGCATCGCACCACGATACATTTTGCGGTTTACTTTTTGAGACCAGTCTTGTGGTTTTGCTGCAAATGCACGACCACCACCAACCCAAATTGGGCTACGGATAGAACCAGCACGAGCACGACCAGTACCCTTTTGACGCCACGGCTTTTTACCGCCGCCTGATACTTCGCCACGAGTTTTTTGTGCACGAGTACCTTGACGAGCGCCAGCTAGGTAAGCAGTTACTACTTGGTGTACCAAGGCTTCATTGAACTCACGACCAAAAGTAGTCTCTGATAGTTCAACCGCCGCACCTGTAACAGTTTTTAAATTCACATTAATCCCCTTTACTAGGCTTTAACTGACGGACGTACGATAACATCGCCACCATTAGCACCTGGAAGTGCACCCTTGATGACTAGTACACCTTTTTCAGCATCGATAGACATGATTTCAAGGCCTTGAACGGTAACACGCTTGTTACCCATTTGACCAGGCATCTTTTTGCCCTTAAATACTTTACCTGGTGTCTGGTTTTGACCAGTAGAACCAAGTACACGATGCGATACAGAGTTACCGTGAGTTGCGTCTTGAGTACGGAAGTTATGGCGTTTAACACCACCTTGAAAGCCTTTACCCTTAGATTGACCAGTAACATCAACTAACTGACCAACTTCAAATAAATCTAACAAAATGTCTGCGCCAACTTCACGACCTTCTAATTCGCTTTCGTCTGCACGGAATTCCCAAACACCACGACCAGCAGCAACGCCAGCTTTTGTGAAGTGTCCTTTTTGAGCAGCATTGACACGACTATCGCGACGCTCACCTGTGGTGATTTGAATTGCGTTATAGCCATCGGTGTCTACTGTTTTGATTTGCGAAATGCGGTTTGCGTCAACCTCAACTACTGTTACAGGGATAGATGCACCTGCTTCAGTAAAGATTCGGGTCATACCACGCTTAATACCGACTAAACCAATCGCCATTTTAGACCTCTTACTTTAATAATAGTTTAATATTAAACCAGTACCGTTCAATTAGCCTAAGGCGATTTGAACATCAACACCAGCCGCCAAATCTAGTTTCATCAGTGCGTCTACTGTTTTATCAGTAGGCTGAACGATGTCAATCATGCGTTTGTGAGTGCGAATTTCATACTGGTCACGAGCGTCTTTGTTGACGTGTGGTGATGTCAATACGTTGAACCGCTCAATACGAGTCGGCAAGGGAACAGGACCACAAACTTGTGCGCCTGTACGCTTTGCAGTATCGACAATCTCTTGTGCCGACTGGTCAATCAGACGATGGTCGAAAGATTTTAGTCGGATACGGATTCTCTGGTTAGCCATGCCAACAAGCTCCTAAATTAAGTGCTTTATAAAACTTCCGTCATCATAAAGATGATTTCAGCCATACCGTTTCATAAATCTTTTGCCAAGAGCATTGCTTTTGGCAAAAAAAATCCAATCCCTGCCCGTCATGCAAAAATATTCTGACAGCAGGGGTGTTGTTATAGTGCCAAAAACGATGCTTTGGCTGTGGCGTTGTCTTTTTTAAGTTCTCTATCACATTTGTAGAGAATAATTTTTATCAAATTCATTCTTTTCAATCACGACAGAGCGGATTAAAAAGCACAACGCTAAAATATAATGAACTCGTATTATACACTAATTTTGGATAAATACAAGAGTTTTTTGTGAAAGCTACATGTTATTACAGATGATTTGACAGACCATTTGATTGTTGTGAGCACCAACTTTTTATCATTTTGACACAACATATCAAAAACAAATATGCAAATCAGCCAGGCAATTAACAATAAACGATGTCGTGCTGTGTCAAATGATAGTCTGAATCTGCACGCAAATAGATGGTTTTGCCCATCAGTCGCTCAAGGTCGTGCACGGTCTGCTGTTCTTTGGTTTGCAAATACTCAACGACTAAAGGATTTGCCACAATACTAAGCTCTGAATGTGTACCAATTTTGGCTAATAACTTGCGAATAATCTCAAAAGCCACCGTGTCAACACGCTTGATATATCCACTACCATCACAGACTTGGCAGGGCTCACATAACTGTTGCAACAAGCTGTCATGCGTACGATGGCGAGTCAGTGTTACCAGCCCAAGCTCATTCATGCCTGCTACATACACCTTAGCACGGTCAGTTTTGATGGCAGATTTTAACGCAGTAAGTACAGCATCTTGATGTCTTTTATCTTTCATATCAATAAAATCAATGACGATCATACCACCCAAATTGCGTAAGCGAATCTGTCTAGCAATCTCATTCACCGCTTCTATATTGGTCTGATAAATTGATATTTGTTCGCAATGCTTACCAGTAAATGCACCTGTATTCACATCAATGGTTGCTAAGGCTTCTGTCTTATCAAATACAAGATACGCTCCTGATGGTAATTTTATCTGTCTTTTTAGTGCCTCTTGCAACTGAAACTCTATGCCATGAGCCTCAAAAAGCGGTATCCTAGCTTGATAAAAATCCACCTTAATCGGTGCGGTGTCATTGAGCATATTTTGGGTATATGCCAATACCGACTCGTAAAGCTTACCGTCATCGGTTACAATCCATTCTGTACGCTTACTCACCCATTCTCTTAAATTGCGTAACGCCAAAGGTAATTCCGCCTCTATGAGCATATGCTCAGCCCTGCTGAGTTTTGCTTGGCTGGATTTTTGGGTTATCTGTTGCCACCGACTCTTTAATTGAACTGTCTGCATTTGAAGAACCGCCAAATCAACAGCCTCGGCATTGGTACGGACAATGACACTGCCTGTCAAATCGTTATTTTCAACAAAGGCTTGCAGAGCATGACGCAGACGCTTTTTTTCATCTTGTGCCAACCGAGATGATACTTGTACTTGTTGTTCGTCATAAGGACGATACACAAGGTGCATTGAAGACAAGGCGATACCCGTTGTCAACCTAGCACCCTTAGTATGCGTTTCATCTTTGGTAACTTGTACAAGCAGACGCTCACCTTGATGAATGCATTGTGTGATTTTAGGCTGGTCGGTCTTGGCGTGCTTGACATGATGAATATCATCAATGTGCAAAAATCCCATTTGCGATTGACCAATATCCACAAAAGCCACCTGCATCTGCGATATAATACGAACCACTTTACCAAGATAGATGTTACCCACCAGTCCTGCATCATCAGCTTGCTCACAAAAAATTTCTCGCACCACACCGTCTGCAACAAGTGCGGTGCGAACTTGTCCAAAAGTACGACTGATTAAAATCCCCTCTGCCATTTTAATTAACCAACCGACCACAAATACGCTCAATCAATTCTAGAGTCTGAGCAACTGGCAAACCTACCACATTAGTATAACTGCCATTCATTGTGCGTACCCATGCCATGGCACCACCTTGTATGGCATACGCTCCTGCTTTATCAATTGGTTCACCTGTATCCCAGTAGCGTTGCTTCATTTCATCGGTCAGCTCAACAAAACTTATTTGTGTGCGACAAACAATCCACTCTTGGCAAATAATTTCACCAGCATCCACCACACTGGCACATACGGCTGTCCAAACCTCATGCGTGCTGTCAGACAATTTATCCCACATGGCAAAAGCATCGCCACGATCTTTGGGCTTGGTCAGCACTTGTCCATCATCAAGCACGCCTATTGTATCAGCGGTAATGACTAAAGCCTTGTCATTTATCTCTTGGCACGCCTTTTTGGCCTTCGTTTTTACCATGCGTACAATATACGCTTGTGCACATTCGTTGTCTTGCCAAGTTTCATCAATGTTGGCCGCCATTGTTGTAAAATTCAGACCCACCCCATTTAAGAGCTGTTGCCTGCGTGGTGATGTTGATGCCAAAATAATTCGCATGAATGTTTACCGATTTAATGGTTGAATTGATTGGTTTTTTAAATTTTACTTAATCATATGGTCATAAGAATTTTATGCAATGACCTACCAAGCACGCTCTTTGAGCTGTCCATTAATCCAATACAAAGGATACCAAAATAATGGAAACACCAAAATACTCATCAAAAGCGAACCAAGCTGTGCCCAAACAAAACCATGCCCAAAGGACTCCAAAATCCCCAGTAAGAGTCGATAAGTAATCAGGGCAATGCTTGCACACAACCACGCATTTTTTAAGGTCAACTCTTTGATATAAATCAATAGCACTCGCAAGCCAAAGCTCATCAATACCGCACAAAACGCTTGATGACCCAAATGCGTATCTAATAACAAATCAGACACAAGCCCAATTAAAAACACAACCCAAACACGCATGATGGTCGGCCGATACATTAACCAAAATACCAGCACAAGCACCAAAAACATCGGACGAAAATTGGCAAGCATGAAAGAAAGTGGGTAGACATTCATCGCTGATGCCACAACAAAACTTGAAACGATGCCAAGTAGCAAAAACAACATTGAATTCATGCCAAGCCCTAAGAATGTTTTGGTTTTAAAATCAGCACATAACCACTGTTTATAATATTAGCCGCAGGCACAACCTTAATATCAGAAAAATCATCTGTGCGTGTCGTATCAATATCCACAATTCGCCCCACATGATAGCCTGCTGGTAATCGATCGCCAAGACCTGACGAAATCAACTCATCGCCCACCTGTACATCGGAAGTCTTAAATATGTAGTTTAAATTCAGACCATCAGGTCGACCACTGCCAGAAACCACAGCACGCTGACCTGTACGCGCTATGACCACAGCCACCGACTGCTGCTCATCTGTAATCAAGACAAGACGAGATGTGTTTGGGTAAGTGTTAATCACCTGTCCTAAAATGCCATTTTCATCAATCACCGTTTGCCCAATTTTTACGCCATCATTTGCACCTTTATTAAGAACGACGATTTGTTTTAGCGGGTTAGAATCCGTACCAATCACCTGAGCAAGCAGCAAATCGTGTTTGGCAGACTCTGTGGTGGACAAAATGCCTTTTAGCCGAGCATTTTGAGCAATGAGATAATCTTGTTGCTGCAATTGCACTTTGGCTTGCAACAATTCCGTTTGCAAGCGAATGTTTTCACGGCGTAACGATTCTTTGCTTTGAAAGGCACCATCTGTATAATGAGCAACAAAAGATGGCATGAGAGACATCTGATAAATCGGTTGCATGGAAGCATGGCTGGCACTACGCAACGATTGGAACCATTCTGGTTTTTGACTGTCAAGCAACATCAAAATCAGTGCAAGAACCAAAAAAGCAAATGTCGTGCGTACAAATAGCGGTTTTTGGGAAAAAATACTCAGCAACATAATTCTACCAACCCAGCTTATCAAATCAGACCAAAAGCATCATTTTCACTTTATAAAGCAAAAAGCGGTGAGTTCACACCGCTTAATCAGATTTTTATCCAATCAATGATTTTAATTGAATTACCTGTTTTTTATTTCTTATTTTTTTATTTAAAGCATCTTATAAATCATTCAATAAAAATCATATCGTGCAATCACACATCATTACACAAAAATCATATTCAACGACTTGTCATGAATAAATTCCAATGCCTTACCACCCCCACGAGACACACAAGTCAACGGATCATCAGCCACCGTTACAGGTAGTCCAGTTTCTTTAGATAATAATTTATCAAGATTGCGAAGTAAAGCACCGCCACCTGTCAGCATGATGCCATTTTCAGCAATGTCTGATGAAAGCTCTGGCGGTGTCTGCTCAAGAGTCTCTTTAACACTTGATACAATCGCAGACAGTGGCTCAGCAAGTGCCGCTTGAATTTCTTTAGAATTGACCGTAAAAGTTTTTGGCACGCCTTCTGCCATACTACGCCCACGCACCTCAACCTCCAAATTTTCATTTTCATCAAAGATTGCTGTACCTACCTCTACCTTAATACGCTCAGCGGTTGTCTCGCCAATGAAACAGCCGTGCACTTTTTTGACATGATGAATGATTGCATCATCAAATTTATCACCACCTACGGTGATAGAGTCAGCGTACACACAGCCAGATAAGGCAATCACCGCAATCTCGGTGGTACCGCCACCGATGTCCACCACCATAGAGCCACTCGCTTCATGCACAGGCAAACCTGCCCCAATCGCGGCCGCCATCGGCTCTTCTAGGATATGCACACTGTTCGCTCCTGCCGAACGCACTGCCTCTTCAATGGCACGACGCTCAACCAGAGTTGATTTACAAGGCACACAAACCACGACATTTGGGTTTGCCAAAAAACGGCGTGCCTTAACCTTGGTGATAAAATGTTTGAGCATTTTTTGGGTAACTTCAAAATCAGCTATCACACCATCTTTTAATGGGCGAATTGCCATGATATTATCAGGGGTGCGACCAAGCATTTGTTTGGCATCAATACCTACCGCCGCAATAGTGGGGTTTTGAGTACGATTAGCACGCAAAGCAACGACTGTTGGCTCATCAAGCACCACCCCTTTACCAGGAGTATAAATCAGCGTGTTTGCCGTGCCAAGATCAATGGCAATATTGGTTGATAAAAATCCAAACAAATTCATGGCTAGCTTTTCCAAAAAAAATTAAGCAAAACAACAGACAAGACGCACACACTTTATCAAGAAGGTTTTAAGTGTTTTTGCGTCAGATAAAAATTAATTAACGGTGAATTATACCTTTTTACACCCAAAAAATCATGTGTATTTCCCAAAAAATTACTATTTTTTACAAGAAAGTTTAACAAATGATGCAAACAACTTCACTTTAACTTCACTTTTTGTTCATTTTGTCAAAAACTTTAAAAACAAAGTTATATTAGTGATTTTGTCAGCTTGCAAATTATGCTAAAATTAATAACATTTTAACCGCTTTTTCTTGATATTTTTTACAAGAAACTTTGATTCACAAAAAAACTTTAAACAGGAAATCATCATGAGTGATACTTTATCAAGTAGCGACATTTTAAATACCGCCAGACTCTCTCGCCTTGCCATTGATGAAAAATTGGCGGACGATTACGCCCAAGACATCGGTAAAATCTTACAAATGATGGATATTTTATCCGATGTGAATACCGATGATGTCAAGCCCTTAAACAATGTCCACGATATGCACCAACGCTTGCGTGATGATGTGGTGGATTTAAACGGTTTAGCGGTCAATCGTGAATTAAACCAGACGGTTGCCCCAAAAGTGCAAGACGGATTATATCTTGTGCCACAAGTGATTGAGTGATAACTTTTTTGCCCTAAGCCAAATTTCGCCCTAAGCTAAAAAGCGTGATTGCTTAATTTGCCTTAATAAATTTTATTTCCCAAAACAAATTTAAAAATCAGAGAAAAACAATGACAGACCTACACACCCTATCCGTCCAAGCATTGTCAGACGGTCTTCAAAGCAAACAATTTAGCTCGGTGGAATTGACCCAGCATTTTTTAGACCGTATCGCCAAGCACGACAAGGCGGTAAACAGCTTTATCACGGTTACGCCAGAGCTGGCATTAGAACACGCCGAACTTGCCGACAAACTGCGTGCAGACGGCGACAACCGCCCCCTACTTGGCGTGCCAATGGCACACAAAGACAACCTTTGCACCCAAGGCGTTTTGACCAGTGCTGGCTCAAAAATGCTTGCCAATTTTGTCTCGCCCTATGATGCCACGGTGGTGCAAAATGTCGCCAACGCTGGCTTTGTCTGTCTTGGCAAAACCAATATGGACGAGTTTGCCATGGGGTCGGACAACGAGTCTTCGTATTTTGGGGCGGTGCATAACCCTTGGGATACAAGCCGTGTGCCAGGGGGTTCGTCTGGCGGGTCGGCAGCGGCGGTGGCATCGGGATTTGTGCCTGTGGCGACAGGCTCGGACACAGGCGGTTCTATTCGCCAGCCTGCTTCTTTTTGTGGTTTGACAGGCATCAAGCCCACCTATGGGCGAGTGTCTCGCTTTGGTATGATTGCCTACGCATCAAGCCTTGACCAAGCAGGCAGTTTTGGCAAATCGGCATTGGACTGTGCGTATTTATTAGAAGCGATGGCAGGCTTTGACCCCAAAGACGCCACCAGTATCAACCGCCCCAAGGACAATTTGACCGCCAATTTGTTGGCAATGCCGTCAAGCGATAAACCCTTAGCAGGCAAAAAAATTGGCATTCCCCAAGAATATTTTGGCAAAGGGTTAAACGACAGCGTCAAACACGCCATCCAATCTGCCTTAAAAGTTTATGAAAATTTGGGGGCGACTTTGGTGGACATCAATTTGACCGACCCACAAATTACTTTGGCGACTTATTATTTGCTTGCCCCTGCCGAAGCCAGCTCCAATTTGTCTCGCTATGACGGCGTGCGGTTTGGCTATCGCTGTGAAAATCCCAAAGATTTGACCGACCTTTATACTCGTTCTCGCACCGAAGGTTTTGGCGTGGAAGTGCAGCGGCGTATCATTATGGGGACTTATGCCCTATCTGCGGGCTATTTTGATGCGTATTACATCAAAGCCCAAAAGGTTCGCCGTTTGATTGTCAATGACTTTTTAAAGGCCTTTGAAGCCTGCGACATCATCGCTACGCCCACCGCCCCAACGGTCGCCTACAAAATCGGCGAAAATCTGTCGCCTGCCGAGATTTATATGGGCGATGTGTACACCATTGGCGTGAATTTGGCAGGCTTGCCAAGTTTGTCGCACCCTGTGGGCTTTGTGGACGGCTTGCCTGTGGGTTTACAATTGATTGGCAAACATTGGGCGGAAAATACGCTTTTAAATACCGCCCACGCTTATCAAGGGGCAACCGATTTTCATACCCAAATGGCGGATTTGGGGTAAGTGTCTGAGCTAAATTTAGGAATAAATAATGCCAACACTGAGTTATACTTTATATGGTTTAAACTTTGAATGGGACGATGTCAAAGAAGCATTGGTACAAAAAGAACATCGTCTAAATTTTAAAGAAGTTTGTACAGTATTTTTTGATGAAAATGGATTAACCTACGAAGACAAAAGATTTGATTATCACGAACAGCGATTTATTACCATTGGTTTAAGTGAAAAAGCAGAGCTTTTGGTCGTCGGTTGGACACAACGAGGCGATATCATTCGGTTAATTACAGCCATTAAAGCGGAGAAAAATCATGAGCGATTATATCAAAGAAGACGCTAGCTATTTTGATGGGTTTGATTTTGACAATGCCAAGCCCATCAAACACCCCCTAATCGCCCAAGCACAAAGGTCATTAAAAGAGCAATCGCACTTGGCAAATTGTTTTGATAGCGATGTCCAACAAATCATCAAACAACACAATAGCCCACAAGACCGAGAACGGCTAAATGCGATGATTAGAGTATTGTTTGCGGTTTGATGATTGCTTACTTAATAAGCGATTTACAAATAAATAATGACCAAATAAACACCCAACAGGTAGTGTCAAATGCAACCAGCAATCGTCCGCACCGAACAAAAACATTCAGACGGAATGCAAAAACTTTATAGCAATCCTAGCGTTTTTACCCAGACTTTGCACCTGCCTAGCCAATCAAACGATAATTGGAAAAAGTGGCTCGGTAATATTCCTGATAATGTGCATTCTTTTGTGGCGATTATCAAGAACAATGACGGTGAAATAGTGGTTGGCAATATTGCTTTACGCATTGAAACCAACCCTAGACGAAATCATATTGGCAATTTTGTCATTGCCGTGTCTGATGAACATCAAGGGCGTGGCGTTGGTAAGGCATTATTGGCACATATTATTGAATTGGCGGATAATTGGCTAAATCTAAAACGCCTAGAATTAACCGTTTATACCGACAATCACAAAGCCATTAGCCTATACCAAAAGTTTGGTTTTGAAATTGAAGGTGAGCACACCGCTTTTGCATTTAGAAACGGTCAATTTGTCAATGCTTATACAATGGCAAGAATTAAAAGCAATGGCAAGAATTAAAGATTAACTCATCATTGGATATTGGAGCAATAATGCAAACGATTAGTTTTGAAGTTGATGATATGTATTACCAAAAATTGATACAAACCATTGGTAAAGACAATTTGGCAGAATTTTTTCAAAAAGTGTCTGAACCTTATTTTTTATTACATCAAAAAGCCGATATTGCACCAATGCCAAAGAATCGCCCCTATCGTTTGGGAGCATTGCCAGATATTAAAATCCCTGATGATTTTGATGACCTTGAAATTATGGATTTTGATGTATGAGATATTTGCTAGATACGCATATTTTGTTATGGGCATTAAAAAACAGTCCAAAATTAAGCAAATCAGTCAAACTCATCGTCAGTGATTATCGCAATGAATTATGGTTTAGCCCTGCGAGCATTTGGGAAGTTGGCATTAAATTAAGCAATGAAAAAGTACAAGATGATGATTTGGTAGAACCTTTTTTACTTTATCAAACACTCTTGCAAGAAGATTTTAAAGAATTAAAAATCAACAGCAGACACGCCATTGCCGTGCGAAATATGCAAAAAATCCACAAAGACCCATTTGACAGAATTTTAATCGCCCAAGCTAAAACCGAAAATTTGGTGTTAATAACGGTTGATGACAAAATTAAGCAATATGACGGCGTACCTATTTTAATGGCTTGATACACATTAAACCTTAATCAAATTAAATTGTTATAGGAAAATTTTTATGAACACACCCAATCTTTTAATTGACGGCTATGAAGTGGTTATCGGCATTGAGATTCATTGCCAATTAAATACCCAAAGCAAAATCTTTTCTAATGCCCCCACCGCTTTTGGGGCAAGTCCCAACACCCAAGCCAATATTGTGGATTTGGGTTTTCCAGGGGCATTGCCTGTATTAAATGAAGCGGTGATTGAAAAGGCGGTAATGTTTGGTTTGGGGGTCAATGCCCAAATTGGACAATACAACAGTTTTGACCGCAAAAACTATTTTTATCCAGATTTGCCCAAAGGCTATCAAACCACGCAAATGACCAATCCAATTGTGGGCAAAGGGCATATTGATATTTTGGTCAATGCAGGGCAAAAAAACGAATACACCAAACGCATTGGCATTACTCGTGCCCATTTGGAAGAAGACGCTGGCAAATCGGTACACGATGCTGTCCCCCATATGACAGGCGTGGATTTAAACCGTGCTGGCACGCCACTTATTGAAATCGTTTCAGAAGCGGATATGCGGTCGGCAGACGAAGCAGTCGCTTATGTCAAAACCATTCACGAACTGGTTACTTGGCTTGGCATATCCGATGCGATTATGGCAGAAGGCTCTTTTCGTGCCGATATCAATGTCTCGGTGCATAAACCCAATACGCCCTTTGGCACTCGCTGTGAATTAAAAAACTTAAACTCATTTCGCTTTATTGAGCGAGCGATTAAATCAGAAGTAGAACGGCAAATTGATATATTAGAAGACGGTGGCAAAATCATTCAAGCCACACGCCTTTATGACCCCGAGCGTGATGAAACTCGGGCAATGCGTGAAAAAGAAGAAGCCAACGATTATCGCTATTTCCCCTGCCCTGATTTATTGCCTGTTATTATATCCGATGATAGTTTGCAGGCAATTAAGGATAAAATGCCACAATTACCCAGCCAAAGAAAACAACAGTTTATTGATGAATTTGGTTTGTCTAATTATGATGCCAATGTATTAAATGGTAGCCGAGAATTGTCCGATTATTTTTTGCAAGTGGTGGATATTGTCGGCACACAAAATACCAAACTCACCGCCAATATCATTATGGGCGATTTAATGGGGGCGTTAAATAAAAATGAGCTGTCTATTGATAATTCCCCTATCAATGCCAAACGACTGTCAGGGCTGATTATGCGTATTAGCGATAATACGATTAACACCAAAATTGGTAAACAAGTATTTAATCATTTGTGGGAGTCCGACAAAACCGCCGATGAGATTATTGATGAGCAAGGGCTAAAACAAACCACCGACACAGGGGCGATTGAAGCGATTATCAAAGAAGTGCTGGCAAACAATCAAGCAATGGTCGATGAATACAAAGGCGGAAAAGAAAAAGCCTTTAATGGACTGGTCGGACAAGTGATGAAAGCCAGTCGTGGTAAAGCCAATCCAGCACAGGTGAATGAATTGTTGAAGAAGTTGATTGGGTGATTAAAATTAAATAAAAAATTAGGAACTGCAGCAGATAAATTTTAAATTCCACACCATTTTCTCAATACTTTAAGTTGATTAGATGGTGTACCATAGCTAAATCTAACCTAAGTCTTTGATGAAAAGATGAAAGTTTTTTGTCAATGCCATTGTATTTTATTAGCACTCTTTTGGCTTGTAACCAGAAGTTTTCGGTGCCATTGATGTGGTCTTGCCTGTCTTGTTTATCTGCAAACTCTTTTTGATGATTTATCTAAAAGTGTTTAAATTAGACACATCAATAACATTGTAACTTCGGTAGCTGTCCGTATAGACGATACTGTCAAGTTTGACTTACTTGCAATGATAGGCATAAGCGTGTCTGTTTTGGTGTCTTTAACTAGGGTGGTATAAACTCTGCCATTAGTTCCAATAAGCCAAATACAGCAGTTTTTACTACTGGCAACGATCACGCTTAGCCTTGCGAGTGCCGCCAAAGTAGCTTTCATTAAGTTCTATTTCACCATCAAAGAGTGTTTGGGCTTCTAGGTTAAGATGATATCTTACCACAAGATGTGTTTTGTGGTAAGATAGGGTTGCTGAATTTCAAGCAAATCACTGGCTGTTCTAGTAGTAACACCTGCTACGAAAAATTCAAGCAGTATTTTCTGAGATTTTTTACTTAATTTACAACAAGTTACTTTATTTTTGTAGTATTGGTGGTTGTTAATCTGCTACAGCCCCGAACTCAATCATTGCGTCTACTTCAAATAATTGTCCATTATTCTATTTTGTCGTTTCAAAACATTCAATACACAGTTTTTGTGTATCCACATACGCCATTGCACCAATACCCATTGTAAATAATGGCTGAGTATGGGCAAAATCGGTGTCATAAATCACAGGTATGGTTTTTAGATAAGCAAATCTGGACAACATTTCGTGCAATAACGGCTCATTCATTTGGCATTCTTTTGGAAATCTGCCGAGCACCAAAGCTTGTGGATTGGGATAATTTTGCATAACAGCAGTAAATTGACGCAAAATATCTTGTGGCGTGTACCCTTCTGCCGCTTCCAAAAACAACACATATGCTTGATTTTCAATGATGCTTTTTGGGGAAAATGGCGTGCCATTTAATAAACAAAAAGTTGCCAAATTGCCGCCAATAATCACGCCTTGGGCGATGCCATGGGTGTATATTTTCCATTGTGTATCAAACAAGGTGCGTAGGGCATTGGGCAAGTACCATGCATCGGAAGACCAATATTTGCTTGGTGTCAGTGTATAATGCGTTTGGGTCATTGCGTTAAGCCACATTGTGCTTTGGTAGTCTTGCAAGACATCCATTTTAAATGACGAATAGCTTGCCCCCATATAAGTGATCAGCCCTGTTTTGGCATATATGGCATTTAATAAAGCGGTGGTGTCTGAATAGCCACAAATGATTTTGGGATTATTTTTGATTAAATCATAATCCAAATAAGGCAACAATTCATTACAATTAAATCCGCCAATCGTTGCCAAAATGGCTTTGACGCTGTTGTCCAAAAACGCTTCGTGAATATCATCCACCCTGTCTTGAATGCTTGCCGAACCAAATACATCGTGCTTAAAGTAATTTTTTGAAAAAGACACCACAAAGCCTAAGGCCTCAAGCCGTGCTTTGGCGGGCAAATTGGCGTCAAATCCGCCAATACTTGCAACCGACGATGAGGGACTTAGCACACGAATATGGTCGCCCACAGTGAGTTTGGTGGGTGTTGTTGTATTTAAGTGCATTTTTTACTCCTTTAATGACAATATCTTTGATAGCGGTATTTTATTTATCAAATAAATGTTGTTATTTTGATAATATCGCCACTTCCTTTAAATAACTGACAAAATCCCTTTCGCTTTCTGCCAACAATTCATCGTCTTTTTGGTCTTTGGCGTATTCAATCCACACAAACAGCACTTGATACCCACGTTACCGCTCTATTACCAAAAATAAATTTAACAAAAAGTGCAATGTTATATATTTGTCTAATGATTTCCATTCAGAGAGACAAATTTAGTCACGGATATTCTATTAACAATGAAAGATTATCGGCACAAAAAATTATGCTACCCATAGATAACAATAGTAATCCAAATTGGCAGTTTATGGAAGATTTTACCAAAAATATTGAAAAAGACAAAATAGAGACTTTACTTTCTTATTTAAATCAATACAATATCTTAGCCGAGCCGAGCCGAGCCGAGCCGAGCCGAGCCGAGCCGAGCCGAGCCGAGCCGAGCCGAGCCGAGCCGAGCCGAGCCGAGCCGAGCCGAGCCGAGCCGAGTAGTATGGGCGACATTTAAATTAAGTCAAGTGTTTTTTATTAAATCTGGTGTGCGTTTAACCAAATCAGAAATGACTCGTGGTGATATGCCGTTTATTGGAGCGACTGAATTTAATAATGGCATTACTGAATTTGTGAGCAATACCAACGCCAGTCTTGATAAAAATATTTTGGGCGTTAATTATAATGGCAGTGTGGTAGAAAATTTTTATCACCCTTATGAGTGTATCTTTTCTGATGATGTTAAAAGATTGGCATTAAAAAGTAAAAATTATGCCAATAAATGGGTATATTTATTCTTAAAAACGATTATCTTGCAACAAAAAGAAAAATACCAATATGGTTATAAATTCAATGCCCAACGAATGAATAAACAAACCATTATGCTACCGATTGATAAAAATGGCGAGCCAAATTGGGAATATATGGAAAATATTATGAAGAAAATTGAAATAAAACAAATTTTGCAAATCATTGATTATCATACACAAAAGATAAATCATTAGATGATATAAATTAAGTTAGAACCCCACAACCTTAATCATCACCTAAACCCCAATAAAAAACACGCCCGATCATGAGCGTGTTTTTTTGTCCAATCAATGACGAATCAAGAATTCATCATCAGATACTCAAAAGCGGACAAACCTGCTTTTGAACCTTCGCCCATCGCAATATTAATCTGCTTAAATGGCACGGTGGTTACATCACCACAGGCAAAAATTCCCGCTTTATTGGTGCGACACTTGGCATCAATTTCAATTTCGCCTTGTGGTGTAATATTCACCAAATCTTTCACCACTTCTGAGCTTGGCACCAGACCAATTTGCACAAAAATCGCATTTAATGGCAAAGTCTTACTCTCACCACTTTTTCGATCTTGGTAGATAAGACCATCTACCTTGCCACCATTTGCAGTAATTTCCATCGTGGCTGCGTTTTTGATGATGGTGATGTTATCACGAGCCGCAGCTTTATCAATCAACACTTGGTCGGCACGCAGTTTATCACCGAATTCTAGCACCGTTACATGTTGTACAATCCCTGCCAAGTCCAGTGCCGCCTCTACCCCAGAGTTGCCACCACCGATAACCGCCACAGGTTTACCCTTAAAGAACGGACCATCACAATGTGGGCAATATGCCACACCATTACCAATGTTCTCATCTTCGCCTTTAACGCCAAGTTTACGCCATTTTGCCCCTGTCGCTACGATAATCGTACGAGAAATCCAGTTTTCTCCTGTATTCAGTGTGATTTGATAACCACCCTTAATCTCTTCAACAGCAGACACACTGACATGCTCTTTGACAGTAATGTCGTATTCTTTAATGTGCATAGCAAGGTTGCCTGCAAGCTGATTGCCGTTGGTGAGTGGCACGGAAATCAAGTTTTCAATATCTTGGGTGTCCTTGACCTGACCGCCAATGCGATCGGCGACCAATGCCACTTTAAGGCCTTTACGGGCTGTATAAATTGCTGCCGCACTACCTGCAGGGCCACCACCGATCACCGTAACATCTTGGGTTTGTAGTTGCTCAATCTCAGCAGGGGCGAACAGATCAGCATATTCAGACTGTAGTTTATCAATAATGCGTGCAGTATCCACCTTACCATTTAAAAATGGCTTGCCGTCCAAAAATACCGCAGGCACGCCTTGGATATTATTAGCTGCCACAAGCTCGGGGAACACACCACCATCAATCATTTCATTTTCTATACCATCATTCAAAATGGCAAACTGATTAAGTGCTTGCACAACATCAGGGCAATTATGACAGGATAACGAAACAAAGGTTTGAAATTTCAGTGGCTTTTGGATACGCTTAACCAGATTTTGAACACCCTCATCTAGTTTCATGGTATGGCCGCCAGCATGTAAAATCGCAAGCAGCAACGAAGTAAATTCATGGCCGCCTGGAATACCACTAAATACAATACCTGTATCACGGTTTTTGGCGGTAATCTTAAAAGTCATGGGCGAAAGATCAGTATCTACGACTGTCTTATCAAAGCCAATTTTATCTGAAGTACTGGCAATTTTTTCAAGAAAATCAATAAGTTCTGCTCGTTTGGTGTGTTCACCCTGACCAATGATGATTTGGATTGGGTGAGTCATATTGGTGGCATAGTTTTTAACAGCGTCTAAAAGTGACTGATCTAGCATGATTATTACCTTTTTTTAAAACAATATTTGGGATAATTTCATTATATAAGCACCGATGTAAAATGAAAATTTAAGAATTTTAAACACTAAGATTATTAAAGCTCAACCATTATTAGTGCTGATCATATCCAATCAACCAAATACACACCGAAGAGTTTTGATAAAATCGTTACTTTATCACTTGCCAATATGCGGTATTCTTGATAAGATAAGAATGTGGCCACCACTGTGGTATCTTCCAACCAACCAAGGAGAACAGTCATGTTTCCAGAATACCGAGAACTTATCACTAAACTAAAAACAGAAAACGATCTACACTTTGTAAAATTATTTGATGAGCATAACGAACTTGACGAAGAAATTACCAAACTTGAAAACGACCCAGTTGCTCATGCCAGTCGTGCCGAAGAAATTGAAGGCCTAAAACGCAAAAAACTTGGCCTAAAAGACGAGCTGTTTCACTATCTACAAAGCAAAGCATGAATTCATGAACTTACTCAAAAACCCAAGCCTTAGCACTTGGGTTTTTTGTTTTATATGTTTAGCATAAAACAAAAAATCACCCCAAATAGGGTGATTTTTTATCAAACTTAAATCAAATTCAGATATTAGATTTTACCAACCAAATCAAGGCTTGGTTTTAAAGTTTCTTGACCCGCTTCCCATGCTGCTGGGCAAACTTCACCGTCATTGTCTCGTACATATTGAGCAGCTTTGACTTTACGAATCATGTCTTTGGCAGAGCGACCAATGCCCAAATCATGAATTTCAGCAACCTTAATCAGACCTTCTGGGTCTACTAAGAAAGTACCACGAAGGGCTGCGTGCTGACCGTCAATCATGACATTAAAGCCACGAGTAATCGCCCCTGTACCGTCGCCTAGCATTGGGTATTTAACTTTACCAATCGCAGGTGATGCGTCATGCCATGCTTTATGCACAAAATGCGTATCAGTAGAAACAGCGTACACTTCCACACCTAGAGCTTTTAGCTCTTCGTAATGGTCTGCCATGTCTTCTAACTCGGTTGGACAAACGAAGGTAAAATCATGTGGATAAAACATAAAAATCGCCCATTTGCCTTTAACATCAGCGGTAGAAATGGTTTTAAATTCACCATTAACAAAGGCTTCAGTAGTAAATTCTGGGATATGCTGATTGATGATAGCTGTCATAATATTACCTATTATATATAAATTATCAATTGAAAAACTTATTACTACAAGGTTGTTGCAAAAAAATGGTGGTTGTCTACCATTTACTTCTATCATAACAAAAAAGTTACACTTCTACATTTAAAACTTTTAATTATTTTGTTTTGTTTTATAAAACTTAGGTGTAAAATAGTCATGATATTTTGTAATTTTTAACTTTTCAAATTTAATTAAAATTTAATCAAGTAGGTTTTTATGATTACGCTTCGCCAATTAGAATTTTCCCTTGCGGTTGCTAAACACAAGCATTTTAAGCGTGCTGCCGAAGAATGCAACATCTCGCAGTCTGCTCTAAGCTTGGGCATTGCTGAGCTTGAAAAACAACTTGATGCACAAATTTTTGAACGCAACAATAAACAGGTATTAATCACTCCCATCGGTGAAGAGATTTTGGATAGAGCTCAGCGTGTATTTAGTGAAATCAATGATTTAATAACACGCGCACATAATCATCAGACACCCCTTGCCTATCCGATGACCATTGGCATCATTCCAACGGTTGCCCCATACCTTTTACCCAAGGTATTGCCAGCACTCAAAGAACAATATCCAAATTTTGAATTGTCTGTTACCGAAAAACAGACCGAGCGACTCATTGATCAGGTTCGTTACGGACACATAGACACTGCTGTCATCGCCCTGCCTTATCACATTGAAGGCCTGCACACTTTTGAGTTTTGGTCGGAAGACTTTTTTGCAATTTTCCCAAAAGATGGTAGTAATACCAACCTCAAACACATCACAAGCAGTGAGCTTTCCAAAAGTAATTTACTTTTACTTGGCGAGGGGCATTGCTTGACTGAGCAGGTACTGTCGGTATGTCAAATGAATAAAAATGAGATAAAATCAGGCTTTTCTGACGCCAGTCTTAACACCATCATTCAAATGGCACTTGCTGGCATGGGAACGACACTTGTTCCAAAAATGGCACTTGACCAGCTTGTTGGCACACATGACATCACCGCTGTACCGCTTGCCGAAAGCGGCCCGCATCGCAGGCTTGCCTTTATTACTCGCCTAAACTATGCACGCGTAGACGATGTGCAATTACTTAGCGAGATTTTTGGTAATGCACTGGCCAATGACAGCAAGACAGCCACCCAAAAAGATTACTGTGCTGTTGGCACATTTTAAAAAATACTTTTTTAAAACTTATTTTGAGTTTAAGCACGCCCTTTTAATAAGCCATGCCATCTTTGATAATCTGGCATGGCTTTTTTGACTTCTGACCAAAAATCAGTACCATGATTGGCATGAATCAGGTGACACAATTCATGCACAAACACATATTCTGTGCATTCATAAGGATAAGCCGCCAAATATACCGACAGCCATATTCGCCTGTCGCCCAAATGACAAGTTCCCCAACGAGTTTTCATCTTACGCAGACGGACAGTGTGAGCAGATTGACCAACAATCGGTTGCCATTTACTTTGTAACATGGGAATTTTTGCAGATAAATGCTGTCTATAAATATTTAAAACTTCAGTGTCATCATCAGGCAAATCATGGGGTTTGCCCCATAAGGTCAACAGCCGTCTTTGTGGCTGAGCATGAACTTGGCACAAGCGTTCATTCGCTTGCTTTGCCCACGACAGGCGTGCGTAAATAGCCAAAATAATGACTTCTTCACTTGCAAAAGTTGGTACACTGACATGGCATTCACCCAACTTCATGCAAAAATTGATATTTTTTACACATTTTTTGGTGATGCTTAAACGAATGCCCGCTTTGGCAAAAGCTTGGTAAAGCCCTGATAGATTCATGATTGGACTGGCAAAATTTAAAAAGCAATTATACCAAAAATTATTGAGTTCATTTATGAATAAAAATTTATGAACAAAAAGGCCAGAATATTCCAGCTCATTTTGTTTATTTTATTTCTTATTTTTTGCACAAAACCAATGGCTAAAACCGAAAAGACGGTCATCGGTTCACATTTTTGGTGCAATGATGGTCAGCTCAACACGGCGGTTTGGCTCATATCTTGAACCAAATTTTGTGGTCTCGCCATGACCTATGATGCTAATGCGTGCATTGCTTACGCCTTGTGATGATAAATATGTAGCGACAGCAGCAGCACGGTCTTGGGACAAGATTTTGTTGGCGTATTCATCTCCTTCCACCGAAGCATAGCCATTGACCAGAACATGGGTCTGGTGATATTCATTGAGAGTATCAGCCACCTGATTTAAGACATGATAAGAACTTGGCTTGATGTTGTATTGACCAACATTAAAAGTAATCGCCTCTGGAATGGCAAGATTGATATTGTTAGTTTTAGGATCAAGAGCGACCTTGATGCCCGTGCCAGCGGTTTGCTGTTTTAGCTTAGCCTCTTGATTGCTCATGTATGTAGCCACACCCATACCCAACACCGCACCGATGGCGGCGTCACGCCCAGTCTGCTCCCCTCCTGTAGCCTGAGAGATGGCCACACCCGCTAACGCCCCTGCCAATGCACCCAAACCCACTCTACTGGCCGAATCATTTGTCTGTATGCCACCAGTGCTGGTACACCCAGTGATCACCATGCCAGATGTCAATGCAATTATCGCCAACGATTTCATCTTATTCATACACACTCCTAAAATTCTTAAAATTTATATCAACTTGAATTTTCATTCAATGGGTCGAACTTGATTATTATGAACCGAAAATAAGTTTTCGTCTGTTGTCAGTGTGTATCCCATATGTACTGTCTTGTTCATACCAAATTATTAAATATTTATTCAATACTAAAAATTAAATCAATTGCAGGTAAAGTTTTGACAAAAATTTACCAATTTTTTATATGAAAATTTGGTAAAATAAAAAACCAGTTTGTACTTGTATACTAATTTTGCACATTTTACTATTTATTTGCTTATTATTTGCCACACCCGTATGGCCAAGCAATCCAAACCCATCTTAACAACGCAAACAAATCTTAAGCATAAAACCAGCCAATCAGGACATAACCACGATGAAAACACCAAGAAAAACCCTACCTTTTTTTCAAAAATTACACGATAAGTCGCCTGCCATTGCCCAAAAAGTTTCCTTTGCTGTCGGTGTAGGTAGCATTGCAGCAAATAGCTTCGGCTTGTCTGTACCGCTTTATGTCGCAGGGCTTGCCAAGATTTTTGGCAAATCCAAGATGGCTGACGACGCCATCATCAGCATGGCAGATTACTGGATTCGCTCCAATAATTTTATGATTGATAAGGTTTTACCCACCAAAGACTGGCGGATCAATATGCCCGATGATCTAAAACCAGATGGTAAATATTTGCTCATCTGCAATCATCAGTCTTGGGTGGATACAAGTGTGATTCAATATGTCAGTGAAGGAATTTTACCAATCACACGCTTTTTTACCAAACATGAGCTGATATACATTCCTGTTGTGGGACAAACCTTTTATTTTTTGGATTTTCCAATGATGAAACGCCACAGCAAAGAACAAATCCAAAAAAATCCAGAGCTTGCCAACCGAGACATTGAAGAAGCACGACGAGCTTGCCAGTTACTTGCCAACAAACCCTTTGTACTGCTTAATTATCTAGAAGGAACACGCCTAACCCCCACCAAGCACGCCAAGCAAAACTCACCTTATAAGCACCTGCTAAAACCAAAGGCAGGTGGACTGGCACTGGCCATCAACAGTCTTGGCGACAAAATTGACGGCATTCTTGACATGACGCTTGTCTATCCCAATGGAGCACCCCAATACAGCGACCTTTGGCAAGGCAGACTGACACAACTGGGCGTGGACATTCGCCATTTAAAGATGACAAATGATTTGTTTGATGCACTAAAAAATGGTGAATATACTCATGACAGCAAGGTGCAAAACCAGTTTTTTGCCTGGCTAGATGAGGTGTGGCAAGCCAAAGATGCACGCATTGACAAGATGCTCAATGATTTTAATCAGCAGGCTTAGCATTCTTTGATTCGATAAGCTTCATTATTTGCATAGCATTGATTCATACAATCGAGATCATTTGCACATTAAAAAGTCATTTTGGTGATATTCATGCGACAAACACCCAAGTTAGAAAGTCTTAACACCACTCAATTTAAAACAACACCTAATAATGTCATACCCTTATTTGGCAACAAGCATGAGGATAAGCCAAACCGCCTAAAAATCACTTATGATATCATCATGTTAGGACTGCTTATGGTGAATTTAATGCTGATTTTGACAGATGGCATTCTTATGAGCACGCTAAGCGAATATATTGCCAGATGGCTTAATGTTGGTGGTGTACTGATGATTTATAAAACACAATATCATGAAATCATCACGGCAATTGGTGGTATTTTTACAGCCTTTTGGGTGGCAGAGCTGGCTTTGCGTTGGGTGTTTGCGATTGCCAATCACCATTATCATCGTTGGTTCTTTTTTCCATTTGTACATTGGTACGAGGCCTTGGCGTGTTTTCCTGCCTTGCGTGCATTAAGGTTGCTGCGTGCTGGCATAATCATCAGACGCCTGCATAAAGTCGGCATTAACATTGTCCCAAATCGATGGATTGACTCAGGTAAATTTTATTATAATATGCTGATAGAAGGACTTTCTGACCGTGTCATCTTGACGGCAATCAATAATTTTCGTGAACAAATCAAACGCTTAAAAATGCATGACGCACTCATTGAAAATGCCATCAACAACAATCGTGATGCCATAGAGCGTGCCATCTTAGAGCTGTTACGCAATGAACTAAGCCCAAAATTGCAAGCTGCCTTTAATGATGAAATCAACAAACAACTACCAAATGATATTGGTCTTGCAGTAGAGCGAGCACTCATTGATACACCAGAGTTGCACAAATATTTAAAACTTATCCCTGTGGCAGGCTCGCTGATTGAAAATCAAATCACAAATATCGGTAAAAGCATCGGTAAAAATGTTACTACATCGGTTGGTACGCACTTATTTGACGAGCAGACAATAGACGCATTGATGGTTCAAATCGCCCACGGCATCGCCAATATTGATATTAACCAACCCATCTTAAAAGATTTGGTAGCACAAGTTTTAGAGGACGCATTATTTTCTTTTGAACAGCAAATAAAGATTGAACAGCACAAGCATAACGAGCAACTCAAAATGGCCATATCAGAGCACTAACACCCAAATATCAAGAAAATACCAAATCTTTAAGCAATCAGTTGCTTTAAGTGTTTTTTCATTGCCAAAAAAGTGCTACAATTTAGTTGTTTGATTTTTGTTATTTATGGTTAATGATTATGAGTAAGGCCTTTCAATTATTCGGCAAAATGCTAACTTTTAGTCGAATCAAAATTACCACCGACAATCTTGGCGACATTCAGACAGAATTAACCAACCTAATCAACACCAAAAAATCACTGAGCAATGTCCCTATAATCATTGATAGCGATGTAGATTTGGTACTCAGCGAGCTTGTGGACTTACTTTGGTCACTTGGTGTTCAGCCAATTGGTGTGGTTGATGGCATATTAAGCAAGCAAGCCAAAACGCTACGCTTAGCAATCCTCCCCACTGATGGCAAACGCATTGAACGCCTAGAAGCAAAAGCAGAACCCAAAAAAGAAATGCTTACCGAGCAATCTCAACCATCGCAAGATACACCAAGCATCACATCTGTTGCACATACACAAATGGTACGCTCAGGACAAAGCATTCACCATTTTGGTGGTGATTTGACCATTATAGGTGGTGTCAATCAGGGTGCAGAAGCCATTACAGATAATAGTTTGCACATCTATGGACACGGATTAGGTCGGCTGGTGGCTGGGGCAACAGGGGATAAAGACGCACGCATTTTTTGCCAAAAATTCAACCCAACCTTAGTATCAGTGGCTGGCACATATTGCCTAAGTGAAGACATTCCAGTTGAGATGATTGATCAATCTGTACAAATCAGCTATGACGAAAATAAAGGTTTGATTTTCACCCTGCTTGATGGCTAAAGCCTCGCAAGCAGCTTGTTAAGGTCATGCACCCAAACAAGCCAAAAAAATAGGTTAAATTAAACATATTTGGCTTTTAATGTTGAAAGCTTAATAAAACAGACAATACAGACAATCTAACCATAAATGACCATGACATTACCGCTGATCAGTCCTTATAAACAATTATAGATTTTTTGATATCAAAAACTGTAATTAGTGATACAATAAGCTCATAAAATCATAAACTTAAACGATTTTTAGCAAAATCAGCAGTCATTATGCTCATAAAAATTCACATTTTAAGTGTTTAAGGAGTGCCATTGTGGCCAAAATCATTGTAGTAACCTCAGGTAAGGGTGGTGTTGGCAAAACCACCACCAGTGCATCATTTGGTGCAGGTCTGGCCAAGCGTGGATATAAGACAGTCATCATCGATTTTGATGTGGGTTTGCGCAACCTTGATCTCATCATGGGCTGTGAAAACCGCATTGTGTATGACTTTGTTGATGTCATCAGCGGTAATGCCAAGCTAAGTCAAGCACTGGTTAAAGACAAACAGCTTGAAAACCTATACATCTTGCCAGCATCACAAACTCGTGATAAAGATGCACTCACTGACGAAGGTGTGACAGCCGTCATCAAAGAGCTGTCAGAAGATTTAGGGTTTGAATACATCATTTGTGACAGTCCAGCAGGTATTGAGCGTGGTGCACAGCTTGCCATGTATCATGCCGATGAGGCACTCATTGTTACCAATCCAGAAGTATCAAGCGTGCGTGATTCCGACCGTATTATCGGCATTTTACAATCTTGCACTAAACGGGTTAAAGAAGGTGGCAGTGTCAAAGAGCATCTCATTATCACACGCTACAATCCAGAGCGAGTTGCACAAGGCGAGATGATGGACATTGATACTGTTGCTAATGAAATCTTACGCATACCACTCATCGGAGTCATTCCAGAGAGCCACGCTGTGCTAGAAGCCTCAAACCATGGTCAGCCTGTAATCCACTACCCAGAATCTGCAGCAGGTCAATGCTATGAAGACATTGTAGCGAGATTCTTAGGTGAAGAGCGACCACTTCGCCATTTAGAGGCAAAAAAGAAAGGCTTCTTTGCAAAAATATTTGGGGGCTAAGATGAAAAAAGGATTCTGGGCATCATTATTTAGCAATAACGACACGCCGAGCAGTGCCGACATTGCCAAAGACCGCTTAAAGGTTATTGTGGCAAGCTCCAACCGACTAAATACACGCCTGACCACTGACCGAATCGAACAGATGAAACGAGAGATTTTGCAGGTAGTCAATAAATATGTTAATGGTGTACAGCTCAACGATGTCAATATCAATCATCATCACGAAGATAATATTGATATGTTAGAAATGAGCATCAGCCTGCCCGATCGCAAATGATGATCTAAAAATAAAAAACAGCCATCAAATGACGGCTGTTTTTTATTCCAATCAGCATTAAGATTAGAATTTTAGGTGTGCACCCACATTGAACATAGAAGCATCAGAGCTTAGATAGTTATAGCCAGCTTCTAGACCAAAATTTGGTGTTACATCATAACCTACTGCCACACCACCAGCAACACCAAACTTGCCAGATTTGTACGAAGAATCTACATTCGTACCCTTGTTTTTTACCTCAGTTTTTGCTAAGCCCAATCTACCTTTGGCATAAGCTGGGGTATTGTTAAGATGATAGTTATAAGTGCCATAGGCACCAAAAGTTTTGACATCATACTTATAATTATTGGCATCTTTGCTATAAGTCGTTGCATCAGAACCCAGATATTCAACTTCTGCACCAATATTTTGATCAAACTTATAGCCACCATATACGCCATATGCTGTTGCTTTGGTAGGTACATCTTTTACATTCACCTGACCAACTTTTACGCCCACATAAGGCTGACCTGCTGCCATTGAACCATAGGTAATATCAGCATTGGCACTCATGGCCAGTAGTGATGAAGCACCCAATGCCAAAATTGTTTTGTTTAAAGTTTTCATGTATTTTCTCCTAAAATGCGGTTAAGCACCGCTTGCTTTTTAAAACTTACCTTTTTTTCAATGTGTCTTTTCAATTCAATATGTCTTTTAAAGATATATTTAGACCAACTGAACCAACCAAGAACAAAACTTTAGATTGCTCTTATGCTTAGGTAAGTTATTGAGGTCATGATAACAAAATACTTCTTAAAAATTGTGCGTATTTGTGGAGAAAAATGTAAAGTTTTGCAAAAATTGCTACTCATTCATCGCATTAATTGGATTTTGCAATTTTTCGTTAGTAATTGCTTTTTTCTTTTTCTTTTTCTTTTTCTTTTTCTTTTTCTTTTTCTTTTTCTTTTTCTTTTTCTTTTTCTTTTTCTTTTTTCAAAAATGATATAGAAATATTTGAAAAACAGCAAATCATGCTACAATAAAAAAAATTTTAGACATTTTGTGTTTTATATGATGAACCAAACCAATCATTATATGCAATCCATCACGAAGGAAAGTCATGCAATCACAAATTCAATTTTCACAAAAATCGTTAATCATCTTTGATTTAGATGGCACTTTAATAGATAGTGTACCTGACTTGGCAATTGCAGTTGATGCAACATTGTTGACGCTTGGAGCAGGTCCAGCTGGCGTGGACAATGTACGCACTTGGGTGGGCAATGGCTCATTAAAACTGATTGAGCGTGCACTTAATTGGGCAAATTTACCAAATGAAAAACTTCATGAAGCACATGAACTGTTCTTAACCAAGTATGCCGACTGCCACGACCAAACAATCGAATATAAGGGTGTAACCGACGGGTTGCATCGTTTGGCAAATCATGGATTCATGCTTGCTATTTGCACCAATAAACCCGTACAGTTTTTGCCAAAAATTCTTAGCAACATGGGCTGGACACATCAATTTGCCTGCATATTAGGCGGTGATAGTTTAGAAGCAAAAAAGCCAAACCCAATGCCACTGCTACACATTTGCCAAGCATTAAACATAGACAGACATCATGCTGTCATGGTAGGCGACTCTAAAAACGACATCTTAGCAGGGCAAAACGCAGGCATGACCACCTTAGCGTTGACTTACGGTTATAATTATGGCGAATCAATAGCCACCAGCCATCCTGATGCGACATTTGATGACTTTGGAGCATTGGTAGATTTTATGATCAAAAACTTTTAGATGTGCAAAATCAATCTATTTTGCCACCCATTTTTCTAGGTAGGTCTGGTTCATTGAGTCATTAATTTAGCCAAGATAATTTAGCCACGATAGCTCAGTGCCTCTGCCACATGAGCCATGCCAATCTCATTCACGCCTGCCAAATCAGCAATGGTACGAGCCACCTTTAAAATGCGGTGATAGCTACGAGCAGAAAGATTCAGTCGTGCTTGGGCGGTTTTGATGAGATTTTGTTCACTATCGCCCAATTTGATGAATTGATCAATCTCGCTTGGGGTGAGTTCATTATTGGCTTTACCCTGACGGCTCAGGGCAATTTGGCGAGCCTTTACCACACGAAGACGCACACCAGCAGAAGATTCGCCCTGCGGAGCATTTTGCAGGTCATCAAGTGGTAAGGCTGGCACATGAATATGCAAGTCAATACGATCAAGCAGTGGTCCTGAGATTTTATCTTGATAACGGCGAACCTGATCCGCCTTGCAATGGCAACGGTTTGTACCATCGCCATGATAACCACACGGACACGGATTCATGGCAGCAATGAGTTGAAAATCAGCAGGAAAAGCAACCTGACCACTGGCTCTACTGACGATAATTTCTTTGGATTCAATGGGCTGTCTTAATACTTCCAAAACCTTTTTGTCAAATTCTGGCAATTCATCTAAGAAAATCACGCCTTTGTGAGCCAGCGAAATTTCACCTGGTTTGGGGCGAGAACCACCACCAACAAGTGCCACACCAGATACTGTATGATGAACCTGACGAAATGGCCTCACCCCATAATCACATGACACACCTGCCACTGAATAAATGCTTGCCACCTCCAATGCTTCATCATCAGTTAATGGAGGTAAAATACCTGGCAAACGGCTTGCCATCAAGGTTTTGCCTGAACCTGGCGGACCCTTAAAAAGTAGCGAATGCCCTCCTGCTGCTGCAATTTCCAATGCCCTGCGTGCATGGTGCTGACCTTTAACATCAGACAAATCAAGCTGATAAGTTGCCTCAACATGATGATTGTCAAGTGTGGCTGGTGCAATTAGGTCGGCTTGATTTTGACTGATGCCACCGATCACATCAAGGTGGCGACATAATGCTTGTAGGCTATCTACCCCAAGCACAGTAACCCCAGAAACCCTTGCTGCCTCTTGGGCATTCGCCTTGGGCACAACAAGCGTGCGTTTTTCGCTGGTATTTTTAATCGCAAGGGCAACAGACAGTGCTCCAGAGATAGGACGAAGCTCTCCATTTAAAGCAAGCTCACCCACAAACTCAAATTTATCAAGCACGCATTCATCAATTTGTCCACTCGCCGCCAAAATTCCTATGGCTATCGGCAAATCAAGGCGTGAACCGTCTTTTGGCAAATCAGCAGGAGCAAGATTAATGGTCAGTCTACGACTGGGAAAATCAAAGTCGCTGTTGATGAGTGCTGAACGCACACGGTCCTTACTCTCACGCACCGCAGCCTCCGCCAATCCCACAATCGTCAAAGCTGGCATACCCTGAGAAAGGTGCACCTCAACAGTAACAGACGGTGCGTGTAAACCAACGACTGAACGAGTTAAAACCTGAGCAAATGACATGGTAGCCTCTTATGATATCTTGAGCATCAATAATGATTTGTGGTGTAGGTGGCGATTGACAACAATCTATGCCATTGCCTTTTGATAATAAGGCGATAACTCCACCAAATCCACCGCATACTGCACGCCTGTGTTGTCTAAACCAACAATATCTTGCAAAACCTTTAAGATGGTAGCCACCAAGGCATGCTTAGTAGCTTCATCTCTTCCTGCCATAATGGCAAGATGCCCTACAACAAAATTTTCGCCATCACCCACAAATCCAATCAAACTACAATCAGTCCGATGAATGCGACTTTTAATGTCTTTGGACACTTCAAAGTGCCCTGTATCAAATAAGGCTTGATTGATGGCAGACAATAACGCCATGTCATCAACTTGCACGCCTTGGCTAAGTTCTAAGGTTAAATGTGGCATCACCTCTTCCTCATTCTTATTATTCTTAAAATATCATGACGGTTTGACGCATATCAACACACGAATACTATCAGGGATAAGTGATAGATTAGCAAGTGCCTCCATGCCCTGTGCCAGCATGCTTTCAAGCTCAATAATCTCACCATCTCGCACATTTGGATTGATGGATTGTAGGCGTTTTAAACGGCTGATTTCTTTATTAAGATGATCACCAAACTGCACCATCGCCTCTTGACTGATGTCCTTAAGCTGATTTTGAGCAATTTGTTTTGCCTCATTCGCCCGAGCTTCAATGACAGACGCACGAGCCTTTACCACCTGTCTGGCTTTGGATTTATCAAGGCGTTCAATCAATGGCAGAAGTTTTTCACTGGTGGCAACTTTAGTCAAATCATCGCCTCTTTCAGTCAAAAGCACTCTAAGTATTTGCTGGGGCAGATAAGCGGACAAATTAAAATATCTGGGGGCAATCGCCTCAATACGAAAATGACTTTCTAGTAAAATCATGCCCTGTGGCATGGCAGCAGATTTGAGCAAAGCAACTTGTGTATTGCCAAATGTGCCAGAAGTTACCATTTCAAGAATACTAGTAACAAGCGGGTGCTCATAAGTCATATAATCCATGTCCTCACGAGATAACGCCTGACTGCGACTAAAAGTCAAAGTCATGCCATCTTCGCCAAAAGGCAGAGACTCGATGCCATCAATGTCCGCTTCTTGTGCGTCAATCGGATGAACAACCCAAGAATGATCACGCTGAATGCTATAATCAATATTCACCGCCTCAAAATAGCGGTCCAAAAATATTGGCAATAGCTTGTCATTATCCAAATCCGTCATCGCCTGTGCAATGCGACCAGCGACATTTGGACGGCAAGAATTGTATTCTAACAATCTGTCCCGCCCTGCTTGCAGATTCTCTTCCAACTCAGCACGCAAGATTGAACCTTGTGCAATCAGATGTGCCAAAGCTTCACGATTTTCATCGGTATTTTCACCCTCCAACAGCGGTTTTAGTTCGGTGATAAAATGTTCTTGCACCGATTGTGCGGTTGGGCTGATTTGATTAAAAATATTTAACGCCCCATCATACCAATTATACAGGCGTTCTTGTGCTGTTCCTACGACAAAAGGCACATGCAGATTAATCTTAGCAATTTGCCCAATACGATCAAGTCGGCCAATTCGTTGCTCTAGCGTATCAGGATTGGCAGGCAAATCAAACAACACCAAGTCTTGGACAAATTGGAAATTGCGACCCTCTGAACCAATCTCACTACACAATAAAATCTGTGCCCCATTCACATCAGCAAAATACGCCGCTGCCTGATCTCGTTCTAAAAGATTCATCTGCTCTGTAAAAATTGCCGTACGGATACCAGCGTGCAAGCGTAGCACCGCCTCCAAGCTCTCAACAGTTGCTCCACTTCTGGCAATGAGTAGTACTTTTTTATGCTTAAGTGGTTCTTTTAGCAGGTTGATTAGCCAATTGGCTCTTGGGTCAGTTTCAAGCCATGCACCATCTGGGTGGTTTTCCTCACCCCACAGTTGTTCACGCAGTTTGCCATGCGTATAGTGCGTGCCTTGCCAAGCAGACGGCAATGGCAACGGATATGGAATACTCATACGCCCATAAAAGCCATCAACACTATCACGAGTATTGCGAAACAACACACGCCCTGTGCCATGACGGTCAAGCAACTCATTAATCACATGCATTCGAAGCTTATCATCATCGTTGATGCCTGCCACCTGCTCTACACCAAACCCAAGCAAGCCTGCAACTGCCTTGATTTGCTTGTCGGATAAAGATTTTCCTTCAATCAACAAGGTTGCCACCATCGCCACATCAACAAAAGCCTCTTGAGATGCGATAAAATCATCCAAATCATCAAAACGATGTGGATCAAGTAATCTTAGACGAGCAAAATGACTCTCCACACCAAGTTGCTCAGGCGTTGCCGTCAGCAACAACACGCCTGCTGTATAAGCGGCAAAGTCAGCCACTAGGTCATATTTATCATTACCACCTTGCACCTCGTCCCATTGCAAATGATGAGCTTCGTCCACCACAAGCAAATCAAAGCCAGCAGCAAACGCCTGCTCATACAAGTCATGATGATCAAGCAAAAGGTCAATACCTGCAATAATAAACTGCTCGGTAGCAAAGACATTTTGGTCAGGGTTGTGTTCTTTTATTGATGCTGTACGCACCAAATCAAAAATTGAAAAGTTTAAATTAAATCGGCGTTTTAACTCAATCATCCACTGATATTGCAGGCTATCAGGCACCAGTATTAACACACGATTTGCCTTACCTGCAATGATTTGCTGATGAATGATAAGGCCTGCCTCAATGGTCTTACCAAGACCCACCTCATCTGCCAACAGTACTCTTGGTGCTAGGCGTTTACCCACCTCGTGAGCGATGTATAGCTGATGACGAATGATGTCCACTCTTGCACCAATCAACCCACGCAAAGGGTGACGGGACAGCATGACTTGCAACTTTAAGGCATCTTGACGCAGGTCATACCATTCGCCATTTTCAATGCGTCCAGCCAGCAGTCTTTCAAGTGGCTTTGCCAGTGTGATATTGGCCGCCAAGCGAGTCTCCATGAGAGACTTACCACAAGTCAGATGATAACGCATGACCCCTGAGACTTCCTCAAATCGTGCCACCGTGTACTGATTGCCATCTTGATCACTGATGGTATCACCTGCACAAAAAACCACACGAGACAACAAAGCAGATGCTTTGGCATAAATGCGTGTCTCCTCAGACTGGGGAAAAAGCACCGACACACAACGATCATCAACATCAATGACCACTCCGAGTCCAAGATTACTCTCAGAATCCGACAAATAACGCTGACCAATGGCAAACTGACTCATAAAACACTCTTTGCTAATGTATATAAATACCGTATAAAATTGAATTTATTTACTGTTAAAACTTTCTATTCTACTAAAAAAACACGAATTTATCATCAGTTTTTGTATTCGCTCTTGCATGACTGGTGATTTTCATGACTTTCAAGGTATGTCAAATAAGGAAAGTCAGACAAAAATGACCGCTTATATTGTAAAAACTGTTGTAAAAATTTTACCCAAATGTGATATAGTTGACCAAATTTTTACCTTATCAATCTGGATAACCTAATGAAAGCTGTATTTTTAGATGCCAATACTTTTTCTGCCAAAACTGATCTTTCTTTGCCAGATTGCATCACAGATTATATCAAATACGACAGTACGCCAAATGACACAGATATCATCATAACACGCTGTCTAGATGCTGACATCGTCATTACCAATAAAGTTGAGCTAACTGCCGATGCCATCGCACACTTGCCCAAACTCAAATTGATCCATGTAACAGCCACGGGCATTAATAACATTGAAATTCAGGCGTGTCAGACACATGGCGTAATATGGAAAAATGTTGCAGGCTATTCAACCGTAAGCGTACCAGAGCATACTTTTATGCTTATTTTAAACATCATGCGTGCAGGGATTTTTTATCATCACAAAGCAACCGATGGCACTTGGCAAAGTGATGGTAGATTTTGCCTAATTGATGAGCCAATTTTTGACTTATCAGGCAAAACCTTAGGTATTATTGGTGCTGGCAACATCGGTCAAAGCGTAGGGCGTATTGCCACCGCCTTTGGTATGCAGGTGCTGTACGCCGAACATCAAGGCAAAACCCCACGAAATGACCGCTACACCGACTTTGATACAGTATTGGCAACATCGGACATCATCAGCCTGCACTGCCCACTCACTCAAGACACCACCCATCTTATCAACGATAAAACCATCAGCAAAATGACAAAACGCCCCATCATCATCAATGTTGCCCGTGGTGGCGTGGTAGATGGCATGGCAGTCGTAAACGCCATAAACAATGGACAACTTTTAGGCTATGGTTCCGATGTTTTTGAACAAGAACCGTTTGCAAATAACGATCCACTATTAACTTTAAAAGACCATCCACGAGTATTATTCACCCCACATAATGCATGGGGCAGTCTGCACGCCCAAGCACGCCTTTGGGAAATTTTATGCTCGCAGATAAATGACTTTGTTAATAACCAAAACAAAAACCATTAAGACTGCCAAGGCCAATGACCATCAACTCTTAACAATCATTTTAATCAATGATTGATCAATTGATTGATCAATATTGGAACAATCATTACATCAAAACAAACTCAAAAACTGTGTTATACTACCATACTATAAAATCTGCACAGTTTTTTATTTGATATGCCCATGACAACACCCATGATACAGCTGAATCAAATCAGCAAAGTATTTCACACACAAAAAGACGGTAAATCCATCAAATTTACCGCCGTACAGCCAACCGATTTGACAGTCGGTCAAGGCGAGATTTTTGGCATTATTGGCTCATCTGGGGCAGGAAAATCCACACTCATACGCTGTGTCAATCTGCTAGAAACCCCCACCACAGGCACCGTTACGGTTGATGGCGTTGAATTAACCGCCCTATCACACAACGACCTTATTAAAGCACGCCGTAGCATCGGTATGATTTTTCAGCATTTTAACCTACTGCACTCTCGTACAGTGTTTGATAATATCTCCTTACCGCTTGAATTATCTGGCACGCCAAAAGCACAAATCAAACAACGGGTAAGCGAACTGACCAAGCTGGTTGGGCTAGATGATAAACACGATGTTTATCCTGCCAATCTCTCAGGCGGACAAAAACAACGGGTTGCCATCGCTCGCTCCTTGGCGTCCAACCCCAAAGTGCTGTTATGCGATGAAGCAACCAGTGCGCTTGACCCTGCCACCACACAGTCTATTCTTAGCCTACTAAAACAAATTAACAAAACACTTGGCATCACCATTTTGCTCATCACGCACGAGATGGATGTGGTTAAAAATATCTGTGATAAAGTGGCGGTTATTGATAAAGGCGAGTTGGTTGAACAAGGAAAAGTCAGTGATATTTTTGCCAATCCCCAAACCGACATCGCACGCACTTTTATCAACTCAACCTTTGACATTGGTTTGCCCGATGAATTTGTCGCAAAGCTATATCACACTGCCACAAATGACAAATCCTACCCAATCGTAAAATATGAATTTACAGGCAATTCGGTAGATTTGCCATTATTTTCACAGGCAAGCAAGCAATTTGGTGTAGAATTTAGCATTTTAACATCGCAAATGGATTATGTGGGCGGTGTAAAATTTGGCTTTACCATTGCCGAGGTAATTGGCGACTCAAACACCATCGCACAAGCCAACCAATACTTAGAAAGACATGGGGTAAACTTGGAGATATTGGGTTATGTGGGATAAACTTTATACCGACTTTATGACCGAGTTGCACCCAAAAATGTGGCAAATGGTCGCTCAATCAACCTACGAAACCATCTACATGGGGCTAGCAGCAACAGCGATTGCGGTTCTTTTTGGCGTGCCGTTTGGTTTTGTGGCATTTTTAACTGGTAAGGGGCGTATTTTAGAAAGCACATCACTTTTTAAAATCTTAGACGCAATCATCAATATTGGTCGTTCCATACCATTTATCATTCTACTCATCATTTTAATGCCCATCACTCGCTTGCTTGTTGGTACAACACTTGGTACAACAGCGGCCGTTGTACCGCTCAGTGTTGCTGCCATTCCATTCGTTGCCCGCCTAACTGCCAATGCTTTGGCAGAGATTCCCACTGGCTTGACTGAAGCGGCACAATCAATGGGTGCGACCAATTGGCAGGTCATTAGCAAATACTATCTGCCCGAAAGTCTGCCAATGATTATTAACGCCATCACACTAACTTTGGTTACTTTAATAGGCTATTCTGCGATGGCAGGTGTGGTTGGTGGTGGTGGATTGGGCAATCTTGCCATCAGCTATGGTGAACACCGTGGCATGGTATATGTCAAATGGATTGCTACCATCATCATTGTCGCAATTGTCATGATTTGCCAAAAAGCTGGCGATGTCATCGCCAAACGCAGCGATCACCGCTAGGCACATATTGCCATCATTTTTATATTCAAATTTGGCATATCAAAATTGCAAAAACTTTTATATGTACATATTGAACTGCACTGGTCTTTATGGTTTAATATGCAAAAGTGTTACTAGTGTGCAACATTTGTATCTATTGGTTAATTTATGACTACATTTATGAATACATAAGTTAGCTAAATCCATTTTTAAGTTAATAAAAGAGTAGCTCTATGAAACTAAATAAATTTTTTGGCCTTTGCGTACTGGCATCTGGCATCGCCCTAGCTGGTTGTGGTGGTGATAAGAAAGCTGAACAAGTGGCCGCCCCTGCTGACACTGATAAAATTGCCCAAACCATCAAAGTTGGCGTGATGAGCGGTCCTGAACACGCAGTAGCAGAAGTCGCTGCAAAAGTCGCCAAAGAAAAATACGGACTGACCGTAGAATATGTTGAGTTCAATGACTATGCTTTACCAAACGAAGCGGTATCCAAAGGTGACTTAGATGCCAACGCCATGCAACATAAGCCATATTTAGACGAAGACAGTGCTAAAAAAGGCTTGAGCAACTTAGTCATCGTGGGTAATACCTTTGTATATCCATTGGCTGGTTATTCTAAAAAAATCAAAAGCCTTGAAGAGCTAAAAGACGGTGCCACCATCGCTGTCCCTAACGACCCATCAAACCTAGCTCGTGCCTTAATTTTGCTTGAAAACCAAGGTCTTATCAAACTAAAAGATAATAAGAACCTGCTATCAACCTCAATCGACATTGTTGAAAATCCAAAAAATCTTATCATCAAAGAAGTGGACACTTCGGTAGCGGCGCGTGCACTTGATGATGTAGATTTGGCAGTTGTGAACAATAACTACGCAGGTCAAGCAGGCTTAACCGCACAAGATGGCGTATTTGTAGAGTCCAAAGAATCACCATATGTGAACATCATTGTGGCTCGTAGCGACAATAAAGACTCACAAGCCATTCAAAACTTCGTCAAAGCTTACCAAACTGACGAAGTAGAAGCTGAAGCAAAAAAACAGTTTAAAGATGGCGTGGTTAAAGGCTGGTAATTAGGTCTTTATCATTCAAAAAAGCCCCTTAAAAACCTCAGGGGGCTTTTTAATATATCAGTATTTTTTTGCCATACCGTTAAAAAAGCCATCGCTTATTTATATGATGGCTTTATTATTGTATGAACTCTTAATTTTAAATAAGGAAATCTTTTGCGATGAAATTTAAGCTTCCCCAGCCCATCATGGCGGTGGTTGTTTTATTGGCTTTTTTAACAACAACCGTGGCACAAGCAGGTTTGCTTGATGGCATACGCAATATCAGCGAACTAGCAAATAGCATTGGAAATACAGCCAATTCTGTGCTTTACAGCAAACAAGCCACCGAACAACTTGTCAACGATGTAGGCATTAATATACAATCTGAAACCAAGTCAACACAAGCCACGCTCACAGAAGGTTCTTTGTTGATGAGTAAGTTATCGACGCTGACTTTGTACAAAAATGCCAATCAGGACAAACCGATTGCCAAACTCACACAAACAGACGCTTTGGTGTATCTTGGTCAAGAACAACAAGGTTTTTTGTATGTAGCAACAGACAAAGGCGAAGGCTGGGTTAGATCAGCCTTGGTGTCTCCACATTATTAAATTTGCTGACTTTTACTCTCACTATGATCGAAACATCATTCATTTTTTGAGTAAAAAGCCAACAATCACAAAGGAAAAACTTGCCATTTTTAGCATACAACAAAAAAGCCAGTTCATCTCAAACTGGCTTTTTAATCAGTCTTAAATCTCAACTACTCACTATAAAGCGGTCGCTCCCCCGGTGTCTCACGATTGATGTGCAAAAAGGCACGGTGGCGTTCGTATTTGTCTAGCACATCATTGATGATTTGTGCTTGGTTGTAGCCTGACAAATCGTTGCCTTGCAAGCCGTCAAACAACAAAGTTTCCAAGCGATAATAATCGTTTTGGGCATCAGGCACAATCGGACGGATTGGCACAGGATACGCCACAGGGCAAATGCCATACACAAAATTATGCTCGTTTTGATAGACAATAGACAGCTCAATTTGATACAGCCCATTGTCCAAATCGCTTAATTTGATGTCGGTGGTTAGTCCTTTTTTGGCAAATTCATCATTCACCGCTTGCACCGCAGGTAAGCACACGCTGTCCAGACTGTGTTTGGTTGCCACAATATCAGGATAGGCGGTAACACGGTCAAGGCGTGCGTGCCAGTCGTCAATATCCACATTACCTGCCACAGGGGCGGCGTGCAGTTTGGTGGACGCTTCACGAAAATCTTCTAATCTAAGCGATTTATACAGCCCTGTCATCACAAAAAACATCACAAAACTAAATGGCAAGCCCATAATAATGGTGGCTTTTTGTAGGGCGGTGATGCCGTCTGTCATCAGCATAGCCACCGTCAGCCCTGCAATGGCAAGCGACCAAAAAATGCGGTTCCAAATGGGCGGATTGTTGTTGCTGTCGCTGGTTTTACAGCTAAAATTACCCAAAACCAACGCCCCAGAGTCTGCCGATGTGACATAAAACAAAAAGCCTGACACAAACGCCAAAACTGCTGTAAATTCAAACCACGGATAAAACGACAACAGCTCAAAAAATCCCACTTCTGGGCGTGCCGTTACTTTTTGGGCAAAAGCCAAATTGCCATTGATAACTTGGTCTAGGGCAGAATTACCCATAATGGATAGCCACGCCAGCGTGAACATAAACGGAATGGACAACACGCCCACCACAAACTGGCGAATGGTGCGACCTTTGGAGATTTGTGCCAAAAACAGCCCCACAAATGGCGACCACGCAATCCACCACGCCCAAAAGAACAGCGTCCAATCTTGCACCCATTGCTTGACTTCGGTGGATTGTTCATAAGCAAAAGTATTGAGTGTTAAATTGGGAAATTGTGCCAAATAATCGCCCACATTTTGCACCATCGCATTTAACAAAAACTCGGTATTACCCAAAAACAGCACAAACAGCATCAGCCCAATGGCAAAATAAATATTTAATTCTGATAAAATTTTAATGCCTTTGGCAACGCCTGTGGTTACTGAAATAATGGTCAAAATCACCGCCAGTACAATCAAAATCAGTTGCCACATCAAACTTTCTGGTACGCCCAAAATAATATGCAAGCCATAATTTAATTGCACCACACCGATACCGCAGGTGGTGGCAATACCAAAAATCGCCCCTAAAATCGCCGCCACATCTACCGCATCGCCTGTTTTGCCGTAGATTTTTTTGCCGATAATCGGATAAAGTGCCGAGCGAATGGACAATGGCAAATTGTAGCGATACGAAAAATAACCCAAAGCAATGCCAATCAAGGCATACATAGACCAGCCTGTCATGCCGTAGTGAAAAATCGTCCACATCAAGGCTTCTTTGGCAGCCGCCGCCGTTTGTGGCTCGCTGATGGGCGGTGCCATATACTGCATAATCGGTTCTGCCACCGAAAAGAACATCAAATCAATGCCAATGCCTGCGGCAAACAGCATTGCCGACCAAGTAAGCAGACTAAACTCTGGCACAGCGTGCTTGGGCCCAAGCTTAACATCGCCATAACGAGAGCAGGCAATAAATAGCACAAAAATAATGCACAAACTGGCGGTAAAAAAGTAATACCAACCAAAAGTATGGCTCACCCAGCCCAGTACGCTATCCAAAATGGCTGACGCACTTTGGTTAAACAACATCGTATATAGGCTAAAAAACACAATGATTGCTGCCGACACAAAAAACACGCCTTTGTTTAATTCGCTGGTCGGCTGTTTGTCTTTGCTCATAAAAAATCCATTATTGTTGTGAAAAGTTGTTGTTAAAAATGGTACACTGACCATAAAATGTAATGCAAAATCACTCAATCATAACAAAATTGATAATTTAAATCAATGATTTGCGAATTTTGACAATTTTTGGTATGATTGCTTGGCTTTGTTTTTATTGATGTTTTTTGATAAAGACTTGTTTATTTGAGAATGAATTTTATTTATTTATGAGTTTTTTTGATAATTAGCAATGTTGATTTGATAAATAAGCCATTGATTTGGCGTAGATTTATTTTGTTTCGCTTTTGTTTATTTGATTGAGTTTTTGATTTTAGCGTAATTTTGGAGATTTTATGTCAAACACCAGACAGTTGTACATTCACGGCGAGTATGTCAATGCCACCAGTGGTCAAACCTTTGAGACGGTCAATCCTGCCACAGGCGAAGTGTTGGCGGTGGTGCAAAGTGCCAGTCAAACCGACATTGACAAGGCAGTCAAAAGTGCCAAGGCAGGTCAAAAAATCTGGGCGGGTATGACAGCCAGTGAGCGTAGTCGTATTTTGTTAAAAGCGGTGGCGATTTTGCGTGAGCGTAATGATGAGCTTGCACGCCTTGAAACCGCCGACACAGGCAAGGCGTATTCAGAAACGCAAGCGGTGGATATTGTTACAGGGGCTGATGTGCTTGAATATTATGCAGGGCTTGCCACAGCGGTAGAAGGCGTGCAAGTGCCACTCCGTGAGACCAGCTTTTTTTATACACGCCGTGAGCCTTTGGGTGTGGTGGCAGGCATTGGGGCGTGGAATTATCCCATTCAAATCGCCCTTTGGAAATCCGCTCCTGCCTTGGCGTGTGGCAATGCGATGATTTTTAAGCCCAGTGAAATTACCCCTTTAACGGCTTTAAAACTCGCTGAAATTTACACAGAAGCGGGCGTGCCAAATGGCGTGTTTAATGTGGTGCAAGGCGGTGGCGATGTCGGTGGCTGGCTAACCGAACACCCTGACATTGCCAAAGTATCGTTTACAGGCAGTGTGCCAACAGGCAAAAAGGTAATGGCATCGGCAGGCAACTCGTCTTTAAAAGAAGTAACAATGGAGCTTGGGGGCAAATCGCCACTCATTGTCTGTGATGATGCTGATGTGAATTTGGCAGCCGACATTGCGATGATGGCAAACTTTTATAGCACAGGGCAAGTTTGTACCAATGGCACACGAGTGTTTGTGCCAAACACCTTAAAAGATAAATTTGAGAAAGCCATTACGCACCGTTTGCAGTTTGTTAAATTGGGCGACCCCACCGACCCTGCCACCAATATGGGGCCTTTGGCAAGTTTTGGTCATATGGATAAAGTGCTTGATTATATTCATCAAGGCAAACAAGCAGGGGCGACATTGTTGGCAGGGGGCGAACGCTTTACCGAGACGGTAAATGGCTTTGACTGCGGTCAAGGGGCGTATGTTATGCCGACTGTATTCACCGATTGCACAGACGATATGAGCATTGTGCGTGATGAGATTTTTGGGCCTGTGATGAGTATTTTGGCTTATGATAGCCTTGATGAAGCCATACAGCGTGCCAACGATACCGATTATGGCTTGGCGGCAGGCGTGGTTAGCAAAGACATTGCCAAAGCACACAGCGTCATTCACAAATTACAAGCTGGCATTTGCTGGATTAACACTTGGGGTGAGTCGGACGCCAAAATGCCTGTGGGCGGTTATAAGCAGTCTGGCGTAGGGCGTGAAAACGGTATCAGCACTTTGACGCATTACACCCAAATCAAATCGGTGCAGGTGGAAATGGGGCAGTTTGTGTCGGTATTTAGCGAATAAAAAACTGATAATTTTTATACATTTTAAAAGGATAAACTATGACCCAAACTTATGACTATATCATCATCGGTGCAGGTTCGGCAGGCAATGTGTTGGCAACTCGCTTGACCGAAGACGCTGATGTGAGCGTGCTGTTGTTAGAAGCTGGCGGTCCTGATTACCGTTTTGATTTTCGCACGCAAATGCCAGCCGCACTTGCTTATCCACTTCAAGGCAAGCGTTATAACTGGGCGTATCTGACCGACCCTGAACCTTATATGAACAATCGGCGTATGGAATGTGGGCGTGGCAAAGGCTTGGGCGGTTCGTCCTTGATTAACGGTATGTGCTATATTCGTGGCAATGCAATGGATTTGGATAATTGGGCAACATTAGGTGGCTTGACTGATTGGAGCTATGCTGATTGTTTGCCTTATTACAAAAAGAGCGAAACTCGTGATGTGGGCGAAAACGACTATCACGGCGGTTTTGGGCCTGTGAGCGTAACCACATCACAGCGTGGACAAAACATCGGTAATAATGAGCTGTTTAATCCTATGGTGGAAGCTGGCGTGCAGGCTGGCTATCCACGCACCGATGATTTAAATGGCTATCAGCAAGAAGGCTTTGGACCAATGGATAGAACCGTAACCCCAAATGGTAGGCGTTCGTCCACCGCAAGGGGTTATTTGGATATGGCAAAACACCGCCCCAATCTGACCATCAAAACCCATGCTGTAACCGATAAAGTGCTGTTTTCTGGCAAAAAAGCCATTGGCGTGCAATATTTGCAAGGCAATGACAAAAATCCGATTGTGGTTCACGCCAACCGTGAAGTCATCGTCTCGGCAGGGGCGATTGCGTCGCCACAGATTTTACAGCGTTCTGGGGTGGGTGCTAAGTCATTACTTGATGAATTTAATATCCCTGTGGTGTGCGATTTGGCAGGCGTGGGCGAAAACTTACAAGACCATTTGGAGATGTATTTACAATACGAATGCAAAAAACCTGTGTCGCTGTATCCTGCTCTAAAATGGTACAATCAGCCGATGATTGGCGCCGAGTGGCTATTTATGGGAACAGGCATTGGTGCAAGCAATCAATTTGAAGCAGGTGGGTTTATTAGAAGCCGTCCTGAATTTGAATGGCCTAACATTCAATACCACTTTTTGCCTGTGGCGATTAACTACAATGGTTCTAATGCCGTAGAAGAACACGGCTTTCAAGCACACGTGGGTTCTATGCGGTCGCCGTCTCGTGGGCGTATTCGTATCAAATCTTTAAATCCGCACGACCACCCAAGCATTTTGTTCAACTATATGTCGCACGAGCAAGACTGGCAAGAGTTTAGAGACGGTATTCGTATCACACGAGAAATTATGCACCAGCCAGCACTTGACCCTTATCGTGGGCGAGAGATTAGCCCAAGTGCCAGTGCCAAAACCGATGCCGAGCTTGATGAATTTGTGCGTAATCACGCCGAAACCGCTTATCACCCGTCGTGTAGCTGTAAAATGGGCGAAGACGATATGGCGGTGGTGGACAGCCAAGGGCGTGTACACGGTGTAGAAGGCTTGCGAGTGGTTGATGCGTCTATTATGCCACTCATTATTACAGGCAATCTTAATGCCACCACGATTATGATTGGCGAAAAAATCGCTGATAGCATTCGTGGCAAAAAACTGCCAAAGTCTGATGTGCCATATTATAAAGCCGACCCCAATGTCGTGCGTGGTACGCCTGTGCGTGCCTTTGATGAGAGTATGCTTGGGTAAATGATATTTAAAGAATGCACAATCACACCCAAATAAGTGTGCTGAGATTGCTTTTTTAGGTTGGCTATCTAGACCAAATGACCTTACTGGTCAACTGGTCACATATTTTTAAAATGAGCAACAACACTTTGGTTGCTCATTTTTTTATTTTTTTTAACCATATCAATTGTGATTAGAAATTGGCACAGCAGGCGTGAATTGTTCACCACTCACATCTGTACCACGCTGAGCATGATCTTGCTTTAATGACTTGGCAACTTCTGGTGGCATATAGTTTTCATCATGCTTAGCAAGGACCTCAGACGCCACAAATACGCCATCTTTTAATTCGCCAGTCGCCACCACACCAGAGTTCTCAGCAAACAAGTCGGGCAGTACGCCTCGATAGCTGACAGGTACAACCTCTTTGTAATCAGTGATTTGAAACTGCACCTTCAATTGATCATCAGGGTCACGCTTGACCGAACCTGCCACCACCATGCCACCTGCACGGATACGCTTTGCTTCTGGGGCCTTGCCCTGCGTGATGGCCGTAGGGTCAAAATAATAGTCAGTCTGCTGACGAATGGCGTATAAAATCAAACCCACAGCAATCACAGCCCCAATAAGCATGGCAATGACCCACATCAGTTTTTTTTGTCTGGCGTTATTCATATTAGCACTCAGTGATTTTTCATTTCAATTGGCGTGATACACCTATTTGGCCAGCTCTTTACGCTGTTTATTGGTTAGGCGGTCAGATTTTTGCTTATTACTTTTTTGATGTTGCAACCTAGCAATTGTTGATTTGCGTTCGCTCGCAGCATACATAATAAGCGCAAACAGTGCAACAAAAGTAATGGCATAACACACCCACACAAACACACCGTGCCCTTGCATGTCAATAAATTCACCAAAAGTCGGAAAATACGGAGTCATCGCTTGCTACCTTTTTTGTTGATGGTTCGCTGGCTAATCAAGTAACTTTTGTACCCACAGTTTGTTGTGATCACGAGCTAAAATTAAAGAATTGGTACGATAAATAGCAATTGCTGCCACCAAGAAATACATTCCTAAAAGCATGATGAGCAAAGGCACCCACATACTTGCAGACATTTTTGGGGCGTTAGTTACGGTGAAAGTCGCCCCCTGATGCAGCGTATTCCACCATTCTACCGAATATTTGATGATGGGCAAATTGACCGCACCTACAATGGATAAAATCGCTGCAGCCTTACCACGGTTTTGGCTATGCTCAAAGGCAGAAAATAATGCCATTACGCCCACATACAAAAACGCCAAAATCAGCATACTTGTTAGGCGTGCGTCCCAAACCCAATAAGTCCCCCAAGTTGGCTTGGCCCAGATTGAGCCTGTCAAAAGACTAAGTACACAAAAAATAAAGCCGATTGGTGCAATCGCTTGGGCGACAATATTGGCGGTTTTAATCTTCCATACCAAAAAAATCACACCCAGCACAGCCAACGCAAGGTAAACACTCATTGCAAGACTTGCCGCTGGCACATGAATGAAAATAATGCGATAGCTGTTGCCTTGCAAATAGTCAGGTGGTGCAAAACCCAAGCCCCAAACCGTACCAATTGTCAGTAGCATTGTTGCGATGGTCGCAAGCCACCTTACCCACGGTGAAAAGATGTGAAAAAATCGCTCCGTGCCAACTGTCGTCAAAAAAACTTGCCAAAGACGGTTAAAAAAACCTGCTTGCTTAGTTAAGTTGGGGATTTTATCAGGCATGGTAATTACCGCATTACGGATGAAAAAAGTTGATTATCATAAAGCTGTTACGATAAATTATAGCACGACTTCATCATTTGGGGAATATACACCAAAAAACAATCCAGTTTTTGGTACAAATTTTGGTGCAAAAAATCTTGTAAAATCACTCATCTAACCACATAATAATCTTTATTAATTCTTTTATTTCATTTTTTCAAATAAGGAAAGTCATGTCAATCTTTCAAAAAACTCGCAAATCACCAAAAACCGTTTCGTTAGCACTGCTTGGCATGGGCATACTTGGTCTGACTGCTTGTTCACCTGCTCCACAAACTCAGACCAACAGTGAACAAGCCTTAGCAGATGCCGAGCGTCAACTTGCCGAAGCACAGGCACGCCTTGCTGCCGCCCAAGCCAAGGCTCAGGCTGACGCCGCCAATGAAGCAGCCGCACAATTAGAAGCACAGACAAATGATGGCGAACAACCAAATGAGCAAGTAACAAGTGATGCCGACCAAGCCAGTGATGGTATGGGTGTGGCTGGCACACTGCTGGCTGGGGCGGCAGCTGGTGCAGCGGCAGGTTATCTTGCCAATAAAGCCAGTAATGGTCGAGTGGCAGACGCGTCTAAAACCGCTCAAACACCAACCACCACACAACAGCCGACCACCAATCATAATTCCGCCCAAGCCGTACAAAGTGGGCAAGCGGCAGGACAACGCCAAAGTGCCGCTCAAAGCACAAAAAATTATCAAAGCAATCAAACTCAAAATACTCAAAAAAGCACAAAACGCAAAGGGTTTGGTGGCATAGGCAAACGCTCAGGTGGTGGTCGTTCATGAAACGCATTGCTGTTTCATCACACCAAAACTGGCAAAACAGCTTAGCACGCACAGGTTTTGACTATCAAGCCATCGACCCATCTTATTGGCACAAAAACTGGCAAGATGGTGTTTGCTATGTCTTTGATGAGTCTCAGATTGATGAGCTAAAACGCACAACCGAAGAGCTACATCAAATGTATTTTACTGCTGCATGTCATGTCATTAAGACGGGTGATTACACACGCCTTGGTATTGACAATGTGGCAGCCGATCTGATTGAGCAGAGTTTTCACCCTGACACGCCCACACTCTACGGTCGCTTTGATTTATGCTATGATGGCATCAGTCCGCCCAAACTCTACGAATACAATGCCGATACGCCTACACTAATTCTAGAAAGCGGTTTGGCTCAATGGCATTGGCTTAATTCACAAAGCAGCCTAAATCATGCCAAGCAATTTAATCGCATTCACGAGTGCTTGCTGGTAGAATTCAAAGCCCTAAAAGCTAACAGTCCAATGCATTTTACTGCGATGGCTGATGAGACCGAAGATTTTATCGCCACACGCTACTTGCAGGATACCGCCAGACAAGCAGGGCTCAACACCTGCTTTATTGATGTTGGCGATATTGGCCATGACCAAACATCTGGCAATTTTGTTGATCTGTACAACACGACCATTCGCACGCTGTTTAAATTGTATCCTTGGGAATGGCTATTACAAGAAGAATTTGGTCAATACATTTCTAATGCCAATACAGTTTTTATTGAGCCTGCTTATAAATTGCTTTATGAAAACAAAGCCCTACTCGCCATACTTTGGGAACTTTTTCCCAACCACCCCAACCTTTTACCTGCCCATCTTGAACCAAACAAGCTAAAGGGCGATTTTATCCAAAAACCTTTTTTCTCTCGGCAAGGAATCAATATCACCTTGCACACAGAATGTGATTTGACACAGGCGGAAAATCCCCATAATACAAAAGGTTTTGTATATCAACAAGCTAAGCAACCACCCACCTTTACCAAGCAAAATGCACAAATCGTCCATACCATCATCGGCAGTTGGATCATCGGACATGGTGCGGCAGGTATTGGCATTCGTGAAAGTCGTACCGCCATCACAGATGATGACAGTGTGTTCGTGCCACACATTTTTCACTAATCAGATTGCAACCCATCATCGTTCTAACATGATTGCCAAAGCCAAATACATCAAACATTTTTAGATACTCATTGGTTTTATAAAATAAAAACAGCCCAAGATTGGACTGCTTAAAGTCAGGTCAGACCTGCCATTAAAAAGGAATATCGTCATCGGCGACCACAGATGGTGCTGGCGATTTGGCAGATGGTGGCGTGTCTGATTTTTGTGTCGTGGCTGGTGGCATACCAAAGGCATTGTTCTGCACATTGCTTTGAGTATCTTGCGTGGCAGACGACATAGAATTTTGATTCTGCTGATTAACAAACCCATTTTGGAACTGTGCATTCGGATTGCTTTGATTGCCATAGCCTTGATTGCTATTAAATCCGCCTTGATTACCAAAACCACCTTGGTTGTAGTCATTGCCATAATTATTGTTAAAATTACGGTTTTGGTTATTGCCCCATTGTTGGTTATTTTGATTTTGATAGCCGCCATTACCACCAAAGCCACCATTGTTATTTTCACTATTAGAGCTAAGCATACGCATTTCTGACGCACGAATCTCGGTTGAGTAGCGTTCTATCCCTTGCTGGTCGGTGTACTTGCGAGTTTGCAAACTGCCTTCAACATAGACCATGCTACCCTTGCGTAGGTACTGGGCAGCAATCTCACCCAATCGGTTAAATAGGCTGATGCGATGCCATTCTGTTTGCTCACGACGCTCGCCTGTATTTTTATCTGTCCATCGTTCGCTTGTGGCCACAGAAATATTTGTTACTCCGCCACCATTTTGAAAAGAACGCACCTCTGGATCATTGCCCAAACGACCAACAATAATTACTTTATTAACACTACTCATAAAATTCTCAACACTTTAATTAATTTTTAAACAAAATACAGACCGCTCTTGTTATTCAACTAAGTCTGCACGCCTACTTTAACGAAAAATGATAAAAAATGCCAGTATTTTTTATCAGATTTGTACAAAATAATGCCCAATTATCCAGATAATCTTTTGGATTTATGATGCAAGCATGGGACGCAAGAACCTGCCTGTGTGTGATTTTTCATCTTGTGCTACTTGTTCTGGCGTACCAACAGCGACAATCTGCCCACCGCCATCACCACCTTCATAACCTAAATCCACAATGTGATCAGCAGTTTTAATGACATCAAGATTATGCTCAATAACGATGACAGTATTGCCCTTGTCTCTTAACGCATGCAAAATGTCAAGCAATTTGGCAATGTCCTCAAAATGTAGCCCTGTGGTAGGCTCATCTAGAATATACAGGGTTTGTCCTGTATCTCGCTTGGCAAGCTCTTTGGCAAGTTTGACCCGCTGTGCCTCGCCCCCTGATAAGGTTGTGGCAGACTGACCCAGCGTAATGTACCCCAGCCCCACTTGCATGAGCGCTTCTAATTTACGATGTATGGCAGGAATTGCCTCAAAAAAAACAAGTGCATCCTCTACCGTCATGTCCAGCACATCGCTGATGGATTTGCCCTTATAGTGGACTTCTAGAGTCTCACGATTATAGCGTTTGCCATGGCAAACATCGCACGGAACATACATATCAGGCAAAAAATGCATTTCCACCTTAATCATGCCATCGCCTTGGCACGCCTCACAGCGTCCGCCCTTGACATTAAAAGAAAATCGCCCTGCTTTATAGCCTCTTGCTCTTGCCTCTGGCGTTTGGGTGAATAGGTCTCTTATCAGCGTAAACACGCCTGTATAAGTGGCAGGATTGCTTCTGGGTGTACGCCCAATAGGACTTTGGTCAATATCTACCATCTTGTCTAGATGTTCTAGGCCTGTAATTTTGTCATACGCTTCAGGCACAAGTGTGGTGGCATTGTTTAGTTGTGTGGCAGATAATGGCATCAGTGTGCGATTGATGAGCGTGCTTTTACCAGAGCCTGAAACGCCTGTAATGCAGGTCATCACACCAATTGGGATTTCAAGATTGACATTTTTTAAATTATTGCCCCTAGCACCATCTAGACGGATAAATAACGGCTCTGCAACTACTTTTTTGCCTTTTTTGATCTCAGCCACCTTGGCAGTATGGCGAACTTTGGGGATTTCAATGCGTTTTTTACCTGATAAATATTGCCCTGTTAATGACTGTTCGTTTTTAGCAATTTCATCTGCCGTGCCTGTTGCCATTACTCGACCACCATGCACGCCTGCTCCCACACCAATATCAATGATATAATCAGCAGAGCGAATGGCATCTTCATCATGCTCCACAACTATCACAGTATTGCCCAAATCTCGCAAATGAATCAATGTGGATAATAAACGATCATTATCTCTTTGATGCAGACCAATAGATGGTTCATCTAGCACATACATGACCCCCATAAGACCTGCCCCAATCTGACTGGCAAGCCTGATACGCTGTGCCTCACCCCCTGATAAGGTCTCAGCAGAACGAGCAAGAGTTAAGTATTCTAGACCAACTTTGGTCAAAAACCCCAAGCGTTCACGAATTTCTTTAAAAATCTTATCCGCCACTTCGCCCTTATGACCACCAATGTGTAAGTTTTCGTAATATTGCCATGCTTGCCCAATTGGCAGATGAATGATATCACCCACGCCACGACCATCTACCTTAACATTGCGAGCGATGTCATTTAATCGCACACCATCACACACATTACAAGTGGTGTCAGATAAATACTGGGCAAGCTCATCTCGTACAATGTTACTGGTTGTACTGTGATAACGGCGTTCTAGATAAGGCAAAATCCCTTCAAATGGCACAGACTTGGTTGTCTTACGCCCTCGCTCATCAGTAAAATTAAAGGTAAGTTTATCTTTGCCAGAACCGTTTAAAATGATGTTTTGGGCTTTTTTGGGCAAATCCTGCCAAGGGCTATCCATATCAATGCCAAAATGCTGACAAACTGTGGTCAAAAGCCCAAAATAATAAGCATGCCTTTTATCCCAGCCGTGTATCGCCCCTTGATTGATGGATTTGGCAGGCTCGGTAACAATGCGGTCGGCACTAAAATACTGGCGTTTTCCCAGACCATCACAAGATGGACACGCACCAGCAGGATTATTAAAACTAAATAGGCGTGGTTCTAGCTCACTGACCGCCCTGTCACAGGCAGGACAAGAGTGCTTGGCAGACAGTACTGTCTCACTATTATTTTCCATGTCATTTAAAATGGCGATATCCCCGCCCAATCGCAAGGCAGTCTCCAAACTTTCGGCAACACGATTACCCAAATCATCTCGCACTTTAAATCTATCAACCACCACCTCAATGGTGTGTTTATGCGTCTTTGCCAAAGTAGGCAACTCGTCCATATCATGCACCGCACCATCAATACGCACCTTAGTAAAACCTTGTGCTTTTAGGTTTTCAAGTAAGGCGATATGCTCTCCTTTGCGTTCACGCACCACAGGAGCCAGTAGCATCAGCTTTGTACCCTCTGGTTTTGCCAAAATATCATCTACCATTTCACTGACTGTCTGTGCCACCATGGGTAGGTCATGTTCTGGGCAATAAGGAGTACCGACACGAGCAAACAAAAGTCTTAAATAATCATAAACTTCGGTAATCGTACCAACAGTGGAGCGTGGGTTGTGATTGGTAGATTTTTGCTCAATGGCAATGGCAGGCGACAAACCCTCAATGCTGTCCACCTCAGGCTTATCCATCTGCGATAAAAATTGACGAGCATAAGCCGACAAGCTCTCTACATAGCGTCTTTGCCCCTCAGCATAGAGCGTATCAAAAGCAAGAGAAGACTTGCCAGAGCCTGATAAGCCCGTGATAACCACAAGTTTGTCACGAGGAATATCGACATTGATGTCTTTTAGATTGTGGGTTCTTGCCCCTTTAATGCTGATGTATTCGTGTGCCATAAGTTGCCTTTTGTTAATCTCTGTGTTTTTTTATATCATACAATCAATCATATATAATAACTCATAATGGGGCAAATGATGTGCTTTTAAAAGATGAGCATTCATGCCCAATAAAACAAGTCGCTTGCATTTTACAAATGCCTTAAAAACCTTTTGGGTACAATCACAATCATCACCATGATGATAATTATTGTAGCATAATTTTCCCAACTTGGCTTTCACACAACCATAGAAAACACCCCAAAAAATTAGTGTTATCTTTTGGGGTGTAGGTTATAGAATAGAAATTTTAGATCAATGCAATCACATGAATGGTAATTTGGTAAATACTTGCAGGACAATTGCGTTAACAATATCAACAAAAAACGCCCCCACCATTGGTACAATCAAAAAGGCCTTATGCGATGGCATATAACGATCAGTAATCGCCTGCATATTGGCGATGGCGGTAGGTGTTGCCCCCAGCCCAAAGCCACAATGACCTGCTGCCAACACCGCTGCATCATAATCACGACCCATCACAGTAAAAGTAACAAACATCGCATACAGCACCATCACCACCGTTTGTATGAGCAAAATGATAAAAATCGGCAATCCTAACTCTGCAAGTTCCCACAGTTTTAGTGATAATAGTGCCATCGCCAAAAATAGCGACAAAGCAGCGTTACCAAACACATCAATAGCACGGTCAAACATATCAAAGTCAAACATCATGGTCAATACATTTCGAATGACCACACCGCCAAACAACGCCCACACAAAAGTTGGTAGCTCAAACCAAGTGCCTTTGGCAACACCTGTTACAATGTCAGCAAATGCCAAACACGCCGCAAACAATGCCAAAGTTTCAATCGCAGAAGTTGCTGTGATAAGGCGAGTGCTGTCAGAATGCTCAAAAACCTCATCATTGGCGTCCTCTTGGTTGGCCAAATCATCATCTGACCGATTGCCTGATAAGCTCACTTTGGCGCTTGGTATTTCAGTCTTAACGCCCAGACGATTGATGAGCTTTTGTGCTACAGGGCCACCAATCACACCGCCTGCCACCAAGCCATAAGTTGCACAGGCAATGCCAAGCGTGGTTGCTGCTGCCACCCCATAGGTTTGTTCCAGCGTAGCACCCCACGCACCTGCTGTGCCATGACCACCAGTCAATGCAATAGAACCTGCCACCAACCCAAGCATTGGATCAACATCAAGCAAGATTGCCGAGCCCACACCCACTGCATTTTGCACAATGATGAATGCCGAAACCAAAACAGACAATAACAGTAATGGCGTACCACCTGCTCTTAGACGACTAAAATCAGCCGAAAGACCAATGGAGGCAAAAAACATCAACATACAGGCGGTTTGTAATTCTTTTTGAAAGACAAAAGAGTAGTCAAAAAAGGCGTGCAATGAATAAATAACGGCTGCCGCCACCAGACCGCCTGCCACAGGCTCAGGAATGTTAAAATCTTCTAAAAACTTAATTTTTTTAACCAATAGCTTGCCAAGTAGCAAGACCAGCGTGGCTAAAATCAATGTATAATAGCCATTTAACACAATTTCCATCACAACCCCACAATCAAAACAAAATTAAAAGTAGTGCAAAAAAACAACAATCGCCAGCAAGATGTCGTTCATTCAATGCCCATATCAATGCTTAAAATCTAAGTATTTTTTGGTGGCGGATATTGTAGCAAGTTTACACTTTTATTGCAAAATACATACCAGAGTCAATCCATTCGCCCTACAAAAAAAAGAACACCCTAAGATGTTCTTTTTTTAGACTAACACAAAGATTAACGCAAAAATGCTCGAGCATTGCGAAATAGACGCATCCAAGCACCATCATTTGCCCACTCATCAGGCTTCCATGAATGGTTGACTGCACGCAAAGTACGCTCTGGGTGCGGCATCATCAAGGTAACACGGCCATCTGTACTACATACACCTGTAATGCCTTGTGGTGAGCCATTTGGGTTGAGCGGATAGTGCTCGGTTGGATAACCTTGGCTATCTACATAACGAAGGGCAATTTGACCGTGGCGAGCCAGCTCATTCATTGACTCATCGCTCATCTGTGCATAACCTTCACCATGAGCCACGGCAATCGGTAGAATACTGTCTTGCATACCTTTTAATAACACAGATTTGGTGCGTTCTACTCGCACATTGACCGTACGAGCCTCAAAGCGTGCTGACTTATTAGCGATAAATCGTGGGAAGTGCTCTGCACCCATCATCAGCTCTTTTAGCTGACTCATCATCTGACAGCCATTGCACACACCGAGTGCAAAAGTTTCTGGTCGGTGGAAGAATCTGGCAAACTGCATACGCAATTCGTCATGAAACAAGACTGAATTTGCCCAACCAGAGCCAGCACCCAGCACATCACCATAACTAAAACCACCGCAGGCCACCAAGCCCTCAAAATCCCTAAGGTTAATGCGCCCACTCATCAAATCACTCATGTGTACATCAACAGCATCAAAGCCTGCACGCACAAAGCCTGCCGCCATCTCCAAATGACCGTTCACCCCCTGCTCACGCAAAATCGCCACTTTGGGTTGGGTGGTGCGACTGTTCACATATGGTGCTTCCACCGCCAAATCCAACTCAAAATTTGCCTTAGCAATCAAGCCGTGATGTTTTTCATCAGCGATTAGGGCAAATTCTTGATTAACGCATTCTGGATTATCACGCATGGAGGCAATGGCATGGCTGACTTTTGTCCATTCTTGTTGTAGCTCACTACGAGAGAATGATAAGTTTTGGCTTGGCGTGATGATGGTCAGCATGTCTTGATTGGCACCGCCTGCTGGGGTAGCAAAAGTCTGACCCACCACGCTCAGCATACCCTCTACACGATGTGCTTTGGCAAGCTCATTGATGGCCACTTCATGCTCTGGCAATACTTGAATGACCGCACCCAGCTCTTCTGCAAACAACTGACCCAATAGATTATCATCACCAAGTTTTAAAATAAGTTTGAGACGACTGGCAAACTGCATCTCTGCCACCGTTGCTACCATACCACCATCACTGATGTCATGATATGCACAAATCAGCCCCGCTTCATTTGCTGCTTGAATAAAGGCAAAGAAATTGGCAAGATCAGCTGGTTGTTCCACATCAGGACATTCGTCACCAAGCTGGCTGAGTGTCTGGGCAAAAATAGACGCACCCAAACGCAGTCTGCCACAGGACAAATCCAGACGATACAATTTGGCATCTGTATTGACAAGCTCTGGCGTGATGGTCTTAGCGACCTCTTGCACAGGGGCAAATGCCGTAATGATCAAGCTCATTGGCGAGCTGACCGATTTGTCCATGCCATCATCTTGCCAGTTTGCTTTCATGGATAAGCTGTCTTTGCCCACAGGAATGGTAATGCCAAGTGCAGGACAAAGCTCCTCGCCAATAGCATGAACCGCATCAAACAAGGCCGCATCTTCTTTTTCGTCGCCACAAGCTGCCATCCAGTTTGCCGAAAGTGTAACATCAGACACTTTGGCAATATAAGCTGATGCAATATTTGTCAGAGCCTCACCCACCGCCAAGCGTGCCGAAGCCTTAGGATTGATGAGTGCCACAGGGGCACGCTCCCCCATCGCCATCGCCTCACCAGTCTTGGCAAGCAGACCTGTCATTGTTACCGCACAATCTGCCACAGGCACTTGATAACGACCAACATATTGATCTTGAGTTACCATGCCAGTAATTGAACGGTCGCCAATACTGATTAGAAATGATTTGCTCGCCACTGTTGGATGACGCAACACATCTTTGATGCTCTCACGCAAATCCACGCCTGCAACATTCAATGGACGCAAGTGATTATCGGTGCGGTCAAACCCCCGCTTCATCTTTGGAGTGCCACCAAGCAATACCTGCATTGGCATATCCACAGGCTGTTCTGGCAACAAGCCATCATCAACCTTTAATTCACGCACCAAAGTTGCTGTACCCAATACGGCGTATGGACAACGCTCTCTGGCACAAATTTCATCAAAGAGCTTTTCACTCTTTGGCGAGATGGCAAGCACATAACGCTCTTGTGCCTCATTTGACCAAATTGCCATCGGAGACATACCTTTTTCTAGCGATGGTACTTTACGCAGATTTAGATGTGCACCCAGCTCGTGATCATCTACCAATTCTGGCATGGCATTTGACAGTCCGCCTGCACCCACATCGTGAATTGAGATGATGGGGTTGTTATCATTACCTTCTTGTGCCATTGCCCAGCAAGCATCAATGACTTCTTGGCAGCGACGCTCCATCTCAGCATTGTCTCGTTGCACCGATGCAAAGTCCAACCCCTCATCAAGCTCGCCACTATCCACAGAGCTTGCTGCACCACCACCTAAACCAATCTGCATGGCAGGACCACCAAGAACGATGAGCAAATCCCCCTCGCTGATGGCATTTTTTTGTACCAAGCTACGCTTAATGTTGCCATAACCACCTGCAATCATGATTGGCTTATGATAGCCACGCATTTGACTGCCATCTTGTTCGGCCGATGTATCAAGCTGAAAGGTGCGAAAATAACCATTCAAATTTGGGCGGCCAAATTCATTGGCAAATGCCGCACTTCCCAATGGCCCATCAATCATAATGTCTAAGGCAGATGCCATACGCTCAGGTTTTCCGTATTGCTTGGCAGAGACTATGCCTGAATGCTCCCACTTTTCTGGCATATTTGGCAAGTGTAGGTGTGATACAGAAAAACCCGCCAAGCCTGCTTTTGGCTTGCCACCACGACCTGTTGCACCCTCATCACGAATCTCGCCCCCAGCACCAGTTGCCGCACCTGCAAATGGAGCAATCGCCGTTGGATGGTTGTGCGTCTCAACTTTCATCAAAATGTCAATCTGCTCATCATGAAAATCGTACTGCGCCCGTCCTGCATCATTTTTGGTAGGATAAAAACGCGCCGCCTTAAAACCAGCCATAACCGCAGCATTATCTTTATAGGCAGACAAGATGCCTTCTGAGTTTGTCTCATGAGTATTTTTAATCATTTTAAACAGTGATTTTGGCTGTACTTCACCATCAATGGTCCACTCAGCATTAAAAATCTTATGACGACAATGCTCTGAATTAGCTTGGGCAAACATCATCAGCTCAACATCAGTTGGGTTGCGTCCTAGCTTGGTAAAATTTTCTACCAGATAGTCGATATCATCTACTGACAACGCAAAACCAAACTCATCATTGGCTCGCACCAAAGCATCACGACCTTGTCCCATGATGTCCACTTGTTCAAGGTGCGCTGGTTCACCATCAATGAACAATGCTGCCACATCGTCCAAATCATACACAAGGCTTTGGGTCATGCGGTCGTGTAAAATCGCCTCCGCCATTGCTGGGAGCTTAGCGGGCAAATTTTCACCTGTTAATGTGAATATCACCACTCGCTCTAGACGATTTATTTGAATGCCGCAGTTATTAAAAATATCGGTCGCCTTTGATGCCCATGGGCTGATGGTACCAAAACGAGGTGCAACGATGACCTGAACCTGACCGTCTTGGGCGGTTTTTAGGGCAACTTTTTCACCTTGATTGAGTAGATTTAGAGCCTGTTGATAGTCCTTAGTTGCGATGACATCATCAAAAACATAAACCTGTTGGCTGTCTAGCGCATCAATGTTTAGCCCAGCTTTTTGTTCAAGCTGAGTTGCCAATTTTTTGGCTTGAAAGTCCGTTAAAAAACGATGGCCTGCAATGGTACTAATCATGAAGGATACCCTTGTCAAAATTAAAAATAAATACTTGGTATTATAACAGATATCAGCTTTTTTTAATGGCTAATCGCACGAATTTTTAGAGAAAATCTCAACCACCGCACAAGTTGCTTCTAATTACATTTTCCAATACATTTTGCTTTCATCGAGCATTCTTGTTTCTTGGGCAAAATAGGCAGTCAGGTCTATCGCATCAAGTGCATCGAGTGCATCAATCACTGCACGATAACTTGGACGCATGGCAACAAACTGACTGGCGTTTACAGCAACCACATCTGCCAAACATTTTTTTTCAAAAGTCTCTGCCGCCTGACGCAATCGTGGCACGCCTGTATAGCGAGATGCACCCACCATGCGATGGGTCAAATCCGCCAACGCCTTTCTATTTCTATCTGCCCATGCTCGTTCGAGTGCTTGCTTTTCAGTTTCAGCATTATCAATAAACATCGTGAGTAGCTTTTCTGCCAAATCCACCTTGTTGGCTGCACGATTTAACGCATCTTGCCAATCAACATCAGCCAACTCATCAGCAGGCACCACCGTAACATCATGGCTTTTTGTATCACTACGGTCTTTTTCATCGCTCTCTTTACCATCAGCCATTATGGCAAGTTCATTTAAATCTGCCATGTCATCACGCTCATCACGATTTAGCCAGCGTTCTAGCGTCTGAACCAATTGCATATGGCCGATTGGCTTGCCTATGTAGTCGTTTAGCCCCACAGCGACCAAGCGGTCTTTTTCATCGGATAAGCCGTGTGCGGTCAAGGCAATGATTGGTGTGGGTTTTTTGGCATGGTTCTGCTCAATCTTGCGAATCTGAATACTCGCTTCAAGCCCTGACATTCTGGGCATTTGAATGTCCATAAAAACCAAATCAATCGCTGCACTCATGCCTGTTACCATTTTTGTCATGATTTCAATAGCATCAAAGCCACTGCTTGCCGTAATGACTTCCACACCAAGCTCGCCAAGCAAAGCCTCTAGCACCAATAAATTCGGCTGATGATCATCTACCGCCAAGACTCTCACGCCTGAAAATCTTTGCTGTCTTATGGACTTGGTGGCGACCTGATTAGACAAAAGCTCGTACAGCTGGCGTTTGTCCATCGGCTCATACAATGCATTGGCATGATAACGCTCCAATAATGCACCATCCATACCAACCTGATAGCCATATGCCGCCAGTCGCCCCTGATAACGCAAGCGAATTTGGCGTAAAATCGCCCCAATATCGTCCTGTGCTGCATCTTGTCCAAAATTATCAACAATCACCCAATCAAAGTCATGATTACCGTCCAGCTGTTCTAGCAAATCCGCCAAACCTATCGCTTCGGTAATACTTGCTTTGGTGTCAGCCAGACTTGCTTTTAGTACTTGCATGGCAGGTGCATGATTAATCCACACCAAAATATTGGTATGAATGGCAAGTACCGAATTGGCCACCTCATCGATTGAGGCGTACTCTGTTTCCATTGGCATTTCAAACCAAAAAGTCGCTCCGCTTGGTGCAATATTTTCACTGTTATTATCAAAAAAGCCAATATCACCACCCATCATCATGGTTAATTGTTTAGAGATGACCAGTCCCAAACCTGTGCCACCATAGCGACGCGTTACTGACAAATCACCTTGGCTAAAACTTTTGAACAGCTGGTGTTTATCAGCATCACTAATGCCCTTTCCTGTATCCTCCACAGCAATATGCAGACAGTTTTCCTTAGTCTCTGATAAGCTCACTCGTACCACCACACCACCTGTATCGGTAAATTTAATGGCATTGCCCACAAGATTGGTCAAAATCTGTTTAATTCTTAGACTGTCACCCACCACTTTGGTGGGTACATCATGATAAAATAACACCGCCAAGCGTAGATGCTTTTCAAGCCCAGCAGGCGACAACATATCCACCACATCATAAATTGTGGCATACAAATCAAACTCATGACGGTCAAGAATGAGCTTGCCTGCTTCTATTTTTGAAAAATCAAGCACATCATTGACCAAAGCCAGCAGGTGTGCTGATGATTTTTTAATCGTTTGCACATACAAATTTTGCTCGCTGGTCAGACCTTGTTTGCGTGCCAGCAAATTAATAAAACCATCAATGCTATTTAAGGGTGTCCGAAGCTCATGGCTAATGTTTGCCAAAAAAGCTGATTTGGCCTGATTGGCTAAAACAGCAGCATCTCTTGCATTACGGATTGAGATGTTTTGCATTTCCATCTCATCAAAGGCTTGCTGCAAGTCTCTTTCTGTCTCATCGGCGTGGTTTTTAAGCTCAGCAAAGCTATTTTCTAGTCGTTTTAATGCTTGCAAAAAATCTCGTTGTAACAACAAAAACTCACCATTGGTACGAACTGGCACAGGGCTAGACAGATTGTCAGCGTCTAAACGCTGTAAATACAGACGCATTTCATAAATCGGAGCAATCCAACGCTTTGAATAGCTGTTTAAAATCAATAACAATAGCAAAACAGTAATCAGACCTGTGATGGATAACGCCAGCCACACATGATAATAAGTGATGGATAACGGTTCATCATCCATCTCAACAAATAGCCAAAAACGCTTACCGCCAGATATCACAGGCTTGGCATACGCTGTACCAAAATTGGTTTTAAGGCGTAGCTGATGCTCGGCATTGACATTAAAATCCGCCCAAGGCATGCCCACTTGCACGCCCAATTCTTGTAATATTTCGCCTTTATCATTCATCACAGCGATGCGTTGCACTCGTTGTTTTCGCATTTGTTGAATGCCTTCAAGCACGCCACTGAGCGTACCTAAACCTTGACGATTTTGACCATCAACCGACAGCACTTTATCGGCAATCATCGCATCAATTTCAAGCGACTCATTCTCTGCGCCAAGCCAAGCCAGACTAGATTCAACCGCACTTTCATAACGCAAAAGCACCGCCTGTGCTAATACATCTTGCTCGGATAAGACCGCACGACGCACCTCGCTAAACACCAAATAGCCACCAACCATCGCCAGCACCACGATCGGCAAAAACACCAACAAAATCAGCTGTCCGTACGCACTTTTTAAACCAAATCGTAATTTATTCATTAAAAATCATCACGCTTAAAATGCCCAATTTAGTTTAGCACAATTTCTGGGTGGTTTTTGAGCGATTTTTAAAAAAAGAGTGTGTTATAATTGGTGCAATTTCTTGTTAAGATACGAAAAAATTCTATGACAAATCCGATTACCCACACCACGACCCTTACTACCACAACCCTTGCTGATTGTGTTGGCAAAACACCACTTGTTAAGCTCTCACGATTAGCTAATGACACAAACGCAACTTTACTTGCCAAACTAGAAGGCAATAACCCAGCAGGCTCTGTCAAGGACCGCCCCGCCTTTAATATGATTGACAAGGCTGAACAACGAGGACAAATTAAAGCAGGCGACACACTGATTGAGGCAACTTCTGGCAATACGGGCATTGCTTTGGCGATGGTTGCTGCCATGAAAGGCTATAAGATGACCTTGATCATGCCAAAAAATTCCACCCAAGAGCGTAAAGACGCCATGACAGCTTATGGAGCGACCTTAATTGAAGTTGAACAAGGCATGGAAGAGGCACGAGACTTAGCCCTACAAATGCAAGCAGATGGATTGGGCGTGGTGCTTGACCAGTTTAATAATAATGACAACAAAGAGGCTCACTATTTGACCACTGGTCCTGAAATTTGGGAGCAAACACAAGGTAGGATCACACACTTTGTCAGTAGCATGGGAACGACTGGTACGATCATGGGCGTTGGTAGATTCTTAAAAGAAAAAAACCCTGCCATACAAGTCATTGGACTTCAACCTGATGAAAATTCAAGCATTCCAGGCATTCGTAGGTGGCCTGCTGAGTATCTACCAGGGGTTTTTGAGCCGTCCTTGGTTGATTTAACCATGGATGTCAACCAAAAAAATGCAGAGGCATATATGCGAAGGCTTGCCAAAGAAGAAGGGATATTTTGTGGGGTATCGTCAGGCGGTGCTGCGTGGGCAGCCCACCAAATCGCCAAAGAAAATCCAAATGCCGTCATTGCCTTTATTGTCTGCGACCGTGGCGACCGCTATTTGTCCACAGGGCTGTTTGGCATGGCTGATGAATGATTGATGGTGTGTTTACAGCATAAGATATACCCATAAAACCAAACCAAGCTTAATGCCAATGACCAAATCAAAAGGAATAATATGAACCAGACCAACCCTGTTTTAGTTTTTGACATTGAGACCATCGCCGATGTCTCCACAGGCAGACGGCTGTATCCAGAGTTAAAGGCATTATCCGATAATGACGCTTTGACCGCACTCACAGCCTTGCGTTATGCAGAGGTGGGCAATGAGTTCATGCAGTTGCCTTTGCATAAAATTGCCTGCTTGTCATTTTTGTGGATTGAGCATGGTCAGCTTACTCTTAAATCCTTATCGCTTAATGAGATGAGTGAAGCACAGATTTTAACGACCTTTTTCCGTGCTTTTGCCAAAAAACCAACCTTGGTTAGTTGGAATGGATCAGGTTTTGATATTCCTGTCTTATTATATCGTGCTTTGCACCATAAAATCAGTGCTCCCACTCTTTTTAACTCTGCCTACAAGCCTGATTATCTGTATCGCTATGGCGAAATGCACATTGATTTGATGGACAAAATGTCACTACATAATAATTATAATAAGCAAAAACTTGATACCATTGCCGCCTTATGTGGTTTTGCTGGCAAGGGTGATACAGACGGTTCGCAAGTCGTGCCCATGGTACAAGCTGGCGAATGGACAAGGCTGACCACCTACTGTGAATCCGATGTGCTCAATACTTGGCTGATTTATCTAAGGTGGCTGATTTTAACAGGAAAAACCGACATTGAGAGCGTTGAGATGCTCAGTCAGCACACCAAAAATTTTGTAGCAAATCTGACCAACGAAGATGGAAGCGTTCGCCATCAGCAATTTTTGGCGTCTTGGCAAGATTAAATTAGGCAAGTTTTTATCTTAAAAATTACAAGCGTTTAAAAGTATGGGTGTATTGTCCGCTATTTTTTTAGTGTTGTTTTATGGCAAATTTCTTACAAAGATTACTTTAATTACAAACTTTACGCAATCATTTATTAAGGTCAAACAAGCCATCCCAATTTTAACACATTATCAATGATGATCTTGACAGCAATGATGGTCAAAATCCAAGGCAACGCCCTTTTCAACCAGGCCATCGGCAAACGATGACGCAAACAAGTCCCCACCCATGAACCAATGATGGCACTGACAATCATCATCAAAACCACCTGCCAATAATCAAAAAACACAAATCCCATCAGTACATACATGATGACTTTTATAAGATGTACAAACGATACCATGAGTGAAGCGGTGGACACCACAACATGATTATCGCCATACTTTTTCATGAGCAATGGCATGTGCATGGGGCCAGGTGCACCAACAAACAATCCAACACCCGTTTGCAAAAAACCAATCACATAAAAATTTTCAAAACCTTTTAAAAGTTCATTGAACTTGCTTGACCACTGTGTCAATAATATATAAAGACCAATGAACAGCGGAATCAAATCCAAATGCACAAAATACACCGCCACGCCAAAAACTACCGCCCCCAAAATCGTGCCAATGATATAGGATCTAAGATAAGTTTTATCAATATATTGTCGCCCAAACCATGCACGACTGATATTGCTGGCAAGCTGAGTTGCACCATGCACAGGAATGATTGCCACTGCTGGCAAAAACATCGGCATCAAACCCACCAAAATCATACCACCACCAAGACCTGTAATCGCAGTCATTGTTGATGTGAAAAAGTTAATAGGTATCATGAATATGTGTTCTGGCATAAAATACCCCCATTTTGACTTAACAAACTTACCACAGTTCATGACTTGGTTCATGACCTGACAATACAAGTATTCTAACACCAAAAGCTCTACTAATCTTGCTTGATTTTTTAGCCCTAATGACAAATCAAGCAAAAAGCAAATGATTTTAAACAATTTTGCAATTTATCATTGCAAATGCTTTTTTCTTTCTGTTATGATATTGAAAGTTTCAAAATGTATCTGACAAATGTAGCTAACATTTGTGTGTACATACGATGGAGCTAATATGGATATTGCCCAGCAAACCAAACAGGTAATGGATTTTGTTTGTTGGGTTTTTTCGTCTTTATTTTATAAAGACTTGGCAAAAATAAATAGGTCATAGACAAAAATATGAATAATACAGCATTAAAATGTGGCATGATTGCCTTATCAGTATCGCTACTTGCAGCATGCGGCGGCGACAAAAAAGCAGAAAGCACAGACACAGTCCAAGCACCAAAACGCCCAGAATGTATCGCCCCTGCCAAACCAGGTGGTGGTTTTGATTTGACCTGTAAACTGGCACAATCAGGCCTGCAAGATTTAAAACTCATTGACAAGCCAATGCGTGTTACCTATATGCCAGGTGGTGTAGGAGCGGTTGCTTATAATAAAATTGTTGCCAATGACCGTAAAAATGGCGATGCCATTGTGGCATTTTCCACAGGTTCTATCCTAAATCTTGCTCAAGGCAAATTTGGCCAATTCACCGAAAAAGATGTTAAATGGCTGGCAGCCGTTGGCACAGACTATGGCATGGTTGCTGTGAATGCTGATTCTCCTTACCAAAATCTTAATGATCTGGTAGAGGCACTGAAAAAAGATCCAAAATCTGTTACCTTTGGTGCAGGCGGTAGTGTTGGTGGGCAAGATTGGATGCAGACTGCTTTGTTGGCAAAATCTGCTGGAATCGATCCAAACAACATGGGCTATGTCGCTATGGAAGGTGGCGGTGAAGCAGTAACCGCTGTTTTGGGTAATCATATTCAGGTGGTATCAGCAGGCTTGGCAGAGGTCATGCCTCATGTTAAAGCAGGCAAGCTACGCGTCTTGGCAGTCTTTGCTTCAGACCGCCTAGAAGGTGAGGGCCTAAAAGACATTCCAACCGCCAAAGAACAAGGCTATGACATTCAATGGCCTGTCATTCGTGGCTACTACATGGCACCTGAAGCCTCTGACTCTTCTTATCAATGGTGGAAGGCTCAGTTTGATAGCATGTTGCAAGATCCTAAGTTTGCCGAGTTGCGCACACAAAGAGAGTTGCTACCGTTTGCTATGACTGGCGATGAACTGACCCAGTATGTCTATAAAAACACCGAAGAGCTCCGTAAGCTTTCAAAAGAGTTCCACTTGGTTGATACACCAGCCAAATAACGCCAAAACAGATCAATTATTAGTATATCTAAAAACCAATCTTAACCAGATTGGTTTTTATAAGGAATCTTTATGGCAAATCGTATTTTTTCTGGTTTGATGGCATTGGTAGCATTGGTGCTTTTATATATGGCTTGGGGCTATCACGCACCGATTGCTTATGACCCCATTGGACCACGCCCTTACCCTGTCTTGTTATTAGCTTTGTTAATCATCTTAACACTCACCATCACATTACAACCAAGCAAATTGAGTGAACCAAGTGGGCTAGGACTGACACGACCCATCATCAAAAATCTGGTTTTATGCACCATTGTATTAACATTATACGCTACCTTATTCGAAATATTAGGTTATATCATCACAACCACCTTGATGGCTTGGGTTGTTGGTATTTTGTTTGGTGGCCACTGGATAAAAGCCTTAGTTGCATCAGCCATCATGGCAATTGCAACCTACTTTTTATTCAATGGTCCACTTGAAGTCAGTTTGCCTGCAGGCATACTTGAGCCGATATTAGGATAAAGGAGTTAATATGGATACATTCAATTTTCTAATGCACGGCTTTGAGATTGCAACCACACCTCAAAACCTACTCATCGCTTTATTTGGCGCATTCATTGGTACCATCGTAGGTATGTTGCCTGGATTGGGACCTATTAATGGTGTGGCGATTTTGTTGCCGATTGCCTACGCATTAGGACTACCCCCTGAGAGTGCGTTGATACTGCTGGCAGCAGTTTATTTAGGCTGCGAATATGGCGGGAGAATCTCCGCCATCTTAATCAATGTACCAGGAGATGCCGCCGCCATCATGTCCACACTTGACGGCTACCCCCTTGCCAAGCAAGGCAAAGCAGGCATTGCCTTATCGTTATCAGCTCTCAGCTCTTTTATCGGCTCCACGCTTGCCATCATTGGTGTGGTGTTATTTGCTCCCATCTTGGCAAACTGGGCAATTTCTTTTGGTCCTGCTGAATATTTTGCCTTGATGGTTTTTGCCATCACTTGTTTAAGTGGCTTGGTGGGCGATGCTCCACTCAAAACAGGCATTGCTGCTTTGATTGGCTTGACATTAGCAACCGTCGGCGTTGATGCGGTAACAGGCGTCTATCGCTTTACTTTTGATTCAGTCAATCTGGCAGATGGCATACAATTTACCACGATTGTGATTGGTTTTTTTAGTGTCAGTGAAATACTCATCATGCTAGAAAACACCAGTGCTGGACAAAAGGCCTTAGAACAAGGCAAACGCAGCATGGTCAATGTCAAAGAGTTCATGTTCAGCTTAGGCTCCATCATCAGAAGTGGTCTTACAGGTTTTGTTGTTGGCATTTTGCCAGGGGCAGGAGCAACCATAGCCAGTGCAATGACTTATTCTAATGAACGCAAAATTGCGGGCAACACGGGCAAATTTGGCGATGGTGATTTGCGTGGTATCGCTGCTCCAGAAGCTGCTAACAACGCATCGGCTTGTGGCTCATTCATTCCCATGCTGACACTTGGCGTGCCTGGCTCTGGAACAACTGCCGTAATGATGGGTGCATTAACCCTTTATAACATCACACCAGGCCCACAGCTTTTTGCTGAACAGCCCGATATTGTTTGGGGATTGATCGCCTCTTTATTCATCGGCAACATCATTTTGCTGGCAATGAACCTTCCCTTGGTGAAGTTTTTTGCTAAATTATTAGACATTCCAAACTATATTTTGATTCCTGCCATCGCAGCCGTCAGTTTTGTCGGAGTGTATTCGATTCACAGCACCATCTTTGATTTAGTGCTTATGATTGGATTGGGTGTATTTGGCTATTTCTTACGCAAATTACACTTTCCTTTATCAGCATTGATTTTAGGCTATGTTTTAGGCGAACTGATGGAATCAAATTTACGCCGTGCCCTATCCATCTCTCAAGGAGAGATAGGCATATTATGGCAAAGCCCGATTTCTATGACGCTTTGGGTGCTAGCAGCCCTTATGGTTGCTCTGCCCATCTATCGTGCCATAACAGGGAAAAAAGTAAAAAGTATTGCCTAGACGCTATCATCTTAGCAATGATTCAACAAGCCACTCCATACCTTTGGGGTGGCTTGTTTATTTATGTCATTTTTAGCAAAATCTTTTTGTGCTATAATTCACCTCAATACAAATTTTGATTCAATTGATTCTAACAAGGCATATGCAACCCAAACACCACTCAAAATCTTATCCAAAAAGACCAAGCAACACGCCAGAGGCGGCCGTTTGTTTTCACATCACAGCACTCACGCATGATGGCCGAGGCATTGCCAGTTATGACGAATCACACCAGCCAGACAAGCGTGGAAAAAAAGTATTCATCGACTTTGCTTTGCCAAATGAAATCGTACAGTCTGTCATCACCAACACCAAAAAGTCTTTTGATGAAGGCAAAGCGGTTGCCATCATCAAAGCAAGCAATGACAGACAAACACCGATTTGTCAGCATTTTGGCGTATGCGGTGGTTGTAGCTTACAGCATTTAGATGCAGATAAACAAATCTCTCACAAGCAATCTGTCCTTGCTAATCACTTACGCCATCATGCCAATACCCAGCCTGACAACTGGCTACAACCACTGATAGGAGAGCGTGTCGCCTATCGCACAAAAGCTCGGCTTGGCGTACGATATTTACCAAAAAATGACACACTGATTGTCGGATTTCGTGAACGCACAAGTAACTTTCTGACCAATATTAACGACTGCCCCATTTTAGACATTCGCATCAATCAGCATTTGGCAAGTTTAAAGCACACGCTCAAAGAGCTGGCTGGCAAAGGTAGCATTACGCACCTAGAATTTACCACAGGCGATGCAACATCACAAGTTGCGATGATTCTTCGCCATGTCAAGCCACTGAACAAAAAAGACAAAGCCATCTTGGTTGCCTTTTGTCAAAGCGTCGGCTGGCAACTGTACTTACAACCAAATGATATTAATAGTGTGCGTCGTATTGATGGCAAAGATTTGCCAAATTCTCAGACCGTGCCACCCATAGGCGGTCTATTTTATGAATTGCCATCATTGAACCTGACATTAGAATGCTCGCCACTTGATTTTACACAGGTCAATTTGTCCGTCAATCGCCAAATGATTTTACTCGCCTGCAAACTGCTTAACTTAAAGCAAGGCGAAAAGGTGTTGGATTTATTTTGTGGATTAGGAAATTTTAGCCTACCAATGGCTCTTTATGTGGGAAAAACAGGAAAGGTTGTTGGTGTAGAAGGTAGCACAAAGATGGTAGAGCGTGCCAGCATGAACGCCAAGGCCAATGGCATTTGCCACGCCACATTCTACACCCAAGATTTAACCCAAGATTTCTCAGAACAACCATGGGTACAAGATGTTGATGCCATACTGATTGATCCACCACGAGCAGGAGCGATTGATGTTGTAAAATATTTAGGCAAGTTCAATGCAAAACGCATTGTTTATGTCTCTTGTGATCCTGCCACTCTCGCCCGAGACACCGCATTGATTGTCGCACAAGGTTACCGATTGACACACGCAGGTGTCATGGATATGTTTTGTCATACCAGTCATGTAGAAAGCATTGCACGGTTTGAGAAAACTTAAGTTTTATCCATAAAAAAAATACGCCCACATCAAGGCGTACTTTTTTTGGATAAACAAAATATCAATTCACATTGCCAAAACGACGCTTCTCTTTTTTTGCTTGTCGCTTAGCAAAAAAAACTTCTTCAACTGGCTTTGACTTTTTAAAATACGGCTTGTCATTACCACCAAACGATTTTTCACTGCGTTTATGTTCGCCAAAGCGTTCATTTTGTGCACCAAAACGCTCTTTGTTCTGCTCGGTGCGACGCTCTGGGCGGTCAAAATCACGCTGACGGTCAAAACGAGGCTTGTCATCACGACCAAAAGAACGCTCTGAACGCTCGCCACGCACACGCTCATCGCATGAAAAACGACGCTCGCCATCACGATGGCCACGCTCTGGGCGGTCTTGACGGTCTTGGCGATAATAGCCACGCCCACTGTTATCAAAACGACGCTCTGGGCGGTCAAAGTTGCGTTCTTTGTGTTCAAATCTTGGCTCTTTGCGTTCTGGTCGCTCAGCACTTCTGTCAGCACGACTTTCACGGTCGAAACTACGCTCAGAACGGTCATTGCGACGACCAAAGCCACGCTCAGTGCGATGGCCATCTCGACCGCCACGACGACGCTCACGCCCATCTCTACCACCTTTTGCTCGACGCTCTTCTTGCTCAAATGATGCACGCTTTGGCTCAAGACCTTCCACCACCGATTCATTCATGGTGCGTTTTAGATAGCGGTTAATGTTACGCAGCTGTCCACGGTCATCAAAGCTACACAAGTTCATCGCCACACCAGTACGCCCAGCACGCCCACAGCGTCCGATACGATGCACATAGTCCTCAACTTGGCGTGGCAAATCATAATTGACCACATGACTGATGGCAGAAATGTCAATGCCACGAGCTGCCACATCAGTCGCAATCAAAAAATCACACTTGCCAGATTTAACATCACTGATGATACGGTTGCGTTTACCTTGTGGCAAATCACCGTGCAAATAGCGAGCTTTTAGTCCTGCATCAACCAAAGTATCTGTCAGCTGTTCAGTACTACGCTTGGTGGCCGTAAAAATCACCGCCTGATTAATCTCTTTATCATTAAGCAGTTCAAGTAAAATTTTATTCTTATGATGAAAATCATCACAAAAATACACACTCTCCTCAATATGAGCAGATTCCACCTTAATGGCAACTTTTTCAGGATTGGTCGTAAAACTCTCAGCAATTTTGCCCACTGCACCGTCCCATGTAGCAGATGACATCACTGTTTGGCGAGATTCAGGAGCGTTCTCTAAAATGGTTTTGATGTCATCAGCAAAACCCATATCAAGCATGCGGTCAGCCTCATCAAGCACAAGCATATCCAGCTTGGACAAATCCACACGCCCTTCATTCATATGATCAATCAGACGACCTGGCGTGGCGATGACGATTTGCACACCTTTGCGAAGTGCACGAATCTGACCGCTATACGGAGCTCCGCCGACCAAAGGAATGCTATACAAACCACGCAAACCGTCTCCATAGCGACGCACGCTCTCATGTACCTGCTGAGCAAGCTCACGAGTTGGCGTTAAAATCAAAGCATAAATATGCTTATCAAGACGCTCTACACGGCTTAATTTATCCAAAATTGGCAGTACGAATGCAGCGGTTTTACCAGAGCCTGTCTGGGCAGACAATAGCAAATCACGGCCATTTAAGGCGTGCGGAATTGCACCTGCCTGAATGGGCGTGGGGTTGGAATAACCACTTTTGGTCAAAGCCTTTAAAATCGGCTTGCTAAGAGAGAGTTGCTCAAAAGTCAGCAAATCATCTTCACTGTGCGACTTTTGCATATTTTCTTGAGGGTTGTCTTGGGCATTAGACGCACCAAGAATTGCGTCTTGAACGCCTGCATCGAAAGATTGAGTCATTATTTACCTTTATATTTTAAAACCACGAGATGAGAAAGACACAAGCCACCAAAAAACTGGCAAGTTTAAGGCTGAATGCCTTGGCATTTTGTCGGGGTAGAATTGGGCGTTTCGCCTATCAAAATCATCGCGGTAGGAAAGGAATTTGCCACACGGCACGGATAAAGGTGTTTTTCTGACGGATTTGCAACCAAAAACGCCCAAACACAAGCATACAACTCAAATCAAACAATGCGATGTCATCTTTTTAAAATTACAACCTTGCGTATCAAGGTTGTAGCCGAAGATTATAACACAACAATACAGATTTTAGAAGTGATTTTTAAGCAAAATAAATTGTGAAAAATCTGTGCATTTTTTTTGGATTTTGCTTTGAAAAAGTGGTCAGAAAATGCCATAATACCCATCGGAAATTTAAAATTCCAATCAAAACCAGCCCAAAAAAGGACATGCTGTGGTACAAATTCGTGAAGCCCTACCACTGTTAAACGGCGAAAATACAGACACCGATAGTGCAACTTTGGCAGCATGCCTAGTGGCTCAAAAGTTACACCCCGATTTTAAAGCTCAGCTTGCCCACCCAAAATTACAAACCGCACTGGATCATTCTGACGAAACACAAACTCCATCTACCATCAGTGAGTCTGACATTGATGTTAAAACATGGCTATCAGCCGTAGCAGCACGCATCGGCAAACAAGAGTTGCCCCTACTTCAACAAGCTTGTGATTTTGTAAGAACCCAATCCAACAAGCCTCACGCCAGCCGTTCTGGTGCATACGCCACAGGGATTGGCATGGCGGACATTTTGGCGTATTTATTTCAAGACGAAAACGCACTTGTTGCTGCCATGCTATATCGCACCGCACGCCGAGAATTGGTCAGCATTGAGACCATCGGTCAGCATTTTGGACAAGACATTGCTCATCTGATTGAAGACACACTGGCAATGGGGCGACTTTCTGAGAGTATTGAAGAAAATAAGCGACTTGAAGATTACTTTGAGAGTGAGCAAAGAGATCAGCTATCAAGTATTTATAGTATGCTCATTAGCACCACCAACGATGTGCGTGCTGTACTGATTAAACTTGCCGAGCGTACTTTCGCCATGCGTGAGCTGTCATTCGCCCCACCAGACCGCCAAAAACGCGTCGCTCGTGAAGTGATGACCATTTACGCACCGTTAGCCCACCGTCTAAGCATCGCCCAATTAAAATGGGAGTTAGAAGACCTTGCTTTTCGCTACCTTGCCCCCGAAGAATACAAAAAAATCGCCAATCTACTGTCTGAAAAACGCAGCGAACGAGAAAGTTATATCAAGACCGTCCAAGAAGAACTCAGCCAAGCACTTTTTAAGTCAGGGATTAAAGCGGAAGTTTCTGGGCGAGTCAAGCACATCTACTCCATCTGGCGAAAGATGAAAAAAAAGAATTTATCATTTGACCAACTTTACGATATTCGGGCTTTACGAGTGTTGGTTGATACCAATGCTGAATGTTACCATACGCTTGGTGTTATACATGGATTGTGGCGACACATTCCAGAGCAATTTGATGACTACATCACCAACCCAAAACCCAACGGCTATAAAAGTCTACACACCGCTGTCATTGCCAACCATCGTACGCTAGAAGTACAGATTCGTACGATGGATATGCACTTTGAGGCCGAGCTTGGCAAGGCAGCTCATGTCAATTATAAAGAAGGTCTAAAAGCCAAAAAAAACGATTACCTGACTCAAAAAATCAGCTCACTTCGCCAGCTACTTAGCAATGATAAAATTGAAAGCGGTACCGACACCGAAGAAGAGCTAGATCTGGACAATTCTGAGCATATCTATGTGTTTAGTCGTGATGGCGACATTACTGAACTGCCAAAAGGTGCTACTGTCTTAGATTTTGCTTATTATGTGCATACCGAAGTGGGCAACCGAGCCCAAGGCGCTCGTGTCAATGGTCGCTATGTGCCATTGACGCATCAACCCAAGACAGGCGACCAAGTTGAAATCATTACCAAGTCTAGCCGTGAGCCAAATCGTGATTGGTTGGTGGCATCACTTGGCTACATTCATACCGCTCGTGCCAAGTCAAAACTCCGCTTGTGGTTCAACCGCCAAGACCGAGACAAAAACATAGAGATGGGTCGTGCCATGCTTTTGCGTGAGCTTGACCGCCTATCCATCAACCCAAGTCAAGTCAAGCTGACCGATTATCTGGCAGAGTTTAATGCCAAAAGCGAAGACGATTTATACATTTCACTTGTCATGGGAGATATTGGCACAGTGCAGTTGATGGGCAAAATCATCAGCCGTCTGAGTCTTGGCACGCCACTGATTGATGAAGACAGCATCAGTATCAAAATGCCAGCTCGCCCCAATAAATATCGCATTGAAATTGAAGGGTTAGATAATGTTGCCATCCACTTGGCAGCGTGTTGTGCTCCTGTACATGGAGAACCGATTGCAGGTTTTGTTACCTTATCCAATGGCATAAGCATCCACCAATCTGCTTGTCCTGAATATCTACGACTCATCAAAAAAGAGCCAAAACGCCAAGTCAAAGCCAGTTGGCAAGAGAACTTTGGACGATATCAACCTGTAACAATCATTGTAGAGGCTCATAATCAGCGTGGAATTTTGCGAGATTTGGTAAACATCATTGACAAAGAAAAAGTCAACATTCATCGTGCCGAAACCATCTCATCAGATGAATTGGTCAGCCATATGAAATTTTATGTTGAAGTCGCAGGGCTCGCCCATTTATCACGCCTGCTTGCCAAGATTGAACAGCAGCCCAATGTCTTACACGCCAGACGCAGCATCAGTTAAGTAGCATCAATTAATAAGTTTAGATATGCCAGAATTACCAGAAGTTGAAACCACCAAAAAAAGTCTAGAACCGCTACTAAATCAGGTCATCACCGCTGTTCATGTCTATCAGCCAAAGCTACGCTACATGATGCCACACGATTTAGATAGCCTTATTGGCTTTCGTCTTGATGAACTTGAACGCCGTGCCAAGTATCTGCTCTTGCATTTTCACCATGATACGGATAATAGCCATAAGGTGCTACTTATTCATTTAGGAATGTCAGGCAGCCTACAACAACACTTGATTAACAACAAACCCTCCCCCAGAAAGCACGACCACCTCATCATCAGTTTTGGTGATGTCGCTCTACATTATCACGACCCTCGCCGTTTTGGCATCATACTTTGGGCGGACAATGACACGCATCTTGATAATCAAGACAGCATGCGTGAGAAATTTTTAAACCACCTAGGGCCTGAACCTCTGGAGGACACTTTTAATACTGATTACCTCTATCAATATATCCACAGGCTTGATGACATTAACAGCTCCAATACCAAGCTTGGCAAAGCCATCACAAAACCCATCAAAACGCTCATCATGGATCAGGCGGTGGTAGTTGGTGTGGGCAATATTTACGCTACCGAAAGTCTGTTTTTAGCAGGCATTCACCCAGCCAAGCCTGCCAATCAAATCAATAAAGATCAGCTGAATGATTTGGTTGTTCATATCAAGACCATCTTGGCAAAAGCCATCAAAAAAGGTGGCTCCACCTTAAAAGATTTTACCGTAGGTAGTGGCAAAACAGGCTATTTTCAGCAGACCTTGCTCGCCTACAGTCATCATGGCAAACCCTGCACTGCTTGTGGTACAATTTTAGAAAATCAAAAAATTGGCGGACGAGCAAGCGTCTATTGCCCAGTTTGTCAGCCTCTATAAGCATGGTATAAAAAAACACCTTGCATAAAACAAGGTGTTTTTTAACAGTCAGTCTTTTTTGCGACCAAAACGCTTACGCTCATTTTCTGTCAAATAACGCTTGCGAATACGGATTGACTTTGGTGTTACCTCCACCAACTCATCATCTTCAATAAATTCCAAAGCCTGTTCTAGGGTGTAATCTAATGCAGGCGTTAAGATGATTGCATCATCTGAGCCAGACGCACGAATGTTGGTCAGTTGTTTGGCCTTGGTTGGGTTAACAACCATATCGTCAGAGCGAGAATTAATACCAACAATCATGCCTTCATAAACTTCAAGCTGCGGCTTGGCAAAAAGACGACCACGCTCTTGCAAGCTAAACAGTGCATAGCCCAAACAAGTACCTGTCACCATTGATACCAACACGCCATTTTGGCGTTTTGCCACCGCACCTTCTTTGGCAGGACCATAGTGCGAAAAACTTGATGTCATGATGCCTGTCCCAGATGTCATGGTCAAAAATGCTGAACGAAAACCAATCAAACCACGAGACGGCACAGTCGCCTCAATACGAATACGACCCTTGCCATCAACCTCCATATTGGTCAATTCGCCTTTTCGCTCACCCATCTCTTGCATGACCGAACCTTGGTGTTGCTCCTCAACATCGAAAGTCACATTTTCATAAGGCTCGCACATCACGCCATCAATCTCTTTCATGATGACCTGTGGACGAGATACACCAAGCTCAAAGCCTTCACGACGCATATTTTCAATCAATACCGATAAATGCAACTCACCACGACCAGAAACCTTAAACTTTTCTGGGCTGTCGGTGTCTTCTACACGCAATGCCACATTGTGAATCAATTCACGATCAAGGCGTTCACGAATATTTCGAGAAGTAACAAATTTACCTTCTTTACCCGCAAATGGACTGTCATTTACCTGAAAAGTCATTGACACCGTAGGCTCATCAACTGATAATGCAGGCAACGCCTCAACATTAGAGGGTTCACATATGGTGTCTGAAATATTTAAGCCATCAAGACCAGTAATACACACAATATCGCCAGCTTGGGCAAAATCCACATCAACACGCTCAAGACCGTGATAACCCATGATTTTTAAGATACGACCATTGCGTTTATTACCATCTTTATCAATCACAGTAACAGGAGTGTTTGTTTTCACCGAGCCACGCTGAATACGCCCCACACCAATCACACCCACAAAGCTGTTATAGTCCAAACTTGAAATTTGCATTTGGAACGGCCCATCAACATCAACCTTTGGTGACTCAACAATATCCACAATTGTCTCAAACAATGGCGTCATGTCATCTGCTAAGTTGTCTGGCTCAAGACCTGCAATACCGTTGATGCCTGATGCATAGACAATTGGAAAATCAAGCTGTTCATCAGTTGCTCCCAGACTGTCAAATAAATCGAATACCTGATCGATAACCCAGTCAGCACGAGCGGCAGGCTTATCAATTTTATTGATGATGACAATTGGTTTTAATCCGCGTGCGAATGCCTTTTGAGTAACAAATCGTGTCTGCGGCATTGGACCTTCTTGGCTATCCACCAAAAGCAAAACACAGTCCACCATGCTCATCACACGCTCAACCTCACCTCCAAAGTCAGCATGGCCAGGAGTATCTACAATATTGATGCGGTATTCAGTACCTGTGCGTGAGTCTGTCCAACGGATTGCGGTATTCTTTGCCAAGATGGTGATGCCACGCTCACTTTCTAGAGCGTTAGAATCCATTACTCGTTCAATCTCGCCAGAGCGTTCGCCCAATGCGCCAGATTGTTGTAGTAGCTTATCAACCAAGGTAGTTTTACCATGGTCAACATGTGCAATGATGGCGATATTGCGTAAATTCTTAATGTTGTCTGCCATAAATACTCGTTTTTAAATAGGGTTGCTGATTGCAAAAATGGTAGGAAAGCCAACCTTCATGATGGTTATATTACTTGCTAAGTCATATAACCTAAGTGATAAAACTGAAAGAAAGCGAATATTGCGATAAATGGCGAAAAAACACATCAATTAAACCGCTCATCACAATAAAATAAGCCGTCAATTATACCATGCTTTTTTGTTTAGTGAAAGATTGATCAAAAAATAAAAAGAACCGTCATAAGTAACGGCTCTTTTTTGATACTACCAATCAAAAGATTGATTAACGAATTACCATATCTTTGGTTTGTTCAACAGTAGTCGTTTTGTTACCAGTAGTTTTTACAACCACACGACGGTTCAATACACGACCTGCTTCGGTATCATTAGAATTAGGCTCGATTGGTTGGCTAAAGCCATAACCAACAGCACTTAGGCGGCTTGGTGCTACACCAAATTGGGTTACCAACATTGATTTAACAGCATTCGCACGAGCTTCTGATAGGCGTTGGTTATATTTAGCACTTGAACGGTTGCTGTCTTTAGATGCATGACCTTCAACAACAGCTGTTGCATTTGGGAATTCACGCATTGCTAGAGCAACTTTTGCTACTTCATCACGATACTGCGCTTTGATTTCAGATTTATCACGATCAAAGAATACGCGTGGAGCGATATTAAGCGGTTTATTTACATTAACTTTTTGTGGGCAACCACGAGCGTCAACAACCAAATTCATTTGTGAGCCAGGTGCACCTACGCAAGCATCTAGATGATCCAGAACACCGTCAGCATCAACATCAACACGGACATCTTCTTTAGTATCTTCCAAAGGCACAGGGGCAGCTGGTTTTGCAACAACAGGGGCAGGCTGAACAACTGGGATAACTACAGGAGCTGGTGCCAAGCGACCGCCTAGGGTTACTTCAAGGCCAGCTGTTGCCAAACCTTGCCAGAATTTGTTATCAAAATTGTGAACGCCACGAACTTCGCCACGAAGAGCCAATGCATCATTAATCAGATAGCGAGCACCTAGACCAATATTACCAATAGTATCCTTGGCTTCAGGAATTTTTTTGCTTTTATCTTTTGGATCTTCAACTTTGGTTTTTTGTTGACCAGCACCAACCAATACATATGGTTTTAGCTTAGTATTTGGGTTGTAGCTGCTACCAACGATAAGGTTACCACTGATGGTTTGTTGTTCTACATCATAGGCTTTTGCATCATTTGGTGATACTTTTCCATCAGTGTTAGAAACACCATACTCTACTTGAATTTGAGAAGATGGAGTTAGCTCAACGCCCAATGCAGCACCAACCCATAGATTGTTGTCAAGTGCAACACCACCTTGAGTCTTATCAGCATTAATAGGAAAAGCCAAACGCTGTTTTTCTTGAGCTTTGTCATTGTATTGATAGCCCAGTAGTAGTGGACTAACAGTTACACCAGCAGATGCAGCGGTCGCAACAGTAGCAAGTACTGCAAGAGCAATTTTATTTAGTTTCATAACTTCCTCCAAAGGAATGGTTAGTTTCATCAATCATGTAACACAACATTACTGTGCCATATTCTACCACTAAGTTGCTCAATATGCCAACAAAATTTAGTGCCAAAATCCCTAATTTTTTGGTAGATATGCTTAGCTTAACGACATTTTTAAGAAAAAACAACTTTTTTTTAGTTGTTCATACACAATGTTACATAAATATGCCAATTATTTACAAACAGATTGGTTCATTTAACTATAAATAAGATTAAAATCATCAACGCTCATTTCATGATCACATCATTTTTTTTAAGAATGCCCCACCGCCCGCACAAAGGCTGATTTCATTTCTCTGACTGCTTGGTCAAGACCCACGAATACCGCATCAGCAATGAGTGCATGACCAATATTAAGCTCGTGAATACCATCAATCTGAGCAATGCGTGCTACATTATCACGAGTCAGGCCATGCCCTGCGTTGATGAGCATTTTATTAGTTTTGCTTTTGGCGTATTTAACAGCTTTTTTAATGCGTGCCAATTCACTTTCAAAGGCATTTTTATCATCAGCCAAATCTGCATGTGCATATGCTCCTGTGTGCAATTCAATCGCATCAACATTAAGTGCTATTGCCATATCAATCTGATGCAAATCTGGGTCAATGAATAACGATACCAATATCCCAGCCGACTGTAATTTTTTCACAAAATCTAGCAAATTGGGCAAATTAACCACATCAAGCCCGCCCTCGGTAGTAACCTCTTCGCGTTTTTCTGGAACCAGACACACCCAAGCTGGTTTGACATCTAAGGCAATGGCAAGCATTTCGTCTGTAACCGCCATTTCAAGATTCATGCGAGTTTTAAGTAAAGATTTCATTGCATAAACATCAGCGTCTTTGATATGACGACGATCTTCTCTTAAATGCAAAGTAATGCCATCTGCCCCCACTTGTTCACAGATAAGTGCCGCCTGGATTGGGCATGGATAATTCACACCACGAGCATTTCTTATTGTTGCAACATGGTCAATGTTTACTCCTAATAGCGGTGAATTCGCCATAAATATTCCTTATATATTAATTGATCAATCAATAGGTTGTGAATTTTGATACATCAGACTCTGTTGCCACAGTTTACGACTGTGCAAAGGCTTATAGTCCAATAGATAATCCATCACATCTCGTTGTAATTGGCCGAATTCATCTAATTTTTCATGATAAATCAGCACATCAGCATCTGCTTGCCCCATGCGTAATAAATCTGCACCCAAATACGCCAAGCGACCAACTCTTTTACCATCATGTTTGGCTTGATGAATAAGTGTTGATGATACAAGTACAAAACCAAGCTCAGGCACAAAACGATAATACGCATCAGGCTTTATCGGCACGCCCAAACCATCACGATGAAAATCTATCGCCACACCCAGTTCATCAAATAATGCACGCTCAAAGCGCCTGAGTGAAGCCTTCATCTCATCATTATCTATGCACACCTTCTTACCAAGTGTACGCAGGCTTTGCACCTCATTGTGGTATACCTGCCAAAGCATTGGGCAAGCGTTTTCAATGGCAAGCAATCGAAGCAACACCTCGTTCATATAAAGCAGTGCGTATTGTACACGCCCCACCACAGACAGCATGGCAAAATCTGCTGAGGGCTGAATTTGAGCAAAAGTCTTTAAGGCACTCTTGCCTGTCACAAACAGTTCAAGTGGCACAAAAGATGGTATGCTACGCACACCCACACCTTGCATCAAGCCATATTCAAGGCTAAATAACTGATAAATCGCGCGTTTTTCCTGATAAGGTTTGGCGTGCAGGACATAACCCATCAATTTTTCATTTCTCATTATAGTTTTAGCATCTCTTAAATGAAAAACTCATCATCAATAAGCCATCTGCCATCGACCCTAATGGTGATGGCAGTACACACTTGTGGCTGTTTTATGTTTGATGGTTTTTTTGACCGTCCATATTTTTGCGTCAGTACCCCAAGCTGGTCAAGGCTCGCTCATCATCTGACCAGCCCTTTTTAACCTTCACCCAAAGCGTGAGCATGATTTTACGATCAAATAATTTTTCCATATCTTGTCGTGCTTCAATACCAACCTGTTTAATACGACTGCCCTTATCGCCAATAACAATGGTTTTTTGACCTGCACGCTCTACAAAAATGGTCGCATCAATAAAAGTTACCGCCTTACGCCATTTGCCTGTTTCTGGGTCTTTGTGGGCAGGCTCATCTTTAAAAGTATCAATCTGCACAGTTAGATCATATGGCACTTCATCACCTGATTGACGCATGATTTTTTCACGAATGATTTCACTTGCTAAAAAACGCTCAGAACGATCGGTAATCTGTTCTGAATCAAAAATCGGTGGGCGCACAGGTAAAAATCGACCGATGACTTCTTTTAGTCTATCCAAATTATGCCCACGCAGTGCAGAAACAGGCACAATGTCAGCAAAATCAAAACTTTCACTAAAACTTTCAATCACAGGCAACATTTGCGATTTTTCTTTGATCGTGTCAGACTTATTAATCACCAGCAACACAGGCAAGCTCGTTGCTGACAGCTTTTCTAATGTCAGCAGGTCATCTTCTCGCCATTGCAGGCCATCAACCACAAATAGCACCAAATCTACATCGGACAAAGCAGACACTGCCGCTTTATTCATGCGTTCATTGATTGCTTTAACCTCTTTGGCGTGAATACCAGGGGTATCAACAAACACAATTTGCATCTGCTCATCGGTCAAAATGCCATGAATTCGGTGGCGTGTGGTCTGTGGCTTACGGCTGGTGATAGAGAGTTTTTGACCAAGCAAATGATTCATCAGGGTGGATTTGCCAACATTAGGTCTACCAATAATTGCCACAAAGCCAGATTTAAAATCATCAGCAATGGTCGGTGTTTGATGATCAAAAAATGATGCAATCAAATCATGATTAGTTACGATTGAGTTGTTATCAGTCATATTTTTCCTTATTATTAAATTTCAATCTATAAAAGCAACTGGCATATCATTGTTTTATATCAAGTCTATTAAAGCACGAAACCGCCTGTTTTAAAAGGCGGATTTTGTTAACGCTCATAAATGATGGTAGATCTAAGAAGAATTTTTGGCTTTATTGAGCTGGTTAATCATCAACTCGGCACATTTTTGTTCTGCGATTCTGCGAGATTCACCCATTTGTGTAATCGGGTTGATGCCATCTAATTGCACATGACAAGATACAACAAAGGTCTGGCTAGGAGCGTTGCCAATAATTTCATCAAGCTCATAGGTTGGCAGTGCCATGCGATTGCCTTGCAACCACTCTTGGAGGCGAGATTTGGCATCTTTGAGTATTTTTTCTTCACCAACTTCCAAAATCAGCGATTCATACCAAGTTGTTGTCATTTCTTTGATTAAATTGATATCACCACCGCTATCTAGATACACCGCCGCTACAATCGCCTCTACCACATCCGCTAAAATGGACGCACGATGACGACCGCCACCTTTGCGTTCTCCCACTCCCAAAATCAAATGCCGAGACAATTCAAGCCGTTCAGCAATCTGCACCAAAGTCTCTTGGCGTACCAAAGTCGCACGCATTCGGGTCAGTTTGCCTTCGTCATGATGTGGAAAATGCAAAAACAACGCCTCAGCAATCACCATGCCAAGCAGTGCATCGCCAAGAAACTCCAAACGCTCATAACTCACTTTTGGATTATAAGACCGATGTGTTAAAGCTCTTCTTAGATGATCGGTATTCTTGAATACATAACCGAGCTTTTGACACAAGATGGGCAACCCTTGCTCAAAATTAGCAAAATGCGGCTGCCTATCTAGTATGCTACATTTATACGCCTTATCATTTGGTTTGGTTAAGTCGGTCATTTACTACCCATTATTATCCATCAAATAAAACCCAGCCATCAGTCAATCGCACCCATTCTATCAAAACTTGGCAATTTTAGACCCGCATCTTTATGCATCCAAATATAAGTCGCCTTCCCTGACAAATTCGCTTCTGGCACAAAGCCCCAATAACGGGAATCCTGACTACTATCACGGTTATCGCCCATGACAAAATACTGCCCCTCTGGCACACGGATTGTCCATTCACGGCCTTCAGATGCAATAAGCTCTGGAGAGTTTTGCTGTAAAAATGTACCACCTAATGAAGCATTGATATCACCAAGATAGCGAACCAGATACTGATGATTGCCCAATTTTTCTTGATAATAGTGGGCATATTGCTCTTCTTCGTGCCCAAATCTAATACGCTCTTCATCAGTAAATGTATGATTATTGATTCTAGCAGGCAATAACTTAGCAATAAATTGCTCATTCATTTGATGCGTTGTTTTTTCTGTGGCAACCACCTCTCCATTAATGCTCAATACACCATTTTTGTAAGAAACGGTATCGTTTGGCAGCCCAATAACCCGTTTAATATAATAAATATTTGGCTGAGCTGGATAACGAAATACTGCCACATCGCCATGCTTAGGCGTGCCTGTATCTAAAATCTTAGTGTGGATGAGTGGCAGACGCAGCCCATAAGATGCCTTATTTACTATAATAAAATCTCCTGTATGCAGGCTTGGCACCATTGAGCTTGATGGAATACTAAACGGCTCAATAATAAAAGAACGGACAACAACGATCGCCAGTAAGATCGGCAAAAATTCATACGCCCAACGAACCAATGCGTTCTCACCAACCACCTCTTGGTCAGCCTTGATGAGTAACGCATCTCGTTTGGCAATTTGATAAGACTGGTGAGCTTTGATGACATCCTGAGAGGCATTTTCATTCGGCATAAAATCATCAGCATCAGTCACAATGCCTTGCTGATTTAAGACATCTTGCAAAGTTTTTTTGCTCAATGCAAGCTGATTTTGAACAAATTTAGCTCGATCATCGATAGCCTTAGCTGCACCATGCTGTTTTAACATAAACTTGTCCACAAGCCACACCAACAAAAAAACCAGCGTAACAGGCACAAGTATCAAATTAATGTCAAAATCCACAAAATCACCCCTTTTACTTTAAATGCTTTTAGCACTCAACACAATAATAAACCAAATTAACTATCAACTTTCAACACCGCCAAGAATGCCTCTTGCGGAATTTCTACCGAACCAACTTGCTTCATACGCTTTTTACCTGCTTTTTGTTTTTCAAGCAGTTTTTTCTTACGGCTGACATCACCGCCATAACACTTAGCCAAAACATCCTTACGCATCGCTTTGACAGTTGAACGGGCAATGATTTGTGAGCCAATCGCTGCCTGAATCGCCACATCAAACATTTGGCGAGGAATCAACTCTTTCATCTTTTCAACAAGTTGATTGCCACGGCGACGCGCGTGCTCTTGATGGCAAATCATCGCCAAAGCATCTACTTTCTCACCATTAATCAATACATCTACACGAGATAGTTTATCTGCCTGATAACGCTCAAAACCGTAATCAAGAGAGGCAAAACCACGGCTGGCAGATTTTAATTTATCAAAAAAATCCATGACCACTTCGCCCATCGGAATATCAAAGACAACTTGCACTTGGCGTGCCATAAATTTCATATCCACCTGAACACCACGACGCTCAATAGCAAGTGTCATCACATTACCCAAATACTCTTGTGGCACCAAAATATGACAACGAGCAATTGGTTCACGAAATTCTTGAATTATCCCAACATCAGGCAATCGAGATGGATTATCAACATAAACGATTTCACCACTTTTCTTCATTACTTCATAAATAACTGATGGTGCGGTGGTGATCAAATCAAGACCGTATTCTCTTTCCAATCGCTCTTGAATGATTTCCATGTGTAGCATTCCTAAAAAACCACAACGAAAACCAAAGCCAAGTGCATCAGAAGTATCAGGCTCAAAGAACAATGCTGCATCATTAATTTGTAGTTTTTGCAAAGCCTCACGAAATTTTTCAAAATCACTTGAGTCAATTGGAAACATTCCTGCATAAACCTGAGGCGTTATCTTTTGAAAACCAGGAATATTTTTCACCTCTGGAGTTTTTGCCAGTGTAATGGTATCACCTACAGGTGCACCCTGAATGTCTTTAATGCCCGCAATAATAAATCCAACTTCTCCAGCTTGCAAGATACCCGTTTCAAGACGCTTTGGTGTAAACACGCCAATACTTGCTACCTGATGGCTCTCACCTGTTGACTTGACAAAAATTTTATCGCCAGTACGCACCTCGCCTTCGCGCACACGGACAAGGGAGACCACCCCAAGATAATTATCAAACCAAGAATCAATAATCAAAGCTTGTAGTGGCGCATCTCTATCACCTATTGGTGCAGGTATTTTTTCTACCAAGGTTTGCAACAATTCATCTATACCCAGGCCTGTCTTTGCTGATACTCGTGGTGCCTCAACTGCCTCAATACCAATAATATCCTCAATCTCTTCAATAACTCGTTCAGGCTCAACTTGTGGCAAATCAATTTTATTTAAAACAGGCAAAACCTCCAGTCCTTGCTCAACAGCTGTATAGCAGTTGGCCACTGATTGTGCTTCCACACCCTGTGCCGCATCCACGACAAGCAACGCTCCTTCACACGCCGCCAAACTACGAGATACCTCATAACTAAAATCCACATGGCCAGGCGTATCAATAAAATTAAGCTGGTACTTTTGTCCGTTAGGATGATGATAACACAAGGTCACTGATTGTGCTTTAATAGTGATACCACGCTCTCTCTCAATATCCATGCTATCAAGCACCTGAGCCTGCATTTCACGGTCAGAGAGTCCACCACACACCTGAATAAAGCGATCGGCAAGGGTTGATTTTCCATGGTCAATATGAGCAATAATCGAAAAATTACGAATGTGAGAAAGGTCTGTCATGAGATAAAAAAAATCTAAGAATGGTAATGGAATATTGTAGCAGCTTTTTAATAAAAAAGCACAGTCATTTCAAAAAGATCAACCCACACCCCACTGTCAACCCCCAAAAACCCCCTCCAACAACCGTTGAAGGGGGCTAAATAAGGTGCTGACGATGACCTACTCTCACATGGGCGAACCACA
>NZ_JAYGGV010000005.1:0-38270 GCF_035181405.1 Moraxella tarda
TTTAACTGGTTATTTTTTTAATTTTTAAAAGTAATTAAATAAAATATTAAAATTAATAACTAATAGTTAAATAGGTTTAAAAAAACTGGGTTGGTTTTGTAGCAATTATACAATATAATTATATTAAGTCAAGTGTTTTAAACAAAAATTTAATTAATTATATCTGGTGGCGATGAAGAGACTTGAACTCTTGACCTCACGATTATGAGTCGTGCGCTCTAACCAGCTGAGCTACATCGCCATTACAACAGGTGCCAAATTATATAGACAATTTTATTTGTTGTCAATGATAATTTTGCATTTTTTTTAAAAAAAGGCAAACCGATAAGCCGGGTTCTGTCGTGGACAATCATTCATCTAGGCGTATCATCACTGATACGCTCAAGCAACCTACCCGTGTCCCAAGCGGGCCGCTCGTTGGACACCTATTTGGTCTTGCTACGAGTGGAGTTTACCATGCCATGAACTGTTACCAGTCATGCGGTGCGCTCTTACCACACCCTTTCACCCTTACCCATATATTATATACTAAAATATAGGCGGTCTACTCTCTGTTGCACTGGTCGTAGGCTTTCACCCCCTAGCTGTTAGCTAGCACCCTGCCCTATGTAGCCCGGACTTTCCTCTCTTTTTTGATTTGATAAACAAATAAAAAACAGCGATTGTCTGGTTTGCCAAGAGGTCATTATAGCATAGAATTTAGAAAAATAAAGTCATTGCTTGGCGATTCTATGAAATTTTGCCAACAAAGTCGCCTCACTCTCATCGTAATTTAAGTCTTTTGGAATGCAATCAACAGGGCAAATCTCCACACACTGCGGAACATCAAAATGCCCCACACATTCGGTACAAAGACTTGGGTTGATCACATAAATGTCGTTACCTGCTGAAATCGCTTCATTTGGACAAACTGGCTCACAAACATCACAATTAATACATTCTTCGGTAATTTTTAGCGCCATATTATTTGACCGTAAATTTATTAATAAAGCTCGTCATGACAGTACGCGGTACAAACTTAGATACATCACCACCCAACCTTGCTACTTCACGCACCAAAGTTGATGAGACAAATGAATATTCCTGCGATGGTGTTAAAAAAACAGCTTCAAAATTCTCATCAAGACTTCGGTTCATATTCGCCAAACCAAACTCATATTCAAAATCGCTGACTGCACGCAAGCCACGAATGACCGCTTGAACATTCTGCTCTTTGGCAAAGTCCACCAAAAGACCTTCAAAACCAACCACTGACACCTTTGGATTGTTTTTAAATACCGATTCAACCATCATCACTCGCTCATCAAAACTAAATAGCGGTTTTTTATGATGAGCGAATGCCACAGCAATAATAACCTCATCAAACAATCGCAAAGTACGATTAACCAAATCAATATGGCCGTTGGTAATAGGATCAAAAGTACCAGGGTACAAGGCTTTTTTTGGGAGGTATGCAGTCATTAGCTTTATTACAATTCATCTATCATCATATGTATATGCTATCAAATTTTTGCAAAATTTTAAACTCATTTCTCATGATTGCCATGTTTTACTACTCTGCAAATAAAAAACACACCATAAATAGGCGTGTTTTTTTATTTTCCAGATTGGTTTTGTTACATCAAGGCAACTCGATTGCATATTCACTGACATTTGGTAAAGTTTTGACAAAGTTTTGTTCTTGCATGAATGATGCCATATTTTCATAACGCAACTCATCAAGTGCTTTTGGGTTTTTTGCCAAATGTGGCAGAGTATCAACCCACGCCATACGATTTAACTCATTGTCTAGCTCACTTGGCTTGTAGGAGATAAATACTTTCCATGCACCATCTGGATCGGCCTTAATAAAATCTGTCGCCTGCTGAATGGCGGTCATAAAGCGAGCCATTTTATCCTCTTGAATGTGTTCATGATGAGCAACAAAAATCAACTCATCATAGGCTGGTACACCATGCTCTTCTGGATAAAATGCCATCCCTTCACGCTTTTCTATTTTTAATTGATTCAATTCAAAATTACGCAATGAACCAATCACCCCATCAACCAAACCACTAAGTAACGATGGCGATAGCGACCAATTTACATTCACCATTTGCACATCATCTGCTGTCAAGTTGGCGGATTTTAGCATGGTTTTTAAAAGTAAGTCTTCAAAACCACTCACAGAATAGCCAATTTTCTTGCCTTTTAGATCTTCTAATTTTGTGATATTGCTGTCTTTTAGTACCACCAAGCTGTTTAATGGGGTGTCAATCAGCGTGCCAATTCGCACCAATGGCAAACCTTCAGCAACTTGCTGCTGTAACTGCGGCTGATAATCCACCGCAATATCCGCTTGCCCCGAGGCAACCAGCTTTGGTGGCATAGATGGATCGGCAGGCTCGATGATTTCAACATTGAGTCCCTGCTTAGCAAAATAGCCTTGTTGCTGAGCAATGATGATGGCAGCATGATTGGGATTGACAAACCAATCAAGCAGTAAAGAGACCTTTTGGGTTTCGGTTTTAGTATCGTCGTTTGGCTTTGGTGAACACGCCATCAAAATGACGGAAGCCAAAATAATAAGCACACCCATAAGTTTTGATGTTTTCATACATAATCCTTATCAATCATCATTTGAATCAACGGTTTAATTTTAGTGAATATGCGCCACCCAAGGAGCCAAGCGTTTTAAAAAATAATCGCCTAGAAAATATAGGATAAGGGCAATAACCAGCAGTACAAATAACGCAACAAACATCAAATCTACTTGCATTCTGGCATTAGCATGAAGCATAAGATATCCAAGCCCTTGTGATGAACCTACCCACTCCCCCACGACTGCGCCGATGGGTGCAATACAAATGGCAATTCTCAGCCCAGATGTCAAAGCAGGCAGGGCCGCAGGTAGCTTTACCTTAAATAATATCTGCATGGGCGTAATGTGGTAGGTCTTGGCAATATCAAGCCAAGTTTTGGGAGTCTGACGCAGCCCATCAAAGCACCCTGCCGTAACAGGAAAATAAATAATCAACACCGTCATGACAATTTTAGAAGCAATGCCATAACCAAACCACAGTACCAGTAAAGGTGCGATGGCAAACACAGGAATCGCTTGAGAGATGACGAGTATTGGCAATAACACAGATGAAATTTTTTTAGAGCTACTCAAAATCAATGCTGAGACGACGCCCATCAATACACCAATACCCAAGCCAAGTAAAATTTCAACCAGTGTGATTTTAGCGTGTTGCCAAATGAGGGCATAATTTTCCAAAAAAGACCAAAAAACAAGCTTAGGGCCCGGCAAAATATAGTGTGGCAAATCACCAATCATTACAACCAACTGCCAAAATAAAAGCAGCAATGATAAGACAACTGGGGTTTTTAGCCACTTCATAAAACACTCCCTGACAATTCGCTCAAAAGCTGCGTGTGTAACTGAGCAAATTCCACATCATCTAGGCCTCTAATAGGGCGTGAATTGGGACTAATTTTTGCCACAATGGTTGCAGGTTGATGTTTTAATATATAGATATCATCACTAAGACGAATGGCCTCTTGGGGGTCGTGCGTAATAAGTAAAACAGTCTTATCTTTTAAAAGATGATGCGACAAAGTCTGTAATTCATGGCGAGTTATCGCATCAAGTGCTGAAAATGGCTCATCCATCAGCACCAAATTGGCATCACTCATCAGTGTACGAGCCAAAGCCACACGCTGACGCTGACCGCCTGACAATTCATAAGGCCGCTTGTGCAGATGGTTGGTCATCTTAACTTCATGCAATAAATACAATGCTTTATCTTGTATTTGGGCGGACTTTTTGCCAGACAAATGTGCATATAACTGCACATTATCCAGTACTGACAACCACGGATACAATGCGTCCTGCTGAGCCATATACGCCAAAATCGTACCATGAGCCATGCTCATGGTCCCATCAAAACTGGTCTCAAGCCCTGCAATGACCCGAAGCAAAGTTGACTTGCCCACACCAGATGCACCCAACAAACTGGTAAAATGCCCTTGGGTTAAGATAAAGTTAAAATCCTGAAAAATTTGTTGCCTGTCAAAGGTTAGTGACAAGCCCTCAATACTGACGCACGGCATGTCAGTACAACTCAGGCAAAAGATTGAATGAAAAAAGGTTAAAAAAGAAAGGCATGATTAGTTTCCTACGACAGCATTAACTGACAGGTTCACGGGTATCATCTCAGCCGTCAGTGACAGCACCCCGACTAGGTTTGGCTTGGTATTTTTACACCATGATATTATAATGTATTGATGAATATATTGTAAAGCCCTTTACATAACAGCAAAGGGCTTTGTGGTGAGAGATTGGCACAATCAACGCTTAGAAAAACCTTGTTTTTGTAAATATTCAAGCATGAATGGACGCACCTTGCCACCAAAAGTCGTGGCAATTTGTGTAGCCCAATCCAAATCCAACCCACGGCCATTATAGTATTCTTTTACTTGCTCATTATAAGCAGATAGCTTTTCATCGCTGGCCACTTGATAAGTATCAGTTGAGACCAACACATCAAGCGGTAAGCGTGGACGCTGTGATTGATTAATTTTAGACTCCCAATCAGGGTGTCCCAAGCACAAACCGAACAAAGGCACAACATGCTCAGGCAATCCCAAAACCTCGCCTGCTCGCTCAATGTCATTACGCAACGATCCGATGAACACACCGCCCAACCCCAAGCTCTCAGCAGCAGAGAGTACATTTTGTGCCATCAAAGCCGCATCAATTGCACCAATCAGCGTAACTTCCGTCCAATCTGTCTGCACATCAGCAAGCTGATTGTGGCGTTTTGCATCCATACAAAACACCAAGTATTCAGCACAAGACTCTACATAGCCATGCCCCAAACGCTTGCCATCAGCCAAGGCTTGATGATATTCTTCTTCGCTCATATCGCATGAAATCTGGCGTAAGGCAGTACGCTTGGCAGTATCTTTAATGCGAATGATGCTTGATGCCTGTAAAAAACTAGAAGTTGAAACCGCACGCCCTGCCTCCAAGATTGCCACCAACATTTGCTCAGAAATTGGCTCGCCTGTGTATTTACGCACTGAGCGATGATTTAGCAGGGTTTCAATGGTTGGCGCACTATTGAGCATGATACTCTCCTTTTGGTTTGATTATTGTTCAAAAAAAATCTTATTCATGGTATCAAGTATCCACTTTAAAAGCAAACTGATTTGTCAGGTTTTTTAACAACTGACAATATAACAAACACACTACTTTATAGACGATGATATTTTGCTATAATAGCGGTCAATTTAAAAAATATCAGGACATGAACATGGCAAAAAAACCAAGTAATCAAATTTGTGCCAATAAAAAAGCAAGACACGAATACTTTATTGAAGAGACCTTCGAGGCTGGCATTGCATTAGAAGGCTGGGAAGTCAAATCCATTCGTGCAGGCAAAATGACCATCACAGAATCTTATGTGATTTTTAAAAATGGCGAAGCATTCTTATTCGGTGCACACATTCAGCCACTACTTACCAGCTCTACACACATTAACCCCGATAACATTCGCACCAGAAAGCTACTCCTTAATCGCCGAGAGATTGATAAATTGTTTGGCTTAATCAATCAAAAAGGCTATGCGGTTGTGCCATTATCCTGCTATTGGAAAGCATCGCGTGTCAAATGTGAAATCGCTTTAGCCAAAGGTAAAAAATTACATGATAAGCGTGCCACCTTAAAAGAACGAGATTGGCAGATGGACAAAAAACGAGGATTTAAGACAGATTTGCGTTAATTGCATGAATGCTACAAACAAGATGGGCAAATTTTGGGCAATCACTGGCTTTTAATCTTGATGATTGTATTTTTGTTTTTTTATTAGGTTTACACACAAAATTAAGCCAAAATAGGCGGTATTTACTTTTTTAAAATTTAAGTTACATTTAAGGTTTTTATGAAAAATTCTTTCATCGTTCTTGCATTTGTCTGCTTGGTTGTCGCCTGCACTCAATCAGAGTCAATCGTACCAAAACAATCAAAAACAGGTGGCACCGAACAAACCCAAGAGCAAGACCTGCACGACAAAGAACTGGTAACATCGTCTAGCGATGACATACCAGAGGCCAAACCCATAATTACCACCGATGGCAAAATCCAAATTGATTGGTCATTCATTGACACCAAGGCCACACAAGCAACATTAGCCGATTATCAATATCCAATTGCCATTGATAGCACGGCCGTCAAAAACTATGCCTCTACCTATGGCATCAGTCCTGCCAAAGCTCAGCACAGCATTGTCGTCAGCATGGCAGCTCCCGAAGCCTTGGGCAAATTACTTGACCAATTAGAAGACACCTACATCAGCCATGAATTAACTGATGGTGCAAACATCAAACTTATCGTTCATACCAAAGCCAATGTCATCGCAGACCAACACGAATATGTATTTGCTGATAAGTTCGGTGAGGGTTTGGTATTACCGATTGAAATTCGCCCAAACAAATAAAATTGATTGGTTATTGGGCAGATAATAAATCAAAAAAGATTGGGTATGCCAATCTTTTTTGATTTAGCAAGGCAATCGCACTATTTTTTTACGCCCAAAGAGCCTAGATAAATGGCAAACATCACAAGCAGTGCTCCACCCCACTGCATGCCATCAATTACTTTTTGTAACCAAAAATAATCAATCAAAAGTGCCGCCACAGGCTCAGTAAGTAGCAACAGCCCCGTCAAAGACAGTGCTAATTTTGGAATTGAATAAGCAATCAGCCCCCATGCCAAGCACTGCATGATCGCCCCATAGACCACAATCCAGCCCCACTCACTCATTGTCGCTGGTATTATTTGCCCCCAATTCCATATCAGCATCATGGGTAATAATGCCAATGCACCACCGACACCCACCAGTGTCATCATTGGGAAAATCTCAACTTTGGTCACTTCATGCGTACATCTGACAAACACCATTGATAATGCCAAAAATGCCCCAGACGCAACACCTGAAATAAAACCCCATGGTGCCGTAACATTACGCACGAATTCAGGACTGGCAATCATGGCCACACCAATCATGGCAAGCACAAGACTTAGCAGCTGTATTTTAGACTGTTTTTCACCAAACCACGCAAAGGCGATTAATGCCAAAAAGAAAATTTGCAAGCTGTTGAGCAGTGTTGAGATTCCTGGTCCGACCGCATAAATGCTTTCATGCCATAACGATAAATCTATTGCCAGTGCCGCCCCAGATAGACCTGCCAGTATCTTTGCTTTTTTGTTGGTTGGAAATTTTTGTTGAAAAAACTTAGCAAGCACCAAGAAAATGATGGCAGAGATAAGTAATCGCCAAAATGCCATCGCAAAAGCACCCACGCCATCAACATGGGCAACAATCAAACTGCCAAGACCAAATAAAATACAACCAATGAACAACCCAAACATGGACAACAAATTACCTTTGTTTTTGATGATGATTGTCATCTTGTAAATTTTCCCTTTGATGATAAAAATATTTTTTTATTGTAACTTGGTTTTGTAACTTAGTTATTCTATGGCTCTATGGCGATTTTTTAGGTTCAAATTTATGTTTAGCCCAAATTTTTAGAATGATTCACACCAATGATAAGCGGTCATTTTCGCTCAGTAATGTCAAAAATTCATTTTCTTGGACAATTTTGATGCCAAGCTGCTCTGCTTTATTCAATTTTGAGCCTGCTTTTTCACCAGCCAGCAGGGCACTTGTCTTGGCAGATACCGAGCCTGAAACTTTTGCTCCAAGTGCCTGCAAATGTGCTTTTGCCTCATCACGCCCCATGACAGACAGCGTACCAGTGACCACCCAAGTTTGCCCATTTAGCGGTGCATTTACCGACTGCACCCCAGCCGACTGCCATGAGATACCCGCTGATAATAACTGGTCAATCACCTTGGCATTATGCTCACTTTGAAAAAACTCAATGATGTTTTGGGCGGTAATCTCACCAACATCTGGCACATTTAACAGCTGCTCAATCGTTGCCTTTCTCACGACCTCAAAATCATCAAAATGCTGAGCCAAATTCAAGGCGGTTGTCTCGCCCACACCACGAATACCAAGTGCAAAAATAAAGCGTGGCAAGGTAGTGTTTTTGGACTTTTCAATGGCATAAAGCATATTATTAACCGACTTTTCCCCCAAACCCTCTAGCGTCATCAAGTGGTCTTGATGGTCTTTTAAGATGTAAATATCTGCCACTGTACACACCAATTTCATCTCAAAAAATTTAATCAACCACTGCTCTCCTAGTCCATCAATATCCATTGCTCGACGCGACACAAAATGCACAAGTGCCTCTTTTGATTGTGCAGAACAATACAAGCCACCTGTACAACGAGCCAATGCCTCACCTTCTGGCAGTACCACCTTGGAGTTGCATACAGGGCAAGTCTTTGGCAAATCAATGGGGCTGGCCGTATCATCTCGCAGCTCAGTCAAAACACCAGACAACTTTGGAATGACATCGCCTGCTCGATGGACGCTAACCATATCACCAGCCATCAAACCAAGCCGTTCAATTTCACCAAAATTATGTAAGGTAACATTGCTCACCGTCACGCCGCCGACATTGATAGGTTCGAGTTTTCCCACAGGCGTCAATTGACCTGTACGCCCAACTTGCCACTCTACCGCCACAAGACGAGTAACAGCACTTTCGGCGGTAAATTTATAGGCAGTTGCCCAGCGAGGCTCACGACTTAAAAAACCCAAATCATTTTGCAAGGCAAGTGAATTAACCTTGACCACCACGCCATCAATTTCAAAAGGCAAATCAGCACGAGTCTTGGCGATGCCATCATAAAAATCCTGTACACCTTTTGGAGTGGCAGAGGTAGCAAATGGCGCTGTTTCAAAACCAAGCATGGTCAGATATTCCAGCGAGCCACTTTGGGTTGTGATATGATCTGGCAAACCCTGATTCACCGAATACCCAAAAAATGCCAATGGACGAGCCGCCGCAATGGCAGCGTTTAGCTGTCGCAGACTGCCTGCAGCGGCATTTCTAGGATTGGCAAAGACTCTATCACCACGCTGGGCACTGTCTCGGTTTAGTTTTTCAAAACCCGCCTTAGGCATCAGTACCTCACCACGAACTTCGAGCAAGGCAATGTCCTTACAGCTTGGCAAAACAAGTGGCAAATTGCGAATGGTACGCACATTATGCGTGATATCTTCTCCCACTCGGCCATCGCCACGAGTAATCGCCTGATAAAATATGCCGTTCACATATTTTAAAGATACCGCCAAGCCATCTAGTTTTAACTCCATTTCAAATTCTGGATTTTGGTTTTTTGTGTCCAAACGATCATTAATTCGCTTGACAAAAGCGGATAATTCTTCAAAACTAAATACATTGCCCAAGGACAGCATGGCAATGTCATGCATGACCTGCGTAAAAGCAGGCAGTGGCTTATCTCCCACTTTATCCGTGGGACTATCAGGCTGTTTTAGGTGCACATATTCACCCTCCAAAGCAGCCAATCTTTGTTTTAGGCTGTCATATTCACCATCACAGATGGTGGGATTGTCAAGCACATAGTAGGCATGATTGTGTTTTTTAAGGGCATCAATGAGCAGACGCATTTGGCTAAGTGCAGATTGTTGCTCACGCATTTTATCGTCAAAACTAAATAAATCAGTCATGGTACATTCGCTATTTTTTTAAATTTTAACTAAGACAAAAAACCGCCTTGAACAGACGGTTTGAAAGCTAACAATCATTATTGATAGTCAGCAGCAATGGCACGCATTTTGGCAAACTGAGTCTCATCAAGCGGATAACCATTCTCATCATACAAACTGGCACCCAAATCATCAGCGATCATCTGTGCCACCGACACCATGCTATCAAAGCCACGCAGAGCGTGCGGATGTGGCAATGACAAGAATAATAGCAAGCTATGAAACTTACTCTCAGCCAGTTCATTTAAATCAAATGGTTGCACTCCCTCATCGCTTGCCCCAAGCATACTAAACCACAAATCACCCATACCATTATCATGCTCATAGCGATGAAACATATTCATGACGCCATATTTTAGACCATAATCTCGCACGATATTTAGCACTGTTTTGCCTGACAGTCCTGCAAATTGGTTGTGAGGCGTAATCATCACCGTGATGGTATCTTGGGCATTTAACAATGGGCTGTTATCCTGATCAAAGACCTCTTGATTGCTCAAATGTTTATCAAGCAATGGTGAATTTTGCTCAAATGAATGATTCAGCTCACGCAATGGCTCACTCTCTTCGTGCGTTGGAATAGTTGGAATATCGGCTGAGATTACCGAGCTGATCGTTGATTCTGCATTGGTTGTGCCTACCGTATCTGACATACCATCAGCCTGAGGACGCTCACTCACCACAGGCGATGACACAGCCACTGCTGCCATATTAGACAACGCATCTGGCACATCGCTCTCACTTTGTGTGGGTGTAGAATCAACAACAAGGTGAGTTCGTTCATTTCTCGGTGTAATCGGCAAGCCGTTTTTGTGATTTACATCGCCATCAGTCTTTGACTTGTTTTTACCTTGAACTGCACGCAAAAACACAGGTCCCAACAAAAACAACCCCACAATAATAGCGATTATTGCAATGATTATCCAAACATTATTGTCCATACTCACCCCAAAAAACTTGACATCAAAAACTTAATATCAAAATAGTCATTCACAAACCATCATAGTCTATCATGACACGCCCCATTCGTCATCTGTTTGTTAAGTAATTTTTTAAGTTCTACTTAGATGCTTTGCTCAGTTGTGTATTATTTTAAAGATTGGTAAACCAAAACATCAAAAGAAATAAAAAAAACCGCCCAAATAGGACGGTCTTTTTTAGATGGTAAGACTTAGGCTTTTTTGCCACGACTTGCAAATGCACCAAAACGCTTATTGAAGCTAGCAACACGGCCTTCATTGGCAGCTTTACGCTGTTCGCCAGTGTAAAATGGGTGCGATGCACTTGAAATATCAAGTGGGTAGTATGGGTATTCTTTGCCTTCGTACTCACGAGTCGCTTTAGTAGCAACAGTTGAGCGGGTTAGGAAGTACACATCAGCATTGGTGTCATGAAACAGTACTTCTTTGTAATCTGGGTGAATATCTTTACGCATAATAATCGTCCAATAAACCTAAGCACTAATACATACTGCCTTGGCAACTTTTGCCATTACAGCCGAACATAGCCACGCCATCACCAACCAACTTTGGCACAACGCACCATATTTTATCTATTAGCCCACTTAGGTGGGAAAGAAAAATGAACTCATATTATAACAAAGCAGCTTTTTCTTTTCAAGCCAAAGCATTAAAATAAACGCCCAGCACTAAGTTGATTCACCTTGATTTTGCATCTCAACACGATTACGAAACTTTTGCCCTGCTTTAAAAGTTACCACACGGCGTGCCTTAACAGGTATGCTCTCGCCTGTTTTTGGATTGCGTCCTGGTCGAGATTTTTTATCTTTTAATTCAAAATTACCAAAACCAGAAATTTTTACTTCTTTGCCCTCAGCCAAACTTTGGCTGATTTGCTCAAAAAATTTATCCACAATCTTGCGTGCATCTTGGCGAGTGATGCGTAAGCGAATGGTTAGGCGGTTAATCATATCAGCCTTGGTTAATGCACTCATGATTTTTCCTTATTAATCAATAATTTAGCATAAATTATTAGCTATCTCGAAGCTGTGCACCATGCTTATTGGTCAAAGTCTTAGCAACCTTATCCATCGCAGATTTGATCACCTCATCTTCAAGGGTCGCATCAACACTTTGAAACAACATGGCAAAAGCGAGTGATTTTTTTCCTTCTGGCAGACGGTCGCCTTGATACACATCAAATAGCCACAAATCTGTCAAATATTTGCCAGCAGAATGACGAATATCATTCATCAAGTCTTGCCATCGCACCGATTTATCTACCAAAAATGCCAAATCACGACGCACGCTTGGAAATTTGCTCGGTGCATTAACAGCTTGACTGGTACGCCATAAACCCAACAAAGTCTCAATAGAAAATTGACCCACCCAAACTACTGGCAAATCAAGCGATTTAGAAATGCTCGGGTGTAACTGACCAAACCAACCCACACGCACGCCATCTACCAACAAATACGCACTTTGACCAGGATGCAAGAATGACAAGTCTGCTGGCTCATAACTCATACATGACTTATTTAAACGCTGTGGCAATAAACTTTCAACATCTCTTTTGAAATCAAAAAAGTCCATCGCACGCTTATCATAAATACTCTCATCAGCAAACAGTCCTGTTGCTACGATAGCAAGACTTGGTGTCTGTACCAGATTTGCAATGTCTTGACCCACAAAAGAAAGTCCAGTTTCAAACAAGCGTACACGAGACTGCTGGCGTTTTAAATTATAAGACACCACAGGCAGTAGGCTTGATAATAGTGTGCGGCGCATTACCGCAAGCTCTGATGAAATTGGATTGGCCAGTGGTAATGCCGCACCCAATTGCTCATCATCAAACAACGCCTCAACCTTAGCATCGCTAAAACTAAAACTCACCGCCTCAAAATAACCTGAATTTGCCAAAGTTAATTTAAGCTCATGAGTTAAGTCTGCTGTATTATCATAACTCATGTCTACAGCAAAATTTGGCAAGCAAGCAGCAATATTATGATAACCATAAATACGCGCAATTTCTTCAACCAAATCCTCAGGGATATTGATGTCAAAACGGTGACTTGGTGGCAAGCAGGTAAGTTGTTGACCATCAAATGTGGTCTTGATTTCAAGACGAGTTAAAATATCCACCACTTCATCAGCAGGCAAACTGATCCCTAAAAGCTGTTCGATCTTAGCAAATGATAGGGTAATTGGCTCACGCTTGGGCAGTTTGGCAACATTTTCAACCGTGCTGATTTGGCCGACTTGTCCACCTGCGATGTCATGAATCAAGGCAGTGGCACGATTTAGAGCAGTCAATGGCAACTCAAAATCTACCCCTCGTTCAAATCGCTGACTGGCATCTGTATGCAAACCAAAGCGTCTGGCTCTAGCAGCGATGGCAAGCTGATGAAAATGGGCAGATTCTAGCACTATATTTGTCGTTTCGTCTGTTACTGCCGAACGCAACCCACCCATAATACCAGCAAGTGCAAGCACACCCATCTCATCAGCAATCACCAACTCATCGCCTGTCAGCGTGATGGTCTGTTCATTCAGTAGCTCAACTTGTTCGCCTTGATGTGCAGTACGCACTACGATATCACCGACAATTTTATCTGCATCAAAAGCGTGCAGTGGCTGACCCAGCTCAAGCAAGATAAAGTTGGTAACATCAACCAAAAAATTATGCGAGCGAACACCTGATGCCGTCAAATACTCAGTTAACCATTTTGGGCTGGCAACCGTACGGTCAATGGCACCAACATACTGTGCCAAATAGCGGGGACAAGCATCATCATTTAGTACTTTGACATCAGGCTTAATGCCAAGTGTTGGTGTGATTTGGTAAATTTCTGGGCGATTGAGCGATAAACGGTTAATCACGCTGATTTCACGAGCCAAACCCAATGCACTAAAACAGTCGCCACGATTTGGTGTGATGGAGACATCAAAAATCACCGCATCAAGCCCCAAATAATCACGAATATCCTTACCAATCGGTGCGTCAGATGGCAATTCTAACAGCCCATCAATCTCATTTTCTAGCCCAATTTCAGACGCTCCGCACAACATACCTTGCGATTCTACACCACGCAGCTTGCCTTTTTTAATATTAAAAGGTTTGCCATCAATAGGTGGCAACACGGCACCGACTTTTGCGACAGCAACTTTTAGCCCTGTACGGACATTAGGTGCACCACAGACGATTTGCAAAAGTTCTGGCTCACCAACATTCACACGAGTAACACGCAAACGATCAGCATCTGGGTGTTGCTGACAATCAACCACCTCTCCTACAACGACACCACTAAACGCAGGAGCAACTGTATCTGCACCATCTAATTCGAGCCCTGCCATCGTAAGCTGTTCACCAAGCTCTGCCGATATATTAGCAGGGTTTACCCATTGTCTTAGCCAATTTTCACTAATTTTCATACAATCATCAACACTCTTTTATTTTTTTATTCATTTGAACCAATCGCTTCAAACCACAATTTAAGCAAACTGTTTTAAAAACCGCAAATCATTTTGGAAAAACAGTCGTAAATCACTGATGCCATAATACAGCATGGCAAATCTTTCAATGCCCATACCAAAAGCAAAGCCTGTGTATTCATCAGGGTTGATGCCGCAATTGCGTAGTACTTGCGGATGCACCATACCGCAACCCAATACCTCTAGCCACTTTCCGTTATCCGATAAAATATCCACCTCGGCTGATGGCTCGGTAAATGGGAAAAAAGAAGGGCGAAAACGCACCGTCATCTCCTTGCCAAAAAAGGCATTCAAAAACTCATGAATAATGCCTTTTAGTTCGGCAAAATTTGATGACTTAGAAATCATCAAGCCTTCCATTTGATGAAACATTGGCGAATGTGTCTGATCGCTATCGCAGCGATACACACGACCTGGGCAAATGATGCGAAGCGGCGGCTCACTACTTTCCATCGTGCGAATTTGTACACCACTGGTATGCGTTCGCAAAAGGTAATGTGCATCAAAATAAAAGGTGTCGTGCATTGCCCGTGCAGGGTGATGGTCAGGGATATTTAAGGCTTCAAAGTTATAATAATCACTTTCAACCTCAGGGCCTGTCGCCACGCTAAATCCCGCTTGAGTAAAAAACTGCTTCATACGCTGCGTGATGTGCGTAATCGGATGTAGGCTACCTGTCGCCACGCCACGAGCTGGCAAGCTAATATCGACTTGCTCACTGGCCAGTTTTTCATTCAATGCCAAAAACGCCAAAAACGCCCCACGCTCATCAAAAGCCTTGCTAAGACGAGTGCGTAGCTCATGCAAATACGCCCCGTAGGTCTTTTTACCATCAGCATCCAACCCACCCATTTGCTTAGATAGGACAGTTATCTCGCTTTTTTTTCCTTGTAGGGCGACTTTCAGTTCTTGTAACTGAGTTTCATTTTGTGCATCATCAATCAACTTGCAGGCCAAATCAGCAAAATTAGCAAAATCCTGCTCGTTGAGTTCGGATAGAGGCTGGTTTAGGGTAGGTATTGTAGTCATAAAAGGCAACTTGCTAAAGTTTTATCAGAAAATAATAGAAAAATAAACGACTTATTGTAAATAATTCACTTTAAAATGTAAATAAGCGATTCATTATAATTAACAATTTGGCACATGATAATTGCAATAAAACCGCAACACGAAAACGCATTGCGGTTTTAGATTTTGTCATTTAGCAAAAAGCTAAATTATGCCAAAGCTGATTTTGCTTTTTCACAGATGGCAGTAAATGCTACTGCATCGTGCATGGCGATGTCTGCTAGGATACGGCGGTCAATATCAATGTTTGATTTTTTCAAACCATTAATCAGACGGCTATAAGACAGACCATTTAGGCGTGCACCAGCATTAATACGAGCAATCCACAAACGGCGGAATGAGCGTTTTTTGTTACGACGGTCTCTATATGCATATTGACCAGCTTTCATTACCGCTTGTACTGCAACACGATACACACGAGAGCGTGCACCATAGTAGCCTTTTGCACGGGCTAGAACTTTTTTATGACGGCGATTAGCCTGTACACCACGTTTTACACGAGCCATTTTATTCTCCTAAAATTTAAAAAATATCTATGAAAGATTTATAGATATGGACACATACGGCGGATTGATGGAACATCAGCTACATGAACCATGACGCAACCACGCAACTGGCGGATACGCTTAGGAGATTTTTTGGTCAAAATGTGGCGTTTATAAGCTTGTTTACGCTTAAAGCCATTTGCTGTTTTTTTGAAACGCTTTGCAGCACCACGCTTGGTTTTAAGTTTCATAATAACCTCTTTGTTAATCATAAGCCTTGCGACTTGACAAACCTTTTTGCCACTTTCTTTGTTATGAACAAAGATGGACTGAAGGTGGGGCGTTCATTATAACAAAAACAAATCCACCTTGCAAGCATACAGATGTCTTTACTTGATGCTTATTTGGCGTTACAATACAAAGACAATTAATGCAATAAGATTAATAGTGTTTATTTAATTTAGATAATTTTTAGATGATTAAAAATTAAAAAAAGCTAAGGTTTATTTCATGTCAAATTGGCTAGACGCCCTAAAATTCAACGATGATGGATTAATTCCCGCCATCGCCCAAGACCGCCAAACAGGGCAAATACTCATGATGGCATGGCAAAACCGTGAGGCGTTAGAACTGACAGCCCAGACTGGCACAGGCGTGTATTTTAGTCGTTCTCGTGGCAAGCTATGGCACAAAGGCGAATCAAGTGGGCACACGCAAATCGTCCACGAAATCCGCACTGACTGCGATGCCGATACCATCACACTCATCATCACGCAAATTGGTAACATTGCCTGTCATACAGGAAGGACAAGCTGTTTTTATCAACGACTAAATATGGCAAGTCTGACTTGGGAGGTCGTTGAAGGGGTCATTAAAAACCCTGATGAAATTTATGGCAAGACCCATCATAACCATGACAGCTTGATACAAAGCCACAATGCTACCAATGTGCCTACCAATGTGCTTGGCCAGCTGGATAAAATTCTAAATGAACGCAAAACCGCCGACAAAGACAGCTCATATGTCGCAAGTCTTCACCACAAAGGACTCAACAAAATATTAGAAAAAGTAGGTGAAGAGACAATTGAGGCCATCATTGCTGCCAAAGAGTTGCAACTTGCCAAAAGTCTTAACAAAAACGACAATAAACAAAAAGCGGACATGGTTTATGAGGTGGCAGATGTATGGTTTCATAGCCTTGTAGCATTGTCGCATCTGGGTTTATCAAGCCAAGATGTGCTAGATGAGCTTGGCAGACGCTTTGGACTTTCTGGCATTGATGAGAAAAATGCACGCACAATAAAAAGCTGAGCATCGTGCTTTTTATGATCTTTGTCATCACTTTATTAAAGTTTTGTGATAGACTATCTTTAAAACATTTTAATGATTTTTTATCTAACTCATCTAACAATCAATAAGGATAAATCATGGGCAGTTTTTCTATCACGCATTGGCTGATTTTATTGGTGGTGGTGGTGGTCATTTTTGGCACTTCTAAGCTAAAAAATGCTGGCAAAGACCTAGGCTCTGCAGTCAAGGGCTTTAAAGAAGCAGTCAAAGAAGAAGATAAACCACAACTGGCCGAAAGCGACAATCAAACCCTTGTTGCTCAAATCAAAGAAATAAAAACCAACAAAACCGAACTTTAATTCATTGGTTAATAAGGCACTGTCTTGCTAAATCTTGGTTTTTTTGAATTCATGCTGTTTGGCATCATCGCACTCATCGTGTTAGGCCCTGAAAAATTACCCATTGCGGCACGCACCTTGGGCAAATGGTATGCTAAAATTCGTCGTATGTCGGCACGCCTACAAAGTGAGTTTGTCAGCGAGTTACAACTTTTGGAAGTTCAAGAAGAGCTAAAAAATGAGCTTACTAAAATCAAAGAATCTGAAGCCAAAATCCAAGCTCAAATGGCAGAGCTTCAACGCACGCTTGATAAAACCAAACGCACCGCTCATGCCAATAAACAACACATCATGGATGCTTGGCAAGACAATCATTTAAAAAATGATGATTTAACTGACAATACAGCAGATCGCACCAGTTCAAATGATGGTGCAATTGATGACAACAGCAAAGGCGATGACAGAGGCAACAATCCAACCAAAAGCGCAGAGGGCCTAAGTGAATCAACCGCTACACTTGAAACAGCTTTTAACATTCCCATGGTCAATCGTTGGTTTTTATTGGGCAATTATGACAAAAAACGCCGACTGCCGACTGCCCCATTTTTGCCAAATCACCAAGCTGATCCTCTACTTTATACCCACGATACTTACGCCCAAACATCTAAGACACCATGACCAACCAAGCTCATAACGATGCCGATATGCCTTTAATGGCACATTTTACCGAATTACGCACACGGCTCATTCGTATGCTTATGGCAGTGGTTTTGGTATTTTTAGCACTGGTAGGATTTAGTCGCAAGCTGTATGATTTCATCTCCACCCCCTTAGTTGCTCTGCTACCAAATGAAGCCAGCCTCATTGCCACTGATGTTGCATCAGGATTTCTTGCACCCATCAAGCTGACCTTTTTTGTTGCATTATTTTTGGTCATGCCTTTTATTATTGCTCAAATTTGGGGGTTTATCTCGCCTGCTTTATACAAGCATGAAAAAAAAATGGCTGTACCATTATTATTATCTGCCATTGTACTATTTTATGCAGGCGTAGCGTTTGCTTATTTCATCGTACTGGTGCCTACATTGAAGTTTTTTGTCATGTTTGCCCCTGATAATGTCCTGCCAATGACCGACATTCAAAGCTATTTGGACTTTGTCATCAAGCTGTTTGCAGTCTTTGGCGTGATGTTTGAAATTCCCGTGGCGATACTGTTACTTGTGCTGATGCAGATTGTCAGCCCACAGGCATTGGCGGACAAACGCCGTTATATCATTGTTGGCTGTTTTTTTATCGCCGCCATCGTTACACCGCCCGATGGAGCAAGTATGCTCATGCTTGCCATCCCCATGTGTCTTTTATTTGAATTTGGGCTGATGATGGCAAAAATGCTTGTCAAAAAACCATCAATCTCTGCCAAAGACTCATAAACCAGCCATCTAACTGTGCTACTGTGTTATAATCATTTGTTTTTTATTGCTTATCTTTGCCCATGAACCAGACCGCCATGCACTCACCCACCGACGAGCAGAATGCTGCCCTACAAATGGCAATGACAGGGCAATCGTTTAAAATTGTCGCCTATGCAGGAGCAGGCAAGACCACCACCCTAAAACTTATTAGCCAAAATATGCGTGGGCGTGGGTTATACTTGGCATTTAATAAAGCGATCGCCAATGAAGCACAGGGCAAATTTCCATCAAATGTGCGATGCCAAACTTTTCATTCGCTTGCTTTTCGTCATGTCAATCGTGATATTACCGCTAAAATTAGCTTGCCACGCCTAACACCCTCCAAGCTTGCCAATGAGTTGAATTTGTCTGCCATTCAAGTTGAACGGAATATTGATGGCATTAAAAAGCCCATTTTGCTCACGCCTGCCAAACTTGCCAACATCATCTCAGAAAGTTTGGCTAATTTTTGTAAGACATCAAGTAGCTATCCTGCACCACGCCACATCACACCACCTTCGTGGCTGGACGAAAAAGACAGCGAACAGCTACAAGCCATGCTTTACCCAGCTTTGGAACAACGATGGCTTCAGTCCATCGATCCTCGCCACCAGTCGGGCATTGGGCATGACATTTATCTAAAACTTTGGACGCTTTCAGACCCCATCATTCCTGCCGACTTCATCTTATTTGATGAAGCCCAAGATGCAGACCCCCTGATGATGGGTGCATTAATCCGTCAAGACAAACAAACCATCTATGTTGGTGATGCTCATCAACAGATTTATGAATGGCGTGGGGCATTAAATGCCATGAAGCGACTGCCTTATCCACAAACCCTGCTCACACAGTCTTTTCGTTTTGGTGAGAATATTGCCAAAGTTGCCAATGTATTTTTGACTGCTTTGCAAGAAACAACTCCCTTAAAGGGCAATCCTACCACACCAAGTCATATTGCAAAACTGCTTGCCAATGGCAAAAAAGATGCCATTCTTTGTCGTACAAATGCCACCGCCATGAGCCAGTTGCTGTCAGGGCTTAAAGCTGGACACAAGGTATCTTTACAGGCCGACAGCGACCGCATTTTGCGTTTTTGTCATGCTGCCGAGAGCTTAAAAACTGGCAAGTCCGCCTATGGTGTGCCAGAGCTTGCGTATTTTAAACATTGGGGCGAGGTGCAAGAATTTAGCGAAACTGGCGAAGGCTCTGACCTAAAAACATGGGTCAAGCTCATTGAGGAACACGGCTCTCAAACCATTTCAAATGCCATCAAAAGCCTAACCACCCAAAGCCATGCCGACTATGTTGTCTCCACCGCCCACAAAGCAAAGGGTCTGGAGTGGAATCGGGTACAAATTGGCGATGATTTTTTGTATGATATAAGTCGCCACAGCATCAAAATTAGCCCTGAAGAGCTACGCCTGCTCTATGTGGCGTGTACTCGTAGCAAAGAAGTACTTGATATTCATCACATCAGCGATTTGATTGCCAACCTAGCACTTGATGACAAGAAGTTGATTTATAAATAATCCATTCATACAGCAACCACATGACCGATTTTCATCACCTATTTAATCGCCCTGTCCGCCTGCTCGCCCCAATGGAGGGCTTGACTGACCCATTGATGCGACAAATCTTGACCCAAATCGCCTATGATTTGGGGCGACCTTATGACTGGGCGGTCAGCGAGTTTATTCGTGTTACCCATTATCCTTTGCCCACCCACACTTTTTTAAAGTCTGTGCCAGAGTTATTGACGGACGGCAAAACAAAAAGCGGTACTCCCATTCATGTACAACTGCTTGGCAACAATCCTGAGACCATGAGCCAAAGTGCGATGACGGCGGTAAACCTTGGGGCAAGTGCAATTGATTTAAACTTTGGTTGCCCTGCCAAAACGGTCAATAACCACAAAGGTGGTTCGGTGCTTTTGGAAGAACCAGAGATTTTGTACGCCATTATAAGTTCGGTCAGAAATGCCGTGCCAAGCGAGATTCCAGTATCGGCAAAAATCCGTCTAGGCTACACCGACACCTCCAAGATGTACGAAATCGGACAAGCAGTCAAATCGGCAAATGCAAGCTGGCTAACCGTCCACGCCCGCACCAAAGTAGATGGCTACAAACCGCCCGCCTATTGGGATAAAATCGCTCCCTTTACTGAGCTTGGACTGCCAATCATTGCCAATGGCGAGATTTGGAACGCTGACCACGCCAAATGCTGTGCCGAGCAATCCGCCACACCGCATTTAATGCTGGGGCGTGGTGCGGTTACTCGTCCTGATTTGATTGCCAATATTCACAACGGAGCAACGCTTGATTGGCAAGGGCTTGTGCCTTATCAACTCGCCTTTTTACATGACGACACCGACAATCAAGGCGGACTTGTTGGGCGGTACAAGCAGTGGCTTGGAATGCTGACAAAGGGTTATACGGAAGCTGAAAGCCTTTGGCAAATCGTCAAAAAACTCAAAACCAAAGACGACATCATTCATGCGTTAATGCAACCTATGCACCCATCTGCTTAGGCATTGATGAGACAAAATCTTTATTAGGAATAATTTGCACTTGCACATCTGAAAAAATGGGCGTATAATCCAGTTTTATTATGTTATAACATTTATTTAATGGAGCAACACCATGCAAGTCCTATCCTCTTTAAAATCTGCCAAAAACCGTCATGAGGACTGCCAAATTGTCCGTCGTCGTGGTCGCACTTTTGTCATCTGCAAATCAAATCCACGCTTTAAAGCCGTACAAGGTGGTAAAAAGAAGCGATGATTGCTTGTTTTGTTGAATATTGAATAGATACCTTACATTGACAATACAAGGCGTGATAAGCTCTTATCAAAACCAAACCTCCTCTCATGACATTTAAAGTGATTTTAGATCAAATACAAAAAAGCCAAACTGGTATCAGCTTGGCTTTTTTAATTAAGAGTCTTAGCACGATACTCTATTTGACACGGACACGATATTTAACAGATGCCGTTCCCCCAACACCTAAGTCCTCCACCGTCCAACGCAATGCCTTATAATAACTTAATGGCAACTCCTGAATTTCTGCATTCACCTTGGTACGAATAGGCATATTCACAAAATGATTACCATCAATGCTTGCTTTACCAATGCTTGGTGAAATAGCACCTATCAACTCTACACCCTCTGGAATATCTACGGTTACCGTCATGCTGCGTACACGATTGGTATCATGATTGGTATAAAGCCCTTGATATTCTACCACATCACCACGAACAACAGTGTCAGCAGTCGTCAAAGGTCGCAGCGTCTCATGACCAGATGCATCGGTATTGACCAAAAATGCGTTCATCTTAGTATCAATATTTGGGACAGCATGGGCATTGGCTTGCTGTGCTTGTGCATCGCTTGGCGTAGGTAGCATGGCATGAGCTGACAAAGCGGCCGTCGCCATAGTAGCAATCAACATTGCATGACTAAATTTCATAACTTCTCCTCAATTAAAACGCTCGTTGTCGGACTGCTTGGACATCATGTAGATTTTGTAGCAACATCAAAGCCTTGATTGCTGACAATCTGATAAAATGACTTAATGAATGACAAAAAATAATTAAAGTCAGTATCAGTAGCAATGACTTTCATACTGACATTTTAAAAACAAGAAAGCCATTTTATCACAGATGGCTTTCTTGTTGAGTTTTATTAAGTATAAAATTACACACGCTCAATCACGGTGGCAATCCCTTGACCCAAGCCGATACACATAGTAGCAAGCCCAATTTGGGTATCTTGTTGTTCCATAACATTAAGTAAGGTTGTGGTAATTCTCGCCCCAGAACAGCCAAGTGGGTGTCCCAGTGCAATCGCACCGCCATTATGATTTACGATATCTTGCTTGTCATAAAGCCCCAAGCCCTTTAATACCGATAAGCCTTGTGCGGCAAAGGCTTCGTTTAGCTCAATGGTCTGAATATCATTGATGCTTAACCCTGCACGCTTTAACGCTTTTTGGGTAGCTGGCACAGGTCCATAGCCCATAATGGCAGCATCACAGCCTGCGATTGCCATAGAGCGGATTTTGGCACGGGGCTTTAAACCCAAATCTTGGGCTTTTTGGGCAGACATCAATAGCATGGCACACGCACCGTCTGACAAAGCGGACGATGTACCTGCGGTAACGGTACCGCCTTTGGGGTCAAACACAGGCTTTAAGGCTTTAAATGCGTCCAAATTGGCATCAGCACGGATAACTTCATCAACCGTACAAAGTTGCAAATTACCGTCTTGGTCGTGTCCTTCAACGCCGACAATCTCATTATCAAAGCGACCATTTACGGTAGCGTCCCATGCTTTTTTGTGTGAATTTACGCCAAATTCATCTTGCTCTTCACGAGTAATGCCATTTAAACGCCCAAGCATTTCAGCGGTTAAACCCATCATATTGGACGCTTTGGCATAGTGTTTGCTTGCTTTTGGGTTTAAATCCACGCCGTGCATCATGCTGACATGTCCCATATGTTCCACACCACCAATGATAAACACATCGCCTTGATTTGTCATGATTTGAGCCGCCGCCGTGTGCAAGGCTTGCATGGACGAGCCACACAGACGATTAACCGTTTGTCCGCCTGCACTTTTGGGAATGCCAGCCAGTAGTCCAATGTGGCGAGCAATATTCCAGCCTTGTTCAAGCGTTTGGTTTACCGCCCCCCAAATCACATCTTCTACAAGGTTTAAATCAAACTCGTTGCGTTTTAATAATTGACGCACCACTTCGGCAGAAAGGTTATCGGCACGCACATTGCGAAACATACCATTTTTAGATTTGCCCATTGCTGAGCGTACGCCGTCCACAATGACGACATCGGTTGGGTTAAGCGTTGTCATAGTTTTTCCTTAAATTTATTTTAAAATCATTTTAAATACATCATCTACATCATCAATAAAACGAATTGCCATTTTCTGCCATTTCTCTTAGCATTTTTGGGGCTTCGTACGCTTTGCCAAGATGGGCGTATTTGTCGCACAATGCCACATAATTTGCCACACCGATTTGGTCAATATATCGGCAAGGCCCACCACGGAACGCAGGGAAACCAATCCCCATAATCATCGCCATATCCGCCTCACTAGGGGTTGCCACGATATTGTCTTCTAGGCATCGTACGGTTTCGTTGCATAAAGCCAACATCATACGGTCAATGATTTCTTGGTCATCAAACCCTTTTGGCTCGCTGACAACTGACTTTAACACCTCTAATGTTGCAGGGTCAGTATTTTTGGTAGGTTTACCTTTTTTATCCGTTTCATATTTATAAAAGCCCACGCCATTTTTTTGACCCAAGCGATTGGCTTCAAACAAAGCTTGGATACTGCCTTTGTAGTCAGGTTTCATACGGTCTGGGAATCCTTGTGCCATGACTTCTGCCCCATGTACGCCTGTGTCTAGTCCGACCACATCAATTAGGTAGGCAGGCCCCATTGGCCAGCCGAATTTTTCCATGGTTTTGTCAATTTGCACAAAGTCCGCACCGTCTTTTAACAATAAGTCAAATGCCCCAAAATAAGGGAATAGCACACGGTTTACCAAAAAGCCAGGGCAGTCGTTTACCACAACAGGCACTTTACCCATTTTTTGGGCTAGGGCAACGGTGGTAGCAATCGCTTTTTCGCTGGATTTTTCACCACGAATCACTTCAACAAGTGGCATACGATGGACTGGGTTAAAAAAATGCATACCCACAAAGTTTTCTGGGCGTTTTAGCACACTTGATAGATAAGTGATTGAAATCGTTGAAGTATTTGATGCAATAATTGCATCATCTTTCACCAATTCTTCAACTTCTTGTAACACACTGTGTTTGACTTTTGGATTTTCAACCACCGCCTCAATGACGATATCCACATCTTTAAAGTCGCCATAGTTCAAGGTGGGTTGGATACGGCTTAGCATTTCGCCCATTTTGGCAGGGGTCAGTTTACCACGCTCAACTTGTTTTGATAAAAGTTTGCTTGCCTCGTTCATGCCCAATTCTAGCTGTTCGGACTTGATGTCTTTCATGATAATCGGCAAGCCTTTAACGGCTGATTGGTAAGCGATACCACCGCCCATGATACCTGCACCCAATACGGCAGATTTTTGGATATCGTGGGCGTTTTTGCTATGGGTTTTGGCAAGTTTTTTTACCACTTGGTCGTTTAAGAATAAACCAACCAATGCAGTTGCCTGTGGGGTCTTGGCAGATTTTGCAAAGCCTTTGGCTTCAATTTTTAACGCCTCATTTCGTGGTAGATTGACGTGTTGTTCAATGGTGTCTAGGGCGATTTTTGGGGCTGGGTATTGTGCTGGATTGGCTTTGCTAAACAGCACTCCTTTGGCGGAATTAAACGCCATTTTTTGTTCAAGTTCTGACAGTTTAACAGGGTTGATTTTTTCTGCATGGCGAGCCTGCCAGTCAAGTTCACCATTGATACATTTTTTCACCAAATCAATCGCTGATTTTTCTAGGTTGTCAGCCGTTACCACCGCATCAACCAAGCCTAGCTTTAAAGCGTCCATTGGCTTTAAAGAGTTGGCGGTGGCGATGATTTCTAGGGCGTTATCAATACCGATTAAGCGTGGCACACGCACCGAACCACCAAAGCCAGGGAAAATACCCAACTTCACTTCAGGTAAGCCAATGGTGGCGTTATCGCTAATCACACGATAATCACAGACCAAGGTCATCTCACAGCCACCGCCCAACGCAGCCCCATTAATGGCACACACTTTTGGAAATGGCAAATCTTCAAAACGGTTAAATACTTGATTAATTTCAACAATCCAGCGTTCAATTTCACTTTCATCTTGGTTAAAATAGCCGACAAATTCAGTAATATCCGCCCCTGCGATAAATACATTTTTGCCTGATGTTACGACTAGACCTTTGACATCACTTGCTTGTTCAACCGCCGAAATCGCCTTTTCAAACTCGGCATTGGTGGTTTTGTCAAATTTATTCACACTTTCGGTTTGGTTGTCAAAATGGAACTTGACAATGCCGTCATCAAGGCGTGAAACCGTGATGCTGTTTGATTGATAAATCATAAAAAAACTCCTTGTTTATTCTAAAAGATACTTGCTCACAATCGTCTTAGTTTACTATGAAAAACTTAGGGTATGGCAAGCCAAGACTGACCGATTGGTCATTTAGAAAATAAAAATTAACCAATAATCTGTTGTTTATAGAGTGATTTGACCCAAACATTATGGCAATCATTCATCTAAGCACTAAGTAACATGGAGATACCACATGGCAAAAAAACAAGCTGGCTTCATCAATACCCCAAACAAAAAAAGTCTAAAAAGCCCAAATAGGACTTTTTAGACTTGTATTGTTTGATATTAAGTTTGGCTTACTTAATTACTGTTATCTTTTCGCCATCTTCAATCACGCCTTTGGTTACGACAATCTTTTTGGCAGTCATATCAGGCAGTTCATACATTGTCTCTAAGAGTGCGTTTTCAATGATAGAACGCAAACCCCTTGCCCCTGTTTTGCGTTTCATCGCTTGTTTGGCGATGGCGGTCAGAGCGTCTTTTTCAAATTCAAGCTCTGTACCCTCCATTGCAAACAGATATTGATATTGCTTAACCAAAGCATTTTTAGGCTCGGTCAAAATCTGCACCAATGCATCTTCGTCTAATTCATCAAGCGTAGCAATCACAGGCAATCGACCAATAAACTCAGGGATCAAACCAAATTTTACCAAATCTTCTGGCTCAACTTCACGGAACAGCTCACTGATTTTAGCCTCTGACTGAGCTTTTACCATCGCATTAAACCCCATGCTCGTCGTCTCAGTACGCTGTTGAATGATACGCTCAAGCCCTGCAAATGCCCCACCAACAATGATCAAAATATTACTTGTATCCACAGCAATCATCTCTTGGCGTGGGTGCTTTCGCCCACCTTGTGGCGGAATATTTGCCACCGTACCCTCAATGATTTTTAAAAGTGCCTGCTGCACGCCCTCACCAGAGACATCACGGGTGATGGACGGATTTTCAGACTTACGCGTAATTTTGTCAATTTCATCAATAAAGATGATGCCTCTTTGCGTACGCTCAACATCATAATCTGCAGCTTGAAGCAGTTTTTGGACGATGTTTTCCACATCTTCACCCACATAACCTGCCTCGGTCAAGGCAGTAGCGTCCGCCATTGCAAATGGTACATCAAGCAGGCGTGCCAAAGTCTGTGCCAGCAAGGTCTTACCAGAACCTGTCGGTCCGATGAGCAGAACATTACTCTTAGCAAGCTCAACTTGCTCAGCACCCAAGGCGTCTTTTGAGTCACATTTAAGACGCTTATAGTGGTTATATACCGCCACCGACAATGCTTTTTTAGCACCATCTTGACCAATAACATATCCGTCCAAATGCTTACGCAACTCTTTTGGTGTGAGCAATTTGTTATCTGGCGATTTGCTCACATTTTCATCATCTTGTTCGACTAAGGTGTCATTAACACCAGCAAGCATATCCCCACAAGTGGCAATACATTCATTGCAGATACTGGCATCATCGCCTGCAATCAGTTTTTCAACCTCTGCCTTTTTTTTGCCGCAGAAAGAGCAGGTGTTCATATTGCTCATGAGTACTCCTTATAGATTCACTGGGCGTTTGTCAAGCACCACATCAACCAAACCGTATTCTTTGGCAGCATCAGCACTCATAAAATTATCACGGTCGGTGTCTTTTTCAAGTCGCTCAACTGGTTGTCCTGTATGCTCGGCAAGTAGCTGATTCAGCTTAGCTTTTAGCTGAATAATCTCTCGTGCATGAATCTCGATATCAGACGCTTGCCCACGAAAACCGCCCAAAGGCTGATGAATCATGATGCGTGAATTGGCTAGAGCATAGCGTTTGCCTTTTTGTCCTGCCGACAACAAAAACGATCCCATACTACACGCCTGCCCCATGCAGATGGTAGACACATCAGGCTTGATAAAATTCATCGTATCATAAATTGCCATGCCTGCGGTTACCACGCCCCCTGGGGAATTGATGTACAAATGCACATCTTTTTCTGGATTGTCTGCCTCTAAGAACAACAGCTGGGCAACAATCAAATTTGCCATATTGTCTTCAACCTGACCTGTCAAAAAGATGACACGCTCACGCAATAGGCGTGAAAAAATATCAAACGAGCGTTCGCCACGCCCAGACTGCTCAATCACCATTGGCACAAGGGCGGCTTGTGGTGCATGATAAGTATCCATCAACTGGTCATAAAAAGGGTTATGCTTCATATCATTCATTGGTTTTTTCCTAAAAAAATAAACATTAAACAGTGAAAATTGCACTTATTTTAACATTAATTAAAAAATACCCCAAACACTGTTTAGGGTATTTTTGCATCTTTATTACAAGCCGATCAACTTATGACTGGGCTTGTTGTGCTGCCGCCAAAAGGTCTTGGTATTTTACTTCTTTATCAACCACTTTACCTTGTGATAATAGATAATCCACCACTTGGTCTTCTAGTACCACAGATTCAATGCCAGCACGCTGTTCTTTATCATTGGTATAAAAATCAATGACTTCTTGTGGGTCTTCATAGTTTTCTGCTGCTTCGGCGATGAATGCAGTAACACGCTCTTGATCCACCTCAATTTTTTCTTTAGTGATGATTTGGCTAACCAACACACCCAAACGCACTGCACGCAATGCTTGGTCTTCAAACAATTCATTTGGCAGCATATCTGCACCAAAAGTTTTTGGATTGGCGCCAAATTGCTGAGCAAATCGCTGTAGCATTTGCTCACGCTGACGATTGATCTCTTGTTCTAGCATTGTCTTTGGCACATCAAATTCGTTCTTTTCAAGCAGTGCATCAAACGCCGCCTGTTTTACTTGGTTGCGACCAGCGTTCTTGATTTCTCGCTCCATATTCTTACGAACATCAGCTTTAAGCTTATCAAGACCACCCTCTTTAACACCAAACAGTTCAAAAAACTCTTCATTGAGCTCTGGTAATTTTGGTGTTTTTACTTCTTTGACATTGATTTTAAAGTCAGCCTCTTTACCTTGTAGGTTTTCAGCTTGATAATCTGCTGGGAAAGTTACTTTGATGGTTTTTTCTTCGCCAGCTTTCATGCCTTTCATGCCGTCTTCAAAACCAGGAATCATACGACCTGAACCAATGATTAAGCGATAATCTTCAGCAGTGCCACCTTCAAATTTTTCGCCATCAATAGAGCCTTCAAAGTCAAAAGTTGCCTCATCACCATCTTCCAATGCACCATCTTTAACTTCTAAGGTTTGGCGTTGTTTTTGTAGATTTTCAATCATGACATCAACATCTTCATCAGAGATGCTGGCAGTCTGACGCTCAACCTCAATATCAGACAGACCCTTTACCTCTACCTCTGGGAAAGTCTCAACAGTCGCCTGATACACCAAAAAGTCATTTTCAAGTTTGACATCATCAATATTTGGCACGCCGATGGCACGGATTTTCTTTTCGTTCATCGCTTCAAATACTGTATCACGAATCACATCATTAATGACTTCTTGCTGAATGCCTGCACCGTATTGTGCACGAATGTGGCTTACTGGCACCTTGCCTTTACGAAAACCATCTATTTTGGCAGTCTTGGCCAAGCTACGAATACGGTTTTCAACTTTACCTTGAATTGTACCTACTGGTACTTTGACAGTCAGTTGGGTTTCTTTGTCTGACAGTACATTGACTGCGATGTCTAAATTACTCATATTTTTTACCTTAAAACCTATGAACCATTTATGATTGCTAATATGCTCAATAAATGGTTAAAATGAAATCTGGGTAGTGCCAAAAAGCACCTACAAAAATCCTAAAAGGTGGTTAGTATAGCCGTTTTTTTGGCAAAATACAACCTTAAAGCAGTTGCTCAATCAAAGTTTTCATTGCCTGCCCACGGTGGCTGATGGCGTTTTTCTCGTCTTTGCTAAGCTCGGCAGACGATTTACCAAGATGGGGCAACCAAAAAAGTGGGTCATATCCAAAACCATAATCGCCTTTCGGTGCAGACAAAATTTGTCCACGCCACAAGCCTTGTGCAATCACTGGCAATGGGTCATCTTTGTGGCGTACAAAAGCCAACAGACACACAAAAATCCCCTCTACCGTCTCGCCTTTATCAAAATATGGCGTTAATTCTGCAAGCAATCGCTTGTTGTTCGCCAAATCATCGCCTTTTTCGCCCATACCGTCTAAACTGGCATAGCGTGCCGAATAAATCCCCGGTAAATTGCCAAGCACAGGCACACAAAGCCCGCTGTCATCTGCCATGGCAGGCAATCCGCTCTTGGCACTTGCATGGCGTGCCTTGATAATCGCATTCTCAACAAAACTTAAGCCATCTTCAACCGCATCATCAATACCCAATTCGCCTTGCGAGATGATTTGAATACCCAAGTCAGCGTCATCAAACAAAGATTGAAACTCGGTCAATTTGCCTTGATTGTTACTGGCCAAGATGATTTTTTGCATGTGATTCTCCGTCTTTTTATGATTGATAGCCCATAGGATTATTCTTTTGCCACCGCCAAGTATCCAAGCACGCACGGGTAATATCAAACTGTGCTTGCCAATTTAATAGCGATTTTGCCTTATCACAAGACGCATAACAGCTGGCAATATCGCCTGCTCGTCTGCTTACAATCACATAAGGCACATTTTGACCTGTTGCTTTTTCAAAGGCATTGACAAGTTGTAAAACACTTGTACCACTGCCAGTACCCAAGTTGATTGGCTCAAATCCAATAATGTGATTATTTTTATCGCCTTTTACCAAATATTCTAAGGCTTTTAAATGCCCCTTTGCCAAATCAATAATATGGATATAATCTCGCACACCTGTACCGTCAATGGTATCATAATCATCGCCAAATACCGACAGCTTTTGTAATTTACCCACCGCCACTTGACTGATATAAGGCATTAAATTGTTGGGAATGTCGTTTGGGTCTTCGCCAATCAACCCTGAAAAATGTGCACCTATCGGATTAAAATAACGCAAACTGATGGCACAAAAATCACGATTTGCCTTACACACATCTTCTAAAATATACTCAACCATTAACTTACTTTGTCCATACGGATTGGTGCAAGAACGGGGAAAATGCTCAAAAATTGGCAATGATGTAGGATTGCCATACACCGTTGCCGATGATGAAAAAATCAGCCGATGACAATCAAATTGTTGCATCACCTGTAATAGATTTAGCGTGCCTGCCACATTGTTTTCATAATATTTTAAAGGCTTTGCCACGCTTTCGCCCACCGCCTTTAACCCTGCAAAATGCACAACCGCAAAAAATTGATATTTGGCAAATACTTGGCTTAACAGCTGACTGTCTAAAATATCGCCTTTTATAAAGTCAATTTTTTGACCGACAATTTGTTCTACTCGCTCAATCGCAATCGGACTAGAATTAGACAAATTGTCATACACAACAGGGTCAAACCCTGCACCAATAAGCTCAATCAAAGTATGCGAGCCAATATAACCTGCCCCACCTGTTACCAAAATATTTTTCATCTTGTTTTTACCTTTTTATGATTTGGTTTTTAAATCAAAACAACCAATGCCTGCATAATAACCTTTGTATTGACAAATTTGCGTATCACTGAATACATTTTTACCGTCAAATATCGGCAAGGCAAATTCATTTAAAGCGGATATATCAATTTGACTGTCCGACCAATTAACCATAAATAATGCGTGAGCGTTATTTAGTGCGTACGGATTATCAATTAATTGAAATAACGGCTGGTTTTGATATTTTTGGGTTAATTCATAAGCGGTATTTATTGTGTAAACAAGTGTTTTTATACCATAATGCCAACACAAATTAAGTAAAATATGCACCGCACTGCCTGTGGTACGCCCAGCCCCAATGCGATAGCCTGCCCCCCAAATGACCACGGTTTTATGGTCAATATCACCATCAAAATACTGCCAAAACTTTCTAAAAATCAACTCTTTTTGGTCGGTATTGACATCAACCACCGCCTTTAAAAGTGCGGTATCCACTTGATTTTGTTTAAAACTTTGCATCAAAAATGCCAACTCATCTGGCAATGATTTACCCCCAAAACCCCACCCTGCTGACAAATACTCTTTGCCAATGCGACTGTCTTGCCCCATTATGGTTTGTACTTGTGTGATATTAATCTTATGGCTGTCAGCAAGGCGTGCCATTTCATTAATAAAAGATAAGCGTGTGGCAAGCATACCTGCAATACTGGCACGAACAAATTCAATGGTTTTAATGGTGGCGATATTGTGCTTTTGGCTGTTTTTTAATAATATCTTTAAAATGCTGGATTTATCAAAACTGTCCTTAATTTTTTCGCCAATCAACAAAAGTTCAATATTAAAAAAAGCATTAAAATTATTACCTTCTTTTAAAAAATTAAATGGCAAATAATATACCCAATTTGTTGGTAAATTCTTGGCAAATTCATCAAAAAACCCAATCGGTTTTGCCCCACTTAATATCACTTGGCTATTTGGATTGAACAATTGTTTTGTTAAAAATGTATCATCCAACTCATTGAATTTATCATCAGTCTCATTATCAAAAAACAACCAAAAATTATCGGTATTTTGTAATGTATCGCTAATAATAATTTTATTGTCAGCGGTATAAAACTGCCACAATAAAGCCAACTGGCGGTCAAATTGATAATTTTTTAATAAGGCATTGATTGCGTCAGTTTGACCAATTAAATAAACTTGTAAATCCAAACCTGCCAAAAATATGGCAGTATTTATACTTTCAAAATTAACACCCAATAGATTGATTTGTTTCATTATTTTTCCTAAATGCTTATACATCAATGCGATTTAAAACCACACTTGTCTATGCTTTATCCTTGATTACTTTTAACAACGCATTGGTTGAGCTGTCAAATTTAATTGTCTCACTTGTGCCATTTAGCACATCAAAGACGCTATTTGCCATTACTTTGCCGACTTCTACGCCCCATTGGTCAAAAGGGTTGATTTGCCAAATCACACTCATCACAAAAACTTTGTGTTCATATAAAGCAATGAGTGAACCTAGCGTTTTTGGGGTCAAAGCGGTCAAAAGCAAAGTCGTGGACGGCTGATTGCCACGGTATTGTTTAAATTGCAAAAATTTGTCGTCTTTTGAAGCCATATCAAAAGGCAAGGCGTGATTACCAAATGCCAATACTTGCGACTGAGCAAGGCAGTTGGCAAGCGATAATTTATGCTGATTTTCCAAATATTTGTCGTGGGCTTGGGCGATATCATAACGATTAATCGGCGTGATAAAGTCGCACGAAACCGCCTGCGTGCCTTGATGTAACAGCTGATAAAAGGCGTGTTGGGCGTTTGAACCAATATCGCCCCACAAAATCGGACAGGTCTTATAAGCAACAATATTACCATTTTTAGCGACCGATTTGCCATTGGATTCCATTTCAAGCTGGGTTAAATAATTGGGAAAAAATTTAAGCCGTCCGTCATAAGGTAGCACCGAATGGGCGTTGATGTTTAAAAAAGTGGCATTCCATACGCCAATCAGCCCCAAAAGCACAGGCAAATTGTTTTTAAAATCAGCACTTGCAAAATGCCTATCCATTTGATTTGCCCCTGCCAAAAGCTCATAAAAATTGTCCATACCAATTTTAATAGCAATGGCAAGCCCAATGGCTGACCACATACTAAACCGTCCGCCCACCCAATCCCAAAGCAGTAGCTGATTGTCAGGGTGAATGCCCCACTCACTCATTTTGTCGGTGCGAGTGGATATGCCAATAAAATGACGGTGTAGCACGGTGCGTTTATTGTTGTGGGCGGACAACAGCCAATGCAAGGCGGTTTTGGCGTTGGCAAAGGTGTCAGCGGTGCCAAAGGATTTTGATGAAATAATAAACAAAGTGGTCTGCGGATTTAACACACCCAGCAAGCTATGTAACTGCGTGCCGTCCATATTGGACACAAAATGCACATTGATGTCGGTATCCGCCCATTCATCAAGGGCTGTGGTTGCCATCAAAGGCCCCAAATCCGAGCCACCCACACCAATATTGACCACATCACAAATTGCCTTACCTGAATAACCACGCCAGATTTTTTGGCGAATACGACGGGCAATCGTCTGACATTTTTGTAGGCTTTGATGAACTTGGTCGTTTACATCAACGCCGTCCACAATAAGGCTTTCGCTTTTTGGTAATCGCAAGGCGGTGTGTAAGGCAGGGCGATTTTCGGTGTCATTGACTTTTTTGCCTGTCAGTAAGTCATTGATTTTATTTTTTAACTCAAACTCACCTGCCAAATCAATAAGATGATTTAAAATCTCTGGGGTAACAAGCTGTTTGCTAAAATCCATATAAATATCGCAAGCGTTAGCGGTAAATTTTTCGCCACGAGTGGGGTCAGACTTAAATAAGATGTTTAAATCAGGCGGATTTTGGGCAAGGGTGTGTAGGGCTTGCCAAGTGGTGGTTTGCATTTTTTACCTTAATAACTACTCCGAACTACTCCGAACTACTCCGAACTACTCCGAACTACTCCGAACTTAACTTGTAATGTTGAGTTGGGTCATTTTTACTGTTACCAACCCAAGTAACAAGTCCTTTTTTTAGCAAAGATTTTAATAGTTTTCTGGCAAATGTATCACTTTTTTCCAAATAAACCGCCAAATCTTTAACCGCTACTTTCTCATTTTGATAGGCATACTGCAAAGCCTTTTTCTCAAACTCCGATAAACTCTCAACCATTTTCTCATTGATGATTTTTTCTAATCGCTCACTAGCTCTTAGCGTTCGTTGCAAAATATTATTTTCCAAACTAAGCAAAACAGAATTACCATTTGGCTCTTGATAAGTTGGCAAGTGTAAAAAGTGTTGCTCCATTTCATTAAAAATACGCTTAACACCTTCATTTAATTCTTTTACCCAACCAAATTCAGATAAAATCCTAGCAATTCTAGGATTTCTAGAATAGCGGGTATGACGCATATTTTCCAAGGTTACAATATTTGGTAATTTACCTGGACTAAAGATTTCCAACCGATTGTCATAAATAGAGATTCGGATATAGTCGCCCAAAAAAGCATAATTACGATGTGTCAAAGCATTGACAATACCTTCAAACCAAGCAAACTCAGGATATTCATCCATTTTAACAAAATTGCCATCTTTGTCTAATGTCTGAAACTCCCGAAGTTGCGATGCAACAACTTGTCTTGCTTGCATAATAAGCTTTGGAATCGCTCCTTCTAGCTGGAATTCTTTAACGATGTTGATTTCACTACCTGTTTTTTGGGTTGTGCCATCATATCTTAATACTTTAATACGAGCATTTGGAAAATAACGAGTCGGATTTTTACCAAATAACAAAATCCCTGCATTGGTAATTTGCCCAGACTTGTTGATGAGATTTCTAGCATATAAAATCTCTTCTAATGTAGAAGTGCTATTTAGATATTTTTTATACTCTTCTAACAAATTAGTATCCAAATCATTAAAATCCGCATCAGGTACAATCTCATCTTCAAAATTGCGTTGCCCTTTGTCGTACTCCAGCTGTCTGCGTTGCTCATATTTTAATAATAAAGTTTGGTCATTTGAGCGTAGATAAGCACTGCCATCATCAGCTTCTATCACACGATTTAACGATGGCTCAACACAAAAAACAAGTAACTCATCAGACTGACCACTGCTATTTTGGACAGTAATCACTTCATTACTATGAATAATTGGCATTTTTTGTAGTGTTTGTATGGCGTGCAGATATTCGCTCAAACTGTGTGCTTTAGGCTTTTTAAAACCTGTAATTTCCCCATTATCCTCAATACCAATCACAAATGTACCACCACCTGCATTGGCAAAACCAATCAAATGCTTTATAATGTCTTTTGGGGCTATTTTGGCATTTTTACGCTCAAAATACTGACCTTCAGTTTGAGCGATAATCGCTTCAAGGGTAGTTGCCCGCATCATATCTCCTTTAGCTGCCTTTGAGCAAAATACATAAACGCCTGCATATAGCTTGTCATATCGCCAGCGTCAAAGCTCTCCCCCACCATTGTCGTTACATCCACGCCCTTTGTACCAATCAAGGCATCTATCGCATCGGTAAGCTGAATTTCACCGCCAACGCTTGGGGCGGTTTTGGCAAGATAATCAAAAATGGCATTGTCAAACACATAGCGACCCACTACCGCCAAATTTGACGGAGCGACATCAGCTTTTGGTTTTTCTACAAAACCAGTTACAGCAAGTGATTGATTTTTATCGGATTTTTCAATGGTTTGAGCATTTGCCAATTTAGCAATGCCATATTTGTCAATATCGGCTGTCGCCACAGGATTGACAAGAATTTGCGAGCGACCTGTTTTTTCAAATTCGCCTAACATAAACGCCAAGTTTTGGCTTGTATAATCGGTATCAAAAGGGTCAAGCACCACATCAGGCAGTAGCACCGCAAAGGGGTTGTCGCCCACCACCGCACGCCCTTGCAAGACAGCGTGCCCTAAGCCCAAAGGCTTGCCTTGACGCACGCTGGTAATGACCACATCACTTGGCAAAAAGTTTAAACTATCGGCAAGCGTATTTTTGCCTTTGTTTCTTAATTGAGCATCTAATTCGCTATTGATATCAAAATAATTTTCTATCGCATTTTTTTGGGCGTGATTGACCAGCACGATATTTTTAATGCCTGCCTTTATCGCTTCATCAATCACATAATGAATGCTCGGACGATTGCCAAGCGGTAATAGCTCTTTTGGGATAGCTTTTGAAAGTGGGAGCATTCGTGTGCCAAAACCTGCACAAGGGATAATGGCGTGGGTGATTTTTTTCATCGCTACATCATTCATCTTACAGTCCATCTATTATAGTCCATCTGTTTTCATCTTTGCCGAACAAAATGCACGACAACATTAGAATTAAAAAAATTAAAATGATTAAAAAATACAAAACCAAAATACAAAAAATTACTAAAATACACACCGCCCATTATAGCACAATCGCCATACCCAGATCCAAAAACACAATTTTTACAAAAAAATAATAAAATAGTATCAATAATTACTAAAAAACATACATAAATTGACAAAAAAATCGCCACTGCCCACAAAATCAAAAAAAACGCCAAAAACCCAACCAAACCACATCAAATACCGCCTGATTTGCATCACCAAATCAACACCAAAGCTCAAAAAAAACCAAAACTAAAAAACAAACATACCACCAAAGGCCAACAACCGCCTAAAACAAGTCAAAATGTTAAGCAAATATTGCTTACAGCAATTGACATAACCTCGCTTACTTGGTAACATAGCAAGACAGAATTTTATTTTTTAAACTGCTTTGATTGGTTTTTTAAATTAAATTATTTTAAACTTGCTAAAACGCGTGCTTGACTTTTGATAAAATCAGCTATCAAAGAGTTCGGTCGCATACTTTTCATGGTACTAGGAGTCCATTCATGAATAAAATCTTTAAACAAGGCTCATTGGTTCAATCTGTGGCCTGCTCTGAAATCACCACCTCTAAAGCAGGCCGTGTGGTCGCCACTACGCTAGCATTGGCTATCGTCAGTAGCTTCGCCACTCAGGCTCAAGCTCAGGCTCAACCAACAAATGCAACTAATCATACGGTTGATTTTACAATTAAAGACCCTAATGATCCTCGTCTTTATGATAAGCGTAAAGACGTTTATTTAAAAGGTACTTTAGGAAAAATTACTGGACAACTCGTTGACGGGATGCTTGAAGCTAAGACAGAATTCAACAATAAAATCAAAATCGTGCAAGACAATTTGGCTGCTGAAGCTAAGTTTTTGAAAAAAAGTAAGGCGGACAACGAAAAAGCCATTAACCAAATTGGAACGCGTGTTGGTACTTTAGAAAAGTATCTTGTTGAGAATTTTGTGCCAGAATTCAACGCTCACGACGGTCGCCTTGATAAAAACGAAGCGAATATCGCTCAAAATAGCAAAGACATCGAAGAAACAGTTAAGTACATCAATGCTGTTAATGATGCTGTTGATAAAAACGAAGCGGCCATCACTCAAAACGAAGGCAAGATTGCTGCTAACACAACCAGCATTCAAGCCAAAGCAGACATCGAAACTGTCTATAGTTTGAATAATAACACCAACAAAACTATTGCTGATAACAAAGCTGAGCTTAAAGCTGAAATCGATGCCAACAAAGCCGCCATTGACAGTAAAGTTGACCAAGACAGCTTTAACCATGTGCATGGAGAAGTAAACAACAACACAAATGCCATTGCAATCAATGCTGGCAATATCAGCAATAATACAGCGGATATCGCAGCCAATACAGGCAAGATTGCTGCTAACGAAGGCAAGATTGCTGCTAACACAACCAGCATTCAAGCCAATACAGGCAAGATTGCTGCTAACGAAGGCAAGATTGCTGCTAACACAACCAGCATTCAAGCCAATACAGGCAAGATTGCTGCTAACGAAGGCAA
>NZ_JAYGGV010000005.1:38370-91889 GCF_035181405.1 Moraxella tarda
GATTGCTGCTAACACAACCAGCATTCAAGCCAAAGCAAATGCTGCTGACTTGAAAGCTGCTAATGAGCGAATCACCACCATTGCAGACCAATACAACACACTAAACACCAGTGTTGACACGGTAAGCAACAACTACAAAAATCTTGATACCAAAGTTGGTAAGATGGATAAAGGTCTAAGTGCAGGCATCGCCAGTGCCGTTGCTCTTGGTATGATGCCAGCACCAGCTGCAGGCAGTCAGTACATCACTGGTGGCACAGGTTTTTATAATGGTCAAAGTGCCGTAGCAGTTGGCTTGACTGGTGCGACTGAGTCTGGCAAGGTTACTTATAAACTTGGTGGTTCTTTGACTTCATCTGGTGCTAGTACCTTTGGTGCAGGTGCAGGCTATCGCTGGAAATAATCAAGCATAGACTTTATCTAAAACCTTAAAAACCGCTTATCATTAAGCGGTTTTTAAGGTTTGTATCTAAGCTAGGCTCATCATGTTTTTGGTATCATAAAGTTAAATCAACCAACCCAAACCACCATAACACAAACATAAAAAATGCTTATCAGTCTAGGCAAAACCCAAACAAAGCCTAATCACAATCAAAAAAAACACCCATCAACAGTGTGATGGGTGTTTTTTTATCCGTTAATATCGTTAATGATGTTGGATTCGTCCATTAACGCTTTTTACGCTGAATGGCGTGGATTGCACGGCCATCTGCTGACAATACTGCCTCATGCACAGCCTCTGACACCGTTGGGTGGGCAAAAGTCATCAACTGCAAATCTTCGACACTGGACACAAATTCTAAGGCAATCATGCCTTGATGCACGATATCGCCTGCACCCACACCCACCATGTGTAGGCCCAGTAGGCGGTCAGTTTTGGCATCAGCAACGACTTTAATCAGACCTTGACCCTCGCCCTGTGCCAAAGCACGACCATTGGCAGCCAAGCTGAACGAGCCAGTTTTTACCTCATGGCCTTTGGCTTTGGCGGCTTCTTCGGTCAATCCCACCCATGCAATCTCAGGGTGGGTATAAATCACACTGATGATGGTGTCATAGTTGACCTGCGCCTTTTCACCATGAATGCGTTCTACCGCCATCATGCCCTCTTCCATCGCCTTGTGTGCAAGCATCGGCCCACGCACTAGGTCGCCAATGGCATACACGCCATCAAGGTTTGTTTTGCATTGGTCATCAACCGCCACAAGGCCACGCTCGGTCAGCTCAATGCCACAGCCCTCTGCCAACAAGCCTTCGCTGTATGCACGGCGACCCACGCAGACAATCAGCTTATCAAAAGTTTCGACTTTACTTTCGCCTTTGACATCAGTGGTTACCACAACTTCACCGTTTACCACCTCAGCTTTGGTAACTTTGGTATCGGTGCGAATGTCTAGACCTTGTTTTTTGAGCAATTTGGCAGCTTCTTTTGAGATGTCTTTGTCAGCCACAGCCAAAAATTCTGGCATTGCCTCATACACCACCACTTCAGCACCAAGGCGACGCCACACCGAGCCAAGCTCTAGGCCAATCACGCCTGCACCGATGACGCCTAGGCGTTTTGGTGCCTCGCTAAACTCCAACGCCCCTGTGCTGTCCACGATGTATTCACCATCTGTCTTGGCCACAGGGATATCAATCGGTACAGAGCCTGCCGCCAAGATGACATATTTGGCGGTGATGGTGGTCTCAGCCCCATCATGAGCGGTAAATTTGACTTGTTTTTCAGCCGATTTGCCATCAACCAGCGTACCCACGCCTTGTAGCCAATCTACGCCATTGCCTTTTAACAAGCCTGCCACACCAGCGGTCAGACCTTTGACAATCGTGTCTTTGCGGTTTAGCATTTTACTGATGTCAATATTAACATCGCCTGTGCTGATGCCGTGCTCTTCAAGCTCGTGCTTGGTCGCTTCATAGCGGTGTGAGCTGTCTAGCAGGGCTTTTGATGGGATACAGCCGACATTTAGGCAAGTACCACCAAGAGCAGGCTCGCCTTTATGAATGCGTTTTTCAATACAAGCGGTGCTAAAACCCAGCTGGGCAGCACGAATGGCGGCCTCATAGCCACCTGGCCCACCGCCGATTACTACTAAGTCGTATGAAGTTTTCATATTTTTCTCTTATTGTGTTATCTGATACTATTTTTTAACAAATTGTTCAACACAATGCCAAACAACTTGCCAAATGATTTGCCCAACAAAAGTACCCACCCTATCAAGATGGGTCAATCATTTAAAGTTTAAATGTCTAAAATCAGACGCGCTGGGTCTTCGATCAGCTCTTTAATTGCCACCAAGAACTGCACCGCATCTTTACCATCAATCAGGCGATGATCATAAGACAATGCCAAATACATCATCGGCAGGATAACCACCTGACCATTAACCGCCATAGGGCGTTCGTTGATGGCGTGCATACCCAAGATGGCAGTTTGTGGTGGATTGATGATTGGGGTTGATAGCAATGAGCCAAACACACCACCATTGGTGATGGTGAATGTACCACCAGTCATCTCTTCAATAGACAGCTTGCCTTCTCTGGCCTTGACCGCATAATCACGAATACCGCCTTCAATGTCGGCCAAGCCCATGCCATCTGTATCACGAAGCACAGGCACCACCAAACCACGATCAGACGATACCGCCACACCCACATCATAATAGCCATGATACACAATATCATCGCCATCAATAGAGGCATTCACCGCAGGGAAACGCTTCAATGCTTCGGTGGCAGCCTTAACAAACAGCGACATGAAACCAAGTTTTACGCCATGGCGTTTTTCAAACTGATCTTTATACTTGGCACGCAAGTCCATCAAAGGCTTCATATTGACTTCGTTAAAAGTGGTCAGCATCGCTGTTTCTTGGGTAGCAGACAGCAGACGCTCAGCGATACGCTTACGCAGGCGAGTCATTGGCACACGAGTCTCGGCACGCTCACCCACAGCGGTGGCAATCACACTACCAGAGGCGGTTTTAAGCGTTGGGTTGATCATGTCAGACTTGGTAACTCGCCCACCACGACCCGAGCCTTGTACATCAGCAGGATCAACACCTGTCTCTTTGGCAGCTTTACGCACAGCTGGGCTTTGGTCTTTAAAGCTTTGTTCAGCATTTGCACCTTTTGGCTGTACAGGAGCAGCAACAGAGGCAGGGTCAATCGTTGTACCCTTAGCAGCTTCTGACTCAGACAGAGCCTCTGATGATGGTGCATCAGCATCTTTGGCCACAGCAGAGGTTGCACCTGCTTCAAATTGAGCAATCACCTCAGCAGACAGTACAGTATCGTCCACGCCTTTGGCAATGCTGGTTACTACGCCATCATCAGGGGCAACAACTTCTAGCACAACTTTATCTGTCTCAATTTCAGCAAGCAGCTGGTCACGAGATACTTGCTCGCCCTCAGCAACATGCCACTCTACAATCGTACCATCTTGTACTGATTCTGGGAATACAGGGGCTTTAATTTCAGCCATGATAAACTCCTAGGTTTATAAATTTAATTAAAAAAATACAAAACGCCAAACCAAAATACTCGGTTTGGCAAGAATATTACTTCAAATCGCCTACAGTTACGCCAAGTGCATCAGCAATCAATGCCTGCTGTTGGGCAGCATGAATCTTAGGTGAGCCCGTTGCAGGGGCTGCCGCAGCAGGGCGTGCCGCAGGGGCAGCAAGTTTGGCAGACTCAGTTGCCATGATGCGATACATCTCTGGTAGCAGGAAGTACCAAGCACCCTGATTTAAAGGCTCTTCTTGTGCCCACACGACATCAGCAAGATTTGGATATTTCGCCAATTCTTCTAAAATGCGTGCCTCTGGTAGCGGATAAAGCTGTTCAATACGCACAATCGCCACATGGTCCAGACCCAGCTTACGGCGTTGGTCAAGCAGCTCATAATACACCTTACCACCGCACAGTACCATACGAGTTACTTTGTTGTTGTCTTGTGCATCAATCTCTGGCAATACGGTTTCAAATTTACCATCAGCAAGCTCTTCTAGCGTTGAGGTGGCAAGCGGATGACGCAATAGCGATTTGGGCGACATGACAATCAAAGGCTTGCGTGCAGGACGCACCACTTGACGACGCAACGCATGAAAAATCTGTGCAGGTGTCGTTGGTGTGATGACTTGCATATTGTCCTCAGCACACAACTGTAAATAACGCTCAAGACGAGCTGACGAATGCTCAGGACCCTGCCCCTCAAAGCCGTGAGGCAACAGCATGACCAGACCTGATAGGCGTTGCCATTTGGTTTCGCCTGATGAGATAAACTGGTCAATCACAACCTGTGCACCATTGGCAAAATCACCAAACTGAGCCTCCCAAACAATGAGAGCGTTTGGCATGGTGCTGGCATAGCCGTATTCAAAAGCAAGTACCGCCTCTTCTGACAGCAGTGAGTTATAGGTGGCAAAGCGTGCCTGCCCCTCACGAATGTGCTGTAATGGCACATAAAGACTGCCATCTTTTTGGTTATAAAGTTCGCTATGGCGATGCGAGAATGTACCACGACCCACATCTTCGCCTGTGATACGCACAAGCAGACCCTCATCAACCAACGACGCATACGCCAAAGTCTCAGCTGCACCCCAGTTAAGTGGTTCTTGACCTGTTTGCATGGCAAGACGCTGTTCAATGACCTTGGCAACTTGACGCTGTAATTCAAAGCCTTCTGGCACTTTTGCCATCGCCTGACCATAGGATTTGAGCTTCTCAATATCCACGCCAGTTTGCCAGTCGTCTTCTAGTTTATGTCCGATATAGGGTTTCCAATCCACAAACAAACTGATATCTGGGTCTTTGGCAAGCCCTCTTGCCACATCTTGACCATTATCAAGTGCCACACGATAGCCATCTTCAATCTGACCGCTTTGCTCTTGATCGATGATGCCTTCTGCCACCAATTTGTTGGCATACTGCGTGCGTGTGGTTGGTAGCTTTTTGATGATTTGATACATCAAAGGTTGGGTTGCTGATGGCTCGTCTGATTCATTATGACCATTACGGCGGTAACAAACAATATCAAGCACGATATCACGACCAAATTCATGACGATAATCCACCAACAGCTGAGCAGCAAATACCACAGCTTCTGGGTCATCGCCATTAACATGCAAAATTGGTGCATGAACCATCTTCGCCACATCGGTGCAGTATTCTGTTGAACGAGCATCTTCTGGACGGCTAGTGGTAAAGCCAACTTGGTTATTAATCACAATGTGCAAAGTGCCACCTGTCTTATAGGCACGAGTTTGCGACATTTGGAAAGTTTCTTGGTTGACACCTTGACCTGCAAAAGCAGCATCGCCATGCACCACGATTGGCAACACGGTTTTGTTGTCAATTTCATAGCCATATTTTTCAGAACGGCGAGCTTGGCGTGCTCGTACAGAACCCAACATCACAGGTGAGACAATCTCCAAATGCGATGGGTTATAAGCCAATGCCAAGTGCAGTTCGCCACCTTTGGTGATGACATTTGAGCTAAACCCATTATGATATTTAACATCTCCTGAGCCAATGGTTGGTTGTACTTTACCATCAAATTCATCAAATAAGGCAGCAGGGTTTTTACCCATGATGTTCACAAGCAGATTCAGACGACCACGGTGAGCCATACCAATGACAACCTCTTTGGCACCATAATCGCCAACACGCTGAATCATCTCATGTACCGCAGGAATGAAGCTCTCGCCACCTTCTAGACCAAAGCGTTTTACCCCTGTATATTTACGCGCAAGGTATTTTTCCAAACCCTCAGCAGCAGTCAGGCGGTCAAAGATTTCTAGCTTTTTATCCTTATCAAAACGGATATGCCCCTGATTGGATTCGATATAGTTTTCAATCCATTTTTTTTCGGTCGCTGTAAAGACATGCATATACTCATAGCCGATGCTACCACAGTAGATGCGTTCACAAATTTCAATGATTTCACGCAAAGTGGCTTCTTGCTTGCCAATACTCATCAAATTGGTTGGGAAAACCGTATCAAGATCAGCCTCAGACAAACCATGATATGCCAAAGTCAAATCTTCAATCTCTGGGCGTTTTTGCAAACCCAAAGGATCAAGGTTTGCCACACGATGGCCACGACGACGGTAAGCAGAGATGAGCTGCTGTACACCCATTTGTTTTGGATCACAGTTGCCGTCTGTTTGCACCAAACGACCTTTGGTCTGGTTGCGAGCAAGCAATAAATACTGCTCTTTGATCGCATTATGTGGTGCATCAGTGTCAACACGATAGTCTGCAAAATATGCTTGCCATTCTTCACTGACACTGTCTTTATCTGCCAAATAATCCTCGTACAACGCCTCAATATACGCTGCACCGTCCGCTGCCAATTCGGTGTTTTGATATGCCACCGTATTTTTACTGTTTGTCATAGTTTTCGCCATTTCTTTGGGAATTTTTAGGATAAATCATTGTTAATCGTTGAAAAAACTCTCAACACCGATCAAAATATCTACCGATACGCCTGAGTATTTTTATAAGACGCATATCAACTGTATAGTGTACGCCATTTCACACAAGATAACAAGTTGCAATGTTTTTAAAAATGTATATGGTCGTAAAATTTCGTAAAAAATTCCCATTTAAATTATCAATCACCAGCTTTTGGCAAAAAATTTTATAAAACTTAAATTTTTGACCGTACTTTTTTATCATGTATTTTGTCAAATCATCCAACCAAATAAAAATGAGCCAGCTTTTATCAATCAGCCATCAATCAGCCAACAGTTCTTATCAATTTTTATCATTGATCATAAATCCTAGCAACACTTTTTTGGTCTAAACCAAGCAAAGCAAAAAAGGTCTTATCAAAAGATAAGACCTTAAATACATCAAACAGTCACTAACCTGCTACATCAAGCAACATATTGCGGATATGGCCGATGGCTTTGGTTGGGTTTAGACCCTTTGGACAAACCGACACACAGTTCATGATACCACGGCAACGGAACAGGCTAAACGGGTCATCAAGACGAGCAAGTCGTGCTTGGGTATCGCTGTCACGGCTATCAATGATGAAACGATAACCGTTAAGTAGTGCTGATGGGCCAAGGAACTTGTCTGGATTCCACCAAAATGACGGACAAGAAGTTGAACAGCACGCACATAAAATACACTCATAAAGACCATTGAGTTTTTCACGGTCTTCTGGTGACTGCAAACGCTCTTTTGGTGGTGCAGGCTGGCTGTTAATCAGGTAAGGGTGAACTTTTTCGTACTGAGCGTAGAACTGGTTCATGTCCACAACCAAATCTTTAATCACAGGCAAGCCAGGCAGTGGGCGTACGACAATCTTATTTGGCAGGGTGTTCATATTAATCAAACACGCCAAGCCATTTTTGCCATTGATATTCATGCCATCTGAACCACAAATACCCTCACGGCAAGAGCGACGGAATGTCAAAGTTTCGTCAATTTTTTTTAAACGCAACAACACATCAAGTAGCATACGGTCGCTTTCTAGCAGCTCAATCTCGTAAGTCTGCATATAAGGGGCGTTGTCTTTGTCTGGGTCGTAGCGATAAATCTCTACAATGCGAGTGCCTCGACTCATAGTCCTTCTCCACAAAAATATTCGGTATGAAACTTAGGCTGATGACACAAAAAAATATTATTATTGGCTGTCAGCCTAAGTTCATTGATAAAATCATTAATTAGAAAGTACGAACCCGTGGTTCACAGTAGTCCACAGTCAGTGGTTTTTTGCGAACTGGCTTATAAATCACACGGTTATTCTCTGAATACCAAAGCGTATGCTTCATCCATTCATGATCATTACGACCCAATGGTGCATAATCATCATCAGCAGGACGCTCATAGTCTAATACAGAGTGAGCACCACGGCATTCATGACGAAGGGCTGCTGACAACATGGTTGCTTTGGCAACTTCATAAAGGTTGGCAACTTCTAAGGCTTCAATGCGTGCAGTATTAAAGACGGCAGACTTGTCTTTTAGGTGAATATTGGCAACTTTTGGTGCTATCGCCAAAATCTTTTCAACCCCTTCATCCATCAAAGCTTGGGTGCGGAACACGCCAGCATGAGATTGCATGATGTTGCGAATCTCATCAGCCACCTCTTGAGCGTTGTAGCCTTCAGTAGAGTTTTGTAATTTGTCAAGGCGTGCTTGGGTAAAATCAAGGACGCGTGGATTAAGTGGCTTGTAGCTACGGTCAGACTTAGCAAATTCATCAAGAATGTGCTGACCTGCTGCACGACCAAATACCACAAGGTCAAGCAGTGAGTTGGTGCCCAGACGGTTCGCACCATGAACAGATACGCACGCACATTCACCAATGGCATACAGACCCTTAATGATACGACCCTCAGTATACAGACCTTGCTCGTCCACATGACCATCTAGTACAGGTACAGTAACCTGACCGTGGATATTGGTTGGAATACCGCCCATCATGTAGTGAATCGTTGGCACAACTGGTACTGGCTCTTTGGTGATGTCCACATTAGCAAAGTTATGACTGATCTCAAATACCGAAGGCAGACGCTTCATGATTTCAGCATGACCTAAGTGTGTCATGTCCATCACGATGTAATCACCATTAGGACCACAACCACGACCTTCTTTAATCTCTTGGTCCATAGAACGAGAGACAAAGTCACGAGGTGCAAGGTCTTTTAGTGTTGGGGCATAACGCTCCATGAACGCTTCACCATGCTTATTACGCAAGATAGCACCCTCACCACGGCAACCTTCGGTCAATAACACCCCAGCACCTGCCACACCCGTTGGGTGGAATTGCCAAAACTCCATGTCTTGTAATGGAATGCCAGCACGCACCACCATGCCCAGACCATCACCTGTATTGATATAAGCATTGGTAGACGCTTTAAATATACGGCCTGCACCACCTGTAGCAAGAACAGTCGTTTGAGCTTGGAATACTGAGATATTGCCAGTTTCTTGGTCAAGAGCCACCACGCCATTGATGTTGCCTTCTGAGTCTTTAATAAGATCAAGTGCAATCCATTCAACAAAAAATTGGGTGCCTTTTTCAAGGTTTTTTTGATATAAAGTATGAAGCAACGCATGTCCTGTACGGTCAGCAGCTGCACACGCACGAGGTACCGCCTTTTCACCATAGTTGGCAGAGTGCCCACCAAATGGGCGTTGATAAATGGTGCCATCTGCGTTACGATCAAAAGGCATTCCCATGTGTTCTAGCTCATAGACGACTTTTGGTGCTTCACGGCACATATATTCAATAGCGTCTTGGTCGCCCAGCCAATCAGAGCCTTTCACAGTATCATAAAAGTGAAAATGCCAATTGTCATTACTCATGTTGCCCAAAGATGCACCGATGCCACCTTGTGCAGCCACAGTGTGCGAGCGAGTTGGGAAAACCTTAGTCAGTACCGCAACTTTCATACCGCCTTCTACAAGCTGTAATGACGCACGCATACCTGAACCGCCACCACCAACAATGACTGCATCAAAGTTGAGCGTGGGGATATTATTGATTGTATTATCTTGTGCTGATGCCATGTTAATTCCTAAAATATTATCAATTTAGCAGATGATGATCGGCAGATTACCAAAAAATCATCACGCCCCAGAACAGATACACCAAAACAGCGATGATCACCACTGCTTGTAGCACCAAACGCAGACCTGATGATTTTACATAGTCAGTAAACACCGTCCACATACCCACCCACGCATGAAACACGAGCGATAAAATCATCACAAGGCTAAACAGCTTCATGGGCAAGCTCATCATAAAGCCATGCCAAGTGTCGTAATTGACATCATTAAATAAGAAAAATCCTACAACAACCAGTGCATACACCGCAAGAACAACCGCACTGATGCGTTGTAAAATCCAATCTCGTGAGCCTGAGCCCGTCAAGCCTGTTGCACTTTTGATACCTGAATTATTTCTAGCCATTAGAACATCACCCATACAAACGAAGCCACAATCAAGGCCGCTGCAATCACAAAGCTCACAACTGCAGCAGTCTTGCCAGACTTAAATTCTTCATTCATGCCAAGGTCAGCAAGCAAATGTTTGCAGCCCATCACAAAGTGATAAGCCGTTGCCGCCACAAAAACCCATGCCACAAAACGAACCAACAAATTATCAAATACCGAAGCAAAGCTTTCAGGCGATGATAATGATGTTTGCAGAACGCATAGCATCACAGGAACAAGTAAAAACAGCACAATGCCAGAAACACGGTGCAAAATAGAAGCCATTGCAATCGGAGATTTTGAGTTCACCGCAATCACTTGGCTTAAAGGTAGGTTAATCGGTCGGTTGCTTTTCACAGCGGGCATCCTTATCTAATTAACGCCGCAAAGGGCAAGGAGAGCTGGCTGACAAAGGAAGCTCCAAATGCACATTTGTTTTGTGTTGTTCAATCCTAAATACTAAACAATAAGGCAAATTAAGACCTTTAATGATCGGATTTAACACATTTTCTTAATAAAACAAATTGCACCTAAGAGTCAAAACCCTACACAGCGAACACCATCAAAAAAAATTGAAAATACTTTTAAATCATAATCAATGAACCAAACCATCTGCCATCATGGCAGGCAAAACTTGCATGAAAGTTTTGCCAACAGCTTGATATTGCAAGTGATTATCGTTTATAAAAGCAGGTTGGTAAATATCGGAATTATAAAACGCTTGGCGAAATTTTACAAACAAATTTGGGCATTTTTGTTAAAAATGTGGCAATTTTTTGTAACTAATAAAAAACAATCGCAACATCACAACAAAATTTAATCAATACCATCTAATTAATACCAAAAAATCTTTACCATCAAATCTTGCACTGCCTGTGGCGTTGTCATCAAGATTTGGTTTAATATCTGGCTATAAAGAACTTTTAAGCAATCGTTATAAGCAATGTTTTAGTAGTTTTAGTATTAATGTTTTAGTATTTGAGTGATTTTTATAAATTTTTTATCAACAAATGTGATCAATCAATTGTTACAAATAATGTCATGATGAACAAAAGCCCTTGTCAAAATATAAAATTTTTCCTACAATCACTGCATACAATTTATCACAACTGGCACAACAGCTCTTCATTTTTTCAAATTTTTTGTTGGCAATAACCACGCTAAAACAGGTGTTTTGAGAAATTTTTGTGATGAATGCTTGTAAGTTGTGCAAAGTTTTTGTATCATCAGCACACCAGCTGTTCAATGCGTACTTTTTTTACGCACAAAAACACCAAACAAGGATGTCGCATCTTGAATAAAGGCTTATGAAGATGCGATTTAACTCGTCAGTTTTCATTTTTAGTTTGCCATGATGGCAGACCAAGATGCAAACATAGGACATTCACAACCAAAAGAGGTTTATCATGACACAAGAAGTTAAATTGGTCGTAGATGGCACAGAATATGAAATGCCAGTTTTAGAATCTACATTGGGTCGCCCTGTACTAGACATCACCGCAGTGAACAAGGCAGGTTTTTGGACTTATGACCCAGGCTTTATGGCGACCGCACCTGTTGAGTCCGCTCTGACTTTTATTGATGGCGACAAAGGGGAATTGCTACACCGTGGCTATGCCATCGATGAGCTTGCTGACAATGCTGACTATTTAGAAGTATGCTATGCTCTGCTATATGGCGACCTACCAAATGCCAAACAAAAAGAAGAATTTTATGAGCGTGTGAGCGGTCGTATGGCTGTTCATGACCAGTTGCGTAAGTTTTTTGAAGGCTTCCGTCGTGATGCTCACCCAATGGCAATCATGATTGGCGTGGTCGGTGCCCTGTCTGCTTTTTATCACAATCATCTAGACATTTCTGATGCCGAGCATCGTGATGAGACAGCGGTTGACTTGATTGCAAAAGTACCTACTTTGGCAGCGATGAGTTATAAATACTCAATCGGTGAACCATTCTTATATCCACGCAAAGATTTCAGCTATGCTGAAAACTTCCTTTATATGATGTTTGCAACACCAGGTGATGTCAATTACAAGCCAAACCCTGTACTTGTTAAAGCGATGGATAAAATCTTTACCCTACACGCTGACCACGAGCAAAATGCCTCAACTTCTACCGTGCGTCTGGCGGGCTCGACAGGTGCCAACCCTTATGCCTGTATCGCTTCTGGCATTGCTGCTCTTTGGGGGCCATCACACGGTGGTGCTAACGAGGCAGTTCTTACCATGCTAGATGAAATTGGTACGGTTGAGAATGTCGCATCATTCATGGAGAAAGTAAAAACAAAAGAAGCCAAACTCATGGGCTTTGGCCACCGTGTTTATAAGAACTTTGATCCACGCGCCAAAGTGATGAAGCAAACCTGCGATGAGGTATTGGGTGCACTTGGTGTTAATGATCCAAAGCTACAACTGGCCATGGAACTAGAAAGAATTGCTCTGTCAGACCCATACTTCATTGAGCGTAAATTATACCCGAATGTAGACTTCTACTCTGGCATTATCCTAAAAGCTATCGGTATTCCAACCTCAATGTTTACCGTTATCTTTGCCCTAGCGCGTACCGCAGGCTGGATTGCACACTGGACAGAGATGCACTCAGAATCTTTCAAGATTGGTCGTCCACGCCAAAGATATACTGGCGAGAAGCATCGTGCATTTGTAAAATTAGAAGATCGCAAATAATTTTAGCTTTACAAAGCCTAATAAAAAATCCCTCAAAACTTTGGGGGATTTTTTATTATGACACTTTTATATCAGCATATCAATTAAAAACCACCCATAGAAGGTGGTTTTTAATTGATGATTCATCACAAACCTGCTTGTTTTAACAATGCACCAAAACTACCCAGCTTGTCTGATTTCACCTTAGCAGATTTTGAATATGCCTCTTTTTTTGGTTTGTTGCTTGAATTTTTATCAAATGCCTGCTTTGATCTGCGTTCAAAATGATGCTCGCCTTTGGCTTGCTCAGGCGGCTTTTTGCCCGCCCCGTTCGCATCTGCATTTTCTGATTTTTCAGATTTCATGCTAAAACCAATGCGACCACGAGCCTCATCTACCGAAATCACACGAACGCTGACAATATCTTGGGGTTTGACGATGCTTGCAGGGTTGTCCACAAAGTCATCGGACAACTCAGAAATATGCACCAAACCATCTTGATGCACACCAACATCAACAAAACAACCAAAAGCAGTTACATTTGTTACCACGCCTTCTAACACCATGCCAACCGCCAAATCTTTGATAGAATTGACATCATCACGAAATTTAGCAGTTTTAAACTCACCACGAGGGTCGTGGGCAGGCTTGGCCAGTTCATTAAGTACTGTAGCAAGCTGGCTAAAATTATCACTGCTGTCATTGAGCGATTTGGCAACACTTTCATTACCTAAAACATCTGATAGCGATTTATCCGCCTGACGCAAAATCTCGTATACCAGACCATAGCTCTCAGGGTGCACGCCTGTGGCATCCAAAGGCTCTGTGCCATCTTTGATACGCAAAAATCCTGCTGCTTGTTCAAAAGTTTTTACACCCAGTCTTGGCACCGCCTTTAACTCATCACGGTTTTTAAAAGCACCATTAACACGGCGATAATCGACGATTTGTTGTGCGACATTTTTATTTAGGCCCGCAATGTGTGCAAGAATGGCAGGGCTTGCTGTATTAACATCAACCCCCACCGCATTCACACAGTCCTCAGTAACCTTATCAAGACTTGATTCAAGCTCAGTTTGATTAACATCATGTTGATACTGACCTACACCGATGGCTTTTGGCTCAACCTTCACAAGCTCAGACAAGGGGTCTTGTAGACGGCGAGCGATTGACACCGCGCCACGCACCGACACATCAAGATTGGGCAACTCATTACTTGCGATTTCACTTGCCGAATATACAGATGCACCAGCCTCAGAAATGACAAGAGCCTTGGCGGATAATTTTTCATCATCAATAATTGATTTTATCAGAGCCTCACTCTCGCGACTGGCCGTACCATTACCGATGGCAACCAATACCACGCCATATGTTTGTATCAAGTCAGCAATCACCTTGCGTGCTGCATCAACTTTATTATAAGGCTCAAATGGATAGACCGTTTCAGTTGCCAACACATCGCCTGTAGCATCGATGACGGCCATTTTTACCCCATGGCGTATGCCAGGATCTACACCCAAAATGACCTTGCGACCAGCAGGGGCTGCCATCAGTAAGTGTTTTAAGTTTTCGGCAAATACCCCAATGGCATCGGTCTCGGCTGCCACACGACGCTCGGTTAATAAACGGTGCTCGATTTGACTACGCCACTTGGCGTGCCATAGTTTATCTGCTGTATCTGCTAAAAATGCACCATTAGCAGCATTATCATCAACATTAAAATGAGATTTGATTTTTTGGACAAACGGCTCATCTTCACCATCAACATGAAGCACCAATACATTTTGCTGACGGCCACGCAACATGGCAAGCAGGCGATGATTTGACAGTTTGGCAAACGACTCAGTATGTTCAAAATAATCCTTAAACTTCTCACCTACCTCTCGTTTTTCTTCACCCACCAATTCTGAACGAATGCTGGCAGTCTTATTAAAGCCCAATCGCACTTCGTCCAATAAGTCTAATGACTGTGCCCAATTGTCCAAAATAATTGCCTGCACCCCTGCCAACTGCTTATCAAAATCTTTAAAGTCAGCTTCAAAAGTTTCACCCATTTCGTCGGTCAAAGTATCAGGACAGACAAAGCCACAAAGTGCATCAGCAGGGTCAGCTCCTGCTAAAATTGCATCAGCAATCGGTTCAAGACCAGCAAGTTTAGCACGAGCAGCGACAGAACGGCGACGCGGACGATATGGCTGATAAATCTCTTCAAGCTCAAGTTTGGTGGCAGCCGCCTCAATGCGTGAGATCAGCTCTGCCGTCAAGACATTTTGAGCAGCCATCAATTCCATGATTTTTAGGCGTCTTGCCGCCAAATCTCTCTCAGAACTCAGCCCTTTTTCAAGACCACGCAAAACAGCGTCATCTAGACCACCTGTCTGCTCTTTACGATAACGCGCAATGAATGGCACGCTCGCTCCTTCATCAAATAAGTTGGCAAACGCCAATACTTGATTAGTTTTCACGCCGTGTTCTTTGGCAAGTTTTTCATAGATGGCATCATGATTGATGGCAGGTTGAACGGTGTCTGTCATGGTTTTTTCTATTTTAAAGTTAAAGATGAAATTAAAAACAGTGAGCATTTTACCACAGTCGTTTCATCTTAAAAACCGTAAATTCACCCAAAACCACGATTTAGGTTAAAAGATTTGGGTTAAAAATTGTTATCGTTGGTAAATTTTACTTTATTCATCATGTAGGCATGATATGATAATAAAAAATTGCCAAAAAACTTGCCAAAAAGTTGTTACATTTTTTTGTGCAATGTTGTACACTAAACATCTATAATATCTGACATCAACCAGTGGACAAACCTAAGGATAAGACATGACAGAATTGAACGAAAATATTGCTCATCGCATTTTGGTGGTTGATGATGATGTGCGGCTGCGAACACTACTACAACGCTTTTTAGAAGATGATGGTTTTGTGGTGCGTGTGGCACACGATGGCAAGCAAATGGATAAACTGATCGCTCGTGAGGCTTTCTCGCTCATCGTGCTTGACCTTATGTTGCCCGATGAAGACGGCATCAGTATATGCAAGCGTTTGCGTGCCGAGAATTCAGGCATACCCATCATCATGCTCACCGCCAAAGGAAGTGATGCCGATCGCATTGCAGGGCTAGAAGCAGGGGCAGATGATTATCTGCCAAAGCCATTCAACCCAAAAGAGCTACTGGCTCGCATCAAAGCTGTTCTACGCCGTCAAAATCGTGAGTTGCCTGGTGCACCAAGCCAACAAATGGAAGTGGTAGAATTTGGTTCTTGGACGCTGGATTTATCCACACGCACGCTCAAACGAGAAGGCAATGTTGTTACCCTGACCACAGGAGAATTCAGCGTTTTAAAAGCCCTAGTACAACACCCAAGAGAGCCTTTGACTCGTGATAAACTCATGAATTTGGCTCGTGGTCGTGAATGGGGAGCAATGGAGCGTTCTATTGATGTGCAAGTCTCTCGCCTACGCCGCCTAATTGAAGATAACCCTTCGCAAGCTCGCTATATCCAGACCGTGTGGGGTGTGGGCTATGTATTCGTGCCAGATGGTGCAGAAGGCTAAGCTGATTTAAGCTAAACTGATTTAAAAAGCAGGTTACCACCTGCTTTTTTTGCTGTATTTTGTTGGCTTATTACTGGCGTTTATTCAGTAGATATATCCCTGCTGCCGCACTGATGATGATGGGTAACAATGTCATAGCCAAGGGAGGCAGATTGACTGCCAAAGCAATAAAACCTGTCAAATCAGTCAGATAGCTAAACAACAGCCCTGTCAATAATGCCAGCACAATCCGAAGTCCAAGCCCTTGCGACCGTAGTGAACCAAAAACAAATGACGATGCCACCAACACCAAGGATAATATCGCAAATGGCAAGAGTAGCTTTTGCCAAAATTTTAGCTCATGCCGAGCAGACGACACCCCTTGGTGATTCATCAGCTGTTTGTGTGCGTACAAGTCGGTCAATGACATATCATCAGGGTCTTGTGTGAGCAAATGAACATCGGTCGGTGCAATGGGTAGCGTGAGCAGTTTGCTATCCTCATGGCTATGCTGCACCCCATGTGTGCCGATATCAATCGCCTCAACATCATTCAATTGCCAAGTGTAACGACCATCTAAATAAGGCGAATGAACAGCCATCTTATCATAATTACCAGACTCTGCACGCAAGGCATGGATCAAATTGCTGTTACCATCAAGCGTATATCGCTTGGTCTTGCCCAATCTACCCTCGCTGTCAGCATAACTGATATAAACAATATCCTGCCCCAACTCATGCTCACTGACCGACCAATAACCATCTACCGATATCAGGTGGCTCATGGGTGTATCATGTCTGATGGCGGTAGCTTTTTGATTGGCAGTAGGCAGGACAAACTGATTCACCGCAAGAGAAATCACCACAAATAGACTAGCAGGAATCATTGCCCAGCTGATGATGCGATACTTACTCACACCAGATGCCTGCATACTCACCAGCTCACTATTGCCCGCAAGCAGTCCTAGCCCAATCACCGAGCCAAGTAGTATCCCTGTTGGGATAAATTGCACCAAAAAATACGGGGAGCGATATAAAATCAAAGTAAGTGCATCTTGGACAGTATAAACATCGCTCAACTTCTCTAGCTCGCTCAAATAGGCAAAGATCATTTGAAGCAGCCATAAGCCCACCACCGCAACCATCATCGCAAACAAAACGGCACGAATCACATAGCGTGCCAAAAGATACGATCTCATGTACGCACGCTCCGTCCAAGACGCAATTTTACCATCATTCGTTCATGATAATTGATGTACAAAGCCACACAGAACATTACCGTAAGCACCAAAGGATAAGCCCAGTTGCCCAGCTTACCTTTGGCGACACTTTCTTTTAAGGAAATCAAAATCAGCACATTAACCACAAAAATCAAGATCGCAGGAATGAGTTTAAGCCATCTGCCCTGCCGTGGGCTTGCCTGTGCCAAGGGCGGTGCAATCATGACAGCAATCAAAATCAACCAAGGCAAACCAAACCGATAACCCAGCTCAGCATGAATTTCGCTACGGCTTGGGCTAAAAGTGGTTTTGTTCAGATGATCAAGCAAGTCTGTCGTTGCCCAACCTTCAATTTTCATCGGTTTTAGCTCATCAGTTTTGCCTACTGCCAAGCTGATGCGATATTTTTCAAAACCTATTTGGCTGTATTTTTTGCTGGCAGCATCAATTTCATAGCGTCTGCCTTGATGTAAATCCAATCTCAATACACCATCATCGCTCTCCACCTGTGTGGCAGACTTAGCATAAATGACGGTGTCTTTTTCTTGGGCAGGCTGACTTGGGGCGTTTTGAGCAAGTGATTCAACCTTTTGGTCAATAATTGTGCCTTGCTTGGCAATGTCGTTTAAAGACGACTTATTGGCTTGTTTGTTTGGCATCCAAATCACAATGACATCTTTTAAATATTCTCGGTTTTGTCCAATTTCACCGACATATAAATGATAATCGCCACTACTAACAAATTTTTTTGGTGTTATAAAATCAAAGATCTCCAGCACCGATTGCTCTTGCCAGACATTCGTTGCTCTTGCCACACCCCATGGCTTGCCTACGGTTGTGATAAAAAATTGCATCACAAAAGCAATGAGCACAAATGGCAACAGCAGCCTTGCCACCTGTCCACGGCTGATGCCAATGGCATTTAGTGCCGCCATCTCGTGGTCTGCGTACAGTCTGCCAAAGACAAGCATCAAGCCAATAAAAAACGATAATGGAAAAATCAGTTCCAAAAAATATGGCAAGTTATAGCTGATGAGAGTCAGCAGAACGCTCATGTCCAACCCACCCTCTGCCACCATGCCAAAATAGCGAATTAAGCGACCACCGAGCAATATCACTACCAAAAACCCCAGCACTAAAACGGTGGTCATGGCGACTTCTCGAATCACATAACGGCGTAGAATCACGGATTTATCCAAGTAAATTAAGCAAAGCAATTGGTCATTATATCAAAATTTCGTTGCAAAAATCTTGAAAAATTTTTTACAGGCGGTATGTCAATCGACAGTTTCTTACACCAAACCCACTCATCAAATCAATACAACAAATCATGTTTTGACATCACTTTTTATTAAGCCCCTTACACAAAGCATGGCAAATGTGTTAAACTAACTGTGCATTTTTACAAATCTCAATCACTAAAAATCATCTTATAAACACATTAAGGAATCATCATGTCAATTACCCTTTCTACCCATTCAACATTCACTTTAAAAAAACCAACCAAATCCAATCCTTTGCCACAGCTTGTATTCTTTGCTGACGACGAAGGCAACATCTTGGGCAATACTGACAACGACCACGCCAAGCGTGCCGAGCAGTTAGTCGCTAAATCAAACTTTGCAGGCGGGCTGTGTGACTTGGTCAGCGACCATGCACTAGATGATAATGGTGTTGGTATTACGGTAGTGGGTGTTGGCAAATCAGATAAACTGGCAAGCAATATCCAAAAGCTGGGTGCAGCCACCTACAAAGCCATCAAAAACCACAAATCGGCCGTGATTATGTGGGGCGATGTCATTTGCCAAAAACATTTTTCTCAATTTGCCCTTGCACTGCTCAATGCAAGCTATCGTTTTGATCGTCATTTCTCCAAAAAAGCCGATGCAGACAAGTTGGAGACAGTCAGCCTCATCAACAACAAAGACAGCGAAGCTGAATACCAAGCAGCTCTTAGTCTGACCAAAGCAACCTTTGAAGGTCAAAGTTTTGCCCGAGATTTGGCAAATGAAGCACCCAATATACTCAATCCAAGCACGCTTGCCAAAGAAGCCAAAAAACTTGCCAAAAAATACAGTGATAAAGTTGAGGTTACCGTTTTAGGAGAAAAAGAAATCACCAAACTGGGCATGGGCTGTTTCATGTCGGTATCAAAAGGCTCGGACGAAGAAGGCAAACTCATTGTCATTGAATACTTTGGCAAAACCAAAAAGAACAAAAAAGCCAAACTAAACAACCCAATCGCTCTTGTGGGCAAAGGCATCACCTTTGACACAGGCGGTATCTCACTAAAACCTGCTGCAGGCATGGATGAGATGAAATTTGACATGGGTGGTGCAGCTGCCATGCTTGGTACAACCAAGGCGGTCTGTGAAGCAAATATGCAGATTGACCTAGTTACCATCATCGCTGCCGCCGAGAATATGCCATCTGGCAAAGCCACTCGCCCCGGTGATATCGTTACCGCAATGGACGGCACCAGTGTTGAGATTTTAAATACCGATGCAGAAGGTCGTTTGGTGCTATGCGATGCTTTGTGTTATGTTCAGGATAATTATGAGCCACGCACCATCATTGATGCAGCAACCTTAACAGGAGCCTGTGTGGTGGCACTAGGTGCTCATCGCTCAGCAATTTATTGCAACGACGAGGACACTTTGTCTGCATTAGAAGAAGCCAGCGAGTTTACCAATGATTTAATCTGGCATATGCCACTGGGAGATGAATACAAGGCTCAGCTAAAATCCAGCATCGCTGACTTACAAAATATTGGCGGTCCAAAAGGTGGTTCTATCACGGCGGCTTGTTTTTTAGAGCATTTCATCAAAGACAACCAAGCATGGGCACACTTGGACATTGCGGGCACAGCTTGGGTTAGTGGTGAAAACAAAGGTGCTACTGGTCGCCCAGTGCCAACATTAGTACAGTTTTTAAAATCACAAGAAAAATAATTTACGCCAAAAAAAATAAAACGCTCAAAATTGAGCGTTTTATTTTTTTATATAGATAAGCACAAAAAAAATTGGGCAGTCATTACCATACATACCAAGACACTGTTGCATGAATAACACCACACCGCCCCATAAACAACCGCAGGCAATGGATTTACAGCCTAATCAATCAACTAAAAACCCCCTGATAACTCAACAAACACACGGCTTTTATCATAGTTATGTAATGGAATGGTGCTGTCTGTTTTTTGATACTGCCAAGTCAGCCTTGGCATGAGGCCTTTATACTTAAATTTGTCATGCCATAGACTGATGCCTGCATTATACTCTTTGTTGATTTGAATTTTATTAAAAATGGGCATGGGTGCCAAATAGTGCCTATTAGCAATGCCGACATTGGCACTGACACCAAGATTTTTCCATTGTTTAGAAATACTGCCCGTCAAGCCAATTCGTCTGTACGAGTCATCTTTGTCTCGTGTCTTAGTATATTGATAATCCGAACCGATACTCAGCCATGCATTGCCCAAAATCTGACTTTTAGTACTAAAACTTGGGGACAAACTGATGCTATAACCATCTAGATGCTTACGAGTTTGATATTTATTTTTGGCAAATTCAGCACTGGCAGAAAATTGGCTATCAGCACCAAGTAAAGTACTGCCTGCCAATCGCACGCCCACACTATCAGAAAAATACTTCAACTCGGTATTTTCTTTTTTTGCTCCTGCATAGTAGGTCAATTCATGAAAAGGAACGACACTTAAGCTTCTTTTGGCATCACGAAAACTGGTGTTGAGCGATGAACGCAAAGACACCTCATTATACTGCTTGGCATCACGATACAGCTTACCACGCACACTAACATCTGGGGAAATTGACACCCCTTCATCAAACAAAAATCTTTTGGATAGGCCAGTATTAAATGCTATGCCGTGAGCAGATATTGGGGCGTTTGCCGACCACCCACCGCCCAAATTCCGATTTTTTGGTGCATTATTAATATTTTTATCAATAATTAAATTACCACCAGCACGGACATCTGTTTTGGTAAAATTATCAATGGCAGTTAAATAAAGCGATAGTTGTTGTGTCAAGATTGGATCGCTGGTGATGATGTTACGAGCTTCTTTGTATTGACGATTAGCAAATAGGCTTTGGGCCAAACGCGCTGCAAATAACCGATTATCAGGGTAGTTATTTTTAAGATCTTTATAGAGCTTGATGGCAGTTTTATGTTCTTGGTTTTGTGTTGATAGTACAGCGTTTGCCCAAACGATCATTGGATATTCTATCAAATCTTTCGGCTGTTTTTGATAAATGGGTAACAATGTCCGCACGCCATCTATATTATTATAGACCAGTGCTGATAGCATCGCTCGTGCCAAAAGCTCGGGGCTGTTTAATAATGTAGATTCATCAATATTAATCACCTGTGTGTCAGTTGGTATTGCTGGTTGTGTTGGGCTGGGCGGTGGGGCAGAGTTGGTGTCAGACAACTGCAATCGGCGATCATCTTGGGTCTGGTCTATGATGTTGGCATGTGCTTGTACATGACACATCAGTCCAACGGACAATAACAATGGCAACGCACTGCCACACAATTCTAATCGTTTCATATAATCTCACAAAATAAGCATACAGGCGAACAGCGTCCACCTGTATGAATTTACCACACATCACATTGGTCAAAAAATTAATATTTCATCTCAAGTGATACTGCAAAGTTACGCCCTGGCGCGGCATATTGGTTCAGCGAAGCTTGTCCATGAGCATTGCCAGAAGTGATAGAAGTCTGACGCAACGACTCCCAAGTACTATAGCGATGATTCAAAAGATTTTGAACGCTGCCACGCACGGTAATATAATCCGTTGGACGATAGAACGCTGACAGGTCTAAGGTATGCCAACCACGACTTTTAACATTGGTGGCTTTTCTTTCATGCTTTTCACCACTAGGTATGACAGCCTGTGTTTTTAGCTCATTGGCATCTTTGGCACCAGTGATGGTCCAAGTTGCCCCAAGACCCCATTTATCGCCATCAGCTGCATAGTCCAACCCAAAAACATATCTGGTTGGTGTGATGGTATCTAGAAAATAACCATCTGCACTGATAAAGTTCCCTTTAATCTTATTTTCTTTCACATTGGTTTTAAGGTAAGCTAAACGACCTGTTAGACCCTGTGGCAGTTTATCTGATAAGCTGTCAAAATAGAGTTTACCACCAATACTAACACCATCAAGATGAACATCTTGGTAATTGCGATAGCCCCAGATCTGTACAGGTAAATTAGGTGCTGGTCTATCAAAGTGTTTTAAAGTTAGGTCAATTAAGTCTTTGTAACGGTTATCAAAATAGCTGACATCAAGCACGCCCATATTGCCTTTAACACTGATTCCCAATTCTTGATTTAAGGCTTTTTCTGGACGAACATTAGTGGCTTCATATTTGTCATCATCCTCACCTTTAATTAAGCCGTCCAAACGATAACCAAATAATTCTTTAAAACTAGGTACGCGATAGCCTGATGACGCTCGATACATGATATCCAAATAATCAGTTGGTCTTACCACAAGCCCAGCATTCCAAGAAGTGTTGTTGTATTTACCCTTACCAGTCCAGCTGTCATCACTATTAAACAAATGCGTATCATAGCGTAAACCCAAACTTAAATCCACCAAATCACCAAAATAAATGGTGTCTTTTAATGATGCGTGCAAATTATGCCCCGTAATAACACTGTCGCCACACTTACGTGCCTCACCAAGTCCAGATTGCTGATCTTTACACACATCGCTATATTTTAGCACAGGCGGTTGGATTGACCACACCTCCACACCGTGTTTATCTTTTAAGAATTCATATTGTAGTTTATAGGACTTTTCGTGAATGTCTGAAATGGTGCGTTTGGAGTTAAATTTATCTATACCAACACCCGCTGACAGCTTATGATCAATCTTCTCTCCTTGGATAAATTTACTAAAATCAGCACGCAATACATTATGATTTTCTACATAAATCGTACGGTTGCTTTTTTCGGCAGAATTGGGTTTATCAATACTAGCCACACAGTTTTTATCAATGGTTGGGTATTCAGAGCAGTATTTTTCGGTAACAAAATTGTTGATATCTACCGTTTGACGATCAACGCTAATTTTGGCATCATCAATTAAGGCGTTTTTGTTGTCATTTTTAAAGTGATAGCTTAAGCCAAATCTGTCTTTGCTGTGTTTTTCATCAATAAAACGAGCCTGCGACCAATAACCTGCAATTCCATCTGGTGGCGTAGTATGTAGTCCTTCATGGTAGCGACTACCAAGATAAACTTTTCGAGCTGAGCCTAGTGCACCTCCATTCAGAGTGTCTTTTAAGTGATAGCTTTCTTTGCTCATGTCTCTGGTGTCATATTTTTGTTTTGTGCTCTCATAAACTGCCTCAAAGCGATGCTGTGGAGCAAGATTATAGCCTAATTTGAACAAGTATGAGCCAGATTTATAATCCATAGGGTCGCCCAAAACTCGGTATGTACCTGTGTAATCTTTAGCATTCATTTTCTCAAAAATGGGTTTGCTTAGCACTTTTTTCTTAATCGTACAGCCCGCCAGACTGGTTTCATAGTCAGGACATTCTTCTACGACGATAAATTTATGCGTATCATCATCATCAAAGACAATGCCACCATTCGTCAAGTCATCAGCCGTACTGCCCCATCGCCATATGCCATATTCTGTGTTCAATATGTCTTTGTGTGGTATGACAGCCTGCTTGGTACGGTCGGTATATTGCAAGAGCAAATCAGCCTTGTCATTACGCAGGGCAAAGCCCGCAGAGTGCATGGTCTGCTTATCACGGCTAGCATAAGAGCCTTTGTAAAAGGTGCCAAATTTGCTATCATGGTCTAATACATCACTGACACTTTTGGTACGAAAACTCACCGCTCCGCCCAATGCCCCACTACCAGACTCTGTACCGCTCGCCCCTTGGCTGATTTGGACGGCACTGATATTTTCCAGTTCAATCTCGTTGATTGCACCGCTGCCCTCTCGACCTTCGCCTGTTTGGCGTTTTTGTACCAAGTATGACTGAGCTTGGCTTAGCCCATCAACAGTAACGGCAACTCGGTTTTTATCTACACCACGAATGGTATAACCTGAACTTGCACCACGACCTTGTTCTACTACTGCTACACCGGGTGTATCTTTGACCAAATCACGAATGGATAGGATTTGTTTTTGGCTAATCTCCTCGGCTGTTTTGACTGTTTTTCCAAGCCCTGTTACTTCTTCACTTTTCTTGGTTAAGCGTTTTTTAACCACAACATCAATCGTATCTAGCACGGCATTTGGGGCATTGGGATTTTTAGCAGTACTATTTTCATCATCTTGAGCAAATGCTGGGTTTACGGCCCCAAAAAGCATCGAACACACAACCAAGCTTAGGTATTTTTGGCGATATTGATTTTTTTTCATAACAATTCCTTATTTTTTCTCTTTATTATTTACCTGTTCACTTGTGCCATAGAACACGCCACCACCCACAACAGTGTCAGATTTATTCTCTTCGGTTTGCTTCTCTAATTTACCCTCAAAAGAGAATATACCCGCCAAATGTTTGGCGTCTTTGCCATAAAATCCACCTTGCACTTTGCTGTTGTCAATGGATTGTAAAATTTGATTATTTTGTTGTCTACCAGGGTCTAAGTCAAGTCGTCTGGCAAGATTTAGCGTGCCTTCAAAACCATTTTTTACAATGTTGGCGTTAATTTGGAAAACAGGGTTCGTGTCTTTCTCTTTAATCAGCTGACCTGTCAATTTTCTTTCATCAAAATTAACATTAAAATTAGCTTTGCTATCATACGCACCCTCGCCAGCTCTGGTTTGCCAGTGGTCGCCAATTCGCCCATGCCAAGTGCCTGAATAACTTACCTCGCCTCGGCTTGGAATCTGTTCACTTGGGGTACGATCACCCAATAGATAAAACCCTCTGACAGAATCATCAATTGCAATCTGTGCTTGCAATTGGCCATTGCCACTATTTGCATCAGGTTTTGGTAAAAATTCTTTTAAATTTTCCAATACCGTCAAATCAAATTTATCACCGCCAACAAACAATTTGACAATTTCATGATTTTCATTAACCTCGCCTTCAGTCTGTTTATCTAACAAAGACTCAAGTTTTTGTTTGATTGCCTGATGTTTATTGTTGGTATATGCTTCTAGCACCTTGGTGATGATTTCTTGTTTACTTTCTTGTTTTCCATCATCTTCTGATAACAGAATATAAACATTGATCAAATCAATCAAATCTCGTTTTTCAGTGTTGATTTTTTGTTTAAGATCAGCCTTAGCATTATCAATCACCTGCTCGCTATATTGTGGCTCTACTTCGCGTTTTGGTAAATACTTTTGCAAATTAGCTAAGACATCTGGGTCAAATTTATCACCCTGCCTCATCAAGCCCAATGCTTCTTCAATACTACTGTACTCAAATTTACCAAATAGCTTCGCCAATTTCGCCTCGGCTGGCTTGACATCTGTAAACGCAGACAGAATCTTTTTGGTAATTTTTGCTTTTAATACTAATGTCGGACTGTCTAAATACTCATTCAATTCATTTTCAACATCGCCAAGGATTTCCTCCCTAGCCTCTTGCAACTTATTTTTTGCCTGTTGAAGCTCACTTTCTGAATAGCCAGGATTGGCAGGCGGTTTTGGTTGGCCATTACCACTTGAATTAGGCACAACAGCTCTGTTAAACGAACCCAAACGCAACAAACCGTCTGTTGTACCAAAGCTTGTAACAACGGCTTTTTGACCTGAAGCAAGTTGTACTATTTTTTGACGATGGTCATTAGGCAAAAGCTCAATAAACTGAGAGCCTATCTGTAGTTGATTGACATTACCAAAGTTGGCAATCGAATGCATGGTTGCTTTTTGTGCAGGGTTAATTTGACTGTCCTGAGTGGTATCCACATACAACCCATCATATCGGACTTCCAACTTCTTCACCTGATTTTCGGTTTGTTTACCTGAAAATACCCCAAATACCGAATTATCGTCTGTCAAGAATCGCCCACCCAACTCTTCAGCATTAGGCCCAAAAAATCCACCTTCCAGACGATTGGTCGCATCTTTTTGGAAAAATTGTAAAGTAGTGTCTCTATCTACTGCTCTGGCACTGCCAGAAAAACGGTTGCCTTGAATTGTGGCATCAATTTCATAGCGTTTTTTGGTTTCTATCTCGCCTTTTCTGGTTTGTTGCTTGCTATTGCTTAAAGTCCCTTTTAAAGTTTTGTCATCAAAGTTGGCTTGAAAAGTCGCTTGATGATTGCCGTTTCGTGGTGAGGTCTGTCCAAAAGAGGTCTCAGCAAATGAAGTCGCCCCCATATAATCACCCCAGTAGTTATCCATACCAAAAGTTACGCCACCACCCAAATGTCCTTGCTCTGGTCGTTCATTGTTTTGGCGTCTGTCGCGTTTTGCATCGGTGACAAAATCCCACGAACCTGTGTATTGTACATTGCCCATGGTGCGTCCGATGGTAGGTTGTTCGGCATAATAATATACATAACCATCACCATCTTCTATGAGGTATTTTTTGCCCTTTTCATCCGTTTTTTCTAATGATTCGTCAGCATACAGGTAAGAAAATATCCAGCCTGTTTTGACATATTTGTAGTCGTCATGAGGCTTTTTATAAGGCGACATTTCCTCTGAAAAATTACTTTTATAACGCTCTTTGTTTTTTTGGTCATAATTTTGTTTAAGCTCTTTGGTCAAGTCCGCAAGAGTCTTTTGGCTATTTTTTTCAAGGGCATCTTCGCTTAGCTGCTCATGTTCACCAAAATAACTGACATCTTTGTAATCTACAGCCCGTTTGCGTTTTGGAATGGGCATAACCGCGCTTAATGCAGAACCAAATAAAGGCTTAATTAAAGTATCGCTATTTTGGTTAGGTGGCACAGGCTGAGCATCGTCTTTTGTTGGTGGCTGAGGAGTGGCGGTTGGATTCACGCCGACCTCAATATAGCGTGGATTACTAAATCCACCGCCATTACAAGCGGTTAATAACACAGTGCTGACAGCCAGAACCAGTGGTAAAGGGGTGAGTTTTTTAGTATTGGATAAATCAGACATAACGTCTCCAAGCAGATGAATTAATCAGTCAGATTGCACAAACAACAACCTTGCAATTTGATTATTTTTTTGTAACAAAAGATGGTGAAATATTAATGATTTCTTACGCTTATGGTCGGATTTATTATAATTAATCTTAAATGAAAAAGCAATAAGAATTATTATCAATAATTAAATTGCTTTCAAACAGTATTGCTGTCCACGGCAGAATCTGATTACCAGTTTAAACAATAAAAAAAATACCCCAAAGTTGGACAACCAACTTCAGGGTATTTACACTAAAAACAGCAGTTAAAATTATCTTAATACTTCTGCCATCGCATAAGCAACATATTCAACATTTTTGCTGTTTAGCCCTGCAAGGCACATACGACCATTTTCTACCATATATACCGCAAACTCATCACGCAGACGCACCACCTGCTCAGCATTTAAGCCAGTAAAACTAAACATGCCACGCTGTTTGGTGAAATAGCTAAAATCACGCTCAGGCAATTTGGCACTCAATGCGTCTTGTAACTTTTGACGCATCGTGCGAATACGATCTCGCATTTCATACACCTCGCCCACCCATTGATTAAACAATTCATCATCATTCATCACAATATCAACAACCGCACCACCGTGTGATGGTGGGTTAGAATAGATGCGACGCACGGTAAATTTTAGCTGTCCAAGCACACGCTCAGCTTCATCTGCCGATGGTGCAACTACTGACAAACCCCCAACACGCTCGCCATATAGCGATAAGTTTTTTGAAAATGAATTTGATACAAATACTGGCAAGTCCAGCTCTACAGCACGGCGAATGGCGTATGCATCACTGTCCATGTCATCACCAAAGCCTTGATAGGCAATGTCCATGAATGCGATAAGTTTTTTATCTTTAATGATATCAAGTACAATATCCCATTGCTCACGATCCAAATCTACACCAGTTGGATTGTGGCAACATGGGTGCAACAATACGACATCGTTTTGGTTTAGACTTTTAAAAAACTCACACATTTCATCAAATTTTACGCCAATCGTAGCAGCATCATAATATGGATACTCACCCACCTCCATGCCAGCACCTGCAAAGATACTGATGTGATTGCCCCAAGTTGGCTTTGATACATAACATTTGGCTTTTGGAAACCACTGATGAATGAAGTCCGCCCCCACTTTTAATGCTCCCGAACCACCCAAAGTAGCGATGGTTGCCACACGACCCTCAGCAACTGCCTGACTGTCTTTACCAAATAATAGCTCTTGGCACGCTTTTTTGTATCCAGCCAAGCCGTCCATTGGCAAATAACCTCTTGGTCGTGGCGGATTGGCAATTTGTGCTTCAGCGGTTTTTACACATTCAAGCACGGGCAGTTTGCCATCTTCAGTATAGTAAACACCGACACCCAAATTTACCTTGATATCGCTTCGTGGATCGTTTGCAAACTTATCCATCAGACCCAAGATTGGATCGCCTGCGTAGCGTTCAACATGATTAAACATGACAACTTTTCCTTTAATTAAAGCCTAACGGCGAAAATGATAACCAATACAGTATAAACCAAATCCCACCTCTTGTGCAGATCATTTCTAAACAAAAGTGGCAAAATACAGCAACTATTCTTTTGGACTGCTCACCAAAAATTCATGTGCGTTTTCAATCAAAAAATCCTTAAAAGCAAGTGCGGCAGGTGATAACGAACGATTTTTATGCGTATAGAGCAGAAATTTCCTCTCAACCACAGGCTCTGCAATCGGACGCATGACCAAACCATACAGCTCCACCCATTCTGCTGCATAGAGTAGGCAAATCGTTACACCCAAACCCATTCTCGTCATGCCAAGTGCTGTTGATAGAAAGTTTATCTCAAAATCAGGATTAAAAATACGGCTCGAAATTGGTGCTGGTAGCTCGTTTTGCAAAGACTTAATAAACGGTCCATTTAGGGTGATTAAGCGTTCATTCAATAAATCCGTCCAGCGAATTACCTCTTCATTAGCAAAAAAATGGGTCTTAGGTAGTACCAAATAAAACGGTGAGCTAAACAACGTATCTGTTTGCAAATCATCTGAATAAGTTCTCTCAGGTGCAATGCCCAAATCAGCTTCTAAATTTTCAATAGAATCTACAACATCATCCACCGAACAGTCAGTTAGGGTTACTTGGATATGTGGATGCAATTCACAAAATTTAGCAATGAATTTTGGCATAGTTGATGCCGATAATTGCTGAGACACCGCCAAACGCACATGACCTTGGTGCAACGATTTGAGGTTTGCGACTTTTTCGTTGAGTACCGACATCTCGTTCAGCACTCGTCTTGCTTGTGGCAGTAGTCGTGTTCCTGCATCGGACAAGTGTAACTTGCGAGTAGTACGATCAAACAGCTTAACATCAAGATTTTGTTCAAGCTCTTTAATCAGCCCACTCAAAGCAGATTGAGTCAGGCACAAAATCTCAGCCGCCCTAGTAAAGCTGTTTTGTTCAGCGACAAGCACAAAAGCACGCAGTTGGCGTAGCGTAGTACTCACGGTTATAATCCCTAGTAATATATGTATCAGTTATTATTATAAATTATAATTTTAAAGATACAAGTAGCTTATGAAAATAAATCCCAACCCTCATTAAAACCAAAATAAAAAACCAATCTTTAATTTAAGATTGGTTTTTTGGTTAATATTATTTTATTCAACAGACCAAACCGCTTTGGTCAATCAGCTTTTATGGGCATATTTTATTATTAGGTTTAAAGAAAGATCAATAACACAAAGACCAATCACACTAAGGCAATGTCTGACAGCAAAATGCCATTGTTATCCGCATAGACATACGCACCATCACAAATAGTAACGCCACCAAGGTACAAATCAAGTCCTATCTCACCCACACCTTTACGAATGGACTTTTGCGGGGTTGAGCCCAATGCCTGCACACCCAAATCAAGCTCAGCAAGTGCATCAACATCACGCACACAACCATAAATAATCACACCTGACCAGCCATGTTTGACAGCACTTTCGGCAATCATATCACCCAATAATGCACATCGCATAGAAGCACCGCCATCAACAACCAGCACTTTACCAATGCCATCGGTTGCCAACAATTCCTTAACTCGTGAATTATCTTCAAAACATTTGACAGTAACAATTTGTCCACCAAATGATTTACGACCACCAAAACTGCGAAAAAATTTACCATCTATGCTTGGTAAAACCACTTGGATTTTTTTGTCCTCGTTGGCATCTAACAAATCACAAGTTACAAATACACCCATCGTTTCACTCCCATCATCACAAACTACAACGAACAATTTTTTTTACAAAAATAGCATTTCATCAATCTTTTGTCAATTTATCCGACACTAAGTCAAGCGTGCGATTTGACCTAAAACTCATTTGTTGTTTTGTGATGGGGTCAACAAAACTGAGTGAATAAGCAAGCAGTTGTAGCGGTGAGGCAAAATCGCCCTGTTCTTTATGGCAAATGCTTGGGTAATAAGGGTCGTTTTTAATCGGAATGCCCAGATGATTCAAATGCACTCTTAATTGGTGCAACTTACCTGTGGTAGGATAAAGTTCATACTTCGCCCAGCCATCATGCACTTGCAACCGATGAATGCGTGTATGAGAATTAGGTACACCATCTACCACCGCCATTGTGTAAAAAGGCTCGCCACGCTCCATGCACAAATTCACATCAAGCGGAAAAGCCAAACCAAAATGAACAGGTGCAATGGCATGATAAACTTTTTTGATGGTTTGTTTTTTAAATAATGACTGATAAATGCCTCTGGTCTCAGAATTTTTGCTGATGAGTATTAACCCTGCCGTCTCTCTATCAAGACGATGAATGGGGGAGAGTGTGGAAATATTCGTTTTGCACTTTAGGCGAGTTAAGAGCGTTTGTCTAACATAGTTGCCACTTGGGGTAACTGTAAGAAAATGAGGTTTATCCACAACCATAAATTCCCGATTTTCAAAGATTATCTCGTGTTCAAACGGTACAATGGTTTCATTTTCTAAGAACCGATAATAATAAATATGGCGTCCATGACAATAAGGAGAGTTGGCATCAACCCGCCTGCCATCGTCCCAAATGACCAAACCATCATCAAAACGCCTCTGCCATTCATCAGGCAAGATATGAGGAAATTTTTGACAAAGAAAATGATAAATGTCAGCGGGCCTCTTGGTATTGTCCATAAATTTTTCTAAATAAACCACACTAGGAGACACGCCATCAATCATCGGAGGAACAAATACTCCACCCATTACAAAGCCCCTTGATCAAATCGTCCATTATAAATGATTTTGATCAGTCTTAACCAAACATTTTCCCAGCTGATAAAATTTAGCACAACCACCAACAAGAGCCACAATGCTTACAACAGACGACTTAACACCTGCCAACTGGCTTTATTTTTTATAAAAAAGTCATTAACACAGCATCATTCATTAAAAATTTAAGACACTCGCTTTAATCAATCAATTGCAAAACTTTTTTTAAAGGCCAAACCACCAACCTTGACCATCTTAAAGCCCCAAAAACCACTGCAAACAAATACCATATTGATGACAAGAATGTATTGATCATAAAAACAAACAAGCTGTTTTGGTCGGCTTTCAGCACCACCTATCAATCTTGCACTTTGTAAGAAAAAGCTGACAAAAATTGACGATATTGGCGTATTTTCTTGTTGTTTTAAATTTGGCATAATATTCCCAAGCAGCAAGGAGATGGCAGATGGATATGCCGACATGGACGAATGCTGTGGTAAATGGAAGTAAAGCAAGGACGAATACGGAAAAAATCATGTAAATCTCCCAAAACAATAAGGCCACAATCATAACGGTTGTGGCCTTATTGTTTTTTATTAGATTATTACGATTTGCGTGATTACAAAAAGCTCCTGTACTACTGGGAGCTTTTTATGTTTATTGAATGTGTATTTTTCGCGCCAGCAGAAGGGGCTTTCACCCCTTTTTTTGGCTTTTAAGATTTTTATTTAATTGACCAGTACTTAGCTTGCCAATTACCCAGTGCATCCTTAGTAGAATAGCCCTGAACATAAGGCTTAACCGCCCTTGCATTAACTTGGTAATACACCCATACATTTGGCACATCTTTATCCAAAATCGCCTCTAAGTCATGATACACCTTGGCGCGTTCAGTATCACTGGTCTTAGTCAAAGATGTTTTTAATAATGCGTCATAATCTGCATTGGAGTAATTGCCATAGTTGCCTGAGCCCTCAGTACGCATGACATTCAAAAAGGCTGCTGGGTCATCATAGTCGCCACACCAAGCTGCACGCGCCATTTGATGTTCGTGGTTACGGCGACTTGCCAGATATGCCTTCCACTCTTGATTAACCAGATTAATCTTGACAAAGCCAAGTGCATCATGCCATAGTGATTGGGCAGCAACAGCAACTTTTTTATGATTTTCGCTGGTATTATAAAGTAAGTCAAATTTAAGCGGATTAGACTCATTGTAACCTGCCTCATTGAGCAACCGCTTAGCCTCAGCAATGCGTGCAGTTTTGTCAAGTTTGTGCCAATCTGGGGTATAATTTGGGTTGTTAGATACGACTGTTGGCGTCATCTGATAAGACGGCATCTCACCACGAGCAGCAACTTTTTCAGTGATGGTTTCACGATCAAGTGCCAGCGTCATTGCACGGCGAACACGCAAATCGTCAAATGGCGGTTTTTTGACATTCATTTCATAATAATATGAACAAAATGATGGTGAGGTCTTAACCTCATCTTTATTAGCCGATGCCAACACATCACTTGGGATATCGGTAAAAGTAATGTCAATCTCACCCGCTTGATATCGTGAATAATCCGTTGGGCCACTATCAATCGGCAACAACACCAAATGCTCAATGGCGACATTGGCAGCGTCATAGTAATGTGGGTTTTTGACAAAGACCATTTTTTCGCCAACTTTCCAGTCTTTTAAAATATACGCACCGTTTACCACAATATTTTCAGGTTTTGCCCATGCATCACCAAGTGTCTCGACCACTTTCTTAGGCACAGGACGCATGGCAGTGTAGGCAGCCATCTGTGGAAAATATGGTACGGGTTCAGATAAGGTGATTTGCAAAGTCTTATCATCAAGTGCCTTTACACCGACCTGTTCTGGTGGCAATTTACCCTCAATAATGTCGCTAGCATTTAGCACTTTGGCGTCTGCAATAAAATTGGCAAAATTAGCGGCGGTCTTAGGGTCAACCATACGCTGAAAACTAAATACAAAATCATGTGCTGTAATGGCATCGCCATTTGACCAATTGGCATCACGAAGTTTAAATACCCAAGTGATGTTGTCCGCACTTTCCCAACTTTCTGCAATGCCTGCGATTAATTTGCCATCTACATCTGTACTGGTCAATCCCACAAACTGCTGGCGTGCAACTGACGATTCTGGTACACCACCTGTCTTGTGGGGGTCAAGTGAGCTGATTTCTGCACCGTTGTTAATGGTTAGCGTTGTCTTGTCTTGCTTACTGGCAGTTTCGCTTGTTTTAGCGTCTGACTGGGCCGATTCGGATTTGTTTTCACAGCCCGACACAGCAAGCAACACACCAATAGACAAAGCTGAGACTGCAAATTTTAGCGTATGTTTTGTCATAATACATTCCTTTTTGATCATTTTGCCAGAAGTTATGGGCTTTAAGCACAAGTAATTAAAGCCTTAAAGCATTATTTGGGGTATTTTATCATCATCATAGAATAAATGGTTTTGGTTTTTTATTCCATTTTTGAATATATAAATCTCATTTTTCATGTAAGTATTTTCTTACACGCATTGGCGATATTAGTGTATTGTTTTATGCCAAGAAAATTGGCACAATATGACCATCAGCAAGGATTGGGTGAATGGATATGCCGACATGGACGAATGCTGAATGTCATGATGACGACATGGAAATTTAGGAATGGCAAAACACGATAAAACCACAAAGTTCACTTTGTGGTTTTATTGTCACATATAAAAATCAACAATAAGCACTGATTAGCACTCAACATTTATCGCTTATCAATATTCATCTTAGCCGCACATGGCACAACAAAACCAAGACCTTGCACCACTTTCAATCACTTTTGATACAAGGTCCGATAAGATAATTGACAAACTGCTGATCTAAATTCTAAGTTTAATCAGCCTACCATCGTACTTTAGCAGCTTAATGGCCAAATTGTACAATCATCATCTTTTTAAAAGACTGGCAAGCCTGCTTGGTAGGCATCAATTTAGAATTTAAAATTAACGCCCGCTAAGGCATTGACTCTTGTGCCAGATTCATTGTTCTTGGCATAATCTGCCTGTAATTTTATCTCAACATTCTCTTTACCAAGCACAACTCCGACTTGCCCCACCACCTCATTGGCAAATTTTTGTGTCAATGCTTGGTTGTTGATATGAATTTTGGCATCAGAATTGGTATGGCGGTAGCTGACACCAACACTTGGACGAATATTCAGCCCATGTGTCATCTGAATGGCCTTGCCAATATTGACACCTGCCTGATAACTCATCATGCCAATTTTGTCTTGCTTAACGCTTACCTCGGTACCATCATTAACTCTGATTTGATAATTTGCGCTACCCAATTGATGGTAATGCACACCTGTGTGTACTTTCACATCAAGCAAGTCATTATTAAAAGTTTTGGCAACTCCCAAACCGACACTTGACATATTTTTGTTGATATCAGGCATTTGGGTTTGATGATGCTTTGTTTCGGATTTGGCTTGACCTATTGACACATCTCCCATCAATGCCAAACCATCATGATGTTGCCATTTACCGTATGCCGTACCCGTAACAAGTTGACCCTTACCTTTAAAGTCATCGGCATAATCAGCAACATAATGCAAATGACTCAAAGATGCCCCCAGTATCAAGTCGCCCATGCTCAATGGCAAAGCATGATCCAAACCAATTTGGGTCAGCTGACTTTTTTGTTCATAGCCACGATACTGGTCAGAAAAATGGTGAGTCTTTTGGGTGTCCGCCTGAATCCAAACACCTGAATGCTTGCTATCTAGATGTTGCACGCGCTCATTGATGCGCTGATTGATATGCACTAAGTGGTATGCCCCTGCTGACAATTCAGACAAAGCGGTATTTGCATATTGACTGATGACATCAGACTGCTTAACATTTTGAGCAGCCTGAGCATCTTGCCGAGCTTTTTGGGCGGCCGAATCTTTGGCTAAAGAAACTTTTTCGGCCTGCTGAGCTTCAGATTGTTTCTTAGACTCTTCTGCTTGGGTTAGCACCAATCGAGTTTGACTTTGCGACTGAATCAGACTAGCTTTTTGGGCTTTTAAATCCACCAAAGTTTGTGCCAACTTTTGAATCAACCGATCTCTTTCTTGCTCCAAAGCCACTATTAACTTAGATTTTTCATCAGCCAACCGTTCAACATCGGCCAATCTTTGTTGAGCCTCCGCTTGTTTTTGTTGCGATTGATTAAGAGCGACAATGACATCAGCTTTGGCAATCTCTGCTTGCTTTTGTATTTCTATGGCTTCATTTCTTGCCATCTGAGCTTGTTCACGCAGTTGTTGTTCTTGGCTTAATTGCTTTTGTAACTGCTCATTTTGAAGCTCAATGTTTGCCAACTGCTGATTCATCGCCATTAAACTTTGTTGAGCATCGACCAGTACTTGATTTTGTGAATCAAGCTTTTGCTGTGCCTGTGCCAAATGCACTTTAAGCTGAGCAATGGTTTGTTCATTTGCAGCAGTGCTGGCTTGTAATTTGGCACTTAAAGATTTAACATCGGCAAGAGCATTTTTTGCTTGCTCCTTTGCCAGCTGTGCCACTTTTTTAGCGTCTTCGGCTTGTTGTTGGGCCAGTTTGGTATTTTGAGCAAATAGCTGAGTCACCTGCTTAACTTGCTCTTGCGCTTGTTGCTTATCCTTCTCTGCTTTTTGTCTGGCCAAATCAGCGGTCTGTTTGTCTGCTTGAGACTGGATCAGTTTGGCCTGAATGCTTGCCAGTTCTTGTTGTTTGGCAACCAATTGGTTTTGGGCTTTTTCTTTGGCTTGATTGGCTTTTGTTAGTGCCTGCTCTTGCTTCGTCACTTGAGCCTGAACCTGCAACAAATTACTTTGCAATTTAGTAACATCAGCCAGACCCTGTGATTGTGCCAATTTCAAAGCACCTTCGAGAGCTTTTTTCTCAGCTTGTGCTTCAACCAAACCATCCTGAGCAACCTTCAAAGCTTTCTCTGCTTGATTTTTAGACGAAACTGCGCTCGCCAAATCCTCTTCCAACTTAGTTTTGTCAGATTTTAATCTGATAAAATCCGATTGAGATTTTACTAAGTTTTCTTGGACTTGTTGCTTATCCTTCTCTGCTTTTTGTCTGGCCAAATCAGCGGTCTGTTTGTCTGCTTGAGACTGGATCAGTTTGGCCTGAATGCTTGCCAGTTCTTGTTGTTTGGCAACCAATTGGTTTTGGGCTTTTTCTTTGGCTTGATTGGCTTTTGTTAGCATTTGGGTCAAATTGCCCAATTCTCTTTCTTTATTTGCCAGATTATTTTTCAAGGCAGTTTGAGCATCAACGACATTTTGCAATTCGTCCGTTTTTTGTGCTACCTGAGCATTGGCATTGGTCAAATCTTGGGTTAATTTTGCCACATCAGCCGAATCATTTTTCTGTGCCAGTTGCAAAGCCTCTTGTGCTGTCTTTTTAGCCAAAATAGCCTGAGCCAACTCGCTTTGAGCCTTCATATTCTCTGCGTTGGCAGCATCTAATTGGTTTTGTAAAGCCGACTTATCGCTCTGAGCTTGGCTTAGCACCAACTGAGTTTGGTTCAGCTCTTTTTGCGATTGGGTCAGATCAGATTGCAATTTTGCCAAATTGATTTGTGATTGACTCAAAGCTTCTTGGGCTTTTTTGGCAAGACTTGCCTGCTTTTTAGCTTCTTCTTCGGCCAATTTTAAAGCTTGCTCTGCCACACGCTGGGCATTTTGAGCATCTTGCTTTGCCTGACTTAAATCCTGCTGAATATCTTGAGCATTTTTTAGTGCCAACTTTGCATCATGCCATTTGTGTTCCGCATCTTTTTTATCGGCATTAGCTTGGGTTAATTGAGCTTGAGTTTGATTCAGCTGTTGCTCTATTTGATTTTTGGCTTGCTCAGCCTGAATGGCTTTGTTTAACGCTTCATCTTTTTGTTGATTGGCCAAAACCAACACTTGGTTAGCCTGCTCAAATCGCTTCTGTGCTTGATTTTGTAAATGTTCAGCATGATCTTGGGCTTGTTTTGCCATCAGTTGGGCAGCTTGAGCCTCAGTCAGAGCTTTTTCTTTTTCGCTAAGCTGTTGATTGAACGATGCCAACTGATGTCGCAACGCTGTCAGCTCTTCATCGTTTGTGTTTTTCGTGCCTTGAATGTTGGCAAGTTGTTGTTCCAAGTTGGTTTTTTGAGCTTGAAGTTCTTGCAAGTCTTCTTGAGCTTTGACTTTTTGGCGTTCAGCCTCAACTTGGGCGGTCAATGCCTGCTGCAATGACTGTATGGCTTGAGTTTTATCAATATCAGCTTGAGCCTTATCATTGATGGCCTGCCGTAAGGCGGCTTGAGCTTGTAGTTTTTCATTTTCAGCTTGAGTTTTGGCACCATTGACCGCATTGAGTTGATCTTGTAGAGCATTTTTAGCAGCCAAGGCCTCTTGCAGTGATTGCTGAGCCTGCACTCTTAAATCATCTGCTTGGGTTTGGGCGGTTTGTGCATCGGCTAATTGCTGGCGAATCTCAGCCAATTGTCTTTCAGCATTAGCCTTGCTTGCTTGTGCCTGCTCGGCCAGTTTTCTGGCATCTTGTGCCTGCTGCTGAGCCACTTCCAAATCTTTGGCACTTGCACCACCATTTGCCAGTGCCTGCTCCAAAGCCTTTTGGGCATCTTCTCGTGCTTTGATGGCATCAGCTAGGGCCTGTTTAGCCTTTTGGGCATCTTCTGCCGCCTTTTTAGCTTCAGCATCTTTTCGGACTCTAATCTCTTCTGACTTTTGCTCATTAAACAAATAATAGCGGTTGGTTTCGTCATTTTTTAATGTATAACGCCAAGCTCCTGCATGCACAAAGTCATCTTTTAGTTTAAACTCAACATCTTTGCTTTCTTGCCCGCCGTGTTTTAATGCCACCAAGTCAAGCTCAGCAACCTTGGCTTCTGCCCCTGTATTTTGCACAGTAAGTGTATGATTGCCTGTGGCATAACCATGCACAGTCAAAGTGTCGGCCTCACCTTGTGCCAAATTGGTTTGGTGATTGAATTGAATACTGCCTGACAAATCACCATTGAGGGTTAGATTTTTAAATTCGCTAGGGTTTGTCGTTGTGTTGAGCGTGATTTGACTGCCAGTCTTTCCGTCCAAATGGCCAATCTTACCACTGTCTGGCAGCTGCCAATGGCTGTTTTCATGCAGCACAACTTGGCTTCTGCGAGCACCTGATACAGCAAGGGTGAGCGGATTTGGATTTTTTAAATGCAATTGGCTTTCATCATTTAATTGCACATTTTTCGCCAAAACATCACTATTTAGGGTGATTTTGGCATGATTTTGGGCATTTAAGTTACCTAAAATCGTGGCATTATTCACATTAATATGGGCATGGTCTTGAGCATGAACATCGCCAGAAAGATTGAGCTTGACCAAATTTTTCTCAGCAATGGCCGCACTGCTACAATAAATTTGTCCTGTATAATCAGAGCGATAGCAATTATCTGTCTTGCCATTGACAGCACCCAAGTTTACAGTGGCATCACCAAATGCCGACACATCACCTGTCATCTGTGGCACATTACGACTGGTGGATAAGACGCCGTTATCCCTTACCTCAAAAGATTTTGCGGTAAAATTATGGTTGAGCCATTCATCCTCTAGGACCACATCTTTTTTGCCCAGATGGTCATAAGCGTGTGGAACAGGACTGCCTGAGAGTATCACTGTGCCATTTTCTACGCTCAACTTACCATCAAGATTGATATCGCCAGACAAAATCATCACTTTATCGGCAGATGATGCATTAACACGAACATTCAAAGCATGATTGGGTGTATCAACAGTAGGCTTAATTTCGCCCAGATTGCCCTGAAAAATCTGTCGGTTATTGCCAGTATCTAGATTATCTTGTACAGTCAAAGTCAAGTTGGCGGGTCTGTCAGGATTGTGATTGACGATTTTAGCACCCTCATCTACGGTGCGTAAACGATTAAAAGTTAAATCATTGCCATTTAAATCCAATCGACCACCGCGATGGCCAAACACGATATTATCAGGGCTAACTTGATGTTCATCACCAAGCACAACAGTGGGTCGACCACTGGTGATATGAACTTGATTAAAGGCCTGTCTTTCACCAGCACGGTCAGCTTGCTGTGCTAAAATCAGCTTACCATCTCCCACGCTAACATCACCTAGGTTTTTTCCTCTGCCAGACACGCTCAGCGTACCTTTACCGATTTTTGATAAGCGGTCACCTGCTGGATTATGCAATCGCCATTCTACTTTCTTGCCATCAGCAACAGATATCCCAGCCCCAACCCAAGTGGCATCATCACGGCTAGGACCTATGACTGTCATATCAGCATCAAAGTACAACGCCCCCGCCCCTTGGTGAATATCACTACCAAGACGCAAAGTGGCTCTCTCCCCTGAAAAATACACGCTTTTACCGTGATTTAAATCTTTACGAAAGTGCGTTTGGGTGGGGTTGGCTTGTGCTTTATCATACACATTGACCACTTGGCGTAAATCTTTATCGCCTGTACTGGTTATCGTGGAGGCATTTTCATTCACCAACCAATGAATACGAGAATCACGAACTTTATTGACAACATGAACTTTATCTTCGTTCATTGTTTTTTCAATAAAGTCATTATGATGCAAAACCGTCCAGTTGCCATTAACCTTATTGCCCGCGCGGTGAACAGCAATGGCGGTCCATTGTTGTTGGTCAGCATCATAGGCAATGATAGGAGAACCGCTATCACCACCCAGTGTTATCGTGGGCATAGGACCATAAGCACTACTATTAACAGCGGTACGACCATCAACAGCGCCAATATACAATTCACCACTTCCAAGCAAGGCAATGCCATTCATGATATTACCACCGATCAAATACTGATAAAACCCTGCTACTTCCTTATCCTCACCGCCTGCAATGGGGCGAACCTTTTGTACACCCATGCCATTTCGCATGATATAAGGAAAGCGTCTGCGGTCTTGCAAAACCTTCCAATCATCTACCTTTAAAACAGGTATCGGGGCTGTTTCGGTAACTAATTTATGCAAGCGAGGGATGTGATAATCATCAATATTAATTTCCCTGCCATTTTGACCACTTGGTGGCTTCTCATTTCTATCCACAATAAAATAGTTGAAATTACTTTCTGGGTGTCCGTCTTGCTTAGGAGAGCCAAAGGCTACAGATTTATAGTATTTATTATGTTTGACACTGGCAATATACTGCGGATCAATAAGATGAGCAACACCGTTATTAACCGAAATGATTGACCAATCAGGCACAGGCGTGCCATCAGCAAGCATGAATCCGCGTGAATGACCTTGGTTATCAATCACTTCAATATTACTCTCCCCCAGCACAAACTTTCCTTTATTTTCAGCAAAATCACGAAAGTATTGATAATTGATACTGTCGGTAACAACACCAGAATGGGCATCTAAAATAGCAAGGCTAAGAGCACTGGCAAGCAAAGTTTTTTTAAAATGATATGACATGATAATAAGTATTACTGATAAAAAAATAGTCCAATATTGTATCACATCTTGCTTTATCAGTTTTTATGTTTTTTGTATCTGATGATTATAATACTGTAATACGGTTATTTTACAATCACACTGACCATCAAGCTGAGATACACATACCGATACCGCCATCAACCAGATTGACTAACCGTCTACAACCTCTCCATAAATCCCCAAACTCATCTTAAAATCTGCCAACTGCTCACTCTCCATCTGTACGCTGATGATGACCGCCTGTCCATAATCTACGCCAATAATCTTACCAGCAACCTGCCCCACCAAATAGCGAATTTGTGCTTCATGGGCAAAATCTGTCACGACTTTGACCTTTGATTTGGCAATAAATGGCATCAACACCATATTATCTACCACCATCTGAGTAGCGGTGGCATAGGCTCGTGTCAATCCGCCTGCACCAAGTTTAATGCCACCAAAGTAACGCACCACCACGACAAGCACATTACCAATGCTCTTGTGTTGCAAAACATTGAGAATGGGTCTACCTGCCGTGCCATTTGGCTCACCATCATCATCAAAGCCTGCCGAGGTGGTGTTGTTTGGATCGCCAATGATGTAGGCGGTGCAATGATGCCGTGCATCAGGATATGCAGATTTTAGTTGTTCCACATGAAACATTGCTTGATCTTTACTGTCAATTGGATAAGCAAAAGCAAGAAATTGTGATTTTTTAATTTCATAAACAGCTTGGCAAGGGATAGATGGCGTATGGTAGGTCATGTTTTGGTTTTATTGAATAAATGTGATAAACTAGGCGGTATTGTAACTTATTTTAAGCAAAAAAATCATGCGATTAGACAAATTCATCAGCAAGGCCACCGAATTATCCCGCAGCGAATGCAAAAAAATCCTTCACCGTGGCGAAATCACCGTCAATGGCGAAATCATCAAAGATGGCAGTCACCACATTAATAGCGATGATGATGTCATGTGGGCGGGCGAAACACTGAGTGTTGCAGAAGGCAATCGCTACATTTTACTGTATAAGCCAGATGGCTTTGAATGCACACTTAAAGCCAAAGAGCACCCCATCGTTACCGATCTTATTGCCGTTCCCGAAGTATCAAGCTTACGCATGGCAGGGCGACTTGATGTTGATACCACAGGGGCGTTATTACTTTCTGATGATGGTGCATGGTTGCACCGTGTAACCAGCCCAAAACGCCACCAACCCAAATGCTATGAGCTGACTCTTGCCGACCCCATGAATGCAGATGAACAAACGCACGCCATCAAGCAAGTCGCAAACGGTATTTTGTTAGAAGGTGAAACCGAAAAAACCCACCCCGCCAAGCTGTCTTTCATAGATGAAACACACGCCACACTGATTTTGACCGAAGGTAAATACCACCAAGTCAAACGCATGATGGCGTATTTTGGCAATAAAGTCATAAAATTGCACCGTAGCAGCATTGGCACGATTACTCTTGATGGCTTAGAAATGGGCGAATGTCGCTTTTTGACAGCAGATGAAATTGAGCAGTTTTAACAAATTACCTTAACAAATTACCTTAAAAATGCTGAGCAAAAAGATGGCTTTCATCCACCAAGCCAACCCCTTTGTTTAAAAAAAAATTTAAAAAAAGGAAAATTACAACCATGAAAAAAATCATCAAGCCCCTTATTTTAGGTTTGGCTCTCACTACTGGTACAGCAATTGCTGCAGATAATAACACCACAGATAATCATGTGATTCGCACCACATTGACAAACGCAGGACTCACCGTCCCCATTCAAAGCATCGTGGCAAGCCCCATCAGCTCGCTCACCCTGCTTACTTTGGGCAATGGCCAAGAACCACTACTTATCACAGATGATTTGCAGTACATCATTCAAGGCAATATTGAGCCAAACCCAAGCAAAATACTTGATATAAGCAAACAAATCAGCACAGCAGCGGCAGGCACGCCCATCAGCAATGCCCACAAAACTGCTTTGCTTTCCAATATGACGGCTCTTAAAAATATTGACGACGATGCTGCTTTTTATCACACCAATATCAAAGATGTGCTATGGGGCGTATCGGCAAGTGGCACACCGTTTTTAGTGAGTGCTGATGGGCAGTATTTCATCAACGGAGAGATTTCTGTCATCAAAGAGGGACGGTTTGCAGGGCTAGACAATGACTTTGAGACCGCCAAAAACCGCCATGTATTCTCAAAGCTTGATGAAGACACGCTCACCATCTATCCTGCCAAAGGCCAGCAAAGAGCGGTTGTGTACATTGCCACCGACATCAACTGCCCATATTGCAGAATGTTTCATCATAAAATCCATGAATTTAACACAAAAGGCATCACCGTCAAAGCCATTGGCTACCCTGTTTATGATGAATCACATACTCCCATGCGTCAGATTTGGTGCGAAACCAACAACACCAAGCGTGCCGCTTTGTTATCTGCTGCCATGAAAGGCATTCATGGCATAAGCAACGCCTGCCAAAATGATAAAAACCCCATCAAACACAATCAAATCATGGCACATTCATTGGCAGTCATTGCTACGCCTGCCATTTTTAATGAACATGGCGATTTATTTCAGGGCGACTTTACCACAGATGAATTCTTAGAATTTTTAAATATTAAATAAAATAAGCAACCTAAATAAATACCACCAACCTTTATCAAGCCTTTAAGCGAAGACTTGTGCGAGATTTTATCATGACCGACAGAGCGTTTTTATGAATTTTTATCTCAATTTTTAAGGAAAATATGTAAAATTTTACACATGCCTACCTTGATAAATGAGGCAAAATCACCATAAAAAGCAAAACTATTTTGGCACTACGGAATTAACATGAGCAGAGATTTTTATACCATTTTGGGCGTAGATAAGTCGGCTGATGAAAAAGAAATCAAAAAAGCCTATCGTCGCCTAGCGATGAAATACCACCCAGACAAAAACCCAGATGATCCAACCGCCGAAGAGAAATTCAAAGAGGCAACAATGGCGTATGAGGTGCTGTCAGATGCACAAAAACGCGCCAGCTACGACCGCATGGGACACGCCGCCTTTGAGCAAGGCATGAATAATGGCGGTTTTGGTGGTGCTGGTGGTTTTAATGGCGATTTTGGTGATATTTTTGGTGATATTTTTGGACAGGCGTTCGGTGGAGGCGGAGGTGGCTTTGGCGATTTCTTTGGCGGTGGTCGTTCATCTCGTACGCGTGCCAGTAAGGGCAATGACCTACTTTATCGTCTCAGTCTAAGCCTAGAAGAGGCAGTTAAAGGCTGCAAAAAAGAAATACAGTTCAGTTCATCTGTCAGTTGTGGCACTTGTCGTGGCAATGGGGCAAAATCAGACGCAGACATCACCACCTGCCACAGCTGTGGGGGGCACGGTCAAGTGCGTATGCAACAAGGCTTTTTTGTCATGCAACAGACCTGTCCAGACTGCCACGGCACAGGCAAGACCATCAAAAATGCCTGCCCAGACTGTCATGGCGAGGGCAAGCAAAAAAAATCACAAACTCTGGAAGTTTCTATCCCAGCAGGTGTTGATGATGGTGACCGTGTACGCCTAGCAGGCAAAGGAGAGGCAGGCGATGCTGGTATGCCAAATGGCGATTTGTATGTTGAAATTCATGTCAAATCACACGAAATTTTTACCCGTCATGGTGCAGACTTGCACATAGATGTTCCCATAGACATTGCCACCGCTGCCTTAGGAGATGAGGTTGAGGTCCCGACCTTGGACGGCCGTTTAAAAATTAAAGTCGTTGAGGGCACACAATCTGGCAAACTGCTACGCATACGCGGAAAAGGCGTCACGACTGTGCGTGGTGGTATGCAAGGTGATTTGATTTGCCGAATCATTGTTGAAACACCAACCAACTTATCACATGAACAAAAAGAACTGCTTCGTCAATTCCAATCCACACTTGGCAAAGAAAATGCAGCAGGCAAAAAGAAGGGTTTTTTTGATAAAATCAAAGACGAGGTAAAAGACATTTTTGATTAATCATTTGGCATTGTCAAAAACACGGTAAAAAATTACCGTGTTTTTATTTTGTATTTTCATTTAAGGCTGTTTTGGGTATAATCCAATGCACCACTCACCAACTTTAAAGGACATCATCATGAGCAACATCAACATCGGCATCATGGGTGCATCAGGTCGCATGGGGCGAATGCTACTACAAGCAGTACTAGACAACCCAAACGCCAACTTAAAGGCAGGCTTTGTGCCAAATTTTTCAAGTTTGATTGGTGCTGATGCAGGTGAATTCATCGGCATGCCCAAAGTGGGTGTACCATTGTCCACTTTCACACAAGTTGAGCACTTAGAAGGATTGAATGCATTGATTGATTTTAGCCTACCCAATGCAGTTGATGCAACCATTGATGCTTGTGTGTCAGCAGGTGTTCCGATGGTTATGGGGGTAACAGGTTTGTCTGATGAGCAAGAAATTAAATTAAAAAAAGCCAGCCAAAGCATTCCTATTGTCTATGCTGGCAACTATTCAACAGGCGTCAATTTATCGCTCAATCTGTTGGCCACCACCGCCAAAGTGCTAGGACTAGATACTGATGTTGAAATCATCGAACATCACCACAAACACAAATTAGATGCACCATCTGGTACGGCATTGATGATGGCAAAGTCAGTTGCTGACGCTCGTGGTCAAAGCCTAAAAACCGCCCTAGTTCATGGTCGTCAAGGCACATTAAAACGCACGCCAGGTGAGATCGGCATGCACGCCATTCGTGGTGGCGAAATCGTCGGCGAGCATACGGTTGAATTCATCATGAATGGTGAGATCATCGAAATTACCCACAAAGCCATGAGTCGTATGACCTTTGCCATGGGTGCGGTGCGTGCTGCCAGCTGGGCGAGCGGTCAGTCTGCAGGTTTGTATGACATGCAAGATGTGCTTGGTTTAAAGGCATAATTTGTAAAAACCACAAACCAACAGCCTTTAAATATCATGCAATTTGCATAAACAAAAAATGAGCCAACAATAAAAAATTAAAAACACAATGAGCTACCAAAATTGGGGCGATTAAAAAAGCCTCAAAAATTAGGTCCATTTTCCTAATTTTTGAGGCTTTTCATGGCATTTAGACCACCCTTTCAACAAATAACTCATTACCCACAACACGCTTTATCATCGCACGCTCTCCTACTAAGATGGGCACATCATCATGGGTACGGCACACCCATTCACTTGCCCCAAGCAATGGTACATTAAAGCGAATTTTACCACCCTTACTATCAGTATGTTCAACAATCATGCCCATCTCACCAATGATGCCAGCACCGCCCAAGCCAGCCTTAGTGCGGGTTTGAATCTTTGGCTGAATGAACCTAAACCAAAGTACGCACAGCACAATCGACAACAAAAGCCAAATGATAACAGCGATACTCCAACCCATCGGTATTAGCCAAAATACCAATGCCACGATCAGTGCCGCCACACCAAACCAAATCAGAAAAAATGATGGTAAAAACATCTCAAGCGTGACTAACGCCACCCCAAAAACCAGCCAATGCCATGCCTGAATCATCTTTTAGCCCTCTTATAGCCATTTGTCTCTTTATTTTGATCTTATTCTGTGCAGTATACAGCCAAACAGTGTATAAAGCCATAGTAAAATCTGCCAGACCATTGATTTGGCCCTCATCAATCCATAATGTCATATTACAGCATCACAATGCCATCACCTAAGTGCTCAGTTGGCAAGCTTACCACAAAGTAATTTGCTAATGGCGGCGGTGACTTTAAGATCCGCGTCCAATCGTTTCAATCAAGTCAAGCCAGACTACGATCATCAGGATTCACCTCACCGATCAGATGTGAGGTCATTTACATAAAATTACAAATATCACCCATCATTCATGCTATACAACATCAAAAGCCATACGCCATACCAGTAAATACACAAAGCCAAAAAAGCAATCAGCATTTAAAAAAATGTTTGAATACTTATGTGTCAGATTTTTTGCTAGTTTTTATTGTATATTTGCTTTAAATTTGCTATGATAACAATAAGTTTAATTCTGGCACAATAATGTAATATATAGTGTCATTCACTGATGCCATTTGGCATACCTTTATACCCATCTTGGAGATTGTTATGCAAGTTAAACATGTTGCTCTTGCCATTTCTGTTGGCATGCTATTAACCGCTTGTGCTACCGGCAGTGGTAGTAGCAGTGCAAGTATTGCAGTTGATGCCCCAAAACCCGCTTACTCAGGTAATTTATATGAAGACCTTGAGCTCAAAAGCGACCTAGAGGGCGTGTTTTCTACATTCAGCAAACAAGATGCATGGGTAAAAGATTTACGCGTAAAAATTGGCGATAAAACTTTTGACAATGGCAGTAAAATCAATTTTAAAGAGCTTGGTCAAGGCTTTGTTGTGATGCCTGTTACAGCCAGCATGCAAGTGACTGTTGACCATGAAGACAAAGCACAAATGAAAAGCGGTGAAAAAATCGTGAGCGGTAATATGGCGCTATTGCAACAGCAATACTCACTTGCTTTTGTCGGACTGCACAACAAAATTACTCACGCTGACGGCACACAAACTGTTGCCAAGATTGATCTTTTTGGTAGCGTGCATGGAAAAGAAACAAAAAATCTACCTGCAGGGCAAGCTACATATGTCGGCAAAGGCTATAGCATTTTTAATAATAAATTTGACAGCAAAAACGATGTCGACACCTACAACTTTACTTACAATGTTGACTTTGCCAACAAAACAGGCGAAGGCTCACTGGTCGGCCGTGACACATTGACACTACAAAAAGGTAATTTAACCTTTAACCTAGAAGATGAAGAACATCAAATAGAAGGTAAAGTTACTGGTCTATCAAATGGTGAGTATAAGTTGAATTTCTTTGGTGACAACGCTGAAGAAATAGCAGGGTCTTTTGATAGCGATAGCAAAACAGGCATCATTGGCGGCAAAAAACAATAAGCCCACAAAGATTGCCAACAAAAATAAAAAACCACACAATTTGTGCGGTTTTTTATTTAATCAGCCAAAACACACTCTTAGTTCAACAAGCATTCAATAAGCCATGCCCAATGTCGCACCAATATAACATCAATAATCACACCGCCAAATCTGCCAAGTCACCTTTGGTCTCCAACCAAGTCTTACGGTCAGATGAGCGTTTTTTAGCTAAAAGCATGTCCATCAGCTTTGAGGTTTGCGTCCAATCATCTAAGTCAAGCTGAACCAGCCTGCGAGTATCAGGGTTCATTGTTGTCTCACGCAAATGATCAGGGTTCATTTCTCCCAAACCTTTAAACCGAGTAATCTGAGGCTTGCTTTTATTCTTGGTCTTTTTTAGGATATTGTTTAATTCATCATCATCAAGGGCATAATACACCTCTTTACCAATATCAATACGATACAAAGGCGGCATGGCAACAAACAAATGCCCTGCCTCCACCAACGCCTTAAAATGCTTAACAAATAACGCACAAATGAGTGTGGCGATGTGCAGTCCGTCCGAGTCAGCATCTGCTAAAATACAGATTTTATCATAACGCAATTCGGACAAATCGTCAGAAGCAGGGTCAACGCCAATGGCAATGGCAATATCATGAATTTCTTGACTTGCCAAAACAGTATCGTGCGAGATTTCCCATGAATTTAAAATCTTACCACGCAAGGGTAAAATTGCTTGAAAATGACGATCTCTTGCTTGTTTGGCCGAACCACCCGCCGAATCACCTTCCACCAAGAACAACTCTGCCCCATCTTTTAAATCACCCTTACAATCGGCAAGTTTTCCCGGCAAGGCTGGACCTTGTACAACTTTTTTTCTGGCAACTTTTTGGGCAGATTTTAGGCGTTTACCAGCGTTGGCAATCGCAAGCTCAGCGATCATCTTGGCAGTATCTGGATGAACATTAAGCCATAGACTAAACGCATCTTTGGCTAAGGCCTGCACCAAAGGAGCGGCCTCACGACTGGATAATCGCTCTTTGGTTTGTCCACTAAACTGTGGTTCAACAAACTTGAGCGATAAAATAAAATTCACCCCCTCCCATACATCATCGGCCGTCAGACGAACATTTCTAGGCAACAAATTATGGATTTCACAAAACTCTCTTAACGCATCAGTGATGCCCGTACGCAGTCCATTGACATGGGTTCCGCCTTGTATGGTGGGAATGAGATTGACATAACTTTCAGCGACACAAGCACCACCTTCAACAGACCACGCAACCGCAAATGTCGCCCCGCCACGCTCGCCACCGACTGGCTCTTGACTAAAATAAAAAGGTGCCATAGGGACAATTTGCGTATCGCCAAGCTGTTCGGTCAGATACTGCACCAGACCGTCTGTATATTGCCAAGTTTCGCTATCAATAGGGTCAATTTCTGAAATAAAGTCAATCTTTAGCCCTGCAGACAAGACCGCTTTAGCCTTTAAATTATGCTTTAAGGGCTTGATGGCAAACTTAGGGTTGTCAAAATATCGCTCCTCCACCCAAAAGCGTACTTGCGTCCCTCGCTTTTTCTTATTACTACTTGGCTTTTGTGTCAGTGCTGTTACAGGCACACCCTGCTCAAAAATCATGTGATACTCAAAGCCATCTCGCCACACCGCAACCTCTACTCGCTTGGATAAGGCATTAACAACACTGATGCCAACTCCATGCAAGCCACCACTGATGGCATAATTATCTGTAGAAAATTTGCCACCTGCGTGCAATCGTGTCAAAATCAGTTCTATACCTGATTGATTAAATTCTGGATGCACATCAGTTGGCATACCCCGTCCATCATCAAGCACCGATAATGAACCGTCCGCATGGAGCGTTACTGTGATATTTTTGGCATGCCCAGCCAAAGCCTCATCAACCGAGTTATCAATCACTTCTTGGGCCAAATGGTTAGGGCGTGCCGTATCAGTGTACATGCCTGGACGACGACGGACAGGCTCCAATCCTTCTAAGACTTCTAAGTTTTGGGTGGTATATTGATTCATTTTTTTGTACTTATTTTTGAAATAAAAAGATATTGTAACCCATTTTGAAAAATATTTGAATTTGACTGCTAAAATTCCTCACATTCATCAAAATACCATCAATCAATCAACACAAAAAATTATTCAAAAGGCTATGATGACATGCGTGTTTTTTTGGTGTTCATGTCTTATCATATTTATCGTCTGATACTACAGAGTAAGCTTGTTGTTTTATTGTTATTATTATATAATCCAAAAAATTTAGACCCACCAAATGAGCTATTTCATGAAAATATTAAAACCCACCCTACTGGCTTTGGCAGTATCATCAACACTTGCTCACGCATCTAGCTTGCGTAATGACATCAATCTACAAGTTTATCGTGATTTTGCAGAAAACAAGGGTGAATTTATTGCAGGTGCTACCGACATTACAATCACCGATAAAAATGGCAAAATACTGGGCAAATTGCTGCCCGACGGTGTGCCCGTACCTATTTTTTCGGCCACTTCCAGTGGCAAAGGCATCTTAACATTAGTTGCACCACAGTTTGTCACAAGTGTACAGCACAACTATAATACATATTTTAAGGAAGTTGAATTTGGCACTCATGATGTACATCATGCCCCAAAAAATCGGTATCATGCCGAGCTTCGTAACGATTATGAAACCAAAATCAACCCTCTTGATAAAGAATATTATGCAACAATCAAAGCAAATGGTGAGGGTCATTTTGCGATTGATGACGAAGTAAAAGATGGTGTTATCACACAAGACGAAGCATATGCACGACAACTCAATTTTTATGACTTTAATATCCCAAAATTAAACAAAATGGTTACCGAGGTTGCACCAACGCTGACCAGTGACTCTGCTCAAAGCTTTGACCCAAAAAATTATGCAGCTTTCATGCATGTAGGGGGAGGTGCACAAGAAGTTATTGATCCTAAAACTGGCGACGGCATACTCTTAAAAGGCACTCACCCACAAGACCAGCATCAAGACAATTTTTTTGTTTATCGCTTTTTGACGGCAAGTGCAGTGCCTCGTTTTTCAGATGAGCCACGAGTAGATTGGAGCAACTTTACCCATGATGGTATCGTGTACTACTTGATGAGTGAGCGTTTTAAATTTGAGGATTTGTACGATTCTACAAAAAAAACCACCGATTCACCATTGGCAGCAGTAGCACAAAGTGGTGATAGTGGTAGTGGTCTATACGGTTTTAACAAACTCACTAAGCAATGGGAATTGGTAGGATTGGTTGCTAGTGGCGATGGACAACCTGGTGCACGCAGTAAATCTCCAAATGATGATGGTAAGAATGGTTCCAGATACACAATCTTTGACCGAGAGTTTATGGAGAAAGTAATAGCTCGCAGAGCTGTTGGAGAGATTGCAGGTGAGCTGGCTTGGCAACAAGACGGTGATGATACCAAATTCATCACTGATGATAATTCAAGCTTCACCCTGGGTAAGCATGATGATTTGTATGTTGATGAAGACACACATCTAAAAATCAAAGGCAATGTTGTACAAAAAAGCGGTGGCATTCATGTAGGTCTGGGTGGACAACCCACCCATCTGATCATTAGTGGTGGCAGCCATAAAGGTGGGGGTGTTAATGTCGCTAATGGCAGCTCTGTGAATTTTTCTAGTCAGATTACCGCTGATGATTATCTGGCCAAACTTGGGGAAGGTACGCTTGTCATTGATGGCAATAACAACAACCAAGGTGGCATCTCAGTTGGTGATGGCGTGGTGTATCTATCCAAAGAAGGTCAAGCTGCTAATTATGTAGAGCTGGCCAGTGGTCGTGGCACGGTGGTGCTGGATAAACCAAATCAGGTGAAAAATAATGACTTCAGATTTGGTCATCGAGGTGGTGTGCTAGACATACATGGACAGACCATCACCACTGACTATATGCACAATGTCGATGATGGTGGTATCATCACCAACCGTGCCAATACCAACGGTTCGGTGATTTGGAAAGGCGAGCGAAAACTTCTAAATGAAACAAAAAATGGCATTAACTACATTCTTAATGAGCAAACAAACGATCTTTATATCCTGATTGGCGATAGTAAGATGCGCACCACAGGAAAAACGGACAATAATTATGTGCTCGTAGGCACTCAAAACAGTGAGCCAGGCAATAGCAACAAGATTAATAAGAAAGCTCGTGAATTTCAAAAACTCCAAGGCAATCGCACCGCTTTTTCTGGGAAACTGGGCGAGCAGACTCAGACTGGAAAGCTGGATTTTGTCTTTGATCCAAAAGACAGCACCAATGGCCTGTTGTTGTTGACAGGTGGTAGTGTGCTAAATGGTAAAATTAAGGCAAATGATGGCAAATTAGTACTGGCAGGAAGACCGACACCAAGAGCGTTTGACCATATCAATCAAACAGAATTTGACCCCAACAAAAACACTTGGATAGAGCGTTCTTATCAAGCTGACAGCATAGAAGGTACAAATAATGCCGTCATTAAAACTGCTCGTGGTGCCAATGTCCTTAAAGCAAATATTGTAGGTAGCCAAAATGCCAGTTTTGATATTGGTTTTTCTAACAATGCCTCAGATAAGCTGTGCATACGCTCAGATTATAACGGTCTGATTGAATGCAGTGCACTCATTCCAAACCAGACTCAAACACACGAAGTTCGCACTTCATTATTAGGCGATGCCAAATTAACAGATCGTGCCAAATTGCAACTCACTCACACTGATTGGACGGGCTCTGCCAATACCAACAAAGACAATACCATTACGCTAAATGATAGCAAATGGCAAATGAATGATAATGCTCATATCGGCAATTTGACATTATCAAATGCGCAAGTACATTTATCAAAAGACGGTTTGGCAAAAGATAAATTTAACACGCTGACGGTGCAAGGGGATCTGACAGGTTACAGTGATATTTATTATCGCACCCACATCAAAGAGCTTAAGGGTGACAAAGTTACTGTAGAAGGTAAAAGTGCGGGCACACACATCCTGCATGTCTCTAACAGTGGTAAAGAACCTGCTAAGGCAAACAGCACACTATCGTTGTTTGAAACCAAAGGCGGTCGTGAAGATGGTTTAAAAGTCACCCTGCACAACCAAGAGGTAGACCTTGGCGCTTATCGTTATGTATTAGGCGATGATAAGCAAAAATTTTATCTATATAGCCCAATGGTCAATCTAGAAGCGGAGCGTAAAGAAGCGGAGCGTAAAGAAGCGGAGCGTAAAGAAGCGGAGCGTAAAGAAGCGGAGCGTAAAGAAGCGGAGCGTAAAGAAGCGGAGCGTAAAGAAGCGGA
>NZ_JAYGGV010000005.1:91989-107229 GCF_035181405.1 Moraxella tarda
GCGTAAAAAACAAAAAGATTACATCAGTCGCTACACCAATGCTGCCTTGTCAGACTTATCGTTGCATACCAACGCAGTATTAGACATGGGCACTACGCTGGTTGAGAATATGTTGGTTGGTCATCACACGCCAATCGATGGCACTACGCAAAATGACATATGGTACACCGCCTCAAAATCTCATGCCGTGCGTCATCAAAGTGAATCATACCGCCCTTATGAGCGTGATTTTAACAGCCACCAAATTGGCATCAGGCATCAAGAGGGTGTGTTTGGCTATGGCGGTGCATTGACTCACACCAAATCGCTTGCCAAACTTACTGATGATATGCAGGCCAAGCACGATAGTACGCTATTGAGTGGATTTGCTCAATATCATCATGACAATGCAACGATTGTTGTGGATGCAGGCATTGGCAATATTCGTGCCGATATAGAAACCATAAAAAATAGTCGTCGCATTGTCAGTGCTGGCCTAGCGGCAAAATACCAGTTTGGTCAAGACATTCAAGTAATTCCTAGCATTTATGTTCGCCATAATTGGATTCAGGGAACAGCATATCAGCTAGATGGTGCCGATATCGTCCTTGACAAAGTCAATAGCAACCAAGCTGGTGCTGATGTCCGTGTGCAAAAAACCATACGGTCAGGAGCGTTTAAGATTACTCCAAGCATTTATGTGGGCAGTCGTTTTGTCAGTAGCAAGGCGGGCGTCATGGTAAACAATCAACATTTTGGACAGTCAATTGGCAATAGTCATCATATCGGTGGCGGTGTGAATGTCTCTTATGATCGCTTTACCGCAGGCTTTGATGTCAAACAAAGACATGGTGATGAATTTGACAAACAGAGCCAGGCTGATATCAGCATGAGTTACCACTGGTAATCATTTTTACATTAACAAAATTACACTAACAAACAAAAACCGCCTTCGTAGCGGTTTTTGTTTGTTTTAGCTTTGTTTAAGTTTTTAAAATTGCTTGATGATAAAGATAAGATATTGATAAAATGGCAAAAAATCGTTATAGTAGCTTTTTGTATTCACGCCATTCATCATGTCGCAATTTGAATTATTCACCATTGACAGCCCTTGTGTCGGTATCTGTACGCTAAATAAAAAAGGCTATTGTATCGGCTGTCTACGAAATCGCAAAGAACGGCAGAGCTGGCACACCCTAAACGAAGATGAAAAATACAAAATTCTTACACTCATCAATAAGAGAATGCGACGACTACAAGACGCACGCCATCAAAAACGACAAAGTGAGCCAAATTGGTTTACTGGACTGGTTCAGCTTGATTTATCAGATGAATGATCTAGTCTCGTGTTCTGACTTCCAAAAGCTCAATCTCAAAAGTCAAATCGCTATTGGGTGTGATTTTACCTAATGCCCGCTCACCATAGGCCAAATACGCAGGGACAATCAGCTGGCGCTTACCACCGACTTTCATTGGCTCAAATTGCGGTAAATCACAACTTATGCCCCATTTGCCTAACAGTCTTGCCCCAGCATCACTACCCAAAACGCCCAAATCCCAGCCTTTAATCACACGCCCTGTACCAATCACGCATTCAAAAGGCACGCCCTTTAAAACCGAACTGTCAAAAATTGTACCATCATCAAGCGTGCCTGTATAATGAGCAACAATCAATGCCCCACGACAGGCAGGTTTGCCCGTGCCAACGACCAAATCGGTTACACCAAACTCTTTCAATTACCTCTCCCATCTAAAGCGTGGCACGGTTTTACCGTCCACTTCTACATTTTCACAAAACATTACCAAAGGTCGTACCCACAATCCATAATCGCCGTACAATGCACGATAAACAACAAGCCATTCATTTGTTTCAGAATGACGAGCGGTGTGCAAAACTTCATAAAGATTGCCTTTGTAATGGCGGTAAGTGCCTGTTTTTAGTTGCATTGTTATTCTTGCTTTGTTGTAAAAATGGGCATTTTGATGACTTCAAAAACTTAGTTATTTTTAACAGTCTTTTTATCACAAAGGTGCTTTTAATATATAAGTGTGATAAAACAGCACTATAATACTACAAAGCACCGCCCAAAACAGCGTCCACAGTACCGCCATAAGCCCTTTAATGAGTTTATTTTTAAAATTAAAAGCCCAGTAAGAAGTGGGCAATACCGCAATCACAAATACCGCCCACAGCACCCACTCGACAAAATCAAAACTTTGGTTTTGGCTTAATACAAAAACGTTGTCGCTGATAACAAGCACCAAAAGCCCCAAAAAATTACCAATCAACAACGCATAAATAGGCTTGATTTGGGTAAGTTTCATTGCTTATCTTTTAAACCACACTCAGCCTAGCAAACGCCTTTTTGCCCGACTGTACCACCACCGTTTGCCCCTTTGTCAAAGCAAAATCCGCCCCAACCACTTGACCGTCCACTTTAACCGAGCCGTTTTTTAGCGCGTCTTTGGCTGCCGCAGAGTTTTTGACAAGGTTTGCTTGATTTAGCACTTGGGCGATAAAAATCTTATCCATACCGTCAAGGCTTATGCTCACTTCTGGCAAATCAATGGGTAGCTCACCGTCCGCCAAGCGATTACCTGCCGATTTGTGGGCGTTTTGGGCAGACTCTTTGTCGTGAAAGCGTTCAATGAGTTCATAGGCAAGCACTTTTTTAATCTCTTGGGGGTTGCGACCGTTTGCCATTTCATCAAGCAAAGCATTGATTTCATTCATCGGCTTAAAGCTAAGTAGCTCAAAATAGCGAGCAATCAGCGTGTCAGGCATAGACAAAATCTTTTGATACATCACCCCAGCAGGGTCGGTGATACCGATATAGTTGCCAAGCGATTTGCTCATTTTTTGTACACCGTCAAGCCCTTCTAGTAGCGGCATTGTGATACACACCTGTGGCTCTTTGCCATAACGCCCCTGCAAAGTGCGTCCCATAAGTAGGTTAAAGGTTTGGTCAGTACCGCCAAGCTCCACATCAGCATCCATTGCAATGGAGTCATAGCCTTGCACCAGTGGGTACAAAAACTCGTGAATGGCAATCGGTGTTTCACTTTTGTAGCGTTTGGAAAAATCGTCTCGTTCTAGCATACGAGAGACCGTAAGCTGACTTGCAAGGCCAATCATATCGCCTGCACTCATCTTGTTAAACCACTCGGAATTAAACACAATTTGGGTTTTGTCTTTATCCAAAATCTTAAACACTTGCTCGGCATAGGTTTGGGCGTTCTTTTTTACATCGTCTTCGGATAAGGGTGGACGGGTGGCATTTTTGCCAGTGGGGTCGCCAATGCGAGCGGTGTAGTCGCCTATCAAAAACAGCACCTCGTGCCCTAAATCTTGAAAATGACGCAGTTTGTTAAGTACCACCGTATGCCCTAGGTGCAAATCAGCAGCGGTGGGGTCCATACCCAGCTTGATGCGTAGGGGGCGGTTTTGGGCAAGTTTTTTGACCAAATCGTCTTGGGAGAAAATTTGGGAGACACCACGCAGGATTTGGGGAAGTTGGTCTTGGGCGGATAACAAATTTGACATACTAATACCTATAAAAATTTAATAAATACCCTAGTATACCAAAATTTTAATCATGAAAAAATGCCAAAAGATGGATTTTCTTTGCCATTATAGACGCTTGGGTCTATAATGAGTACATGATCGCTAAGTTTTTGTATTTAGGGGAGGGTTTTACCACCTCCTTACGCAAAATTAGCAAATCCAGATCTAAGAATACAGCCTATAATCAGGCAAATTTAAGCATCAATTTAGGACACCTTATGACGATTACCACCTTTAATTTACCAGATTGGTTCACACCAGATTTGGTGGCAGGCATGCAACGAGGTATTGAAAAAGAGGGGCTGCGTATGCGAACAGATGGTTATGCCGCCAAAACCCCACACCCCACCATGCTTGGATCAAAACTCACCCACCCCTACATCACAACCGATTATTCTGAGAATCTGCTTGAACTTATCACAGAGCCTTTTTCATCCATCAAAGGTGCACTGGACATGCTTCGAGAGCTTCATGTATTGGTACATCGCTCTTTAGGCGATGAACTGATGTGGCCTTTATCCATGCCATGCATGACATCAGATGATGATGAGGATATTCCACTGGCAGACTATGGTACAAGCAACATTGGCAAGTTAAAAACTCTATATCGTTCAGGGCTTGGGGTGCGTTATGGTCGTAAAATGCAAACAATTGCTGGATTACATTACAATCTGTCAGTAGGCGATGATTTGTTTGACAAATGGTTTGAGAAAAACGATACAGGCGATGATTTCATTACTTTCAAAAACAACAAATACCTTGCTCTTATTCGCAATTTTAAACGCCTAACACCACTGGTACTATACCTTTTAGGAGCAAGCCCTGCGGTGTGTGCATCATTTGTTAAGGGTCGCAATCACAACTTACTCCCACTATCAAACAGCAGCTGCACACTATATCAGCCTAACGGCACCAGCCTACGCATGAGCAAACTTGGTTACACCAATAGCGTGCAAGAAGATTTAAACATTCAATATAATGATTTGAATGAATATATCAAAAACTTACGCAAGGCAATTGGCACACCACTTAAATCATTTAGCGATATTGGTGTAGATGACGAAAACGGCAAGCCGATTCAAATCAACGACCACATTCTACAAATCGAAAATGAATTTTACAGCCCAATTCGTCCAAAACAGGTTACCAAGTCTGGTGAAACACCAACACAGGCTCTAGCAGAGCGTGGCATTGCTTATGTTGAGTTTCGTGCCATTGACTTAGATCCATATAGCGATATCGGCATTCGTATGCAAACGGCGTGCTTTTTGGAAGTCTTGGCAATTTATTGCCTATTACTTGACTCGCCTGCTCTTTATCAAGACGAAGAAAAACGCCTACAAGCCAACATTGACACGGTGGTTAATCACGGCAGAAGCACAGGCGTTGTCATTAAAACTGAAACAGGCGATATGTATCTGCATGATTGGATTGTCAAACATTTAACCAATATGCAAATCATCGCTGATGCATTTGACCATCATCATGGTGGCAATGCCTACCGAGAGTCTCTTGCCATGATGCAAGGCAAGGCAACCAATCCAGAGTTTACACTTTCTGCTCAAATTGAGACAGACAGTCGCCGTTTGGGCAGCACTTGGAAATTAGGCAAACTACTTGCCAAAAAACATCAAGAGGACCTACTTAGTCACGCCCTCAGCTGTGAACATGAAGCCTACTTTGCCAAAGTTGCCAGCGAGTCCATCATCAAGCAAGCTGAAATTGAACAAGCGGACACTCAGTCATTTTATGATTATATACAGGCGTATCGTTGATACAAACCAAGCCTTGTTCTTATTAAAAAAACAAGGCTGTCTATGGTGAGTGTGCCAAACCACCCTCACTTTGACACACTCTCAGCAAACCAAAAATCCAAAAAAAAAGAGAATGCCATGACTTATCGCCAAATCAACACCCTACTTGTCGCCATCTGCGTCATCGGTAGCGTCTTTGCCATTGGCTATCTACAAAACACTTTGGGGCTTGACCCTTGCCCACTGTGTATTTTTCAGCGAATTGGTCTTTGGGTCATGGGGGCGTTTGCATTACTTGGGCTGATTTTTAACCCAAAAAATAAAGCAATCCGCCTAACACTATGGCTAGGTTCACTGCTTGGCACACTGTGGGGAACTGGGGTGGCCGCACGCCATGTATGGTTACAATACCTACCACCCGATCAAGCCCCCGCCTGTGGACCAGGGTTAAACTACTGGGTGGAGACTCTGCCCATCATGCAGGTCTTTGAGCAGGCTTTAAAAGGCTCTGGTGAATGTGCCGTCATTGATTGGACTTTTTTAGGTCTATCAATTCCCATGCAGACACTGATTTTATTTGTGATGGTTATGCTACTACTTGTTATCCAGCTTTTTAAAATCATCAAAAATCACAACTGAGTTGGCCGATAATAAACGCCCTAAAAAGCCAGCACCTTTTTGCTTTTTATTACCATGACAAATAACAAAACTTTTGTGGTCAAATTTTGCTATAATTTACCCAACTTATCAAATCCAATTCATTAAGACATCATCATGCACATTCACATTTTAGGCATTTGTGGGACTTTTATGGGGTCGCTCGCCCTACTTGCACGCGAATTAGGGCATACAGTAACAGGCTCAGACACCGCCATCTATCCACCAATGAGCACTCAATTACAACATGCTGGCATTGAGATTTTAGAAGGTTACAAAGCAAAGCACTTACAACCTGCTCCAGACCTTGTCGTTGTAGGCAACGCCTGTAAGCGAGGCATGGAAGCGGTTGAATACATGCTCGATGCACGATTGCCCTACACATCAGGACCACAATTTTTGGCTGAGCAAGTCCTGCAATATCGCCATGTACTGGCTGTTGCAGGCACGCATGGCAAGACCACAACCACAACCATGCTGGCTTGGATTTTACAATATGCTGGCATTGATACAGGTTTTCTCATCGGTGGCGTACCCCAAATTGGCACAGACGATGAAAGATTGCAGTCCGCTTTTGCCCACAGCTCATATCTGGGCAAGGACTATTTTGTCATCGAAGCAGACGAATATGACAGTGCATTTTTTGACAAGCGTTCAAAATTCGTTCACTACCGTCCAACGACCGCCATTTTAAATAATTTAGAATATGATCATGCCGATATTTTTCCAGATTTAAAAGCCATTCAAACCCAATTCCACCACATGATTCGCATGATTCCCAGTTCGGGACAAATCATCATGCCAGCAAATACCCAAAGCCTAGAAGAATTACTAAATATGGGCATATGGACGCCAGTGGTACGCACATCTTTAAGCAAAGATGAGAACAACCATGCAATCTTACATCAAGAAGATGGTTCATCTTTTGGTATTACTATTGGTGATGCCACAGGAGTGGTGAACTGGGGCATGAGTGGTCTGCACAATGTTCATAACGCCCTAGTTGCAATCAGTGCTGCTCATCATATCGGTGTGAATGTAGCCATGGCGTGTAAAGCCCTATCAAACTTTGGTGGCATTAAACGCCGAATGGAGCTCATTGGTGATATCAATGGCATGCAAATCTATGACGACTTCGCCCACCACCCCACTGCCATCGCCACCACACTAGATGGTGCCAAGAAAAAATTGCATGGGCGTAAGATTTGGGCAGTCATCGAACCACGAAGCAATACCATGAAACTTGGCAAACACCGAGACCTACTTGCACCATCTGCCGCCCTAGCCGACCATGTGCTATGGTATGAGCCAGCAGACCTTGCTTGGGGGCTAGCTGATACCATCGGTAATTCATCAAATCAGTTAGTACTAACCAGCACAGATGATATCATCAACCATTTGGTTAGCAATGCTCACACAAACGATGTGATCATCATCATGTCAAATGGTGGATTTGAAAACATTCACACCAGATTACTGATGGCACTACAATCAAAAAAGCCTAAATAACCCAAAACGCACCCAGTCAAGTTTAACAGACCATTTATACAATATGCCTTAGATGCTGTTTAGGCTTTGGGTGCGTTTTAATTTTTTCACTGGGTATTAATTTCTTCTTGCTTAAATACTTAAAGTAAAAAAATACCCATCATCAACCAAAGTTTATAATTGGCGACCCTCAAAGGCAGAAAAAGCCTCTCGCTCATCTGCTCCCCAAATTTGTTTAACACCTGCCCCATCAACACGCACCATCACCGCCTCACCGATGGCAACGATGGTATCTTGCTCTACACTGTAAAATATATGCTCAAAAACCACGCTTGTATTGCCCAGCTTCTTAACACGCACACCGATCAGCAGTGTGTCTGGATAAGTTACGGGGCGTTTGTACTGACAATTATTGGCTGCCAAGATGGTTGAGATGTCAGTACGAGTTTCCACCATGCCTGAGGCACGCAGATAGCTGATGCGTGCTGACTCAGCATAACGATAGAACACAACATTATTTAGATGGTTAAATACATCCATGTCTCCCCACGCCACAGGTTGCACATGCACACTTGGGCAATCTTTTAGCACTGATGGTCGGTCATCGCCCGTCAATATCGGCTTAAAAATTCCTGCAACTTCAATCATTGACCGCCCACCTTTGGCTTATAACCTGCAGGGCGTTCGTAGTCGCCATTATCAAAAAATAGCTCTCTTTGCTCGGCAATGAATTTTTTGGCGTTTTTATCAACCATACTAAGATGCTTTTCATTAATGAGCATGGTTTGTAATTCAATCCATGCCTCCCACGCCTTTTTTGAAACAGTGTTTTGAATCTCTTCACCTTTGGCATTGGGGAAAGGCGGATTTGGCATTTTGGGTAGCTCTTGCTTGTATTTACGACAAAACACCAGATTGGCTTTAGGGTTAAAAACTTCAGTCATCATTTTACCTATTGGTTCATAAGTTAGTATTTTTATTATAACACATGGCACGACATTGTTGATAAGCCATACATCGTTTAAGATACATGGCTTAAATATAAAAATAACATAAAACTTGGCTATTTTTGATGTTTGCCATGCATTTCAATCACCCAAATTTCCGATTGAGACCCCAGACGAAATGACACTCCCCAAAATCCATAACCTGACGAGACAATGATGTGTGTGCTGTCAATTTTTTTATGCCCATACGCCACACGGTACAGCATTTTAACAATAAGATTGGCAGGAAAAACCTGCCCATGATGCGTATGTCCTGAAACTTGCAAATCAATCGGTAATGCAACATTATCATCAATTTGACTTGGGCGGTGATCAAGTAAAATCACAGGGTTTTTTAAAGCCTCCTTGGGCAGTTGTGCCATAAGCTCGGTGGTTGTTTTTCTATCTATGACATGGTCGTCATAACGCCCAATGATTGACAGTGGCACACCACCCACTTCAAATACTCCAACTTTATCATCAAGCAACACCGTCTTGGTGGCACGCACCGCATTGACAATCGCTTGGCGAGACTTAATATCGTACAAGTCATGATTGCCAAGACTTGCAAACACACCATTCTTGGTAGCACGCACCACATCACCAAAGGCTGATTTCATATTTTGCATCTCATAAGCTTTGGTGTTGTCATCCATAATATCGCCTGGTATCAGCAAAGTATCAACTTTTTCAGTACGCAAAATATCTGCCAACTGATGCAGTTGCCTTGCACCAAACAGACTGCCCAAATGCAAATCGGACACCATCGCCAGACGAACAGGATTTGCCATCGGCTTATCAATTTGTATGGACAAATGGCGTACCGTAGGGGAATAAGCATTATAAACCGACAGTCCCAACAATCCGCCAAATATCAACACACCAAAAAGTCTGATACCAACATCAAAAGACCACCCGCTAAACGGCATTAATTTTTGTGCCAAAAAACTGATCGTAAAGACAATCAACATCGCCAATACACCAAGCCAAAGTACTGCCAAGTACCCAACCACCAAACGAAACTGCCCAAAAAACAATGGCAATAAAAATAGATTGCTTATGACAATAGTCGCCAATATGATCACGGTACGCCCGATAGACAGATAAGGCTGAACAAGCCAAAAAAGACCACGAGCAACAACATATGAACACAGCTCAAACAAAACGACCAGCATCACCAAAAAGACCATACGCATCAAGTATTTGCCCCAAAAAATGCCAAGGCCTGCTTGGGCACAAAGTCCAAATCAAAAGCACGAACCTTATAGTCATAACCGACAAAACCAATATGCCCACCATGCTTGGTATCAAGTAAGCATACATCTTGACTGACATCACCAATTTCTGCCGTCACCCCAAGAAATGGGTCGTCTTTGGCAGTAATTATTAAGGTAGGCTTACAAATACTCTTTAAATATGGCAAAGACGATGCTTGACGGTAATAATCATTCTTGGAACGATATCCTTGTCTGGGTGCGGTAAATACACTGTCAAAATCACCCATTTTTTTAACAGATTTTAATGCTCGAATTTCATCATCAGTCAGCTGATTTGCCAACGCTTTTTTAACAATTGGGTTTAGTAGATATGGCGTATAGATATTTTTTCCCAGTAATCGTTCCATCGCAATTGACGCACTTGCCAAATCTACAGGGGCAGACACCACCACTGCCTTTTGACAAATGGCATCTGCACCATATTCTCCCATGTATTTGGCAAGTACATTACCACCCAATGACACACCCACCGCATAGATTGTCTGATATTTTTTATTTAAAAATTCTAAATAATGATGCACTTCTGCAACATCGCCAGCATCATAAAAAACCTTACCAGATACTGCCACACCTCCACAAGAGCGAAAATGTGCCACCACAAAATGAAAACCCGCTGCTTGCACATTTTTAGCAAGCGTGCGTGCATAATGACTTTGGCTTGACCCCTCCATGCCATGAAACAACACCACAAGTGGCTTGACAAATCGCCCATCTGCATCATACTCATCATCAGTTGGCAAAAAATCAAATGCCACACTGCTTTCATCAAGTGAGTCCTTGATGAGTCTACGCTCATAATTGGGTGAAAATTTCACCAAATAACGAGGCAAAATTGTCTGAATATGTGGGTTTCTTAGCCATAAAGGCGGGTTAAACGATTGATTTTTCATTAGGCTCACTTTGCTCCTTATATTCAGATTGCACTTTTATCAAAAACCAAATAGACACATCATTCATAACAAGTCTAATCTTCATGCCATCACTCAGCCCCTTTGGCAATATAGTTCGCACCTTTTTTCCCTTATGATAAAAGTAAATCTCACCGCCCATATTGGCAGTTTTTTCATGAATAATCAGTGTTGATGTGTTGGTATTTTTTGGCAATTGCATCATGCGATGGTTTAATTTATCCAAAAAATCTTGTGTATTTTTTAACCAAAATTCAGCGTTTTTTTGCAACTTTGTTTTTGCCAAAACCGCCAAACGATACGCACGACGGTCCAATTTTTCTAGATTTTTACTAATAATTTTCACGCTTTGCATATGAATAAGCGTCCTTTGGGTAATCACCCCCGACCTTCCAAAGTATAGCGTATGTATCACATCATATTTGGCACGCCTATTGGTGTCTTTTAAAGTGGCATAGGCTTCGTTGATGAGTAAAATTTGTGCCAAATCCCCTTGTCTATCAGGGTGATACAAAAATGCCAGTCTGCGATAAGCGCGCTTAATTTCAAGAAAAGTTGCCGATTTTGATACGCCCAGCACACGATAATAATCAATGGGCTTGTCTGAACTTGTCATTTTTTTAGTCAGCCAAGGATTGCTCTAATATTTCCAGCTCATCCATTGCCACAAGCAGACTTTCTTCAATATCAGCAAGCTGTTTTTGAACTTGGGTTTGCTGACCAAGCAATGCCAATAACTTGTCTTTATTAGCATCATGGTATAAATCTTGGTCAGATAAAATTTCTTCAATCTGGGTTAGCTGCTCACTGTATTTATCAAGTTGCTCTTCTAGCCTCTGGATTTCCTTGCGAAGAGGGGCAGTTTTTGCACGGTTCTGTGCTGCTAATTTTCTTTTTTCTTCTTTGGTTGGCTCTTTTGGCATATTTTTGATGGTGATATCATCATTTACTTTCGCTTGTCGTTGTAGACGCACCTGTCTAAGGTGTTCGGCATAGTCTGACATATCTCCCACAAATTCTTCCACACGCCCATTTGCCACCAATACAAGTGAATCACATACCGAGGTAATCAAACTACGATCATGCGAAACTAAAATCAGCGCCCCTTCAAAATTTTGCAAAGCAAGCATAAGTGCATTTCGCATTTGCAAATCCAAGTGATTGGTTGGCTCATCTAAAACCAACACATTAGGGCGTTGCCATACAATAAGTGCCAGCGTCAATCTGGCACGCTCACCACCTGAAAACAATTGGCATTTCGTATCAATCTTATCACCGCAAAAATCAAAACCACCCAAAAAGTTTCTCAGATCAGCATCTGAGGTCATTCCCGCCAGTCGCCTCAGCAACATCATTGGTGTCGCACCATCATCAAGAGAGTCCATCTGATGCTGATTAAAATAACCTAATTGTAGCGTTTCTGATGCTTTGTACACACCACTAATTAATGGCAAATCACCAACAATTGCTTTTATTAAGGTGGATTTTCCTGCACCATTTGCACCCAACACACCAAGCCGAATATCAGGCGTAATTTGTAAATTCACCTTATTGATCAATGGTTTTTCATAACCAATAGAGGCATTATCCAATATAATAAGCGGACTTGCCATATGACTTGGTGGATAAAAATTAAAATTAAATGCAGAGTCTGCCATTACAGGTGCCAGCTCCGCCATGCGTGACAGTTGCTTAATTCGACTTTGTGCTTGCTTGGCTTTGGTTGCCTTGGCACGAAAACGACGGATATAATCTTCCAAATGTGCACGAGTAGCCTGTTGTTTTTCAAAGGCCTGCTGCTGCTGTGCCAATCTTTGGCTGCGAATTTGCACAAACTGACTATAGTTACCTGAATACAATGTGATTTCACCCTGCTCAATATGCAAAATATGCCCACACACAGCATCTAAAAAATCTTGATCATGGCTGATGAGCAAAATCAATCCATCAAACTTGGCAAGCCACTCTTCAAGCCATAAAATAGCATCTAAGTCTAAGTGATTGGTCGGCTCATCAAGTAGCAATACATCAGCACGGTGCATGAGTGTGCGAGCAAGATTCAACCGCATTCTCCAACCACCAGAAAACGATGACACCGCTCGTTCATGATCACTTTCAGCAAAACCAAGCCCCGCCAAAATTTGTGCCGCTTTGGTTGGTATACGAAAACCATCAATTTCCTCAAATCGTTGATAAATTGGTGCAATTTCATTCTCCAACAATACCGATTGATTCTGCAATTTACCATTTAATTCATACCATTCAGAATCACCAGACAACACATAGTCCATCGCTTGCATGTCGGTGGCATGTACTTCTTGTGCCATATGAGCGATTTGCCAATGCTTTGGCACATCGATTTGCCCAGCATCTGTCTGATGCTCATTAAGCAAAACTGCAAATAGGGTAGATTTGCCCGTACCATTATTCCCTGTCAAGCCAATTTTTTGAGGCTTGTGTAATTGCAAATCAACTCCACTAAACAATAATCGACCATCTCGACGCACTGCTACATTTTTTAACTCAATCATGATAAATTTGTATTCCAAAACAAGATTTTTCTATTATAACAGACAGTGTGCCACCTCACTTAAAAAACACACCAATTATGGTATAATGATGGCAATATCAAATAAATCAACAGGACAACAATGAACGATACAATGACACTTACCGATGGTGCTGCTAAAAAATTAGCAAAGCTCAAGGCTGCTGAAAATAACGATGCTCTAATGTTGCGTGTATATGTAACAGGCGGTGGCTGCTCAGGTTTTTCTTATGGTTTTGACTTTGCCGAAGAAGTGGAAGAGGATGATGCCACTTTTTTAAATGGCGATGCGACTTTGGTCGTAGACAGCCTAAGTTATCAATACTTACACGGCTCAACCATTGATTATATTGAAGGGCTAGAAGGCTCTCGCTTTGTGGTGGACAATCCTAATGCTACTACTACCTGCGGTTGCGGCTCATCCTTCTCCATTTGATCACCAATCAAAAAAGCCAAGATTATCAAGTCTTGGCTTTTTAGCACCATCATTATCCATTTTAAAAACTTTTCGGTGCCGTATGCTGGCGCACAATTAAAAAGTACATATTTTCTCTTGGATTTGCCGTGCCTTTGAGTGCATAGGAAAAAATAGAACCTGTAGTTGTAGATCCTACTTCATCAATTTCCATAGCGTAATACTGGTTATTCTCACTACCACCATGCACTCTAATTAATGCATCATTAACATATCTTGGGTCAGAAATGTACACCTGCCAACTTGGCACGGATTGATTTTGTGATATAAATCGCAAAGCACCACCATTATCATCTTCTAAAACCCTGGTAGTAGCACAATCATCAACCTGTATTTGATCGCCTCTCTCATCAAGTGATAAACGAGTAGCTCTGCGATAGGTCTGCACACGACCTTTTTCTGTCAAAGCCGTACCATTAGCAACACCATCCCATTTTTGGCAATGTGCAACTCGCAAACTCTCTACTTCATGCACTGTAGGCAATCGCCAATCACGATAGCCGCCAAAATTTTTAGCATTGATAAAATTGACAATATATTCTTCAGTATCCACCTCACCCAAAGCAATCAAATCTGGTGTATAAGTCCGACATGTTCGCCCTGCAATTCCAAATTCTTCAATCTCACCACTACCCACACGGCACACATACCACATCAAACCTGTGCGTTCATCATAATATTGATCGTCGCCAACACCATCCACACTTGTCATTTTTGATAAAGTATTTGAATTTGACGGCTGACTATCTTGATTTGTCGCAATACTTGACAAATTAATTTCACTAACCAAATCATTTAATTTTCCCAAAATCCCAGAAAACCCTGCAAACGCAGTATTGGACAACACCAGCCCTCCAAGAAAAACCCCTAATAATCGCTTTTGTAACATAAACGCTTTCCTCAAGCAAAACTTTATCTGAAATAATATTATCCATACTCTGACAAGAGTATGGATAATATTATTATAATAAATTTAAAAATTCACAGTTTTAATAAGGAAAAAAATTCACATAACCAAAAACCTCTACCAATGAAATACCCAAAGTACCCAATACATTAGGTGGCATACATATTTTTTAATCAGGCATGCATTAGTAAAATAGATTTATTGCAAAACCCCCTCCAACAACCGTTGAAGGGGGCTAAATAAGGTGCTGACGATGACCTACTCTCGCATGGGCGAACCACACTACCATCGGCGCTAAGACATTTCACTTCTGAGTTCGGGAAGGGATCAGGTGGTTCCATCTTGCTATGGTCGTCAGCGTAAAGGATTAACAACGCTTATGAGTCTGTTATTTTAAATACATAAAGAGTTTTTAATTTGGTTTATTATTTTACCAATTAATTTACTTAATCAAGCTTAGATAAAATCATTTTTACACTTACCAAACAAACACAGTAGTAAACCACTTGGGTGTTGTATGGTCAAGCCAAACGGGCAATTAGTATTGGTTAGCTACACATATCGCTATGCTTCCACACCCAACCTATCAACGTCGTCGTCTACAACGGCCCTTTAGGGAAATCTTATCTTGAGGTGGGCTTCCCGCTTAGATGCTTTCAGCGGTTATCCCATCCGAACGTAGCTACTCGGCAATGC
>NZ_JAYGGV010000006.1:0-93308 GCF_035181405.1 Moraxella tarda
TGCTTGTCTGCTTGAGTGGTGCGTATTATACGCTAATTTTAATGGTTGTAAAGTGGTTTTTTGGGGGAAATGGGAGAAAGTTTGTATGTTGTTGATTTTAATTAATTTTTTAATTTCAATCAAATCAACCCACTTTGCCATCATCTTATTACACCATTAATTGAGATGGTAGTCATTTTTAACTACCGTATTATAAAGACCAACATACTCATTATCTCGATGAATACCTACATATTCTAGGCTGGCATCTTCATAGCGTTTAAATTTATACACCGCATCATTCATCACACTTTCATTAAAGACATTCAGCGATACCAAAAGTGCAAAATCTGCTTGGCTAAGCCCTGTTACTCTGGTGAATAAATCAGGCTCAAGCTCGGTAATCACATCTAGCAAAGTGTGCTCACGATAATCGCTTAGATACATAAAAATTGGAATGCGAGTGGCGAACTTAACAAGCTTATCTTGAATTTGCTTGCGTAGACTTTTTTCTTTTTTCTCTTCTTCTGTCAATGCTTTTTTATCTTCTTTGGACAGCTCGCCGTCATTTTCTTTGGCTTTTTCTTTTAAGCCTTTTACTTTATCAGAGCGAGCGACAACCAACTCAATATCATCATTAAGACTACGAAATTCTTCAATTTTCATCAAAGCATCCATCGCATCTTGATTTGCCATCAAGGTTTTTAAAGTAAGGTCATCTACATTTACCAACATGGCCGATTGCCAACGGCGAGCCAATAGCGTCGCGGTAGTACCACTCATTGCCATATCTAAAAGCAATTTGGCATCCACTTGTTGCATCGCAGAACCATCATAAGCAAGCACAGGCAAAAAGGCAATGAATTCAGCAACCTTATTCTCAGGGCTGACATCCTTGGTATTTAATCGCCCTGCATATTCAGCGATTTGGCATAAGGCGCGGTTGGGTGCAAAATCAAACACATAGCATTGCTCTTTGATAATTTGGCTGTCGTTTTCGCCACGCACCACCCATGGGGTCTGCACACGAAACGCCGATTGAAAATAAGTCTCTGGGCTTGTCATGTTTCTTAACATAAAAATCCCTGTCCACGCAGGCACGCTCACGCCTGTCATAAGCTTACCACAAGACAAGGTAATCGATTTGGTCGCCAACGGATTATCGCCCATCGCCTGATTAACAGGAATTAACGCATCTGCCCCCATGCCTGCATCATTTCCTGCCGATACAATAACCTTGTAATCGTGATAAAATTTGTTATTGACAGAACCCAATAAATTCGCCATGGCAAAACAGCTTGCTATATTTGGCAAATACCAAATACTATGCAATAAGCTGTTTAATAAATTGGCATCGCTAAATGGCATGGGCGGTTTGGCATTGCCTTGTTTTAAATTGGTAACTATCATTTCATCAAGATTATCACGAATTAAATCCAGCCATTTTTGCACTTCATCTTGATATTTAAATTTGGCTTTTTTGCCTGTGCCATCGGCTTTGAAAAACTCGTTCAAATCAAATTCATTAAACTCACCACCTGTGGCAATTTGGCGGATATGCTCTGGCAGTTGATAGGTCAAAAGCATCATCTGTGGCAAGGACAAATAAGGATTGTTCTCACCCTGCCAAGTCAGCTTGGCTTTTTGTTCATCTGAATATGTCCAGTTAAAAATCTGCTCTTCAATAAATTCACCACTGGCAATCGCTCTAAATGGCGTACCCGACAAATACAAATAATGCTCTGTGGTAATGGGCAATTCATTTTCATCAAAACTTTCTACCCCAATTTCCATTTCTTGATATTCATTTTGCATTTTTGCCAATTCATCATCTTTGGCAAAAAGCGATTTGGCATTATCACGCCACGCCCCAAAATGGTATTCATCAAATACCACACAATCCCAATTTATGGTGTGTAACCATTCGTTTTTGGGCTTAATATTGCCAAATTTGTCTTTGCCAAGCACATCTTGAAAAGACGCAAAATACACCATTGGGCGATTTTTATCATAATCATCTATTTTCAATTCACTATCACGGCTGATAAATTGCCAACCATCAAAATCGCTATGGCTAACCAAATCTTCTTGCCACGCATTTTTGACCGCAGGCTTAAAAGTTAAAATCAATATTTTTTGCCAATTTAATTTCTTGGCTAATTGATAAGTGGCAAAAGTTTTGCCAAATCGCATTTTGGCATTCCACAAAAAATGTGGTGTACGATTTTGTGCTTCTTTTTTGATACAATTAAAATAATGGGCGGTTTTATTCACCGCCAATAATTGCTCTGGACGCATTTTAAAATCTTGCGTTCTTTGTTTTTCAAAAGTTTTGGCTTGCTTGATATTTAAAATGGCGTTTTTTATGGTATCAATATCGCAGTCAAACCATTCGCCTGCAATGCGGTTAATGCCCATTTTCTTTAATTCATTAAAAACAGCAAAATCTTTAAAATAACTGCCATCATCTTTAATCGCCAACGACTCAAATTCTAGTTTCCAACTTTGGCTTGGCGTAACGGTTGGATAATGCTGTTTCATTCGCTCCATAACCGTTTCTTGGGCGGTATAGCCAACTTTAAGACAATTTGGATAACGGCTGTCTGAATACACATAAATCTTTGGGGCGTGAATTTGGGCAAAGGTTGGGTGGGTCATTTTATTTTCTCAACTTTAATTCAAAAAATAATTCGGTTGCAACTTTGTATTGATAGAATTCAATAAATTCTTGGTTTAAGAATTTATATTTTTCCGACAAATAAAAAGCGTTATTTCCTTTAAAATTTTCGGAAACAACTTCATCTAATTTCTCGCCAATTTCTTTAAATTCAATAAATTCATCAATTATTTGTTTGGTTGTTGGTTTTTTGTGCCATAAATCATATTCATTATAATCAATGCCAAGATGTTCAGAAAATTTTCTACGATATTCAAATTTTAACCACATAATTGTATAACGACAAAATGAATAAAAACCAGTTTTTGCATCAGGCGGATTACCAAAATCATAAACACTAAGTTGCTCTTGATTACCTGTATTATTATCAACAATAAATAGACACTTTGTAGTATAATCTGGCGATTTTTTGACAATGAAATGGCAATTATCCAAATCAAAAATATCTAGCAATCGCTCAGATTTGTCGCAATAATCTTGAATAAAATCTTTTAAATCCAAAATATCATTATCACAATCAACCAAGCCACTTTTATTTGCTTTAGCTTTGTCATAAATGCTTTTTAGGTGCTTTTGAAAGGCTCCTTTTGTAGGAAAAGATACATTTCTTGTTTTTAACAAATGTGGAATTGCTTTACTCATCACCACTCTCCAAATCCAACTCTGATTGTACAGTCTTTTTACCACGAGATTTTTTAGGTTTTACACCAGTATCATTATCCATTGGGCGTATCATTTCTTGTATATATCTAATATCGTCATTATTAAACCCATACTTTGCAAACAACTCTTCATCTGTCCAAGATTTAGAAAAATCTTGCGTAGGTATAAGTTCATAAACTCCTCTTAATGCGTCTTGTGTATTCTTTTTTAAAGTTAGCATAAAATGAAAAAATTGTGTATTTATATAACTAATTACATTGTTGCACATCTTTTCACTTTCAAAAGCACCAATAACAATATAAGTTTCTGTACAAGCAGAATTAACCCCTGCATAGATTGGGTTAACTTTATCAGTTTTTCCATTTCCACTACCAATCGCCTTTGGTGTTAATACTTTATGCTTTAGTACCAAATCTCTATTTTTTGTTATCTCCGACATTTTTACATAGCCAATACCACTATTTTGATACAAAACAACATTTTCATTGCAATTTGCATAGGGCTTAAAATTTCCTTTAAAATTCGTTGGAAAACCAAAAGGTTTTTGTGAACTAATATTATCGCTAAAGCTTTTTTCTCCTAGACTTCTAACTTTATTTAAAATAAAAACTGCTTGATTATAACGAATAAAAATACTCATTCCTTTTTCTTTTAAAGGTCTTTTGGCTTGTGATATACAATGCCCATTTTCATAAGTAAATACTTCACAATCGCCATTATAATTTTTATCCCATAAAAAATAATTTACACCACCTTTGATTTCCACATTATCAAAACAATCTTTGGAATTGGGAAAGTCGTGAATCTCTTTAATGCGTTTATCATTTATCATACCATCTCTAAAAGAATTTAATCCCATTCCTCCTGTAAACCAACGACTTGGGGTAATCATAATTAAAAATTCAGGATTTAATTTTTTGGCTTGCTCTACAAACAAATGATATATTGGTGTTGCCTGAGCTCCGTGACCAGTAGTATTTAATTGATAAGGCGGATTGCCAATAATCACATCAAATTGCATTTTTAAAATCTCTTTAAATTCATTGTCTTTATTGCTATGAATAAACGCATAAGCGTGGTTTTCTAGCCCTTGTCTATTGCCAAAAACATCGTAACTTGCACCGCACTCACGGCATTTGCCGTTTTCAAATATATGATTGGCATTACCAAAAATGATATTGCCCATTTCATTGTCAAATTCATCACAAATGGATAATGGTGAATTGGCAGTTTTGGCACAATACACGCTACGCCGTGATAATAGGGCGGTCAATCCAGTAATGGCAATGCCAAATACTTGGTTTTTGAGAATGTGGTTGATGCGAATTTGTTTGTTTGGGATTTGTTTTTGTAAACCTTTGTCTAGGCGTTTGACGATTTCTCTTAAAAATACGCCTGACTTACACACAGGGTCTAAAAACTTAGCATTTTTATTTTGCCAAATACTATCAGGCAATAAATCCAGCATTTGATTGGCAAGCCGTGGCGATGTAAATACTTCGTCATTGGATAGACTGGATAGACAATCAAGCACATCAGGGTTATAAACTTGTTCAAAAAATGACAACTGACCTTGGTTGATGTTATCCAAATCAGGAACGATGTTGCTATCTACTTGAATGTTTTCTACTTGCATACGCTTATCCTTGTTCATATAGCGTTAAAAAATGAATCGGAAAATATTCTTTAATGGGTGTAGGAATGTAGGCCTCTTCGCCCAAATCAGAAAATAATGGCAATTCTCGATCACTGGCTTTATCAATCAAATCACGGTAAATATAATCACGGCGATTGATTTGAATGTCGTTAATGAACTCCCACTCGCTAAATATGATGGGCTCATCATTTAAATCTTTTAAAGTGAGTGCATCGCCATTGATGATGTTTTTAGTTAATAAAAATTCAGCCACTCTTATGACCTCATCATCAATATCTTTAAAATAGGTTTGATAATGCGTGCTGAATATATCCAGCAGGCGTTTTCGACATTCGTTACAATTATCCAATAACAATTCGATACCATAAATTGATGATATGGCATAAATCGCATTTCGTTCATAATGAAATTTTGAGTATTTGGGGGATTTTTGGCTTTTGTTGATTTGTGCAGATTTCAAAACAATCGCAAGTTTTCGGCTCAAAATCTCTGCCAAAAAATTGCCCGTACCGCAAGCGGGTTCCAAAAAAGTATTGGTAATTTTATTCCAAATGGTTTGGGGCAATAGATTCAGCATTGCGTTTACTTCTTTTTCGGCCGTAAACACTTCACCAAAATCCGCCACTCGCTCTTTGGATTTGGTTTGCTTGGGTTTTTTGGTGGTTTGGGCGGTGTCAGTCATTTTGCACCGCCTGTTGAGTGATTTTAGACAACAAAAAAAGCCCATGCAAAGACGGACTTTTTTTGAAAAATAGAGAATTTACACCGCTAAAAGCTTGACTTTTAGCGGTATTTAGGAATAATTTGGCTGAACGCTGAACGCTGAACGCTGAACGCTGAACGCTGAACGCTGAACGCTGAACGCTGAACGCTGAACGCTGAACGCTGAACGCTGAACGCTGAACGCTGAAGTAAGATACGATCATTTTAATGTTTGTCAATACTAAAATTACTAATAAAATCAAATTTAAACAACCAATCATTACGCCTTAATCACGAATTTTTGGCAAAAAATGTCGTCCACAATCCTGATAAGGCATAAATCACACCAATCGCCAACACCCCCACAGGAATGTCATATAGCACAATCGCCATAACAAGCACGCCCAAAATCAAAGCAACAAAAGGAACTTTTTGGCGATCAAATTCTTTAAAGCTGTAATATTTGACATTACTCACCATCAATAGCCCACAGATGACCGTCCACACCGCACAAGCGATGGCCAAGATTTGAGAAATGGCACCGATATGGTCTTTAATAACCATCACGCTTGATGCCACCAATATTGCCGCCAAAGGACTTGCTACACCAATAAAGTATTTTTTATCAACGATGTTGATTTGCACATTAAATCTGGCAAGACGAAATGCTGCACAAGCTGAAAATACAAACGCACAAGCAAGTCCAATCCGCCCCAAATCATGCAAAGCAAAATGATACATGAGTACCGCAGGTGCAAGCCCAAAGGCGATGCAGTCAGCAAGGCTATCAAGCTGTTCACCAAAAGGGCTTTGGGCATTCAACATACGAGCAGCACGCCCATCCATACCGTCCAAAAATGCCGATATAAAAATGGCAAGACTTGCTTGATAAAACCGCCCTTCACTGCTGGCGACAATAGAAAAAAATGCCGAAAGCATAGAGGCAGTGGTAAAAAGATTTGGCACAAGATACACCCCACGACTGACCTTTTTGTTGTCGCCGTCTTGCTCTGCTTCCACCACCTCAAAGGTGATGCCATCATGCTCATCAGGGTGCTTAGGATTTTGGTTTGTCATGATAATCTTTGTCGTTATTAAAAACTATTCACCCACAAGCCACTTAACCACCACCATCTCATCAATGGTCATGGCAGGGGCGTCTTTTGGTTTTAAGATGGGAGCAAGCGTTTGTAAGATATTTTTGGCGTGTTCTTCAAACTGCCAAGGTGGGTTGATGATGTGCAATCCTGTGCCATTGATACCAACCGCCACATCATTGGGATATAGATTTAGCTCGCAAATAAGCTGGCGACGAATGGCGGTTCGTTTCATTTTTTTATAAAACAGCTCAACCGCTTCTTTGTTTTTAATCGGATACCATAATACAAATGTGCCTGTTGAAAACTTTTTATGACTTGCCACAAGCAAATCCACCAAACGGCCAAAATCCTTATGTTCTTGCTCAAAGGGTGGATCAAGCAAGATCATGCCTCGCTTTTCTTTAGGTGGCAACACCGCAGGCACACCTTCAAAAGCATCTCGATGATGAATACCGATGGGTAATTGATACAACTGATAATTTAGTGCATCATACTCGTCTGCTACCGCCTCAAATGATTCAGCCCTAATGGGTGCATCGGCTGAGTGATTCAAAGCGTGGTTAGCAATCCACCAAGGCGACCCTGGATAGACATGCTCATCATAAATTTTGCGGGCGATTTGCAAGTCTAACAGATATTGAGCAATGGCCTTAGGTGGGGTTGTTAATGTGGCACGCTCCAAAGCACGAATGCCTTTATCGGATTCTGCTGTTTTATTTGCCTCATCACTGTCCAACGAATACAGCCCCCTGCCACCATAAGCATCTAGCACATAAAAAGGCTTGCCCTTGGCAGAAAATTGAGCAAGTAGCTGTAACAGCAAAATATGTTTGGCAACATCAGCAAAATTGCCAGCGTGATAAGCGTGTTTATAATTCATAATAAAAGTGCGTGTTATTTTAAATGACTTATGGTAGCATAACTGACGATTTTTGGCTATTTTTTATTTATCTGTATGATGACAGCTTTTGATATCGATTGGCACACCCTCATCAACCCAAAACTCGATGACTTTATTACCACAGGCACGATGGTCATTGATGATGTCTTTGCCACTCAAGATTTGACCATCTTGCAAGCTGAAAGTGGCTTTATTGATTACAAAGAAGCAAAACTGACACATGGTGAAAGACAAACAGAGATTCGTGGTGATAGCATTCGCTGGATTGATGAATCTTGCCCTGTGGGCATGGCATATCTTAGTGCCATTGATGAACTTGGGCGATATTTTAATCAGACGCTGTACGCAGGCATTCGCTCGTCAGAGGCTCATTATGCTTGTTATCCACCAGGCTTTGGTTATCAATGGCACTCAGACAACCCCAAGGGACGAGATGAGAGGGTTATTTCGGCAGTTTTTTATCTTAATGACAACTGGTCCAATGACGATGGTGGCCAGATTACGGTCATAAATAAAGCAGGCAACACCACACAACTGACACCACAACTCAACCGCCTTGTTATTTTTGATAGTAATTTACAACACCAAGTAGAAATCACCAACCGCCAGCGTTTTTCTATTGCTACTTGGCTAAGGCGAGATGATGGGGTCTGACAACTAAAAACCCCATGGCATTTGACTTACCCTTAGGTACTGCATGATAAGTCAAATACCAAAACAAAAAAACAGTGGGGCTTACTTGGTTTAAAATCCCCAAATCCCAGCAAGTCTCATGCCGATGTTTGGGGTATTTTGACGCATACTAAAACTTCATTTCTGCTGCCAAGCTTATATTTCGTCCTTGTTGCGGAACAAAAGGCAAAAATGAGTTGTGAATATAGATTTTTTCATTCAACAGATTATTGCCACGAATGGACCAAGTTGTATCGGTATTGCCGATACGGCGATGATAATCCAAACCTAAATTCAGCAGATTATAACCTTTGGTTGCATCTTCTTGGATAAAAATAGGACATAGACGCTCATTGCCGTATTGGTGGTGGGTACATTCGCTGTTATATTTGGCAGCAACAGAGTTGGAAGTACGGTTTTGGTCAAAAACACGGATAAACTCTAGCGATGGCGAGAAGTTGCCATACTCGCCGTTGATACGCATACCGATACGGTCAGGGGATAGACGTGGTGGGTGGCGGTCAGGGCGTGCGATGGTGTCTTGACCAATAACATCTTTACACTCATCTTCATACTCGCCATCTTCGTCTTTTAATATACACTTATAAGGCTCGCCCAAAATGTTTTTACCAACAAGCGGAGCAAAATCATATAATTTGCCACGCACCATATCGCCAAATACACTGATATTTAAATTTGGATTAAATTGATAGCCAATTTCTAGTTCTGCTCCTTTTAATTTCGCTTTGGACTGGGTAAAACGACGCAGAGTTAAATTGCCAAGTTTGTACAGATTTTCTGGGTGAATATAATTATCAAATTTATTGGCATAAATACTGCCTTTGACACGCCATTTATCGCCTTTAAAGGTTAACCCCAGCTCACCGTTGTCCGATTTTTCTTTGTCTAAATCTTTTTTGCCATATAAAAATGAATTGGTCGCCAAATGTTTACCATGATAGTAAAGCTCCATAGGCGTTGGTGTGCGTTCATTGTGCGAAAAAGTGGTATCAAGGCGAAGTTTTGGTGTAACGTCCCATATTGCCCCTACGGCATATGAAGTGGCGGTGCTTTGATAAGGTGTTAAATCGGGCAATTCTTGTTTGCCCTCACCTTGTGCGATTGCAGCATTAATTTCGTCCATGTTATATTCTATAGGAATACTGGTATGTTCACGACGTAGGGCGGTGTGGAGTTTTACATTGCCGATTTTGTATTCACTAAGCCCAAAAATGCTGTGCGTTTTTTGGGTATTTTTTACCAAAAGACGACGGTTTTCCTTTTTTTCTTTATTGCTTGGGATAAGGGCATAGGTTTTATTGTTTTGATTATCAAATCCCCAAACAAAGGATAGGCGGTCGGTAGGTGATTGGTGAATAGACAATTTTGATGTTAAACCTTTATTACCCCAATACGAAGTATTACCCTGTACAAATACCTTGCCAAAGGCAGGGTCAGGAATGTGTTTGCCGTCGTCGTATTCTTGATGTTTATAGTCGCTGTGGCTGGCTGTTAGGCGGATTTTGTCAATGCTTGGGATTGGGTGATTAATTTCGCCTTGCAGAGAAAAAGTTTTTGATGTCATATCTACCCAAGGACCTTTTTGGGTATGGTCATGAACATGTCCATAGGGGTTTTTATGGCTGTGGCCTGGGTCTGAAGTAATATCTCTTGGACAATGTACATGCAGACCCTCTGCAATAATCAAATCCTCATCACGCATTAGGTGTGGATAAGGGGATAGATATTTACGTTCAGACCCTCCCCATGTGCTGTTGGAGCTCGTGTCAGAAACATGTCCACTACATTCATCAAACTTATGATTATGCCCAACCAGTCCATATTTATCTTTGCGTTCGCTATATGCCAAGCCAATATGCCCTTGATTGCCAATATAAGACAAACCCAATGTACCAACGGTAGATTTATTATAAGAATCTGGCAAATAATTTAACACTTTACCAAAGTTAATGGCAGGCACATTATAGGGGTTGGCGTCTCGTCCCATGGCTTCCAATCTTAAAACGAGTTTGTCATTCAAAGGAGCAGAAACCCCTGCTATGGCAAGTTTTTCATCGCTCCCAGCATTAAAACGCAACATCGTCTCACCTGTGATACCTGCTGGCATTTTGTCTGGAATACGATTGTCAATGACATTAATCACACCTGCAGGCGAGGCGTTGGCGTGCATGAGTGTGGACGCACCACGCACCACTTCCACACGACTGGCAAGGAGCGTATCTACGGCAACAGCATGGTCAGGGCTAACCGTGGACATATCGGCAACTGCAGAGCCGTTTTGCAAAATCTTAACCCGCACACCTTCCTGACCACGCACGACAGGAGCAGAAGCCCCACCGCCAAACGGATTGGAATGAATGCCACTTTCAGCAGCCAAAGCATTGCCCAATGTTGATGAGCGGTGCTTGAGCTTATCCTTAGTAACTGTCATGTCGCTTGCTTTTTTACTATCATCAAAAGCATCACTAGATGATATAGTCCTGTTTAATGTGATTGCCATATGCCCCAGTTTTAAGTCGGGTTCATCAGACACCACATCGGCATAGGCTGCTTGGGCCAAAAGCGTCAATACGGCCAATGGCAAGGCCTTATAAGTTGTCATTCATATTTCTCCTATGTTATTTTGTAATATAATAACATAATGTTGGTTTACAATAAAATATTATTTTGTATATTCATCAATCTTTGTAATGCCAATGAATACAAAATGAACACAAATAGACACCTTGTTACGCTCCTTACTTTTTTCTTAGAATCTGCTACAATATATCTTTTTCAAACATTTTTTAAAATCTTTTTGCCCAATCTGTGTTATCACAGTCATTTTAATCATTAAGACCGATCATATGAGCCCCACCTTATCTTTATCTACCGCCCTATTAAAACAGCCCTCCGTTACACCCAATGACTTTGAGTGTCAAAATATTTTGGCTCATGAATTGACCAAATTAGGCTTTGAATGTGAGTTTTTATATTTTGGCGATCCTAACGATACAGGTAACAACGCCCAAATTAAAAATCTTTATGCCAAAAAAAAGGGGGCTAGCCCCACCGCACCGCACTTATGCTTTGCAGGGCATACTGATGTGGTGCCTGCTGGCGATGAAAGCCTGTGGACTTATCCACCTTTTTTGGCAACTGTCGCCGATGGCTATTTATGGGGTCGTGGTGCATCTGACATGAAGACTGCGATTGCGTGCTTTGTTGTGGCATGTAAGCATTTCATCAATAACAATCCCCATCACCAAGGCAGTATCTCTTTGTTGATCACCGCTGATGAAGAAGGCGTAGCAATCAACGGCACAAAAGAGGTGGTAAAAGCACTTGCTGAGCGTGGTGAACGCATGGATTATTGTCTTGTGGGTGAGCCATCTAGCACCAAAATATTGGGCGATGTCATCAAAAATGGTCGGCGTGGCTCATTAAGTGGCAAGCTCATCATTACAGGCAAGCAAGGGCATATCGCCTATCCGCATTTGGCGGTTAATCCCATTCACGCACTTGCACCAGCCTTAGCCGAACTCACCCAAACTCATTGGGATAACGGCAACGAATATTTTCCCGCCACCAGTATGCAAATCAGTAATATCAACGGTGGTACAGGAGCAAATAATGTCATTCCCAATAGTGTAGAGGTGCTATTTAATTTTCGTTTCTCCACCGAATCCACCGCTGAGAGCCTAAAAGCAAAAACACACGCCATCATTGACAAATATTTTGACAACAGCCAAGCACATTATCAAATACAATGGAGCTTATCAGGAGAGCCATTTTTGACACCAAAAGGCGATTTTGTTGATGCCGTGGCGTATGCCATCAAAAGCGTGACAGGCGTAGACACCCAGCTTTCTACATCTGGCGGTACATCAGATGGTCGCTTTATTGCCCCAATCATGAATGCCCAAGTAGTAGAGCTTGGCGTACTCAACGACACCATTCACCAAATTGACGAAAAAGTGGCAGTTGATGATTTGGAAAAATTGACGCTGATTTATGGAAAAATTTTGACGCAGCTGGTTGGCTAACCCACCCATCACGACAAAAAAATCCCCTAAATTTGGGGATTTTTTTATATCAATCATCATTAAGGTGCGTAATAAGTTGCCGAACCTGGTCCAACAGGTAATCCTAATACAAATACCCAAACATAAAATGCAAGCGTCCACACTGTCAAAAACGCCACCGAATATGGCAACATCATTGCCATTAAAGTACCGACGCCTGTGTCTTTTTTGTAGCGGATTGCCACCGCCATGATTAGCCCAAAATAACTAAGCATTGGCGTGATGATGTTGGTGGACGAATCGCCAATCCGATAAGCTGCTTGAATGACTTCTGGGGCATAGCCTGTCAGCATAAGCATTGGCACAAAAATAGGAGCGGTAATTGCCCATTGTGCCGATGCCGATGCCAGCATTAAATTGACAACTGTGCAAATCAAAATAAAGCCAACAAGGAGCATAGGACCTGTCAAACCAATATCTTGCAATAAAGTTGCCCCAGATACTGCCATAACCTGCCCAATATTTGACCAATTAAAAAAAGCAATAAATTGGGCGGCAAAAAACACCAGCACAATATACTGGCTAAGCGATGCCATTGACGCACTCATTGCACCCACAACATCGTTATTATTTTTAAATGAACGGGTTATCTTGCCATACACCAAACCAGGCACTGCAAAAAACACAAAAATAAACACCACAATACCCTTTAAAAATGGCGAGCCTGCTACTAAGTGGGTTTGTGGGTGGCGTAAAATACCGTCAGCTGGCACAACTGTCCACGCAAGCAGTCCACAAAATATCAACGCTGATACCCCTGCCCAAATCAGTCCCTTTTTTTCAAGATTGGTCAGTCGCTCAATTTTGTGATTTAGCACGCTTTTGTCGTCTGCATCATCAGGATTATACACGCCAAGGCTGGGTTCAACGATTTTTTCGGTAATCACATAACCTAAGCCACTAATTAAAAAAGTGCTAAATGCCATAAAATACCAGTTGGCTTCTGTGCCAACCACATAATCTGGGTCAATAATCCGTGCTGCTTCTTGGGTAATGCCTGACAACAAGGGGTCAACCGTACCAAGCAATAAATTGGCACTATAACCGCCTGACACCCCTGCAAAGGCAGCGGCAAGTCCTGCCAAAGGGTGGCGACCCAGTGAATAAAAAATCATCGCCGCCAGCGGAATAAGCACCACATAGCCAAGTTCGGCTGCCGTGTTGGACATAATGCCAGCAAAGACAACCACAAGCGTAACCAGTTTTTTTGGGGCATTTAGCACAAGCCCACGCAAAGATGCTGAAATAAGCCCAGAGCTTTCGGCAATGCCCACCCCAAGCAGTGCCACCACCACCGTACCAAACGGCACAAAGCCTGTAAAATTACTGACCAAATGCTCAACAATGCGTGCCAACCCTTCGCCATTTAGTAGATTAACTACATAAATCATACCGTCTTCGCTACGACCCTTAGCACCCATAGGGCGTGGGTCGGCAACCGACACGCCTAGACTAGCAAGCACCGCCGACAAGACAAGCATAATGACCGACATCCACACAAATAAAATCGCAGGGTGGGGCAATAGATTGCCAAGCCATTCAACGCCCTTTAAAAACCGTTGCATACGGTTATGGTTTTGTTGATTTTGTGTCATGATTGTTTCCAATTCTTAAATCTTAAACTAAATTAACAAATTAGCCATTTAAGCATGATTAAAATTGCATGACAAATGGTAATTTTTCAAGCAGTTATGCCATTTTTGCATAAGCAATACACCTGAACGAACGGCATAAATAATTTTTTACTTATAATTACAATTTAGCTCGCCCTACTATGCACAAACCATGAACAAAAAACCACACCGTGAATGGTGTGGTTTTTTATGAGTGGACTTTGCCACATCAAACAAGCAATTGCAATTATTGGTATCCTACCTTTTTCATCAGCATGATTGCTCGCTGTTGGTTTTGACCTGCGATAGAGACATTGATGAAGTCTTGTTTAAAACTTCCCCATTTTGCCACTTTTGGATCTGGTGCAATTCTAGGATTGGCAGGATATTCATGGTTTAAATCAGCAAATAGATTTTGAGCATTAGAGCTACTTAGCCACTCAATAAATTTTTGAGCCTCAGCAGCGTTATCGCTATATTTGACCACGCCAGCCCCAGAGACATTAACATGCGTACCACGACCTTTTTGGTCAGCAAAGAATACTTTTACATTAAGATCAGGGTTTTTGTCAAGCAATCGGCCAAAATAGTAAGTATTACCAATACCTACATCACATTGCCCTGCATCAATGGCTTCAAGCATACTGGTGTCATTGGAAAACGGCTTGGTTGCCAAGTTATCCACCCAGCCTTTCACTACTTTTTCGGTGGTTGATTTGCCGTGGTTGGCAAGCATCGTACCAACCAAAGATTGATTGTAGACATTGTTAGAAGTTCTTAGGCACAGCTTTCCTTTCCACTTTGGATTGGCAAGGTCGGCATAGGTTGATAACTGGCTTGGCTGAACTTTTGTTGGGTTGTAAAAAATCGTTCTAGCACGCACAGACAGACCAAACCACTGATTTTTTGGGTCTCTTAAATGTGCAGGGATATTTGCTTTTAGAGTGCTAGATTTAATTGGTTGAAACAACCCCATCTGAGCTGCCTGCCAAAGATTGCCACCATCAACAGTAATGAAAACATCGGCTGGCGTATTTTTACCCTCAGCTTTTAGTTTTTCCATCAATGGGCCTGCTTTGTCATTAACCAAAATAACTTTGGTGCCAGTTTCCTGCTCATATTTTTTGACGATAGGTTGTAAAAGCTCTTGAGAGCGTGAAGAATATACCACTAAGTCATCAGCAAATGCAGGAGTGGCCATTAGTACCGCCACACTTAGCACAGATAATTTTTTTAACATTTTTAACTCCTTAGTTTAAATTTAATAGTCATAAACCAAAAAACGATAAGCATAGGAAAAACAAACTACCGTTTGTTTTACTTTTCATAACATATCGACACTATATTAAATCATTTTAAGAATTTAAACAAGAAAAATTATCATTATTGATGTATAATGTGTCTTATTTTTACAGCATAACTCAATAGATAGCAATGAAATTTTCAAACAATTTGACAAGCAGATATTCAGCCCTAATGACTGCCAATATTTGGCTCACGCTTTGTGCTTTTTTGGTCATCATTCCACTTGGTGTTATTGTGGCATCGCTGGGGGAGTTTGATGCTGAGATTTGGGAATTTTTACTAGACTATCAGCTCCCAATTTTGCTTAAAAATACAATATTTTTAACTGTATCGGTCGCCTTTGGTGTCATTACACTCGGTACAAGCACTGCTTGGCTTGTCTGTATGTATCGGTTTCCTTTACAGCGGATATTTCGCTGGACCATGATGTTGCCACTTGCTATCCCTGCTTATGTTTTGGCATTTGTACAGTTGGGTATTTTTGAGTATTCTGGAACTATCAGTACTTTTTTAAGGCAGAGTATGGGGTTTGAAAATGGATTGCCAGATATTAGAAATGGCTTTGGTGTAGCAACCATAATGAGCTTAACTTTTTATCCTTATGTGTATTTACTTGCCAAAAATGCCTTTGATAGTATGGGGAATCGCTCTTTGGAGGTGGGGGCTTCATTAGGGCTGTCGCCATTACGCTCATTTTTTAAAATTGCCCTACCTATGGCACGCCCTTGGATTGCTGGGGGTGCGATATTGGCATTGATGGAAGTATTGGCGGACTTTGGTACAGTATCTGTTTTTGGATTTGAGACTTTTACCACCGCTATTTATCAATCTTGGTTTGGATTTTTTTCACTACAAACCGCCAAGCAGTTGGCAAGCTTGTTGATTGGCTTTGTGTTCATTTTAATCGCCTTAGAGCAACTTAGCCGTGGCAAAAAACGCTTTGAGACAACAGGTCGTGGCACTCATCACCAACAAACGACACTTACAGGCAAAGGCAAATGGCTCGCTTTTGCTTATTGCTTAACGATTTTATCACTTAGTTTTATTATACCTGTCATACAGCTTATTATTTGGGCGGTGAATACATGGCAAAAAACAGATATATCAGAACTATTTACCCAAATTTGGCATTCTATGGCAACTGGTGGTATCGCTGCGTGTTTAATTTGTGTGTTTGCGTTTGGTATTGCGTTGGCACATAGACAAGTAAAGAATACTTGGACAAATGTGCTAAGTCGCATATCTACGCTTGGCTATGCCATTCCAGGTACAGTGCTGGCGGTTGGGGTGTTTGTGCCAATCGCATGGGTAGATAATGTTTTAATAGAATACCTAGCACTTGAAGATACACAAATACTTAGGGGCACTTTATTTGCACTTTTGTTGGCTTATTTGATTCGTTTTTTGGCCTTGGGCGTATCGTCCATACAGTCAGGTATGCAACGGCTAAAACCAAGCCACATAGAAGCAGCACACACCTTAGGCTCGGTAGGAATTCACAACATCAGACGCATATACCTACCGCTTCTATCAGGTTCTATGAGTACCGCCTTATTGATCAGCTTTGTTGATGTGGTCAAAGAGATGCCTATTACCTTGATGATGCGTCCTTTTGACTGGGAGATGCTGTCGGTAAAAATATACGCCCTTACCAGTGAAGGGATTTATGACCAAGCAGCATTACCTGCACTCATCATTGTACTGATCGGCTTGATTCCTGTGATTTTATTTGCTCGTATGGAGACCTCTTAATCTCATCACAAACAAACACCACATTCAGTTAAAAACTCATTGGGATAATCTTAGCCTTAAAAAAGAAACTCGGTTGATGACACTCATAAAAACAACCAGCAAATACCCAATTAACCACCATGCCAATCAAGCATGATGGATATTTTAGGAGCGATGTCATGACACTTACTGTCAATAATTTAAGCTTGCAGTTTGGCAACAAAACCATTTTTAGCGATGTCAATTTTCATCTAGAACAAGGGCAAATTGCCTGTCTTTTAGGGCATTCTGGGTGTGGCAAAACCAGCATTTTAAGATGCTTGCTGGGGTTTGAAACCCCAAAAACAGGACAAATTGTTCTCAATGACCGCACGCTCTTTGATGAATCTATTTACATTGCTGCACACAAGCGTAATATCGGCATGGTATTTCAAGATTATGCACTGTTTCCGCATTTAACCGTTGCCCAAAATATCGCTTTTGGACTGACAAACATCAACAAAGCCGACCAACGCCAACGAGTATCCGAACTGCTTGAGTTGATAGAAATGACAGGCTTTGAATCTCGATATCCACACCAACTATCTGGCGGTCAGCAACAAAGGGTGGCGTTGGCAAGATGCCTTGCCCCCAAACCAAGTCTCATTTTGCTAGATGAACCATTTTCCAATCTTGATGTGGATTTAAGAATAAGCTTATCTCACCAAGTCAAAGAACTGCTAAAATCTCAAAATGTCATTTCCATCTTGGTTACGCATGACCAAAATGAGGCATTTTGTATGGCAGATATGGTAGGAATCATGTCTGATGGTAAACTACAAGGTTGGGATACGCCGACCAATTTGTATTATCGCCCTGCCAACGAGCAAATTGCCAAGTTTATTGGTAATGGGGTCATTGTCACACTTGATGATTATGCCCAGCATTGTCAAAGCATCGCCACCAATCCTAACGGCAAAAAACTACTCATTCGTCCAACACAGACATCATTTTGTAGCCATACAGCCCAAGGAGCACTGCAAGCCACCATTACCGACAAATCATTTATTGCAGGAGATTGGTTATACAGACTAAGTCATGTTCAAAACCAAAAAACCACCTTTTTTCTTATTCAGACACAAGGTCCTATGGCGACACATCAAGTCGGTGATGAAGTTCATTTTGTCATCAATGAAGGTACTGTTGTCTGATGACTATTAAAAGCAAGTGAATGGTTTTTTAACACCATACAATGTGAATGTCAGTGATGAGTATAAAGCAAATACATAGTATGTACTAATAAAAACAAACAACACAAAGCAGCACAGGATATCACAACAGTTATGATATCCACATTACCAAAGCACCAACGAACAAGTTAGAATCAATCTAACTCATCAAGCCACGCCATTTGAATGGCTTCTAAGGTGGCTTCGTTGGATTTGTCAGGGTCGCCCACAAAGCCGTCAAGCTCACACACATAGCGGTGCAAATCGGTAAAGCGAATGTATTGCACATCTTCATCGGGGTATTTGTCGCACAAGGCAATGGCGATATCAAGGGTGTCGTGCCAGTCTAGTTTCATATAAAAGCCTTGGTTAAGCTAAAAGTTAAAGTAAGATAAAAATTGCTAAAAATCAATGACTCATGCAGGCAAATTTTAGCAAATTTTTCTAATCAATGCTATAATATCTGTTTACTGATATCAACGCAAAAGACTGTTATGACTGTACACACCCACACGGCCAATAAAGCCCAAATCGCCAAAGCCGACCCAACAAATCCACACCTGACACCGATTGACCGCCCAATTTTGACCCCACCAAATGGACACAAAAAGGTGCTTTTGCATTCGTGCTGCGCCCCTTGTTCGGGCGAAGTGATGGAGGCGATGATTGCCAGCGGTATTGAATTTACCATTTATTTTTATAATCCCAATATCCACCCCAAAAAAGAATACGACATTCGCAAAAACGAAAACATCGCCTTTGCCGAAAAACACGGCATTCCCTTTATTGATGCAGACTATGATATGGACAACTGGTTTGCTCGTGCCAAGGGTATGGAACAAGACCCTGAGCGAGGTCGTCGTTGTACCATGTGCTTTGATATGCGTTTTGAACGCACTGCCTTGTATGCTTATGAGCATGGCTTTTCGGTGATGACCAGCTCTTTGGGGATTAGTCGCTGGAAAAATATGTCCCAAATCAACGACTGTGGTCATCGTGCGGCCGCTCCCTATGAGGGGCTTGAGTATTGGGATTTTAATTGGCGTAAAGGCGGTGGTAGTAGTCGTATGATTGAAATCAGCAAACGAGAGCATTTTTATCAGCAAGAGTATTGTGGTTGTGCTTATTCTTTGCGTGATACCAATAATTTTCGTCGCAGCCAAGGGCGTGAACCCATTAAAATTGGGGTTAAATACTATGGCGATGATGAGGAATGAACCCCAAAATCATAAGACCGCTTACTTTGGCGGTCTTTTTTTTATGTTGATATATTGACATCTTTATAGATCAGTTTTCTAAATAAAAAACTATTTTTTCAAGTTTAGTAAATTTAAAATTTAAATCAAAAAATTAAAAATAATATATTTTACTAATTAAAATGTGATATCTATAATCTCTTACAGACATTTAATCTTAGTTAAATGTTTTCATTCATATATTTGTATTTATCAGCCAACCAAAAAGAAGGTAAGCATATGAGTAACCCAAACACCCCCCAAGACATCGTCCTAGACGAACTCAACGACAGCCAAAAGCCCTTTGCCCCACAGCACGGTGGCGGTTGCCCATTCCACGGTAGCAACACCAAAGACGGCGAAACGCCAATGGCGTGGTGGCCCAAGGCACTAAACCTTGATATTTTGCACCAACACGACAAAAAAGTAAACCCACTGGGCGAAGATTTTGACTACGCCCAAGAGCTTAAAAAACTGGATGTGGACGCCCTAAAAAAAGACTTAGAAGAAGTTTTGCGTAACAGCCAAGACTGGTGGCCTGCTGACCACGGCTACTATGGCGGTTTGATGGGTCGTTTGGCGTGGCACTCAGCAGGTAGCTACCGTGCGGCAGACGGTCGTGGCGGTGCCAACACAGGCAATATCCGCTTTGCCCCCCTAAACTCTTGGCCAGACAACGCAAACCTTGACAAAGCACGCCGTCTATTACAGCCTATCAAACAAAAATACGGCAACAAAATCTCGTGGGCGGATTTGATTGTACTGGCTGGCACAATGGGCTATGAAGCGGCGGGTCTTAAAACTTTTGGTTTTGCCTTTGGTCGTAAAGACATTTGGCACCCAGAAAAAGACACTTATTGGGGTAACGAAAAAGAATGGCTTGCCAAAACAGGCTCAGAGGGCAACCGTTGGTCTGGCGACCGTGATTTGCAAAACCCACTGGCAGCGGTAATGATGGGTCTAATTTACATCAACCCAGAAGGCGTGGACGGCAACCCTGACCCAATCGCCACCGCGCGTGATATGAAAATCACCTTTAAGCGTATGGGCGTAACCGTAGAAGAAACCGTTGCCCTTGTGGCAGGTGGACACACCATCGGCAAACAGCACGGCAACGCAGACGCCAGTAAAGTCGGTGCAGAGCCTGAGGGTGCGGACATCGCCAATCAAGGCTTGGGCTGGAAAACCGATGCCAAAGATGTTGCCAAAATCACATCAGGTATTGAAGGGGCGTGGACAACCAACCCTGACCGTTGGGACAATGAGTTTTTTAAATTACTCTTCAAATACGAAGACAAATTTGTCAATGTCAAATCGCCAGCAGGGGCTCATCAATGGGAACCGTCTGAAATGGACGAGGAAGATATGCCTGTTGACCAAAACGACCCGTCTATCAAACGCAAAATCACGATGAATGATGGCGATATGGCACTTATCAAAGACCCAGAATACCGTGCGATTTCTGAAAAATTCTTGAACGACCAAGCGGCGTTTGACGATGCCTTTGCGCGTGCGTGGTTCAAACTGACCCACCGTGATATGGGACCAAAATCTCGCTATCAAGGACCACTTGTGCCAAGCGAAGACTTGATTTGGCAAGACCCAATCCCTGCCCCCAAATATGTGCCAACCACTGATGAGATTAACTCTTTAAAAGAAAAAATCTTGGCATCTGATGTAAGCATTGGCGAGCTTGTGGCAACTGCTTGGGACAGTGCTCGCACTTTCCGTGGGTCGGACTATCGTGGTGGTGCCAACGGTGCACGCATTCGCCTAGCACCCCAAAAAGACTGGGCAGGCAATGAGCCAGAGCGTCTACAAAAAGTGCTAAGCGTACTTGAGGGCATTCAAAAAGCCTTTGCTGATGACAACGGTGGCAAAGAAGTCTCAATGGCGGATTTGATTGTATTGGCAGGTACAGCAGCCGTTGAAAAAGCGATTAAAGACGCAGGGCTTGATGTAGCAGTGCCATTTGATGCAGGGCGTGGCGATGCAGTACAAGAGATGACCGATGCCGAGAGCTTTGAGTACTTAAAGCCAGTTCATGACGGTTTTAGAAACTTCCAAGAAGCCCACTATGCCCCACAACCAGAAGAGCTTTTGCTTGACCGTGCACAGCTTTTGGGCTTGACAGCGGTGGAAATGACCGTGCTTGTGGGTGGTTTGCGTGTGCTGGGTGCTAACTTTGAGGGTAACAAGCACGGCGTGTTTACCGACAAAGTGGGCGTATTGACTACCGACTTTTTCCGTAACCTTGTGGATATGAACTACACTTGGGAGCCAACAGGTCGCAACAGCTACAACATCAATGAGCGTAAATCTGGCGAAACCAAATTTACCGCCACTCGTGTGGACTTGGTGTTTGGCTCAAACTCAATCTTGCGTGCCTATGCTGAGCTATACGCCCAAGACGACAGCCGTGAGAAGTTTGCCCGTGACTTTGTCAAAGCGTGGACAAAAGTAATGAACGCCGACCGTTATGACCTAGGCTACAATTGCTAATTGCGTTACCGTTAGTTTGTTCTAAAAAAACACTCTCAGAAATGGGGGTGTTTTTTATTGCCTAAAATCTTGTCTTTTGCGTTTAAATGGTTTAAAATACAATCAAAAGTTGTAAAACAATCATAGGTTGTATTATGAAGATATTAAAAGAGCTAAGACAGGCTTATAAATTTACCCAAAAAGACATTGCAATTCGTCTAAAAGTAACCCAGCAAACCGTTGCAAAATGGGAAAATGGAAAATCCGAACCCAGTATTGCTCATTTACGAGATTTGGCATTGCTGTACGATACTAGCGTTGATGAATTAACTAGAGAAAAGATAACGATTGATACAATACGGAGTAATCGTTATCATTATACAGGCAGGAATGATAACTGCTTTTGGGGTCATATTGGGCTTGGCATTCCCAGCCAAGAAAAGTCCATTTGGTATCCAATTAGCTTAAAAACCGCCAATCAAGTCATTAGCAATTTAGATGACGGATTTTCTGATTTTATTCATATCGACACAATCAATAACCGAACTTTGTTTTTTAATAAAAACCACTTATCACACATTCATATATTGGACGATAATGCTGACTACCCAGAGGATGATTGGGAGTTAGGGTGGGATAGTTATCAAGGTTTGCCTGCTGAAATATACCTTGCTTTATCAGATTATCTCATAGAAGGTAGTCTTGATTCAGAAAATTATTCTTCAACTTTTATTGAAAATGTTAAAGCAGTTTTAAACGAATATCCTAATATATCGCAAGAAGATATTAGTGATAGCAAGGTTTATACCTTATCAAAAAAATATCAATATTATATGGATACAGACTGCTTTGAAAATTTTATGTGTTTGGATTATGCAAATGATAAAAATGATAGCGTGTGGTTAAATATGAAAAATTTTGGTCTTGGTATGGATACTTTTATATCCAGTCATCAGGTTGTTTTGATTGATGTGCCAACGCATTTGTTTAATAGGCATTTATTGAGTTGAGTATATGCCAATTTATTAAATGGTTTATCTAAGGGCTAATTTGGAGAATACAAAGATGGCGGATATGAAAATTATTGACAACATCAATCATCTATTGGGAGATGACTTAAAAGAGCAATTAATCAATCGGCAAAATACACGCCTAAAAATTGCTTCGTCTTATTTTTCTATTTATGCGTTTTCAATGCTAAAAAATGAACTTCAAAAAATTGAAGAGCTGCAATTTATCTTTACTTCTCCTACTTTTTTGGCACAAAATTCACTTGATAACATAAAAAAAGAAAAAAGAGAATATACCATTTTTGAAAACAAAACAAACGATGCAGAAGACAAGTTTTGTGGTTCGGTTTTTGAATTGCATCTAAAAAATAAACTTACCCAAAAATCGATTGCCAAAGAATGTGCAGAATGGATAAAACAAAAGGCAACATTTAAATCCAATCTTAGTAATGCCCCAATGCAAGAATTTTTGCATATGGGTAATAAGAATCAAAGTTTTGTATATATGCCCATTCAAGGATTTAGTCCTGTTGGCTTGGGCTATCAAAAAAGCAATGCCATCTCCAATTTGGTCAATCGTTTTGAAAGTCCTTTTGCCGAACAGTATTCACATTTATTTGACCAAATTTGGCAAGACAATCAAAAGGTTGAAGATATTACCAATGCCATTATTGAGCATATTTCATCGGTATATCAAGAAAATCCACCACAAAAGATTTATTTTTTGATACTTTATCATATTTTTAAGGAGTTTTTGCAAGATATCAATGAAGATGTGTTACCCAATGATTTGACTGGATTTCAAAACACTTTGATTTGGCAAAAGCTGTTTAATTTTCAAAAAGATGCCGTTAAAGGCATTATCAATAAATTAGAAACTTATAATGGCTGTATTTTGGCCGATAGTGTTGGTTTGGGCAAAACTTATACCGCTTTGGCGGTCATTAAATATTATGAACTTCGCAATAAAAGTGTATTGGTATTATGCCCCAAAAAACTTGCCCAAAACTGGACAACTTATAACACCAATGTACTTACCAATGTTTTTGTCAAAGACAGATTTAATTATGATGTGCTTTATCATACCGATTTGTCTCGTCAAAGCGGAGAAACACTAGGCATTGATTTGTCCAGGATAAATTGGGGCAACTATGATTTGATTGTAATTGATGAATCACACAATTTTCGTAATAAAGATTATTATAAGGATAAGCAAACACGCTATGACCGCCTAATGAATCAAGTCATTCGTCAAGGGGTAAAAACCAAAGTGTTGATGTTGTCCGCCACGCCTGTCAATAACCGTTTTAATGATTTAAAAAATCAGCTGGCATTGGCATATGAAGGCGACAGTCAAAACCTAGACAATAAATTGGACACCGAACGAGACATTGAGACCATCTTTCGGCGAGCACAAGCCAGTTTTAATGCGTGGGCAAAATTACCGCCCGAAGCACGCACCACGACTGCCATTTTAAACTCATTGGATTTTGACTTTTTTAAATTACTAGACAGTGTAACCATAGCGCGTTCTCGCAAACACATTCAAAGTTTTTATGACACCACAGACATCGGGCAGTTTCCGACACGCCTGCCCCCATTGTCCTTTAGAGTACCGATTTTTATTGGCGACACCCTTTCAATCAACCATTTGTACCAAAAATTGTCATTGATTAAAATGGCGGTTTATGCTCCTGTTGCTTATATTCTAGACAGTAAACTTGCAAAATACGAAGCGATTTTTGATACTTTGACCGAAGGTGGGGGTAAATTTCGTCAAGCCGACCGTGAAAAAAGCCTGCAAGCCTTGATGAAGGTCAATCTATTGAAACGCTTGGAAAGTTCTGTACACGCCTTTGCTTTGACACTTGGGGTATTAAAAACCAATATTGAACAGATTTTGAGTAAAATTGACGATTATCAACAGCGTAAAATAGATGATGAAGTCAGTTTGTCGCCTGATTTTGGCTATGATGAAGAGGAAAATGACCAAGCACTCAATGACGAAAATTTGATTGGTAGAAAACTTAAAATTCATCTTGAAGATTTGGATTTGCTGAGTTGGCAAGAGGATTTATACCACGACTTGACCGTTATTAATGACATTGTGTCTGCCATCGCCCCAATCAATGAGCAGGCGGATGCCAAATTACAACACTTATATGACCATATTTGCCAAAAAATTAACAATCCTATCAATCCAAATAATCAAAAAATGATTGTATTTACTGCTTTTGCCGATACCGCCAATTATTTGTATCAATACATTGCTCCTTTGATGATACAACAATTTGGCATTCATACTGCGTTAATTACAGGCTCACAGCATAAATCCACGCTAGGCAAAACAAAAGACGGTCGTCAAAGTTATGATATACAAGGTTTATTGACGCTGTTTTCGCCAATATCCAAACAAAAATCGCTGATTTTCCCCAGTGAAACTCGCCAAATTGATTTACTTATTGCCACCGACAGTATCTCTGAAGGGCAAAATTTGCAAGACTGCGATTATCTTATCAATTATGACATTCATTGGAATCCTGTGCGTATCATTCAGCGGTTTGGGCGGATTGACCGCATTGGCTCGCCCAACAAGGTCGTGCAACTTGCCAATTACTGGCCCGACATTAGCCTAGACGACTACATTCGTTTGCGTGAACGGGTAGAAAATCGGATGGTGATTGTGGATGTGGCAAGCACAGGCGATGATAATGTATTGTCCAGCAAAGACAATGACATTACCTACCGCCTTGAACAGTTAGAACGCTTGCAAAGCGAAGTACTGGACTTAGAAGACACCCATACAGGTGTGGCGATTACCGACTTGGGGCTAAATGATTTTCGTATGGATTTGCTTGGCTATTTGGAGCAAAATCCAAAGCTACCACGCCTACCCAAAGGACTGCACGCTGTCGTTCCTGCTTGTCCCCAAAACGGTTTGCCAGCAGGGGTAATTTTTGCCTTGCAGGTACAAGAGTCGCAACACACAAATCTTGCCAACCGCCAAAATGCCCACTTTCACACCAACCGCCTTTATCCTTATTTTTTGGTGTACATCAATGAAAAAGGGGAGATTATCAATGATTATAGCCAGTGCAAGACTTTGCTAGACAAAGCCAGAAAAGCAAGTCGCCAGTTTGACACGCCCCTGCCATCTGTTTATGAAAAATTTAATGAACTAACCAAAGACGGCAAAAATATGACGCATTATTCAGATTTGCTTGACCAAGCCGTTGCCAGCATTCAAACCATCAAATCTCAAAAAGATATTGACAGTCTATTTGCCAGCTCCACCACCAGTGCATTGGTGAATGATGTGTCAGGGATTGATGATTTTGAATTGATTGGTTTTATTGTGCTAATTGATATGGCATAGGAGCGATAGAATGTTATTGAATTATCCTATCAGTGCCAAAGTAGATAAACTCATTGCCAAAACCACTTTTTATCAAAAAGGCAATGCCAATCGCCATATAGAACGCTTATTTGTAGAACAAATCCAAAGCATTCATTGGGCGTATAAGTTGTCTGGCGACACCATTAATCTGTCCAGTACAGATAAAATGCCTGAAATACAAATTTTTGTGATAAATAGCCGTGTCGCAGATTTGTCATTAGAGATTTTGGCATTTATTGATAAGCTCATACCATCTTGCATTATTTTTGAAATTGTATATCAAGATAAAATCAAAGTTATTGCTACCAATAAACGCCCAAACGAAAACGACCCACAAAAAGTGGTTTTGGGAGCGTATTATGCCTCCGACTGGCAAATGCCAAATACTCGTCAGGATTTGCCAATGGTTTTGACTTTGTCCGCCTTGTATGAATGGATGATTGAGCAATTATTGATAAATGCGTCTGGACTGTCTGGCAAGCAGCTGTCGCCAAGCGACCCAAAGACAAATTGGACGATTGATGATAAAATACAGCAAGCCCAAAAAATTGCAACCTTAACCAAAGAAATCCAAGCCTTACAAAACAAAATCCATAAAGAAAAGCAGTTTAATAGGCAAGTTCATATGAATTTGGTGTTGCAGAAACTCAAAAGGCAGTTAAATGATTTAACGAGTGTGCTATGATTTTACCAAAAGAAATTTTAGACTTATTTGATGTATTGCGTGAATTTGGCGAAACCGATACCCTAGAAGCAAAAAAGACCAATCAAGCGATTGGCGATTCGGTAATGCAGACTATTTGTGCCTTTGCCAACACCGCAGGGGGATATTTGCTACTTGGTGTGTCTGAGCCTGACGAAAAACACGATGAATTTTGGGCATCGGGCATTAGCGATACCGACGAGATGCTTGGTCAAATCCAAAACAACTGTCGTACCCAATTCAACCAAAGCATTGCCATTGATATGGGATTGGCTACGATTGATGGTGAGACGGTCATTGCCATTAAAGTTGATGAACTGCCAAACACCAATAAGCCTTGTACCTTTATTGCCAAAGGCAAAAATGGCAAAAACTTTACCAAAACAGGGGTTTGGCTTCGTGGTGTTAATAACGATTATGAAGCCACTTTTGATGAATTAAAACCCTTGCTTGTGGCGTCAGCTGGATTGTCTTATGAGCAAATGGTGCTAGATGGTGTTGGTTTTGATGACATTGACCCCAAACACTTAGAACGCTATCGCAAACTTAGAAAACAAGTCAAACCAAACGCCACCGAGCTTGAGTTTAATGATGAAGAGCTATTATTAGCCTTAGATGTTGCTGTCAAAAAAGATGGCAACATTTATCCCAATGTGGCAGGGCTTTTGTTGTTTGGTTGTGATATGGCATTAAGGCGGTTAATGCCAATGGCAAGGGTGGATTATATTCGCCACGCAGGTACGGTTTGGGTAGAAGATAGCCAACAGCGTTTTTTGCATACCAATGATTTGCGTGAAGCGATTATCACAATGATACCCAAGTTAGAAGCAAACATTATTGATGATTTGCCCAAGCATTTTTATTTACCGCCCAATTCTTTAAGCCGTGCCGATACACCCATATTGCCCCAAGCGGTTGTGCGTGAAGCGGTGGTCAATATGCTAATGCACCGTGATTATGCCACCAATCGCCCTTCTCAAATCAACAGATTTAGCGACCGCATTGAATTTACCAATGCAGGCTATTCACTCAAACCCGTGGCACAAATCATTGAAGGACAAAAAGGCTCAGAGCTTAGAAATCCCATCATCGCCCAAGTGCTGTATGATTTAACCTTTGCCGAAACCAAAGGCAGTGGCATTACCATTATGAATCGTGGTCTACAAAATGCAGGACTTAGCCCCATTGTTTTTAAAAGCGTGCGTAAATACAATGAATGCGAAATCGTACTACGCCTACAAAAACTCATTGATGAAGAGGATATGGCGTGGCTTAAACGCTTTGGGGTTTTGACGGACAAAGAAGCCGAAGTGTTGATTCTTGTCAAAAAAATGGGGCAAATCACCAATAAAGACATTCAAATCAACATCGGACTAGAAACCCTAAAAGCAAGCAGTATTTTAAAGAAATTCTGTGCCAAAGGTCAGCTTATCAAGCACGGTAAGGGCAATGCAATGTCCTACACCTTGCACCCTAGCTTGACAGATAACACCCCAAACACTGGCCTTAACGAGCCCAGCACTGGTCTTAATGAGTCTAACACTGGGATTAGCTTGGCAGGTAACGAGTCTAGCTTGATAGATAATAACCCAAGCTCAACAGGTAACGAGCCTAGCTTGGCAGGTAACGGAGAGTCAGCTCCACAGGTAATCACTGATTTATCTATATTACCTACCGAGCTACAACAAAAATTTATTGAGATTACAAAGCCCGCCAAAGACAAAAAACGCTTAAAGCCAGAACTTATGCAAACTTTAATCATAGAGCTATGTTCAAATCACTACCTAACAAGCAAGATTTTGGCTCAACTGCTTGATAGAAATCAGCAGTTTTTGCGAGCGGATTATTTGTTGCCAATGGTAAAAAATGGCAAGCTAATGCTCGCTTATCCCAACCAACCAACCCACGAAAACCAAGCCTACAAATCCACCCAAAAGGAAACACCCCAATGACCGCCCCAAAAATGCACACCCCAAACTTCACAGATGAAAACATCAAACAGCTTGCTACGCTGTTTCCCCATTGCGTGTGTGAAACCCAACAAATCGATGACAATGGCAAGCCCCTTTTTGACAAAGACGGCAAGCCCATCATCACTCTTGGCGTGGATTTTGAGCTACTCAAACAAGAGCTTAGCCATCATATTATAGACGGCAGTCAAGAGCGTTATCGCCTAGACTGGGTGGGCAAACGAGCGTCCATACTCACCGCCAACAGCCCCATCACCAAAACCCTACGCCCAAGCCGTGATGAAAGCGTGGATTTTGACAACACCGCCAATCTATTTATTGAAGGCGACAATCTAGATGCCCTAAAACTACTCCAAAAAAGCTATCAAGGGGCGGTCAAGATGATTTATATAGACCCACCCTACAACACAGGCAATGACTTTATTTATAATGACGATTTTAGTGAAGACACCGACCGCTTTTTGGAGCGGTCTGGGCAAACAGACGAAGACGGCAACCGCCTAGTTGCCAACACCGAGAGCAATGGGCGTTTTCATAGTGATTGGCTGTCTATGATGTATAGCCGTCTTAAGATTGCCAAAAATCTATTAAGCGATGATGGCGTGATTTTTATCAGTATTGATGACAATGAAGTGCATAATTTAAGAAAAATTTGTGATGAGATTTTTGGGGCTAGTCATTTTGTTGGTCAATTTCCTTGGCGAAAAAGAACCGCAAAATCTGATGTGCCTTTTGGCGTATCATCAGATTATGAATACATTTTAACATTTGCAAAATCAGATAAATTTATCGCAAGTATTGAAGGTAAAGAAAGAAAATACTTTGAAACGCCCGATTTTCCAAACCGCCCTTGGCGAGTTCACGATTTAACTAAGCAAACAACTGCAACGGAACGCCCTAATAGTTTTTTTGACTTAATTGACCCTAAAACAGGTAAAGCATATCCAGCAAACCCATTAAGAACTTGGGCTATTACCAAAGAAACATTTGATGAATATTATAACTTAGGAAAAATTGTTTTTCCAGATGATTATGATTTTCTAAACATCAAAAATCCCGTAATGCGTTATTTTAAAGATGATGATATGAAAAAAGCAGGGGAAAGTTTTGGGAGAATTGCAGTTAGCACAAAATTAAATGATGACATTGGAATGTCTTTAAATGGCACAAAAGAAATTACAGAAATTTTTGATGGTAAAATTTTTAGCTTTCCAAAACCTGTAAATTTAGTTAGGTTTTTTGCCGAAATTATTTTTGACAAAAACGCCCTAATCCTAGACTTTTTTGCAGGGTCAGCCACCACCGCCCACGCCGTAATGCAACTAAATAGCGAAGACGGTGGCAATCGCAAATTTATTATGGTACAACTGCCTGAACAAACCGATGAAAAGAGCGAAGCCCATAAGGCAGGTTTTCACACCATTAGCGAGATTTCCAAAGAACGCATTCGCCGTGCAGGGGCAAAAATCAAAGCGGATAATGTGGATAAAGACGGTATAGATACGCTAGACACAGGCTTTCGTGTGCTAAAAATAGATAGTAGCAATATGACCGATGTGTACTATCGCCCCAATGAATACAGCCAAGATTTGCTAGATGGTTTGGTGGATAATATCAAAGCCGACCGAAGCGATGAAGATTTGCTGTTTGGCTATATGCTGGATGTGGGCGTGCCGTTGTCTTTGCCCATAGAGCGTACCCATATTGACGGACACACCGTCTATCAAGTAGGCGGTAATAGCCTTGTGGCAAGCCTTGATTATATTGACACTCAGATGATTGACAAGATTGCCAAGCTAAATCCTGTGCGATTTGTCAGCAGTGAGCGAGCGATTGCCACAGACAGCGATAAGACCAATATCATTGAGCGGTTTAAACAGCTTAGCCACTCTACCGATGTCAGATTTATTTAGGAGGCGTTGATGAAAATTGTATTTAAGCCACTTAATTATCAATTACAAGCGGTCAAAGCGGTGGTGGATGTTTTTGCAGGACAAGAACAGCTTATAGGCACAACCCGCTATACCCTAGACCGTGGCACAGCACCGACACCGCCAAAGCAAGGTTCGCTTTATTCTGATGATGATTGGGACGATGTGGGACTTGCCAATGCCCCTTTGTTTGATACCAATGAAATCCTAAAAAATATCCAAAGGGTGCAAATTCATCAAGGCTTGATAAAATCAGACACGCTTATCACAAGCGACAGCAGTCAAGGCAAAAATCTGACAACCAGTCCACTCAATCTAAATATAGAAATGGAGACAGGCACAGGCAAGACTTATACTTATTTACGCACGATGTTTGAACTTCATCAAAAATACGGCTGGTCAAAGTTTATCATCGTTGTGCCAAGCATTGCCATTCGTGAAGGGGTCAATAAAAGTATCCAAATGATGGCGGATGATTTTTTGGCAGAATATGGCAAAAGACCCAAGGCGTTTATTTACCATTCCAAATCCTTGCACCATTTGGAGAGTTTTAGCTCGGACGGCGGTATCAATATTATGATTATCAATGTTCAAGCCTTTAATAGCACAAGCAAAGACAACAGACGCATTTATGAGATACTTGATGATTTTAATTCACGCCGTCCGATTGATGTGATTAGTAAGAACCGCCCCATTTTGATACTGGACGAACCGCAAAAAATGGGGGCGGACAAGACTTTGCAAAGTTTGGCAAATTTTAATCCGCTCTTTATTTTGCGTTATTCTGCTACGCACAAAAAAGACTACAATTTGGTGTATCGCTTGGACGCATTGGACGCTTACAACCAAAAATTGGTCAAAAAAATCACCGTCAAAAGCATTGAGGCACAAGGGTTTTCAGGCACAAGCGGTTATGTGTATTTGCAAGAAGTCATCGTGTCGGCACAAGCGCCCATTGCTCGTTTGGAGTTTGAAATCAAATCCAAAAAAGGCACTTTTCGCCGTGAAATCCGCCAAGTCAAAAAAGGCGATGATTTGTATGTAGTGTCAGGCGAGTCCGAGCAATACAAAGACCGCTATGTGGTGAGCAATATCACCCATCAAAGCATAGAGTTTGCCAATGGCATTCGCCTTGGCGTTGGACAAGGCAATCTTGATGACACCGATTTACGCCGTATCCAAATCCGTGAGACGGTGCGGTCGCATTTACAAACCGAACAAAGGCTGTTTTATAAAGGCATTAAGGTGCTAAGTTTGTTTTTTATTGATGAAGTTGCCAGATACCGCCAATACGACACCGATGGCAAGGCAGTCAATGGCAACTATGCCCAAATGTTTGTGGACGCCTATCAGGCGGAAGTGGCAAACTATTTGGATTTGAACTTAGAAAACGACCCTTACCAAAACTACCTAAAATCCATTGATGTGAATGACACGCACAACGGCTATTTTAGTGTGGACAAAAACCGCCATTTGGTCAATCCAACCACCAAAAATGTCAAAGATGAAGAACTGGGCAAAAGTGTGGCGGTGGCGGACGATGTGAACGCTTATGACTTGATTTTAAAGGACAAAGAATCATTGCTTGCCTTTTCTGAGCCACACGATGATGAAATGACCAAAAAACGCAAAAATGTGCGGTTCATCTTTTCGCATTCTGCGTTGCGTGAAGGTTGGGACAATCCCAATGTTTTTGTGATTTGTACACTCAAACATTCTGACAACATCATCTCACGCCGTCAAGAAGTGGGGCGTGGACTTCGCCTAGCGGTGGACAAATTTGGCACACGAATGGACAGTGGCTATTTGCCATTGGGTGAAGTGCAGGTTTTGAATAATTTGACCGTGATTACCAATGAAAGCTATGCCAATTTTGTGGGCGGACTACAACAAGAACTCAAAGACAGTCTAAAAAGTCGCCCAAATCGTGCCAATCCACAGTATTTTACAGGCAAAGTATTATTAAGCGATTTGGGTGGGCAAATGGTGGTCAATAGCGATACCGCCAATCAGATTTATAAATATTTACTCAAAAATGAGTATCTTGACGATGACGACAATTTGCTTGCCAAATTCCAAGATGATAAGGACAATGGCAACTTACCAACACTGCCTGAAGACTTAAAACCCTTTACCCACAGCATTATCAATCTCATTGACAGCGTGGTAAATACCAAGTTGCTGGCAGGGATGATTGATAATGGCAATAAACCCAAAAACCGCCTAAACCCAACCAATATAGCACGCAAAGAATTTCAAGCCCTATGGCGACGCATCAACCAAAAAGCCATTTTTCAAATCAATCTAGACAGTCAAATCTTGATTGAGGCAAGCATCAAAGCGGTGGACAACACAAGCCGTGATAAGGGCGGTAAATTTGTGCCGTCTTTGACTTATACCATCAAAACCGCCGAGCAAAAAGACCAGCTTGATTATGATACGCTAAATGCAGGCGAAGGCTTTGAAAAAGCCAATACACACTACAAACGCTACGCCATCAATGTGCATACGCCCATTACTTATGACCTTGTCGGACAAGTTGCCAAATCAACCAAACTAACACGCCGTACGGTGGTGGCTATTTTAAAAGGCATCAACAAAGCGGTGTTTGCCCAATTTACACACAATCCAGAGACTTTTATTGGCGAGATAAGCCGTATTATCAATGAAGAAAAAGCCAGATTGATTGTGCAAAAAATCAGCTATGAACTAACCGCCCAAAGTTATAACAGCAACGAGATTTTTGTGGACAATGTGCCACTGCCTGACAATGCCACGCCTGCCACACGCCATATTTATGATTTTGTGCCGACCGATTCTAAGATTGAACAACATTTTGTCAAAGCCCTAGAAGAGGCGGTGGACGATGTGGTGGTCTATGCCAAATTGCCCAAAAACTTTGAAATACCCACCCCTTTTGGCGGTTATAATCCTGATTGGGCGATTGCTTTTAATCAAGACAAAGCAGGGCAAAAAATTCGCAATGTCTATTTTGTTGCCGAGACCAAAGGCGGTATGAGCCAAAGCGATTTAAGAGACAGTGAAAAACACAAAATACAAAGTGCCAAATTGTTTTTTGAAAAACTTGGGCAAGCCCAGTCACAAGACGACACGCTACTCACCCAAGACAAACAATCAGGTGTGGATAGTGTGCCGATTAGCTATCAGGTGGTGGATAGTTTTGAGCGGTTGATACAGATTGTGCAATAGCGTGTAAGCACAAACCCTTACAAAACCCAACAATCTTAGCACCCAAATAATGTTATAATCAATTTTTAACCCTAGCCATCGCCAAGGATTTTTATGACAGACAAAAAAGCTATGAAAGACAACAAAATGACAGACAACAAAACCAACACGATTGACCCCCAAACGCTTGAACCACAAGACGCCCACAAAGCCGTTTGCCCTGTTACCCACCTGACACGCCAAAACGGTGCGCCTGTGGTCTCAAATCAAAACAGTATGACCGCAGGGGCAAGAGGTCCTATCCTACTGCAAGATTTGTGGCTTAACGAAAAACTTGCCGACTTTGCTCGTGAAGTCATTCCAGAACGGCGTATGCACGCCAAAGGCTCTGGGGCGTTTGGTACTTTTACAGTAACCCACGACATCACAAAATACACCCGTGCCAAAATTTTTAGCCAAATTGGCAAAAAAACCCAAATGTTTGCACGCTTCTCAACGGTGGCAGGCGAGCGTGGGGCGGCGGATGCCGAGCGAGACATTCGTGGCTTTGCCCTAAAATTTTATACCGAAGAGGGCAACTGGGATATGGTGGGCAACAACACACCTGTGTTTTTCTTGCGTGACCCCCTAAAATTCCCTGACCTAAACAAAGCGGTCAAAAGAGACCCACGCACCAATATGCGTAGTGCCACCAACAACTGGGATTTTTGGACGCTACTGCCAGAGGCTTTGCACCAAGTAACCATCGTGATGAGCGACCGTGGCATTCCCAAATCCTACCGCCATATGCACGGATTTGGTAGCCATACTTACAGCTTTATCAATGACAAAAACGAACGCTTTTGGGTCAAATTCCACTTTCGCACAAAGCAAGGCATCCAAAATTTGACGGATAGCGAAGCAGAGGCGGTAATTGCCAAAGACCGTGAAAGCCACCAAAAAGATTTGTACGAAGCCATTGAACAAGGCGATTTTCCCAAATGGACGATGTTTATCCAAGTTATGCCAGAAGAAGAGGCTAACAGTGTGGATTTTCATCCCTTTGACTTGACCAAAGTGTGGTCAAAAAAACAATTTCCTTTGATTGAAGTGGGCGAGTTTGAGTTAAATAAAAATCCTGACAACTACTTTTTGGATGTGGAGCAAGCCGCCTTTGCCCCAAGCAATCTGGTGCCAGGTATTAGCGTATCGCCTGATAGAATGTTGCAAGCACGCCTTGTCAATTATGCCGATGCCGAACGCTATCGTTTGGGCGTAAACCGCCATCAAATTCCTGTGAATGCCCCCCGTTGCCCTGTGCATACCAACCACCGAGACGGTCAAGGGCGAGTGGATAGCAATTATGGTAGCCGTCCGCATTATGAGCCAAACAGCTTTAATCAATGGCAAGAACAGCCACAATTTGCCGAGCCACCCTTAAAAATTGACGGACACGCTGCGATTTTTGATTTTCGTGAAGATGACAATGATTATTTTAGCCAGCCACGCGCGTTGTTTAATCTGATGAACGACACGCAAAAGCAAGCCTTGTTTGACAATACCGCAGCGGCGATGGGCGATGCCTTAGATTTTATCAAATACCGCCATATCCGCAATTGCCACTTTTGCGACAAAGCTTATGGCGAGGGCGTTGCCAAAGCACTCGGCATGAGTGTGGATGAGGCGATACAAGCCTATAACAGCGACCCTGCCAAACACTTGGCGAGCTGTCTAAATCCCAAAGATTTTGCGTAAAATTAAAAAATATGTTGCGTAAAATTAAAAAAACCACTCTTTATGGGTGGTTTTTTATGGTTCAACAAATTAAAATAGATAAAATTTAAAGGAGGCTTTATGAAAAAATATCTTATCATTGCGTTCATGCTTGCCACACCTGCTTTTGCTAGTGATTGGGTGCAGACAGGCGAAACCAAAGATTTTAAAGATTATTTAGACAAAGACAGCGTGCGTGTCGAGTCTTTTACAGGCGGTGGGCGGTATGTCAGTGCGTGGGTACGATTCGATTTTAAAACCGCTCAAAAAGAAGCAGGTGGCAAAACCTATTGGCAAATCAAATCTCTTTACCATTTTGACTGCACCCATCAAAAACGGGATTTTAGTAGCGCGGTGCTTTATGACAAGCAAGGCAACAGCGTATGGAGCGAAACCTATCCCATTAGCTTTTATAGTTCGCAAAATTGGGATGATGTAATCCCAGATTCGGCAGGCGAAGTCAATTTTAAGATGGTGTGCCAGATTGGTGGGCTGTGAGAGCGATCCTATCCGCCACTTGCCAAGCTGTTTAAATCCTAAGGATTTTAAATAAAAGTATTAGCAATTTTTTATAGATGTTTATAGTGATAAAAACCGCCTTTTTTTGGGGGCGGTTTTTTTTGGAACACGCAAAAACCTCACAACCCATAAGCCAGCCTGCAAATGCACAAAACATAAGAATTGGTAATTTTAACTTTGTATTTTGACAAATTTTACCTATAATAAAGTAAGTTAGTTTGAATAATTTGGAAAATTGTCATGTATTTTTTATTATCTCCTGCCAAGAATCTAGACGAAAAAACACCCATTCCAGTCAGTCTTAATCGTCAATACAGCCAGCCTGCTCTTATTGAACACGCCATCGAGCTGATGAAAACTCTAAAAACCAAAGATGTGCTAGATTTGCAAGAGCTCATGCATATTTCTGCCAAAATTGCCGAACTTAATGTCGCACGCAATCAAATTTGGGCGTATCCTTTTGATGATAATGCCAAACCTGCCGCTTATTTATTTGATGGCGATGTCTATACAGGGCTTGATGCCTATTCACTCAATGAGACACAAATCTTGTATCTAAACAAGCATTTGGGCATTTTGTCAGGACTGTATGGATTGCTCAAACCACTGGATTTAATGCTCCCTTATCGTCTTGAAATGGGCACAAAATTCAAAACGCCTCACGCTGATGATCTATATCAATATTGGGGTGATACAATCACCAACCTGATTAACGAACGCATTGTAAATAGCGGTTCTGATGTTTTAGTCAATTTGGCGTCTAACGAATATTACGGTGCGGTTAAGCCCAATAAAATCAACGCCAGCATCATCACACCAAAATTCCTTGACCAAAAGAATGGTCAATACAAAATCATCAGTTTTTATGCTAAAAAAGCTCGTGGCATGATGGTAAACTTTGCCACCAAAAATGCCATCACCGACCCTGAGCAATTAAAAAACTTTGATGTTGATGGCTATTATTTTGACGAACTGGCAAGCACAGACAAAGACTGGGTATTTAAAAGAGATGAGATAAAAGCATAAATGTGTGATTGGCATAGCCAAAAACCATCTTTTACGATAAAATAGGACGATTTTTTACTAAGCCATCAAACAATGCTCACCTGCCCAATCTGCCAAACCGTTCTAGATTTACAAGGCAAAACTTATACTTGTCAAAACCGCCACAGCTACGACATCAGCAAGGACGGCTATGTCAATTTACATATCGTTCAGCACAAAAATAGCCATCATGCAGGCGACACACCAGAATCGGTACAGGCTCGCAGACGCTTTTTATCAGGTGGGCATTATCAGCCACTGCGTGATGAAATTGCAAGTATCATCAACAAGCTGTCGCCCAAGACGATACTTGACATCGGTTGTGGTGAAGGCTATTACACAAGCATCTTGGCAGATGATGGCAGACAAGTGATTGGCTTAGATATTGCCAAAACTGCCATCATTACCGCCTCAAAAACTTATAAAAATCAAGATATTCACGGCGGTATTACTTGGGTAGTTGGCACAGGAGTGGTACTGCCTGTGGCTGATGGCGATATAGATATTTGCACGAGTTTTTTTAGTCCTTTACCAAAAGCTGAAATGCTCAGAGCTTTAAAAACTGGTGGCCATCTACTCATCGCCACGCCCGCTCAGCAGCACCTTTATGCCATGCGTGAACAGTTATTTGGTGTGGTCAAGCCACACGACCCCACCAAGTTCATCACTCAACTGTCACCAGAGTTTACACTCATTGACGAATGGTGTATTGATGCCCCACTGATGCTTGATGGTCAAAGTTTGGCTGATTTGATTGACATGACCCCTTACACCTACAAGGCCAAACTTGACCGCAAAACAGCCCTAAAAATGCAAAGTGATTTTAAAGTAACAGCGTCTTTTTGTATTTATTTATTTAAAAAAACCAATTAAAATCTACACCAGCTTAAAGACAGATCAGATAAGTAGACAACCACACTCGGTCAGTTATTTTTAAAATGAAAAGCCATAAAATTTTGGGTCATTGCCATTAAAGTAGCAAGCACATTTTTACCTTTATGATTATTCTTAAAATAAAAAACAAGGCAATCACAGACTGCCTTGTTTTTTTTATTCATCTGATTATTTACCAAATGGATTAGGTAATGGCGTGTTCGGATTTGATGGTGGTAAGTGTGGGTATTGCAGTTTTGGCTGGTCGCCTGTTAAGGTTTTTAAAAATGCCACAATATCAGCCGTCTCTGCCTCAGTAAAATCTTTATTCAGCTGAATTTTACCCATGATTTTCACCGCTTCTTCTAGTGAATTTACTTGACCGTCATGGAAGTACGGATAGGTCAGCTCAATATTACGAAGCGTTGGTACTTTAAAGAGCATTTTATCCTCTGGTTTGCCAGTTACCGCAAACCGACCTTCAGATAAATTTTTGGTGGTATATTGCTCAAATACACCAAACTTTTGGAATGAACCGCCACCTAGCAATTCACCATTATGGCATGCCACACAGCCTGATTGCTTAAATGTTTTATAACCACGCAATTCTTGTTCATTAATTGCCTTATCATCGCCAGCAAGCCACTTATCAAAACGGCTGTTTGGCGTAACCAGCGTATCCTCAAAACTTGCTAATGCACGAGTTACCTGTTCAATAGTGATGGCATCTTGATAATCACTAAATGCCTTTTTAAATTCATCTTGGTACGCAGGAATACTATTTAATACTTTAACCACATGGTCATGAGTAGATGCCATTTCAAGTGGATTTTCAATTGGCCCGCCCGCCTGCTCTTTTAAGGTATTAGCACGACCATCCCAAAACTGAGCAATAGCAAGACCGCTATTTAACACAGTAGGAGAGTTAATTGGACCCTCTGCCCACTTATGCCCAATAGAAGTTGGCATATTATCCGTACCACCCATCGCAAGATTGTGGCACGAATTACACGACAAACCGCCAGACTTAGATAAGCGGGTATCAAACCACAGTTTTTGACCAAGTGCAACCGCCTTCGGGTTGTCAATATTGGGTAAAGCAATCGGTTTAATCGGCTCATCTGGGCGAGTACTGACCAGCGACTCTTGACTTGCTTGTTGCTCGTCTTGGGCGACTGGCTTGGTGGCAGACTCTGGACGAGCAAACTGTGTCAAAGCAAGCAATCCAACAAACACAACAGCCAATATCGCAATCAAAGTAGAAAACATCATTACTGATAAGCCAAAACGCTTCATGGCAAACTCCAAAATTGATTAGTAACAACTAGAATAGATATGTAACAAAATAAACACATAATATTATTATGGTTTTAATATAAATCCATACTCTTAAAATGTATATTAGATAAAATCAATACTCTAAATCAAAATAATTTATAACCAAGTGTTATGGTTGTAATTCACCAAAATTTATGTGGATTTAGCCATACAAAAAAAGCCTGCTCATCGGCAGGCTTTTTTATTCAAAATCAATCATTAAAAATTGCTTAAAATACTGGCATTACGCCTCTATCCATTTACCATCTCGCCACACCAAGGCAAAGCGTGTTGCCTTGCCATCTTTTTCTGAGCCAATATATTGTTCGGCATTCTTACGAGACCAGCGAAGAATGGTTGGATTGCCTTTATCATCAGCATCTGGCGCATCAAACAAATAGGCAAACTTTGGTTCCAGCTCATCTTTAATCGGACGAAGCTCACTAAGTTTTGGTGGGCGAGTCTCACGAACTTTGGGAAATTTGCTGGCCGCCAAAAATAAACCTGCAGCTCCTTCACGAAGTACATAATGATCATCAAATTTCTGTGAGCGTAGATTTGGCATACTGATCGCAGTCATGCGTGGTGGTGCAACTTCACCATTTTTTAGCACCTTTCTGGTATTATCACAGTCATTACAGGCAAAATAAGCACCAAAGCGACCTGTTTTTAAAGTCATCTGCCCATCACATTTATCACAAGAAATGGCAGGCACATCTTTGGTATTTTCTGTTGCCGCCAGCTCAAAAACACCTCGTTCAAGCATATAGCCATCACAGTCAGGATTATTGCCACAGATGTGTAATTTTAAGCCACCATCAACGATACAAGCCTCCATTGCTGAGTTGCATTTTGGACAACGCTTTTTCTCCATCAAGGCATTCACCTCTGCCGAATCATCATCAACATCAAAAATAAGGGCCGATGCTGATACGAGGTTTTTTGTACCTTTACAGCGTTCTTTTGGTGGTAGATTATAGCCTGTGCAACCTAAAAACACACCAGTTGAACCTGTACGAATTTGCATGGGGCGATGACACAAATCACAGTGAATGTCTGGCACATTGGTTGGGTCATTAGGACGCATGCCGTCTTTACCTTTGGCGGTGTCAAGTTTATTCTTAAAATCGCCATAAAAATTATCCAACACTCGCTTCCAATCTTGATGACCCTCAGCGACTTCGTCCAACTTATCTTCAAGACCTGCTGTAAATGCATAATCCATCAAATCAGGAAAACTTTCTATCAGTCGTTCGGTTACGATATCACCCATTTTTTCAGCATACAGGCGTTTATTTTCCAGTCGGACATAGCCTCGCTCTTGAATGGTAGAAATGATGGAAGCATAGGTTGATGGCCTGCCAATACCACGACTTTCAAGCTCTTTAACAAGACTTGCCTCAGAATATCTGGCAGGCGGCTTGGTAAAATGCTGGCTAGGCTCAATGCTAATGAGTGGTAATTTTTCACCTACTTGTACATTTGGCAATAGCACATCATCACTTTTGGTGGGGGATTGAACCTTAGTATAGCCATCAAAGACCAGTTTACGCCCCTTGGCTCTGAGCTCTACACCATTGGCATCTACAATAAGACTGACCGAACGATAACGGGCAGGCACCATCTGACACGCCACAAACTGTCGCCAAATCAATTCATAAAGCCGCTGTGCATCTCGCTCCATTGCTGTCAGCTGGCCAGATTTGATGGCAACGCTGGATGGGCGAATCGCCTCATGAGCCTCTTGGGCATTTTGCTTATTACCATAATGATTAGGCTTTTCTGGCAGATATTCTTGACCAAACGCCTTGCCAATGTAATCACGCACCGCTGTTAAAGCATCTTGACTTAAAAAAGTTGAGTCGGTACGCATATAAGTAATAAAACCTGCTTCATACAAACGCTGGGCAAGAATCATGGTTTTTTTGACCGAAAACCCCAAGCGAGTACTCGCAGCTTGCTGTAAAGTTGATGTGATAAAAGGTGCGGACGCTTTAGATTGAGTAGGCTTTTCATCAATGCTAGACACAACAAAATCAGCATTACTTAAAATACGAACGATCGCATCAGCATCGGCTTGGTTGCCAAGTTCTAGGTTTTTTCCTTGAAATTTGGTTGCCTCTAGGCGTATCGTATCACCAATCACTTGGTTATTGGTATGAATTTCCCAATATTCCACAGGCACAAAGGCACGAATCTCTCGTTCACGCTCTACCACCAGACGAGTTGCCACTGACTGCACTCGCCCTGCTGACAGCCCACGAGCCACTTTCGCCCATAATAATGGCGACACCATAAAGCCCACCACACGATCAAGAAATCTTCGTGCTTGCTGAGCATTCACTCGGTCAATATTTAGCTTACTTGGATTTTTAAAGGCATTTTGCACGGCGGTTTTGGTAATTTCATTAAACACCACTCGGCTATATTTATCATCATTGCCACCAATCACCTCTTTTAGGTGCCATGCAATCGCTTCACCCTCTCTGTCCAAGTCCGTTGCCAGGTAGATGGTGTCTGCCTCTTTTGCCAACGCTTTCAACTCTCGAATCACTTTGGTTTTGTTTGGCAAAACCTCATACACCGCATCCCAATCATGCTCAGGGTCTACGCCCATACGACGCACAAGTGCACGCTGTGCCTTTTGCTCACGAGACAGCCCTGTTTCATCGCTTTTTTCTTTGGCTCTATCCTTACCAGACACAGGCAAATCACGCACATGACCGACACTAGAACGCACAATAAAGCCATCGCCTAAGTATTTATTAATCGTCTTGGCTTTGGCAGGTGATTCTACAATAACCAGTGATTTACCCTCAGTAGGCGATTTAGGTTTGGCAGCTTTACTGATTTTTTTGGTGGTTGCTTTCACAGCCATGAAGTTACCTTTTTATATTGGTTTTTATTGGATTGTCCACTAAAATGGACAAAATTGACCAGTCAAAATACTATTTTATAAAATAGCACACAATCGCCCATCATGACAAGATGGCAATCATGATTGATGATAATTATTAACAGCCAACCGCATCATTTGCGTGCATTGACAAAATCACCCAATACGTTGAGTGCCTGACACAGCTTTTGCAAATCCATTTTGGCAGTATTTATATCTAATTGATGCATACCTTGTGATGACTGATAATGAGCATCTGCCCAATACAATGCTACGCTGTTGGCTTTAAATTGCAATCCCACCGCATGATCTGTGATGGTCTTTGGCATATTCTCAATCAATGTGGCAAGTTCATCATCAGCCCCCTGCCACACACCATCAACACGAACAAAACGCACCATCGGCAATCGCCAATCATCACGCACCATGGCGTACATTGCCACAAAATCAGTCTTAGCGGTATGATGATTTTGTTTTTGAGGCTTGGCAGGTAGCCAGTTTGGGCGAGTGATAAGCTTAGGATTAATGCCAAACTGACGAGCCAACAGGCGAAAATCTGCCGTCCTCACCTCATAAGCTTTGGGTTTTAGGGCAAAAATATTACCCAATAAAAAACCCAAAATGCCCAATGCCACAATGATGGGCAAATAACCATGTAAATCCATATCAACCTACATCAAAATCTGACGCTTGCCACTGTGATCTGCTGCACTGACCACCCCTCGCTCTTCCATCACATCAACAATGCGTGCAGCACGATTATAGCCAATACTAAATTTACGCTGTAAGGCAGAAATAGAGACCTTACGAGTCTCCAAAATGTGCGATACCGCCAAATCAAAATACTCATCATCACCGCCTGCACCGCCATCGCCAGAGCCCTCTCCTTCAAAGGTATAGCTTTCGCTTAAATCGATATAATCAGGCACGCCCCTTTCACGCCAAGCATCCGTTACACGATTTACCTCATCATCTTTAACATACGCCCCATGCACACGCTCAGTCTCAATCGCCCCTGGTGCCAAAAACATCATATCACCATGTCCAAGCATATTCTCCGCCCCAGATTCTTCGATGATGATGCGACTGTCGGTTGCAGAGTTCACACGCAAAGCAACACGAGAAGGAATGTTGGACTTGATAAGACCAGTAACCACATTTGCCACAGGTCTTTGGGTTGCCAAGATTAGATGAATGCCTGCCGCACGAGATTTTTGGGCAAGTCGAACAATCGGCTCCTCGGCAGTTTTGCCAAGTTGCATGATCATGTCGGCAAATTCATCTGCCACAACGACAATTTTTGATAATGGTTTTAGCTTAGGCACACCATCACTCACATGATCAGAAGCATGCCACAATGGATCTAAAATTGGCTCACCAGCTTCATTTGCCTCGGCAATCTTCTGGTTAAAAGCGGCCAAATTGCGTACACGTAGCTTGCTCATAAGAAGATAACGGCGTTCCATCTCGGTAACGCACCAATTAAGTGCAGAGGTCGCTTCCGCCATATCAGTGATGACAGGGGTCAGCAGATGCGGAATATCGACATAATTAGCCAGTTCAAGCTGTTTTGGATCAATCAGCATCAGTTTGAGCTCGTCTGGCGTATATTTTAACAGCATAGACATCAAAAACGAATTCACCAGTACCGATTTGCCCGAACCTGTCGTACCTGCCACCAGCATATGTGGTGCTTTGGCAAGGTCAGCAATCACAGGTTTGCCATTAATATCTGCCCCAATAGCAATGCTGATGCCAGCATTTGGGTTTTTATAGTCATCAGTATCCAAAAGCTCAATCAGACCAACCTCTTGGCGATTACGGTTTGGCACCTCAATGCCAATATAGGATTTGCCTGCAATCACAGGAATCACCCGCAAAGAAGTCATACGCATGGAGCGTGCCAAATCCTGAGAAATCTTGCTGACCCGACTCGCCTTGATGCCTGCCGCCAAGTCCACCTCAAAGCGAGTAACCACAGGCCCCACCATCGCCGAAATCACACTGGCTTTGATGTTAAATTCTTGTAATTTGATTTCAAGCAATTCTGAGAGTTCTTGGAGTTGGCTTGGGGTATAAGTGATGAACTTTTTAGGTTTTGGGTCTAAGATATCAAGCGTAGGCACAGGACTTAGACTCATGCGATATTCCAATGTACTCATGGCGTGTGATTTTGGTCTCTCAACACCGCTTGGCATGGATTTTGGCATGATATTATGCACAGGTGTTTGCTCTACTTTTGTTGACTCCGCCATTTGAAAGTCATCAGGCTGAAAGGCATCAAACTGAGGGGCATTAGGCAACTCAAACGATCCAACATCGTTATTGACCGCCAAATCACCCAAATCCAACCCCTTTAAATCCACTTTTGTTTTTGGCAAGCTCATTTCTTGCAAGTTTGTTTCTTGCAAATCAGGCAAAATCACCTCATCAAAACCCACCTCATGAGAAACATCGCTGTCATTGATATCCGACAACACCACTGATTGCTCAATAGAATCATCAAAAGCGGTCGGTTCATCAGCCTGATGGGGTGCATTAGCATCCACAACGCTCATTTCGCCTACGACATCATTGGGCAAATTCTCATAGTTGGGCTGAGTATGCGTCTCATAGATTGGCATGCTACCTGTATGATCTTCTGCAAGCTTACTGTCCAATTCCGCCTGTTTTTTGGCGATCAACTCCTCACGCAAACCAGAATTTACCAAAAAGCTCTCCAGCGTGCCTTCGTGATTGTGTGGCTGATAATTAGGAACTATTGGGCTGTTTTGACTGATGATGAATTTATCATGATAACTACTTTCATCACTCATCATATCTTTTGTATCAACTTCATCAACCCCCGCCTTGCGGTAACGCTTTTGCCAAAATGCCAGCCAAGGAATGTCAAAAGTCAAAACCGCCACAACCAGCCCAACAACACCCAAAAATCCGATTGTAGCCATCACGCCTAACACCCCCACCAATGATGCCATCAGCTCATGCCCAAGCACGCCACCAAAGATGGTTGATTTATTCCCCCACCATGTACCAATTTGTGCACAAAGTGCACTTACGCACGCCAATAAGAACACATAAGCAAAGAATCGTAATAGCCAAAAAACAGAAGTACGCTCCCACCACAAATGCACCAACTCATACACAATCACCAGCAAGATAAACCACGCACCAAATCCAAAAAACACAAGCAAAATATCTGCTGTCCATGCCCCCAAACGACCGCCAATATTGGTAATGTCTTGATGAGCACCCACATAAGACCAAGCAGGGTCGGTAGGGTCATAAGAAAACAAAGAGACGAACAAAAATGCAAATAATGCTACAGCAACCACACTAAAAAACAAGCGTTTAATAGTAGGCAGCTGACCGAGCATTTGATTGACAAAATCGTGTTGTAGTAGTTTATTCATGGTATGATGCTTTATGGTAGGCGGTCAAAAATTCAAACTCTACATTATATAGGATAACGCTTTGATATACCAAAAGTTTTATCATGATTTTGCAAAAAATTTTTAATAGGCTGGATACTATTCTCTAAATTTACTTTTGTCAATCATGACGATTTGCCAGATTTGTCTTGCAATCTTTACTAATTTTCCCATATACTAGAAAAATTTATATAGATATTAGATTTAATCATTGGGATTTTTCATGACACATCACAAACTGATCATTTTGGGTTCTGGACCTGCTGGCTATTCAGCCGCCATTTATGCTGCTCGTGCCAACCTAAACCCTGTCATCATCACAGGCTTGACTGTGGGTGGGCAGTTGACCACCACCACTGAGATTGACAATTGGCCAGGTGGTCGCCACGGCCTAACGGGCACAGCACTTGTTGAAGAAATGAAAGAGCACGCCGAACGATTTGGCACACAGCTTATTTATGACCACATTCAAGATGTGGATTTACAAAATCGCCCATTCACACTCATGGGTGATAAACAAAGTTACACTTGTGATGCACTCATCATCGCCACAGGGGCAACCGCTCAATATCTAGGGCTTGAGAGCGAATCTAGATTCATGGGTCGTGGTGTGTCAGCTTGTGCAACTTGTGATGGATTTTTTTATAAAAATCAAAAAGTTGCGGTTATTGGTGGTGGTAATACTGCTGTTGAAGAGGCCTTGTACCTATCAAATATTGCAAGCCATGTAACGCTGGTGCATCGCCGTGATGCCCTGCGTGCTGAAAAAATCATGCAAGAACAATTATTTGAGAAAGTCAACAATGGCAATATTTCTATTGAATGGAACAGCACCATCAAAGAAGTTGTGGGTGATGAGATGGGCGTTACTGGGGTGGTCATTGAAAACACAGACGGCACAAGCAAAACACTTGATGTAACAGGAATGTTTGTTGCCATTGGACATACACCAAACACTGCCATGTTTGGTGGTAAAATCAACATGAAAGATGGCTATATCACAGTCAATAGCGGATTAAATGGCGATGCCACCGCCACCAGCGTACAAGGCGTGTTTGCCGCAGGCGATGTCGCCGACCACATCTATCGCCAAGCCATCACATCGGCAGGAACGGGCTGTATGGCAGCACTAGACGCTGAAAAGTATTTAGACGGTTTGTAATTTTTAAACCAATCAAAGGGCGATGAATTTTTCGTCCTTTTTGACTTGGCTCATTGGTCATTACCGCAATCATTCAATATTTTGATTTTGTCGATATCATCTGTTGTTTTGATAAACTTTTGCTGTCATTGGTTATAAACAATATCCATGTAGTACTTAGCAACAATACGCCATTAACATCATGCAAATTCTTAGTCTTGCCGACCTACACGCCATTGCTGACCGCTCTGTGTTTAATTTCTCTAACATCATTGATGTAGCAGACGAAGACGGCTTTATTGGTGCAGGAGCTGACTTATCCATCGCCACGCTATTAAATGCCTATCGTGTGGGGGTCTTTCCTTGGTCTAATGATGGCGACCCAATTTGTTGGTGGTGTCCACCTGTTCGCTGTGTGCTACACCCCCACGATTTTCAACCGTCTAACAGCCTTGTCCGCACTGCCAAAAAATCCACTTGGCAAATCAGCACAAATACCGCTTTTAAGCGTGTTATTCACGCCTGTGCCAAACCTCGCCTTTATGCTGATGATACTTGGATAACCACTCAAATGATAGATGCTTACACACGCCTGCATGAAATAGGCGTGGCGATTAGCATTGAGATTTGGGAAGGCGAACCACAAATCAGCGAGCTGATTGGAGGGCTGTACGGTTTACAACTTGGTGCAGTATTTTGTGGTGAGAGTATGTTTCACACTCGTACAGACGCATCAAAAATGGCATTTTGGGCAATGAATGTGATTGCAAAACACAAAAATATACAACTGATTGATTGCCAATTAGAAAACTCGCACCTAATGAGTCTTGGAGCAACTTTAATCCCAAGGGCAGACTTTCTTGCTCAAATCAGCATACTAAACCATACCATCACACCACAATTAAATGGCAGAATGCCTGTTAAAGAATTGGTGGCTTTTACTGATCAATGATAGGAAAAAATATTTTGCCCAGCGAGGCTGGCAACCAAAGTGCTTACCAATCTGCTCCCACTGCCTCGCTACACACATAAGCACTCGCCCAAGCCCACATGAAATTAAATCCGCCCAAATGTCCTGTCACATCAAGCACTTCACCAATAAAGTACAATCGTGAACACAGCTTGCTCTCCATCGTTTTACCTTTCACCTCATCTGTATTGACGCCACCTCGGGTTACCTCCGCCACCCGATAGCCTTCCGTGCCTGACGGCTTAATTTGCCAAGCATTGATGTTTTTACCAATATCCACCAAGTCCTTATCTTTGACATTGGCAAGCTCAATATCCTGCCATTTTTGCCAAAAAACACTCTGCAAAACCGCCAATAATTTTTTGGGGAAATAAGGTGCCAAAATAGTACGAATATACTGTTTTGGGTATGTTCTTTTTGCATCAATCAGCAGCCGTCCTACATCATGCTCAGGCAATAGATTGATACTAATCATCTCTCCTAATTGCCAATAATTAGACAGCTGAAGCATTGCAGGCCCAGACAAACCCCGATGAGTAAAAAGCATGGGCAGGGTAAAACTTGCCTTATCATTAAAAGCAACCACATCAAGACTGATGCCCGCCAACGACTTAGTCAGCTCGCCTACTCGGTCAGTAAAAGTAAATGGCACCAAGGACGCTTCAGTGGGCACAATGCTATGTCCAAACTGGACTGCGGTTTGATAACCAAAGCCACTAGAACCAAGTGTCGGAATTGACAATCCGCCTGTAGCGATAATCAAATGACGACAAGATAATTCATAAGACTTGCCATTTTTTGGCAAGACAGACAGCTTAAATTCGTCCGTATGATTTTTAACAATCTGATCAATACTTGTATTTAAACGAATATCCACACCTGCCATATCACACTCGCTGATGAGCATATTTAAAATGTCTTTAGATGAATCATCACAAAACAGCTCTCCGTGTGATTTTTCATGATAAGCGATGCCATGTTTTTGTACAAGTTTGATAAAATCATCACTTGTATAGCGGCTCAAAGCAGATTTTACAAAATGGCAATTTTGACCGATGAACGCATTAGGTGCAACCGACATATTAACAAAATTGCAGCGACCACCACCAGACATGAGAATTTTTTTGCCTGCTTTATTGGCATGGTCAAGCACCAAGACACGCTTGCCATAAAGAGCAACATGAAATGCACAAAACAACCCAGAAGCACCAGCACCGATGATGATGGCATCAAAATTCTCCGACGGTTTTAATACACCATCACTCATCAGTACCCTCTTTTGAACGAATGCTTTTATTTAAATGATCATGCCCATGATTATATTTGGCATCATAATCTGCTTTTTGCAAGCGATAAATTTCAAATACACACAGTTCATCGCAACCATTATTACAACATTCATAATCTTCTGGTGGCTCTGGTGGCAAAGGAATATTGGTTAAATCGGTCATTTTTTCTCACAGATGTCTTGTTAATCAATAAAGTTGATGCTTTTTGTCGCAAATACTTGTATTTATTTTGACTTTTATTATAATGAAATCATCACAAAAATACACGCATACTCTTTAATACAAATCATAGCACAAAATCGTTAAAGTCTGTTTTTTAAAATATCATAAAAACGATTAATACTGATAAACTTTAAGGAAATCAATGAATACACCGACTGCTAACGCCATCTTAGATGCCATACAACAACTTAACCCAACCTATGTCATGCTTGACAACGAAAGCCATAAACACGCAGGATATTTTGATGGCAAAGAAAGCCATTTTAAATTAGTCATAGTCAGCGATGCTTTTGTAGACAAACGACTGATTGCTCGCCATCAAATGATTTATGCTCTTACACAATCACTCATGCAAATCAATGGTGGTACGATTCATGCATTCGCCATTCATGCCTACACGCCCGATGAATGGACAAAACAAGCAAAAGCCCCAGACAGCCCCAACTGTGCTGGACAAAATAAATAAAACAAAAGTTAATGGCCATAAAGTATCACAGAGTATAAAGATTGTACTTTTGCACAAAAAATCAAAATTTATGGCAAAAACAACACGCTTTTTTAAGCAGTATCAAAAATCTTTTAAATTAAGTGGTTCATTTAACGGCTCATTTTTTATACCCTTTTTTTTGCGTTGAATAATAATGTCTATTTTTCCCCATTGGCTGACTACTTTAAAACAACAACCCAAACTCATCATTAGCGAATTGACCGCAGGCTTCATGATGGCGGTACTTGTCATTCCTCAAAGCCTAGGCTACGCAGCATTGGCAGGGTTGCCACCCATCATGGGACTGTACGCATCTATTGTACCAACCTTGGTTTATGCTTACATAGGTTCAAGTAGTGTCAGTGCCCTAGGTCCTGTGGCAGTAACAGCCGTAATGACTGCCAGTGCTTTATCTGATTATGCCACAGGCAGTATGCAGTACATCATGCTATCTATCACATTAGCATTCATGGTGGGAGCGATTTTATGCCTAGCAAGCGTATTGCGACTTGGTTGGATCATGCAATTTGTCAGCCGTGGCGTCGCCAGTGGCTTTGTCAGTGCAGCCGCCGCACTAATCATCATCACGCAGTTCAAAAATCTAATAGGTGCACCCATCGTTGGTGGCAGTCTAACCGACATCATCAAAAATCTGGCTCATGGTAGCTTTTACATTCAGCCAAGCACTGCCCTGCTTGGTGTGGCAACTTTTGCTATTTTATTCGCCAATCGCTATGTCGCAGGGCTTTGGTCGTGGCTGCCCAAATCCAGTGCCGATTTTGCCAAGCGTATGCTTGTTATCATCATCACCATCATCACCATCATTTTGGCAAACCAGCTACATTGGCAAGAGCTTGGCATACACCTACTTGAGCCGCTACCAACGGGCTTTCCAACGCTTAGTTTGCCACCATTATCTATCAGCACTCTCTTGGCTATGTTGCCATCTGCATTACTTATTGCACTCATCGCTTTTATTTCAAGCTCAGCAGTGGCAAGTAATTATGCACGCATTCATAAAGAGTCATTTGATAATAATAAAGAGTTGCTTGGTTTAGGATTTGCCAACATCGCCAGCAGTATGTCAGGTGGTTTTGCAGTGACAGGTGGCATTTCTCGCACCAGCCTAAATATCGGACTTGGTGCAAAAACACCTTTGGCATCGGTCATGTGTGCTGTGGGCATTTTGCTAATTTTGCTGTTTTTTGGGCAGTTTTTGACAGGATTGCCATATGCGGTTTTATCCGCCATCATCGTCATTTCAGCAATTTCAATGGTGGACTTTGACACCCTAAACAGTGCCCTAAAACACGACAAAGCAGATGCACTATGCTGGATAATCAGCTTTATTGTAGCGATTGGATTTGGGCTAAATGTTGGATTGATTGCAGGGATATTATCTAGCTTTGCACTGATGATTTATCGTTCACATCGAGTGAATATCGCCACCATCGGACAGATTGGTGATAGCGGACATTTTCGCGACATCACACGCCACAAAACAACTACTTTTGACAACTTACTCTTGCTAAGAATTGATGAAAGTTTGTATTTTGGCAATGCCACCACCATTCACAACACCTTAAGGCGCCGTTATTATGACCACCCAAAAGCACACGACATCATTATTATTATGACCGCCGTCAATCATCTGGATTTAACCGCCCAAGAAATGTTGATTGATTTTAATCAAGAAATAAAAAGTCAGGGCAAACGCCTGCATTTTGCAGAGATTAAGGGGGGGTGTCATGGATATTTTAAAAGACAGCGAACTGCTTAATAAGCTTTCAGGACAAGTATTTTTAAGTACCAAACTTGCCGTAGACAAACTAAAACATCAAAGCAAAGATTGGCATGATATGTAATTCATGCCAAAAAATCTGATTTTCTTGTAATTTTTAAAATTTTAGAATATGCTTATTTCCAAATCAAAGTTGAATCATGACAAAAATTTCGCTAAGATAGCTTTGTTTTTTAAGCAGCCTAAACAGACATTGGAACGGTAATATGAACAAAAAGCACATCACACTTTATAAACAAATCCACCCTTGCCAATGCCAAGTTTTATCAAAATTGGGTTTTAAAAGTCTCATCAATCTGCGTTTTGATGATGAATGCGACAATCAACCAAGAACTGACGATTTGAACAAAATCGCAACCAGTGCAGGTCTACAATATCGTCATTTGCCCATAGATAGCGAGAGCTTGTCTTTTGATGTGGTTGAACAATTTGCCAAACTCTTAAATGAGCTTCCTAGCCCTGTGATGGTCTTTTGTGGTACAGGCACTCGAGCCAAACGCATTTATCAAAGTGCGGTGGTAAGCGGTCTGATTTAATCATGGATACAATAAAAAAACCTTCTTTGCTTTAAAACAATAAAGAAAAATAGAGATTGAATAACAATACTTTTTGCTTTTTTAATGTTTTTCATACTAAGAATACTAAGATAAGTACAGCTTATCTGCATACAAATTTTAACCTTGGCATCACTTGACCTCAAAACGGCACATCACTTTGCCAATCCATCCACACACCGTGCACTGGGTGCTTTAACCGCAATTTATGAGCGTGTAAGTTCAGTCTTGGTGCAAGTTCTAGTGCAGTATTTTGAGCATAGATTGGATCACCAATCATCACATGGCCGATATGCACCATATGCACACGCAACTGATGGCTACGACCCGTGATAGGCCTTAAAGCCACACGAGTTACAGGGTGCGCCTTACCTTGGGTATCTGTGCGTAATTCGTGATGCAAGATTTCATAGTGAGTCAGCGCTTTTTTTGACCAAGCAGGATCGACAATATGGCGAGGTTTTGTGGTTGGCTCATAACGAACAGGTATGTCAATCACCCCTGTTTTGCCATCATGACAAACAGTACCAAAAACCACCGCTTGATATTCTTTTTGAGGTAATCGGTCTATAAACTGCTTGGAAACATGACTTTGGGCGTACTCATTTTTGGCAAAGATGATCAATCCCGATGTATCCATGTCCAGCCGATGGATAAGTTTGATGTTTGGATTTACCCTAAGTAAGCGTGATTGCAAACTGCCCTTCAATGTTCTGCCATCTACACTCAAAAGTCCCGCTGGCTTATCTCCCACCCAAATATCATCATCTTCATAAATTGTGATAGACTTGATGAAATTGGCAAAAAACTCTTGTGGCTTTGCCAACTCATCGGCATTCATACGAGCTATTTTATCATCAGTCAAGCGGTCTTGACGATTGGTATTTTTATTCATATCTTTAACACAATTAATTTGGACGATTGACAAATTCAATGACAAAAAATCTGTCTTTTTCTAAAAATTTTGCTATTATAACACAATTAACTTGATGGCTTTTATTTATTGATTATCCATCAATACCCAGACCAACTCTTTATAAAGTCTGTTAAGCCGTCTATCATATTTCATTCACAACCCAAACAAAAAAGGCGAAAATATGTCAATCATCAATACCACCGATGCAAATTTTGAACGAGATGTCCTACAATCTGATAAGCCTGTACTTGTGGACTTTTGGGCACCGTGGTGCGGTCCTTGTAAAGCCATTGCACCAACCCTAGAAGAGCTGGCAAACGATTATGAGGGTACTGCCCACATTGTCAAAGTTAATGTTGATGACAACCCAGAAATCGCTGCACGCTTTGGCATTCGTAGCATTCCTACTTTATTTGTTTTTAAAAATGGCGAAAAGGTTGATACTGTTGTTGGCAGCCGTCCAAAATCAGAATTTGCCGAGTTGTTAGACAAGCATCTATAAATCTAACGATTCTAATAATCTAATAAAAGAGTAAAAGAGGCTTGTTTTTTGCAGGTCTCTTTGTTTTTTTGCTTGATTTTATGAGCAAAAACTCGTATCATTACGCACCGTTGCACATTCTTTTTCAATCCGCAACGCACCTTTTCTCATAATATATTTTGCCAGTCTGATTATCTCTATCACAGAGCTGACAGCATTTCTCATGACCAATCTTTGCAAGACCTACCCATGAATCTGACCGAACTCAAAAGAAAATCCGTCTCTGAGCTGCTTGCCATTGCAGAACAAATGGGACTTGAAAATATGGCACGAAATCGAAAACAAGACATCATTTTTGCCATCTTAAAGACTCACGCACGCAATGGCGAGCCTATTTATGGTGATGGTGTACTTGAAATCCTTCCTGATGGATTTGGGTTTTTGCGTTCAAGTGAAGGCTCATATTTAGCAGGCCCTGACGACATCTATGTCAGCCCAAGTCAAATCCGTCGTTTTAACCTACAAACAGGCGATTCCATCGCAGGTCAAATCCGCCCACCTAAAGAACAAGAGCGTTACTTTGCACTATTAAAGGTCAGTCAAATTAACTTTGATACGCCAGATCGCAGTCGTCATAAATTAATTTTTGAAAATCTGACACCACTTTTTCCTACCCAACAACTCACGCTAGAGCAAGGCAATGGCACAACCGAAGACTTAACAGGGCGAGTCATTGACTTAATCGCCCCTATTGGCAAAGGTCAACGCTCCATCATCGTTGCCCCACCCAAGGCGGGCAAAACCGTTTTACTACAAAGCATTGCTCAAGCCATTGCCAAAAATCATCCAGAATGCTATCTGATCGTTTTGCTGATTGATGAACGCCCAGAAGAAGTAACAGAAATGCAGCGGACTGTGCGTGGTGAAGTGGTGGCATCAACTTTTGACGAGCCACCATCTCGTCATATTCAGGTTGCCGAGATGGTCATTGAAAAAGCCAAACGATTGGTTGAACATAAACAAGATGTTGTCATCTTGCTAGATAGTATTACTCGTCTGGCTCGTGCTTATAATACCGTCATTCCATCAAGTGGCAAGGTGCTAACAGGTGGTGTAGATGCCAATGCACTAGAACGCCCAAAACGCTTTTTTGGTGCAGCACGCAATGTTGAGGAAGGTGGCAGCCTGACCATCATCTCAACCGCTCTTATTGACACAGGCTCAAAAATGGACAGTGTGATTTTTGAAGAATTTAAAGGTACAGGCAACCAAGAAATTACTCTTGAACGAGACCTTGCCGAGCGTCGCATTTTCCCCGCAATCAATATTAAAAAAACCAGCACTCGCCGTGAAGAACGCTTGCTTGATGAAGAAACACTACGCCGTGTTTGGGTATTGCGTAAACTGCTTCAACCCATGGATGACTCGCAAGCCACAGAATTTTTACTTGACCGATTAAAAGACTCCAAAACAAACGACGAATTTTTTCGTAACATGACTAAAAAAGCAACAGGATAAAAGCCATCCCACCACCTAATTGATGGTTTAGAAAATAGACGGCTTAGAAAAATTGTAAAAATCATCGTACGACATCTGCACAAAATGAAATTTGTGAATATGACAAAACGCTTGGTCAGGATTTTGAGCAATCTAAACCATCAAGCAAGTTAATTGAAATAATTTGTTACAATTTTTCAGTTAAATCAAAAAATTTTGCTTTTCATTTGCAAAATTTTAGGTATAATTATGCACCGTAGTATTAAAGTATGATAAGGATTTTGTCTGTGGTAAATACAGCATATGTATCTGCCTAGATTTTTTCGTTTCCATACAATATTAACTTACTATTCTTACGGAGATTTACCATGAAAACCAAACTAGCTCTATCTGCTCTAATCGCTTCTCTAGCTCTAACTGCTTGCTCAAAGCCAGCTGAAGAAGCTCCAGAAGCTGCTCAAGCTGCCGCTGAAGCTGCTGTAGAAGCACAAGAAGCTGCTGCTACCGCACCTACTGATGCTGCTGCTCAAGAAGCTGCTGCTACTGCTGATGCTGCCGCTGCTACTGCCGCTACTGCTGCTCAAAACGCTCAAGTAACTACTGGTGCTGCCGCTGAACACGCTGAAGCTGTTGCAGAAAATGCACAAGAAGCTGCTGAACAAGCTGCAGATGCTGCTAAAAATGCTGCTAACGGTGCTGTTGCTGGTACTGCTACCACAGACAAGAAGTAATCTACTTTTTAGATCACTGATGTTAATAAAAAAAGCCCATTCTGGGCTTTTTTTATTAACAACTTAACAACAAACTAAAAGCAGTCGTAAAAAAAGACACCCTGTTCATGAAGGGTGTCTTTTTTCATTAGATTTTATTTATCAGTTGGTACATCGTCATCGACTGACTCAATGATTAGTTCAGATGCCCCTTCATCCGCTTTCTCATGCGAAGGGGTGCTGACACCCTCTTCTTTGGCATCAGCAGGTTCGGCGGACATCGGAACAATTTGCACCTCAGTTTGTATTACTACAGGTTGCTCCTCTCGTTTGGTACACGCCGACACCATGATAACGGTTATGAGCATCAAGCAAAGTGGCTTTATCATCATACCTTCCATTAATATCCACAAATTTGAACGCAGATAACTAATAAGTACTGAATGAAAATAATGATCTTGGCTAGACAACTTTACCATGACATTGTTTGTATTTTAAGCCACTGCCACATGGGCATGGCGCATTACGATTGGTACCTGTTGGAATCGCAATGTCCTCTATATCCCCTACTGCCGTATGTTCGGCCTGTTCAGTATTTTCGCCTACTGCACCTAAAGTCAATGTGATATTTTGTCCTGATGCTTGGCCAGATTCAGATTGCTCTTGCTCCTCGCCCAGCTCATGACGATCAAACTGCATTCGCATGGCTTCAATCTGACGGCGACGCTCCTCTTCTAAGGCGGCCAGTTCTTCTGGTGTTGGCACATGCACTCTAGATAAATCTTGTACAATATCAGATTTTACCGCACCGAGCATGGATACAAAAAGCTCAAATGATTCTCGCTTATATTCTTGCTCTGGATTTTTTTGAGCATAACTACGCAAATGAATACCCTTTCTAAGTTGATCCATTTGGGTTAAATGCTCTTTCCAATGCCTATCAAGACTTTGTAAAACAAAGTGGCGTTCTAGCTGGGCAGCACTTTCCTTGCCCATTTGCACGCGTCTGTCCTCATAACGAGCAATGGCCGTCTGAATAATTTTAATGCGTAAACCCTCTTCGTCTAAGCGGCGGTCAGCATCTAACCAGTCATTAATTGGCATATAAAAACGAAATGCTTCTTCAATCTCATCTTCTAAACCATCAATATTCCACTGATCATCAACCGAACCTGGCGGAACAAATTGACTGATAAGAGCATTGTACACCTCATAGTGCATATCCTTAATGGAGTCTTGTAAGTCTGCTTGCCCCAGCAAATCATCACGCTGAGTGTAGATGACCTTTCGCTGATCATTGGCAACATCATCATATTTTAACAAACTCTTGCGTGCATCAAAATCTCTTGCCTCTACCTTGCCTTGGGCGTTCTCGATAGAACGAGACACCATCTTATGTTCAATGGCCTCATCTTCTTTTAGCCCCATCGCACGAAACATGCTTGTCACACGATCGCCTGCAAAAATACGCATCAAATCATCTTCTAATGACAAAAAGAACCTTGACTGACCAGGATCGCCCTGTCGCCCTGCTCGCCCACGAAGCTGATTGTCAATACGGCGTGATTCATGGCGTTCAGAGCCAATGATATGGAGCCCCCCCGCTTGTTTGACCGCTTCGTTTTTGGCTTGCCAATCAGCTTGCATGGCGGCTTTTTGTTCGTCGCTAAGTTCATTTAAATTTTCTACTTGGGCTTGCCAATTACCACCCAAAATAATATCCGTGCCACGCCCTGCCATATTTGTGGCAATCGTTACTGCTTTTGGACGACCGGCCTGAGCAATAATCTCCGCTTCTCGTTCATGTTGTTTGGCATTTAAAACATTATGGGCAACCCCCTCTTGGTCAAGCAGATAAGATAATTCTTCGCTTGCCTCAATGGTTGCTGTACCAACTAGGACCGGTGCACCTTTGGCGGTAATTTCTTTGATTTCCTTGATGATGCCCTGATATTTGCCAAGCTTGGTTAAAAAAATCTGGTCATCTAAATCAATACGCGCAATCGGACGGTGGGTTGGGATAATGACCACCTCTAAGTCATAGGTAGATTTAAACTCAGCTGCCTCAGTATCTGCCGTTCCTGTCATGCCTGACAACTTATCATACAAGCGGAAATAATTTTGAAAAGTAGTGGTTGCCATCGTCTGGTTTTCAGCCTGAATTTCCACACCCTCTTTTGCCTCTACCGCTTGATGCAAACCCTCTGACCAACGACGACCCGGCATGGTACGCCCTGTGTTTTCATCAACAATGATTACTTCACCATCTTGGACAATGTAGTGGACATTTTTGACAAACAAATGATGTGCTCGGATTGCTGATTGCACATGGGCAAGCAACGGCAAGCGCGCTGGACTATACAGACTTTCGTTTTGTCCAAGCTGACCAACCTCTGTCAAAAAATGCTCTATTTTCTCATAGCCTTTTTCGCTGATTTCCACTTGGCGGTTTTTTTCGTCAATCCAAAAATCACCATCAGTGTTATTCTTATTGGCCTCCTCATCTTTGGAACGAGTCAGCCTTGGAATGATATGGTCAATTAAAGTGTAAAGCTCGGCAGAGTCTTCGGCTTGTCCTGAAATGATGAGAGGTGTTCTTGCTTCATCAATCAAGATAGAATCAATCTCATCAATAATACAATAATTTAGTGGACGCTGTTTTTTCTCATCCAAGCTAAACACCATATTATCACGCAGATAATCAAAGCCATATTCATTATTGGTACCATAGGTGATATCCGCCCGATACGCTTCAAACTTCTCTTGTGGTGGCTGCTGACTATAAATCACGCCAACTGACAGCCCTAAAAAAGCAAATAATGGACGGTTCAGCTCAGCATCACGACCTGCTAGGTAATCATTGACCGTAACAACATGCACACCCTTGCCACTGATGGCGTTTAGATAAATGGCAAGGGTCGCCATCAAGGTCTTACCCTCACCCGTTTTCATCTCAGCAATCTTACCTTCATGCAAGGTAATACCGCCGATCAACTGAACATCATAATGACGCATACCATTGACACGCTTTGATGCCTCACGACAAACAGCAAAAGCCTCTGGTAGAATGTCATCAAGACTTTCGCCTTGCTTGTAGCGATTTTTAAAATCAAAGGTTTTTTGGCGTAGCTCATCATCAGATAATGCTGAAATGGTCGGCTCATGGGCATTAATTTTTGCCACAACCTTACGCATACGCTTTAATTCACGCTCGTTTTTCGTGCCAATGACACTGCCAATAATTTTGCTTAACATGAAAACTACCTATAAAAAAATATTAATCGTGTAAATATGATTGCTCAATTTGTTTGATCTTTTAGTCTGTCTTGTACTGACTTAGGGCATACACCGACCAAATTGCAGCAGGTAGCCAACCAATAAATGTCAATTGTAAAATCAAACAAAAAAGCCCTGAGAATGGGCGACCGATGGTAAAAAACTGCATCCACGGTAAAAATAATGCCAACAATAAACGCATAAATCTCCAATGCTTATCTTCAAGTATTTGGATTTAATTTTAGCACAAAATCGTGCCAAAATTGAATTTTTCAGTCATTTGCCATACCTTGTCAACAATCAAAGTGTAGCAAAAACTTCGTCTGCCATCAATAAGGTCTGTTCAATATCTTCATCGCTATGAGCGGCTGACATGAATGATGCTTCAAAAGCAGAAGGTGCAAAATGTACACCGCGAGAAAGCATGCCATGAAAGAATTTATTAAACTTAGCAACATCAGCATTTGCCACATCGCCAAAGTTTTTTGGTAAATCCTTGGCAAAAAACAGTCCAAACATACCGCCTACATGGCAAGTGGTAAACGCCACACCATGCTTGTTGGCACAGTCTTGCAGACCACTGACCAGCTTAGTGGTTTTTTGTGTCAATTCTTGATAAAAATTAGGTTTCACCAGTTCATCAAACATCGCTTTGCCTGCTCGCATCGCCAAAGGATTGCCAGAAAGCGTGCCTGCTTGATAAACACCGCCAAGCGGCGCAATATGCGACATGATTTCTCGCTTACCCCCAAACGCCCCAACAGGCAAACCCGCCCCAATAATCTTACCAAAAGTAGTCAAATCAGGCGTAATGCCAAAATACTCGCTTGCCCCTTTTAGACCGACACGAAAACCCGTCATGACTTCATCAAAAATCAAAACCACGCCATGCTGGGTACAAAGATGACGCAAAGTGGTGTGAAATTCTTGAGTAGGAATGATCATGTTCATATTGCCAGCGATTGGCTCTACAATCACGCAAGCAAGCTCGCTACCAAAATTTTCAAAAGCGGCTTTTAGAGCATCAACATCGTTATAAGGCAAAGTTAAAGTATGCTTGGCAAAATCAGCAGGTACGCCCTTACTCGTTGGTTCGCCAATATCCAACATACCAGAACCCGCCTTCACCAAAAGACTGTCTGAATGCCCATGATAACAACCCTCAAACTTGACAATCTTATCTCGCCCTGTATAGCCTCTTGCAAGTCTGATGGCACTCATGGTTGCCTCTGTACCACTTGACACCATCCGAACAAGCTCAATGTGTGGCAAGATCTCACAAATCAAATCCGCCATCGTTATTTCAAAAGGCGTAGGCGTACCAAATGATAAGCCATCATCAGCAGCCGATTTGACCGCATTGATGACTTTATCATGAGCATGACCCAAAATCATCGGCCCCCAAGAGCCAACATAGTCAATGTAAGGGTGGTCTTGGGTATCATAAATATACGCCCCTTTGGCTCGACTGACAAAAACAGGAGTGCCACCCACACCAGTAAAAGCACGCACAGGGGAGTTGACACCACCGGGAATATGGCGTTTGGCTTTTTCAAACAAAATTTGGTCGGCGGTAAGCTGGGTCATTTTAAGTCTCTTTTTGTTAAGTTTGTTGAACGGTTTGTCAAATGATCTAAAGTAAAAAGCAGTTTAAATGTTTAAATAGAAACAAAGCAAGCTGGCATGGTCCATATTTGTGGCAAGTAGCAATAAAAAGCACCAAAAAATGAATGCTTTGATATGTTTAAATGAAAACGCCAAGCATCATCAAAGTGAATCAGGCCTTTTTGACAACAGAAGATTTTAGTTTCATCGCCCCAAAACCATCAATTTTACAATCAATGTCATGGTCATCTGGTGCGTCATAAATCAAGCGAATGGATTTGACCTTTGTGCCAACTTTAATTGGTGTAGACGAGCCTTTTACCTTCAAATCTTTAATCACAGTAACACTATCACCGTCATTGAGTACATTGCCAACTGCATCTTTAATGACAGGGGAGTTGTCTTCTGCTTCGCCTTGTTGCCACTCATGGCTACACATGGGGCAAATCAACAGTTCACCATCTTGGTAAGTATAGCTTTCATCGCATTTTGGGCAGTTTGGTAGTGTCATGGTCTTTTCCTAGTTGATTAAACTCTTATTTTAACTTAATTTACAGTAAATTTGGAAAAATTTTTACCCTTGAATTTTAAGAAGCCTCCCCAACCTAGCATTTTATTAATGAAGTTTGATATATTTTGGTTTTATTGACAGTTTTTGGATAATCACCATGAATTTTACCGCATTCACACTAAGTGGCAAAGACGCTGACAAATTTTTGCAAGGCCAAATCACCGCAAACACTGCCAAAATCGGTAGTGAATATCTACCTACCGCCATTTGCAACCTAAAAGGACGCGTGCAATTTGGACTTTGGATAAAAAAAATAAACGATGCGTTTGTCATTGTGTTATCAAGTGATCTGGCAGATGATTTTCAGGCACACATCAAAAAATATGGCACATTTTCAAAAATATCTTTATCTAAGCCTATCCAAATTTATCCATGCGTCATGAACCATGTGCCAACTTTTTTGGAAAATCAAAGCGAAGCAGATTGGCAAACTTGGCAAGAAGTCAGTCTAAAAACAGGCAATTATTGGATAACCGCCAAGACAAGTGAGCAATTTCAGCCACAAGAGCTTCGGCTGCACCAGCGTGGTGGTGTAGATTATGACAAAGGCTGTTATTTAGGGCAGGAGATCATTGCAAGGCTTTGGTTTAAGGCCACCCCGAAAGCATGGCTACACCTTGTCAAAGCTGGCGATATTGATATTGATAATAAAGTCACCGTTGTCAATAGCGATGGCCAGCTCGCTTTGGTCGTTGCACGCCCTGATGATTTGAAAAATTTAACTGTTTTATCTTTACCAGACAACCTAAATGGCAGTGTCGCTCGTGGCTGATGCCAAAAGCTCCGTTACCGTGCTTGGTGCTGGTGTAACTGGCGTAGCAAGTGCATGGTATCTGTCACAAGCTGGTTTTGATGTTACCGTCATTGACCGACAAAACTCCCCTGCAATGGAAACAAGTTTTGCTAATGGTGGACAAATTTCTGTATGCCACGCAACGCCTTGGGCGAATCCTACCACACCCATAAAGGCCTTAAAATGGCTCGCCCAACCTGACGCACCGCTACTCTACCGCCCCAATGGCAACATTGAGCAAATCCGCTTTATCCTACGCTTTTTAAAAGAATGCACAAAAGGCCGTGCTGATGACAACTTAAAACAAATGGTCAGTTTAGGACTATACTCTCGTGCAACCTTAAAAGCACTAATGAGTAAATTACCGCTAGCATTTGAGCAACGCCTACAAGGCATCATGCATTTTTATACCGACCTTGCCGAATACCAGTCTGCCATTGCCCCCACCATAAGAATGCAGGAGCTGGGCTGTCATCGCATACCCATCACACCCGACCAAGCAATTGATATTGAGCCTGCCCTATCAATACTTGGTAATAAGCTCATAGGTGCAACCTATACAAATACTGATTTTTCTGCCAATGCGAATGTTTTTACCAATCAACTTGCCAAACATTGTCAAGCCAATGGAGTAAAATTTGTCTTCAATACACACATTGATGAAATCGTAGCAGTAGACAGACGCATTAGCCACATCACCATCTGCCAAAATGGTATCAAATCCGCTCACCGTGCCGACCATTATGTTGTATGTCTGGCAAGTTATGGCAAACGCTTGCTTGATCCCATTGGGGTAAGCTTGCCCATTTTCCCTGCTAAGGGCTACTCTGCAACCTATACCGTGCTTGATGGCACACGCGTCCCACAGGTCAGTCTTATTGATGATGAGTACAAACTTGTCATGAGTCGATTCACAAGTGGTGAGCGTGATGTACTACGAGTGGCTGGTACGGCAGAATTTGACGGCTACAATACCAAACTCAATGACATACGCTGTCAGGCTTTGACACGGCGTGTGCAAATGCTATTTGGCGATGCACTAAGCTATGATGAGCCAAACTACTGGACAGGGCTTCGTCCTATGACTCCCTCAAATGTACCACTCATCGGGCGTGCCTATCTTGGTCATATCAAACATGGTGGTACTGGTGATCAGTTTTATAATCTATGGCTAAACACAGGGCATGGCACACTTGGCTTTACACACTCTTGTGGCTCTGCACTTGCTTTATCGTTGCTGATGACAGCAAAGATACCACCTCTTGATTTTGCATTCATTGGATACTGATTTTGCCATCAAACCTCCAAAATGAAATTAATCGGCCCATCATTAGCACAACTTACCATCATATCAGCACCAAACTCTCCTGTTTGGACGCTTGGATAAACTGATTTGGCATAAACCACCAACTGATCAAATAATCGTTTGGCATCATCAGGTGGCATGGCAGGAGCAAAATCAGGGCGACGACCCTTATCCGTCTTTGCCATCAAGGTAAACTGCGAAACAAGCAATAAGCCCCCACCAAAATCAGATACGGATTTATCCAACTTGCCCAGTTTTTCAGCCTCGGTGGTATTTTCAAAAATACGATAGGCTAGAATTTTATCAATAAGTTTGCACGCACGCCCAAAATCGTCATCTTTGCCAATGCCGATATATGCAAGCACTCCATTTTGAATCTGGCCAATAATTTTACCATCTACCTCAACATGAGCAAAATGAACTCGTTGAATTAAAGCTTTCATAGATTTCCTTAGTTTGATTCTTACAATTGATTAGCCAAATGGCAGATTTATCATACAAGTTTGCAAAAATAAAACGGTCATTATAACAAATATCGGTTAAAATACACCAACCCAAACAATGCACCAAACAACATACAAAATGGAGGAATGATGAATTTATTTACCTTAGCCCAAAATATCGCCCCGCAACAGACCCTCTCTAAAATTGCAGGCCACCTTGCTAGGAGCGACAATCCTTATATCAAAAAAACTTTCATTCATGCTTTTGCCAAAGCCTATGATATAGATTTGGCAGAATACAAGCGAGACAACTTAGATGACTATGACAGCTTTAACGATTTTTTTACTCGTGAGTTAAAAGATGGCATGCGTCCAATAGATGATAGCACCGATGGCGTGGCTTGCCCTGCTGATGGCAAAATCAGCCAAATCGGAACAATTCATCAAGGGCAATTATTACAAGCCAAAGGGTATGACTATGATGTAGGACAATTACTTGCTGATTTTGAATTGGGCAAGACATTTGTTGATGGTTCTTTTGCCACCATTTATCTGGCACCCACAAACTATCACCGTGTACATATGCCTTTTGATGGCGTGCTGACCGCCACCCGTTATGTGCCAGGCACACTATTTTCGGTCAATAATACCACCGCTGAGCATGTGCCTGATTTGTTTGCAAGAAATGAACGGCTGGTGTGTGAGTTTGACACCACCTTTGGCAAAGCGTGCGTAGTCCTAGTGGGTGCAATGATAGTGGCAGGCATTAGCTGTGTGGCAACAGGAGCAATCAAACGCACGCCTTATATTCAACATCGCACACACGATTTGCCACTCAAAAAAGGTGATGAGCTTGGGCAATTTTATCTTGGCTCCACCGCCATCATCATCCTGCCAAAATCAGCAGGCACAATGTGGAATGATGGCCTTGTGCATGGTAAAACGGTACAAATGGGAGAGCAAATCGCCAAGATTTGCCCAAACGCCTAAATTTACAAAAACAAAAAAAGAGTGCTGATGGCATTCTTTTTTTTTTTTGTTTATCTAAACATCAAATACCAGTTTTAGTCTTGGCAAGAAGACAAATAATTTAACAAAATGTCAGCCTGTATTTGGGCAGAGTGTCGTTTTTGGGTAACCAAATCTGCCCCAGCTTGTCCTGATATTGTTGCTGCATTGACATCAAACAACCAGCACGCCACCGCCTCAGCAATATCAGTTGCCACACTGTTTGTCTGCACAAGTGCAGAAACTTGCGACAATTGTGCCACCAAAGCCTCGCAATTTTTGACAAACTGCCCCATCACCACAGGCTTTGCAAAAGATGCAGGCTCAATCGGATTGTGCCCGCCCTTATCAACAAATGATCCAGCCACCACCGCCACATCACACACTTTATACCATGCCAAAAGCTCACCCATACTGTCCACCAGATACACCTGTGTATCTGGTGTGATTTGTTCATTTTGCGAGCGTCTGTGTGTGATAAGCCCTGATGATTGACACAAAACCGCCACCTTATCAAAACGCTCTGGGTGGCGTGGCACAAGGATTAGCAAAGGGTTTTTGTCAGATTTTAATAGCTGTTTTTGAACTTCAAGCATCAGTATCTCCTCACCTTCATGAGTACTACCGACAAGCCAGATTGGTCTTTGACCCATTTGCCAAGTAGCAATCTTAGCCACAAGGTCTTGATTTTCGTTTGATAATTGCCCAAGATTTGCCCATTTCAAAGAGTTGGCAACATGAATTTTTTCTTTATTCGCACCCAATTTAGCAAATCTGTCTGCCGATACTTCATCTTGGGCAATGATGGCGGTCAGGTTTTGCATCATGCTTTGGCTCAATTTGCCAAATTTTGCATAACCATCAAAAGACTTCTTGGTCAATCTGGCATTGACCAAGACAGATGGAATGCTTTGACGATTGAGTTCATACAAAATATTGGCCCACAGCTCTGTCTCAACAAATATTGCCATGACTGGGCGAGCATGAGCAATGAATCGCCGAATGACAATCAAGTCGTCCACAGGCACAAAACTATGATTAACCGACTTTCCCAACTCGCCCTTAAATAGCACACCAACTCGATTAAAACCCGTTTGTGTACTACTGGTAATCCAAAGTCCAAACCCCTGATTTAATAAGATTTTTAATAATGGATAAGCAGTATTTAGCTCACCAAGACTCACCGCATGACACCATATCAAGCCTTTATTTTGGATTGATTTTTCACCAAAACAATCCAAGTCGTCCAAGCAATCTTTTAAAAAGGTCATTGCTGGCACAGGCAGATATTTTTTGCCAAATCGTTCATTCAACTCTCGCTCATAAGTCAACAAATGTTGCGATTTTCTTTTGACCATGTAACGATAGATTGGCATGGCAAGACGAATGATTGGGGTGTAATAAAAAGGTGGCTTCATTGAATTTGGGTATTTTTAGTCTTTATTGATTGTAAAAGAAACAAAAAAATACGGCAAGTCAGACTCACCGTATTTTATGGTCATGGTTAGGCGTTTAGCATATTATTAACAAATTCTAACACATTTTTGGATTTGGCAGCAGTCTGCAAAGCAATTAACCTTTCTTTAACTTGTGCTTTACTTGCCTCACTTAGTGTGTACCAATGACTCAAATTAGATAACAGTCGTGATGCCAATGCAGGATTGGTTGCATCAAGGCGAATGATGGCATCAAAATACAGCGATAAGCCTTCTTCGCTCCATAGCTGAACAGGCTTGGTAGCCAAGCCGCCTAGCGTGGTACGCACACGATTCGGCGTATTCCAATCATAGTCGTCTCTTTGCATCAATGACTTGATGAACGCCACATCACGACTGCCTGCTCGTGCCTGAATGCTAAACCAAGAATCAATGACCAAATCATCATCAGCAAATCTGTCATAAAAGTCTGCCACATAATCAGCAGATTTTGCCAAGTCAAACTCAACCATTGCCGACAGTGCACCCAATCTTTCACTCATACATACAGCAAGATCATATTGACGATATGTCCAATTTTCTGCATTGTCCACACCTGCACTTAGTGCAATGTCTAATAACACATTACGCAACAGACGACGGCCACGAGCATCAGGCGTATCTTCATACGGCTCAATTGGCAACATCTGATACCACTCACCTACGACATCGGACAAATCATTTGCAATCGCTTTTTTTAGCTCATCTCGAACCGCTTTGACTGCCGAAGGTTGATAATCTGATTCGTACGCCATCGCCAATTCTTGTTCACTTGGTATATCAAACAGGCGGGCGGTCAACATGGGGTCGGTATTCATCAAACTTGGCACAACTGCACGCAGCGTATCGGTCAAAAGCTTGATGTTGTCAGATTTACCCAAAAGCAGACGATTGACAAATATCTGTACCGCCTGCCAACGGTTGAAACCTTCATTTTCAAAGGCCACCAACTTCATCAAATCCTCATCACCATATTCAAAGTTTAATTTGACAGGAGCAGAAAAATTACGCAATACCGATACGACAGGACGCACACCATCAAGTGCTAAATCCTCAAATACAAAGCTGTCTGATTCTTTGGTCAAAAGAAGCATTCTTTGTGCCAAAATTTCACCAGTTTCACCATTAAAAATTGCCGTATCCACAGGAATTGGTAAGGCAACTGGCGTATCAAAACCTGCTACATGGCGAGTTTTTTGAGACAAATTGATGGTTACTTTACTGCCATCAACCTCAAAATCACCAAATAATTCAGGTGTACCAGGCTGACGATACCAAGCCAAAAAGTCCATCACCCTTTGATCACCCACTGATAAAGCGGCTAAAAAATCCTCAATGGTTACCGCTTGTCCGTCATGTCGAGAAAAGTACTCATCTGTACCTTGGCGATATTTTTCCTTACCCAAGAGATTGGCAATCATACGAACAATTTCTGCACCTTTTTCGTAAATGGTCGTGGTGTAAAAATTATTTATCTCCACAAAACTTTCAGGACGAACGCAATGAGCAAGTGGTCCAGCATCTTCGGCAAACTGATGTGCTTGTAGCACTGCCACATCTTCAATGCGTTGTACCGCTTTTGAACGAAAATCACCAGAAAAGCTCTGATCACGAAAAACCGTCAAGCCTTCTTTTAAACACAGCTGAAACCAATCACGGCAGGTAACACGATTGCCCGTCCAGTTGTGAAAATATTCATGTGCTACAACTGATTTCACTCGGAAACTACGCTCATCGGTTGCTGTCTCTGGGCTGGCCAAGACACAAGAAGTGTTAAAAATATTCAAGCCTTTGTTTTCCATCGCCCCCATATTAAACTGGCCCGTCGCCACAATCATATAACGGTCTAGGTCATAAGCACAGCCATAGTTATCTTCGTCCCACTTCATTGAATCTTTTAAAGCCTGCATGGCAACATGACATTTATCCAAATCCTGCTTGGTGGCATAGATTTCCAACAACACTTCTCGACCCTCAGAAGTGGTAAATTTATCTTGCATCACATCAAGGTCAGCAATGACGCAGGCAAATAAATAGCTTGGCTTTAAAGTTGGATCATGCCAAATGGCAAAATGTCTATCACCCAAATCACCCTGCTCAATCAAGTTGCCATTGGCAAGTAAAGTCGGAAATGCTTTGTCCGCCTCCACACGAGTGGTAAACTCTGCCAACACATCTGGGCGGTCAGGATAGAAAGTGATTTTACGAAAACCCTCTGGCTCGCACTGGGTAACAAACATCGTTTCCTCCCCTGTGCCAGCTTGGTACAATCCTTCAAGTGCGGTATTTTTCTGCGGATAAATTACCACAGAAGTGCGAATAACCACCTCATCTGGTGCATGATGAATGATCAATTTTTCATCATCTAGTGTATAATCATCAGAAGTCAGTACTTCATCATTCATGATTACTGACTTTAATTCTAATTCACGCCCAAAAAGCACAAGATCGCCATCATGCTGTCTTATCATATTCAGCACGCCATCAACAGTAGCATGGCCATCATACAACTTAATATCAAGGTCAATTTTAGCAACCTTAAAAACAGGTGGCGTATAATCTTTTAGATAAACTTTGGTGGGGGCTTGCCCTGACATTTTTAAAACTCCGTGTTTTACATTGGTAAAATTGGTAATTGGTAAGTTAACAAATCCAACCACTTTATGATGAACTCAATGGTTCATCGTGCCACACCCAATCTACAACGACAATATTAGGCGCACCAGCCAGATTAAATGGTCAAATCATTACTTAGTATTATTGATTATATCAAGAATTTACCAAGCTGTATATCTGTATTTGATGCGATGAATTTATACTGATCATTGGTTTTTTTAAGCACACCAAGTTTTACATATAAAACATAGCCATAAAAAGACAATCCCAACCAAAAGGCTGGGATTGTTTTATGTGCTTAAATTCAAAATGAATTAGAAACGGTAAGTAGCACCAACTTTAACAATTGGGAACCAGCTTAGCCATTTTAAATCTTTTTTAGATTCAATATCACGCTCAGCTTGGTCTACTAGCTCAGCAAGCTTGATAGGCTTTTGAGTGTCAATAGCAGTTACAGTTACATCGTTGTCTTTGGTATTTTCAATATCAACATTAACTTTACCTAGGTAAGTTGCACCCACTTCACCAAATAGACCCCAGTTATTACCGATATTTGGACGGAAGCCAACGGTTAGGTAAGGAGCCAAGGTATTGCGATGTTGAATTTTACCTTTTAGAGTACCGACTGCATCTTTTGAGTACTTAGCACCACCGATGTGATAATTGCCACTGTCGCCCGCACCTGGCTGCACTTCAACTTCGATTTTATTGTTAGGAACGATTACACCTGTACCAACAGTAAACCAGTTGGCAGCTGGACGAAGCTGAACGCCCAAATAAGGGTTAGAAGCATTGATTTTCACCGCAAGGTTCAAATCATCAACTTTGGCACCATTAGCGTTATTGTTCAGCGCTTTAGCGACATTAACAACCTTAGCAATGTCATCACTCTTAATCGCTTGATTGGTTTTACCACCTGTCCAACCAGCTTGTAGTTCAACGCGGTCGTTCAATGACCAGCCGATGTTTGCACCATAGCCCAATGTACCAATTTCTGCACTAACTGCCGCTGGGTTAGTTGCAGTTTTGAATAAAGTTTTCGTGCTATCCACAGCAACATTTGCCATTGCACTGGTAGATAGTAGTACCGCAGCACCAATCACAGTCAGATTCAAAACTTTCATAAATTTTCTCCAAAAATTAAATTTACCCAAAAAAACAAACCGCTGATCCATTTCAATTTCCTAAAAAAATAAAAAATCCAAAGGGGCTCAAACGGCATGCTCAATCTTGAGTGTATTTAAAACGATTTTTTCCGTTTTGTCCAGCCAAGTTTTGTATATTTTGTATGTATTTATATGAACTATTATTAAAGACATTACAAAGTCAATAATTTTAGCAACATAAGATAAGAACTTTACACAAAAATACAAGCTTTGCACGATTGCATGAGTTATATGGGTATTCGCTGACGCAATTCAATACAGGGTGCTTATTATATCACAATTTTAATGTTTAGAAAATCTTTCTTTATAATACTCATCAGTCAACCTAGCACCACTGAAAATCAATTACCCGTGCTACGCACATCGTACCACCTCAAAAACCGCAAATTGCGTACGATAGATACATCAAAGTTTGATTTGCCAGCATCATCGCCCTGACCACTCACACCACCATTCATCAACTGAGCATTCAGCACATTTGCACTTGGCATCAAAATCTGCCATGCCAAAGAATTGCCATCACTAGATTTGGTGGCAGTTGTAAGCCAATTACCACGAATGGTGGGCGTATTTAAAATAGTGGTATTTGCATTGTTGGTCAATAGCTGCCCTGTTTTATGGTGGGCACACACCCCAAATGGCAAACAAAACCCCTGCGATTGTACGGTCATATCATGTAAGCACTGTGGTACTTTGGCAACACTTAGGTGATATAATGCACGCACACCACGACGAGCAAAATGACGCCCACTTGGCACAACCACACCACCATTCATCAGCGTTACATTGGTATCATCATCAATATTAAGCACCCGCATCCAGCCTTTTGCTCTTGCTACAGACCCAAGCCAATAAGCTGGATTTTGAGTCTTGTCATCAATATTAATCAAATCACTGGGCGTAATGGTTGGCCGTGAATTAAGATCAATCAACCCATCATCAAAAATACCATACACATGATTCATCTTACCATTAACATCAGGCAACTGATTATTTGACGCAATACTGATGAGTGCAAAGCGTCTATTACGATTGGGATATAAAGGATAATCACGCGAATCGTACAAACTGACGATGGGCTTTTGGTAAAATCTTTGATGATTGCTGGCAAATAAATTTGTAGAAAATGCCAATAAGCCATCATTTGCAGCAAACACACGACTCACCCCACCTGTGTGCACATCAAAGCGAAAAATCTGCCCACCTAAGTCCGCTGCATAGATATGTTCAAAAACACCATCACCCTGCCTATCAATGAGCGTAACTTCCCCTGCAAAGCTGTGTTTGGCATATTCACTACCTCCTACCCATCTTTGCACCTTTTGCCCCGTCCAAGCATTGATGGCATATACCACAGCACCTTCTGCAATGCTTTTATTACAAGCTGTACCATCTTGATAACAGGTATCTGACCCGCCCCCAAACACAAAAACCGCCATCTGCTTGCCAGCTTGTCTAATATAACCCAAACTGATAGGTGCATGAATATGCGATAAATCAGGCAGCTCACTTTCTGTCAGACGGTAAAGCATTTTTGGGTGATTGGCATCAGTAACATCAAGTGCCATCAGGCCCTTATTGCTACGCCCAAAACCACCCACCGCAATCAGTTTATCTTGCCAGTTTTGACCACCATCAACACGCACTCGATACAGTCGCCATGCCGCATCAATACCACCATCACGATCATCAAAGTCTGGTAATGATAAATACGCCATCAATTGTCGGCCTGTGTTGCCATCAATTAAGCGTAACACACCCTTGGTATCCGTATAAATCAACACACCAGATTTATCATCAGTGCTTGGCGGATACATGACTGCGCCGATGCCATCATTGTTCAAGGCATTCTTAATTTTGGCAAGCTCATCATCAGTATAATCAACCAGCTGTCTTAAATGATCGTCAGTAGCATCTGTCAGCTTAACCAAATCACCATCACGCCTACCATTTTTATCCTTTAAGACCCACAGATGACGGCCTGCTGATTGATTAAGCTGACCTTGGGTACCAAAACCTTGCACCAGCTTGCCCACCGCCCAAATATCTGGACGCACCCTTGCTTGATTATTTTCATAAATCAGCTTGCCATCGGTGCTAACCATAGCACCTTGTGCCATGCGGTATTTAAGCAATGCACCCCGCCAGCTGCCATCACCTCGATAAGCCATGCCAACATAAGCATGATGTGGCATAGCCTTAACACTTGTGATGATAGGCCTATCATCAACACAAGATGATGAATGTGACGCCAGCACACTTGAACCAAATTGTTCGGCAGCAGCTGGCATGATGCCAAACATAAAAATGGCAAATGGCCAAAACATCACATCATATAATTTGTTGGGTGTCATTTTTTTCACACTGTCAATAGCCATATTGATATTCTTGCACTAACATTTGATGAGAAATACCACTCTCTTCTAGGCATGATTTGACCTGTAAAGGGTGGCTGGCACAAGGGCTATCCATTCGAGCGACTGCCAATGAATATATCGTCAAATGATAAGCCTTCAGTGCAGGTATGTTCTTACCGCCTGCGATATCATCAATATCCACACCAGACGGTAAGTATGCAAAGTCATTTAACTGCGGTACATCAGTCAGCACCAGCCACAACCAAACTTGCCCATTGCCACAGCGTGCATTGCTTGGATTTAATAACAACTTATATTGATGAAAATTTTCCAAACCCGCCGCCAAATGATAGCACAGCACGCCTATCGTTTGTGGCGAACTTTTGCTTTTGGCATGAAAGTTGTTAGCATCGTTAGTATTTTGGTTGTCAAAATTTTGTTCATGCCAAGCCATCATTTTGGCGATGATGCCATCATCAGCACTCATGAGCTGGCGAACATCGGACCGATTAAGCTGTGCAAGTGGCGTATCTGCCATGACAAAGAGCGAGTTTGTCTTACCTGTCGCAAAGGCGAGTTTGCCATCGGTGAGGCTCTGGCGAATGGCCATCGCTGATAAACTCATCACAACAAGCACCACAACGAGCACCAACAGCAGTACATAGCCACGCTCCACTTTCATCTTTTGCTCTCCTAGTCATTGATGCCTGACTGGGCATTTCTTAGCTCAATACTCATCTGATGCAGCTGTCTATCACCTTTAGGTGCGTGATTGGTCAGTCTTGCTGTTTTATCAAATATGGCAAAACTTTGTTCATTTACCCCATCATCTTTATCATTGATCAAAGATGATGAATGGGTAAGCAATGCCAAATCAATCGATACGATGGGTAACGCCAAAGTAGCATCATAGTCACCTGATGCCATCAGCTTGATGCCATCGGTAGTCTGTACACCAAATCGCACCCACATACCCTCAACATGATGAGCAATGATTTGGCCACCACCTTGCCCACCAAATCCATAGATGACATTAGCACTTTTTGTTCTTTTGGCGTCATCGTCAATGATAGCACTCATAAAACTGGTTGAGCTTTGTCCAAACCGCCTATCTCTTGTGCCATCACGAGCAATATTTTGTACAATGAATTTTGCCGAATCACAATGCAAATTCATCACACCATCATCATTTTGCACAAAATATCGCTCAATCACCACTTGACCATCTACATCAACCATTTCGCCACTTTTTAGCCGAACACGACGAGGACCCAATACCATCTCGCCCTCACAACTCCACATATCCTGAGGTGCACGATAGGTGATGGTCAGCTGATCAGATGGCAGGTTGGTATGGGCGTTTTTGATGAATCGGCTGGCAGTTAGGTAAGCAGATAAATTTTCGCCACTTTTATTTTGCCCATCAAGTTGTTTGGCATGAATCAAAATACCGCTGGGTGTCGCTTGGGTCAATACCGACCCATCAATACCAAGACCTGCCAAGCGTAAATTTGCCATCATTCCATCAAAAGCAAATACCTGCTGATTAATAGCGTCAGCAACATTTTGCTGGCTCAAAGCATTTTGCGAACTCATCACATACACCTGACCTACCATCAGCACAATCAATGCACCGATGAACAAAGCGACCATCATCTCTATCAGACTAAAACCACGCAGGTGGTGCATTGCTGTCATTTTGCCACCCCAAACACCATTAATATTAATATGTCATTGTCATACAGTGAGCATCACGATTAATTTTACCATCTGGCAAAACACAGCCATTTTTACCTTGTGTGGCTGGCGTATCTCCCCAAGCGGCAATCAATTGATATGTACCATTTTGTGAAATGGCGTTTAGACGAACGCCCTCTTTGGCAGCAAGTCTAGCGGTCCACAAAGTGCGGTATTTGATGAATTCAGTGGAGTTGCACCCTGATTGTTGACAAGACACAAAAATGGCATTGATGGCGATACGATAATCATTCATCATCTGTATGCTTGTGCCATTTGAACGATTAAGGCGACCAAACAGCTCGGCATGGATTTGCTTATCAGCATCACTGGCATTTCTTAAAACCTCAGCATGAGCCGTCATGAGCGATACCGCTGTTGTACGCATTTTGGCATCTTTGCTGGCACCATTTGCTTTGACCTGAACCATCAAAAACCCCAAAAACGCCACCGACACCAGTAGCAATGCCACCAGCATCTCAATCAAACTAAATCCTTGCTGGTTTTGCCAAAATCTCATGACTTTCATGGCGTGCCCTCATCAGATTAAATGGTGAGTTTATGAAAAGTTTTGAACGCCATGTGCAACACATACCGCCAGTAACGATATTTTAGGCACACGGCGAATGATGACGCTTGCCGCTGCTTGCAAAGTTGCCCCTGTCGTTGCTACATCATCAAATAAAATCACTCGCCTAGCAGGTGGCGTGCCATTTAATATAAATGCATCAATGACATTATTCAATCGTTGCTGGCGGCTTAGACCACGCTGACGATGAACATCATCAATACGGTCAAGTCCCTGCCACAGCGGTAGTTGCCAATGATATGATAAGGATTTGGCCAGCACCATTACAGGGTCAAAACCACGCTTGACCAAGCGTTTTTTGGTGGTTGGTATGGGTATGATGACAGTATTGTCCGCATGAGCACCGATCGGTTTTGGCAACTGCTCAATGGCATGAATCAGCAACATCAAAGACGGCAGATGCTCACTGTCTTTAAAGCGAGTCATCGCCCGATTCATAGGGTATTGATAAAAAGTAGCAAAATACAAATGAAATTGATATGATTGCTGTAATTTTTGAGGGTCTGTCTGATTAATTTGAAGTTTAATGGGTGGTAAATGCCACGACATCAATGAATGACAAGTAGCACAAAGCATGGAGGTAAAATTGCCGTTATCTGTCATAGGCTCATGACACAACACACAAAGCCCATGCCATCTTTGACTCCATTTTGCCAATGCATATGGTGGCCAATGCACCAATTTGGCACGCTCACGCCGATGACCAAACACCAACCTATAACCCCATCCAGCCATTAAGCATCACACCCACACCAATTGAGGTGGCTTCATGGTTATAATCAATGAACGACTGCCCATAACCTTGAAACAGCTGAACATAACCACTGATGCCTTTGCCAATAGGGTGGACATAGTCAAGTTGCAATGCACCCTTGCCTGTTTTTGGGTTATAACGCAAAAGCCCTGAAATACTCTTTTTGCTTTGTAATTGATATAAGAATTTAACATCACCATAGCCATAGTAATCCAGCACATCTGGATTGTCATTAGGTCGTAAGCTATTGCCTCCTTTTATGATTCGTGCCCAAAGGCGTGGCATGACGGTGAGATTTTTCCACTCCATGCCAGCCATCATATAGGCACGATTCCACGAGCGGGACCATGGATTATTCTCACCATTAGAATGATGCACCACGCCAGCACCAAGCATTCTAAGCCTTCCCCCAAATGGCAAATCTGCCAATACAGGCTGGGTCAAAAATATCTCGGGTTTATAATCATGTGCACGAAATTTTCGAGAATTTTTTTCATTATAAATTTGCCAATGTGCCATGTGCGTATAACCAAACCACAAATCGGCATTTGTACCAAACACATCTTCCATCATTTTTGATTTTAAAGACAGTTGAAACTTCAATTCAGAAGCATATTGATCATCGGTAGTATAATGCCAAGCTTTTTGAGTTGGCGTTACTGGATCACGGTTTGGCTTACCATGAAAATATATTGGCAAAATATAAACAGGATTGTGCGGACGCACACCCCACAACCCTTGCTCACCATTTTGATTTAAGTCATAGCTGATGGACAGTGGCGAATAGCGTTCAGCTTTCCATCTTTTGTCTAAGTCATTCTCGCTGGCAACAATGACATTTTCATCTTTTGTTGTATCATCGGCATCATCAGCAAAAACCAATTGCCTGTCGCCTGTAATACTTTTGATGGTTTCACTCAAAGCAATAGGCTGTTTTTGTTGCAAGATGGCTGGCGTTTTACCCACTGCAATTGCATCAAAACACCCCAAGCGAGTTGCATCAGCTGCTATCATTGCACAGTCATAAAACATCGCTTCGCCCGCTTCACGAGTTTTAATCATCAGCTCCTCTACCTGTTCGCTTGGCCGAGCTTCTTTTACCATCAGTGCCAGCCGCTGTGTATCAGCAATCTCATCTGTTGCCATGGCATTTGTGGCAATCGCAGCCGCCATGACCAGCGACCCCTTTTGGAAAATTTGATGAAACATCACTACACCCAATCTTAACTTGTTAAATATCAAATGATCTGTTGATTTTTATTCAATGCCCATGACAATGACTTTAAATCAAACCAGCTGTCATGCCCATTTTTATAATTATAATTATGGTATATTTATAGTTATAAAAATGGGCATGATTGTATGAAATGGCAAAAAAATAAAAAGAACAATAAAAAAATTTATGACAAATCCAGCCCGATTGCCCTATCAAGCAGTATCCGACCCTTTGGTGTACGCTGAATATAGCCTTGTTGAATCAGATACGGTTCAATCACATCTTCTAGTGTACCACGGTCTTCTGCCATCGCCGCTGCTATCGCTTCTACGCCCGCAGGACGACCATCAAAACGCTCAGTGAGCATGAGCAAATAACGACGGTCAAGATGATCCAAGCCCTGCTTATCCACCGATAACATATCAAGTGCAGAGCTTGCCATGTCTTTTGTAACCAAGCCATCACCTTTAACCTCAGCATAATCTCTCACTCGTCTTAATAGGCGGTTGGCAATGCGTGGCGTACCACGAGAACGCCTTGCCACTTCAACAGCCCCACCCTTATCCATTGCAATATTCATGAGTCGTGCTGCACGCTCAACAATCGTTGTCAAATCCGACACACTATAAAATTCAAGCCTTTGTACGATGCCAAATCTATCACGCAAGGGTGCCGTCAAAAGGCCTGCCCGTGTGGTCGCTGCCACAAGAGTAAATGGTGGTAAGTCAAGTTTGATTGAGCGTGCTGCAGGCCCCTCCCCAATCATGATATCAAGCTGATAATCCTCCATTGCAGGGTACAAAATCTCTTCAATGACAGGGCTCAAACGATGAATTTCATCAATAAACAATACATCGCCCTCTTCTAAATTGGTCAGCATCGCTGCCAAATCGCCCGCCCTTTCCAACACAGGACCGCTTGTCGAACGCAAATTGCCACCCATCTCTCGTGCGATGATATTTGCCAAGGTTGTCTTCCCCAAACCTGGTGGACCAAAAATCAGCGTATGGTCAAGTGCTTCACCACGCTGGCGAGCTGCTGTAATAAATACCTCCATTTGCTCACGCACCTTAGGCTGACCGATATAATCAGACAAGGTCGCAGGGCGAATGGCACGATCAAATGCGTCGTCTTTTTTTAAAGAAGGATCGATTAGGCGATTGTGGCTCATGAACAACTCATTAAAAAATTGGACGCACCATTAAGCGATACGCCACACAAATTTATTATTATAATGAATTTTCGGCAGGTTGTCGCCTGTTTCTTATTTTTATTGGTCTGATATTTTTTTAAAAATTAGGATATTAAATTCCTAAAACTCAAAATCTTAATAGTTTTTTTAATAATCGTTGAAGATGATTATAACAAAACCAAAACTGACAAAATCATTACCAATTAAAAGTCAATAATCTTGTCATTACCGCTTATTTTTCAATCGGTTATCAAAAAATTTACAAACACAAACCTTGCAAGATTTACGCTCATGTTACTGAATTTGGCTGAAAATGAACAATAAAACAACACTTTAATTATGGTTTAGGTATGACTTTTTGGTTGTAAAGATTTATTATATACACAGTTTTGATTTTGCGTATTTTTGATATGAATAAGCTATCAACCACAAACAGCCCCAGACATTCATGTCTGCCAAGCCTGTTTTTATCATCAAATAAGACAAATAGGACGGCATTTGCCATTTTGTTGATGATGGCCTGTTTGGCAACCACAAGCCATGCCAATGCTCGATTGACCAGCGTACAGGGCAAATTTTACAAAACATCAAACAGCGAATTGGCTGTTTCGCAATACGAATTAGCTCTTGTACAAGTGCTGTTTGAAATTTGTCCGCCCATGCTCAATAACCAGCAACGCATTCAATTTGCACACGCTTATCACCAACATCTTCGTTCGTTCATGCCAACATCTACCAACCTTAACAACACTTTGCATTATCTGCACACTCAGCATAGCTATCGCTCCGCTTTACAAAATATCCGTGCATGGACAGCAACTTATTCCCCTGACCAAAACCGCAAAATTTGCCTACAATTTTCTGAGGTGTCATTTTAGCCTGAGCGATTGTCAAAGATTTAAACCAACTAAGAGCATGACAGCCTAGGCCATTCATGCTCTTAGTATTGGCTGCACCCTCGTTATTCAACACACAGAGCCAGATTTAAGTCAAATTTATTTGGGATAAATTTAGGATGGAAAGTTGGTATAAGTTACAAAAGCATCACACAACAAACTTCACAATCTCATCCAAACTTTTACGAGATTTTGGGCGAATTTCTTTGTCGCTAAACCCAAAAGTTACCATTACCGACACACCCCACTCGTTTAGGTCAAACAGCCCTTCATCTGCCAATAGTTGATTGACCGCTTTGTAATCAAAGCCCTCAATCGGACAACTGTCTATGCCTAGCATTTTAGCTCCTGTCATCATATTGCCAAGAGCGATGTAAGTTTGCTTACTTGCCCAGTCAAATAAAGCATGCTCACTATCCAAAATGGCGATGTCGTCTTTTTGAAATTTTTCATAAACCGCTAAGGCTTGTTGTTTTTTATCATCGGTCAAACCACGCCGTGCAATCACTTCATCAAAAAATGGCGTATCAAAACGGGCGTTTTTCTTTGCCAAAATTGCCACAATATGACTGGCTGTATCAAGCGTGTTTACCATACCCCACGCCACAGGCTTTAATTTTTGGCGTAATTCTTTGTTTTGTAACACCAAAAATTGCCACGGCTCAGAGCCAACCGAGCTTGGGCTTAACTGCCCAAACTGCAAAATGGCATTAAAATCGTCATCGCTGATTTGACGGTCTTTGTCATACGAGCGAGTGGACGCACGGTTTTTAAAAACTTGTAAAATATCGTTCTTGTCAAACAGTTTCATTGTTTTATCTCTTTATTGATAAATTGGTTAAATATTAAAGCCGTTAAATACGCTGTTAAGGTCTTTTGCCTGCCTAATTTGCTGACTTAAATAGTCTTTTTGCAAAATCACAAAACAAAGCCGTCCGCCTTAAAACCAACGGCTTTGTTTTAACCAAAAACATCTTAAGCGTGTCTATAATTAAGCATACCCACGCCCATAAGATTCAGGCACGCTTTGCATAGAATCGCTGTCCGCCCCCACTTGGTTGTACTGGGCGTTTAGCCACCAATGTGGATCTCGCAGCAGTCCACGCCCTACCGCCACAAGGTCGGCATCACGAGCAAGCACGCTATCGGCAAGCTGTGGATTATCCAGCATTCCTACCGCAATGACAGGGACATTTGTCGCCTCCCTAATTTTGCGTGCCAGCCCCACCTGATAGCCTGCTCCAATGGGCGGATAATTGCCTGCCACAAGCACGCCGTCGCCACCACCGCTAATGTGGAGCATATCCACCCCTGCTGACACATAGCGTTTTGCCATTTGCACACCATAATCGCTGTCATAGCCGTCTTTGCCATATTCTTGTGCTGACAGTCGCATAATGAGGGGCATATCTTTTGGCATTATTGCCTTGACCGCCTTGATGATTTTTTCGCCAAACAAAAAGCGGTCTTGACCGTACTCATCATCACGCTGATTGGATTTTGGGGACGCAAACTGATGAATCAAATAACCGTGAGCACCGTGAAGTTCAATAGCATCAAAACCTGCGTCAATCGCCCGCTTGCTTGCCGCCACAAAACCGTCAATAATCTCATCAATTTCATTAATACTTAAAGCCCTTGGGGTTTTTAAATTTTGCCCCGCAAAATCCAAATCGCCATAATGAATGGCAGAAGGGGCAACCACATCATCGCAATCTTGGGCTTTTCGTCCTGCGTGGGCGATTTGAATGGCGATTTTGGCATCATATTTATGCACGCTTGCCACGATTTTGGCAAATTCATCACGCTGATTGTCATTCCAAAGCCCCAAGCAATTAGGCGAGATACGCCCATTGGGAGCAACATTGGTCATCTCCACAATCACAAGCCCCACACCACCAATGGCACGAGCGGTATAATGTACAAAATGCCAATCGTTTGGCAGTCCGTCTGTGGCTTGGTATTGGCACATCGGTGGCATCACAATGCGGTTTTTAAGCGTTAAACCTTTGAGTGTAAATGGTTTTTGTAAATAACGAAATTTTGCCATAAGATTACCTTTTATAGTGAAATTTATATAGTGATATATAGAAAACTAGATTTAATAAGTGATACTTTGTTAATAAAAATTTGACTTAATGTAAACACTTAGCCTAACTCAAAAGGTGCGTTAATTGCCCCAAAAAATCGTGAACCGCTTGACTGTTATAACGATAATAAGTCCACTTACCAATACGCTTTGACTGAACCAAGCCAGCTTTTTTCAGGCTGTTTAAATACCCTGACACCACCGACTGAGCAAGCCCTGTTTTTTGGGTAATTTGCCCTACGCATACGCCACCGTCAAATTCATCTGGATAAGAAGTTTGATTGGGAAAATGCATTTTTGGGTCTTTGAGCCATATAAGCATATCCAGCCGATAGTCGTTGGCAAGGGCTTTAAATACTTCTGTGGCTTGTTTTGCTCGTTGGGCTGTGTCATTCATAGCGGTATTATATCTATTTTTTTAGATATGTCAATGGGGTGATACCGACTGTATTTTTATATTGTATGGCATTATTCAATATGATTGGTCAGTATTTTTTAAAAGCTCATAAAAAAAGAGCAAAAAAAATAAAAGCACACGCCATACGATGACAATCAATGACCACAATTTAAAATCCTTACAATTATTTTTTTAAAAATTCTCCCAAATGATTTAAAGCACACACAATTTTTGGTATAATTGCTCATTTTGTAATTTGATGCCATTAATGTGATGTTTATGATGAAACCATACTTTTTTTCACCCATTGTTCTTTTTAGTCTTACTATTTTTGGTACAAGCATCACCGCTCATGCCATCGCTCCAGCACCAGCACTGGACAACACTGCTTATATTTTGATGGACTATGACACAGGGGCAGTCTTGGCCCAAAAAAATGCCGATACACCACTCCCACCTGCATCACTCACCAAAATGATGACAAGCTACATACTTGAACAACAGCTGCTGTCTGGTGATCTAAAAGAAGACACACCCATTAAAATGAGCAAAACAGCATGGTGCCGTGGTTCTAGCACCCAATCTTGTATGTATGTGCCACTTGGTGAGGACGCTCGTGCCATTGATATCTTGCGTGGCATCATCATTCAATCAGGTAATGACGCATCGGTAGCATTTGCCGAGTACCTGTCTGGCTCTGAGACAGCGTTTGCCAGCGTGATGAACGACGAAGCAGCAAAACTTGGCATGACCAACACCACCTTTAAAAATGCCACAGGCATGCCTGCTGATGGTCATTTAGCAAGTGCCAAAGACCTAGCGACACTTGCTCGAGCCATCATCAAAAACAGCGAACAATACTACGCCATTTATGCCGAAAAAGAATTTACCTACAACAACATCAAACAGCAAAATCGCAACATTTTGCTACATACCGATCCTACCGTAGACGGACTAAAAACAGGACATACCTCTGAGGCAGGCTATCTACTTGCCGCATCATCAAATCGCAACAACTTACGCCTCATTGCCATCGTCATGGGTGCAAAAAGTATGGACGACCGAGCCAACCAAATGCGTGAGCTTTTAGGCTATGGCTATGGCAATTTTTCTAACACCATTCTTGCAACAAAAGGGCAGTCCATCGCCAAAGCTCCTGTGAAATTTGGTCAAATCAAAGAAGTTGATGCGGTGGCATTGCACGATTTAAAAGTTTTGACCAATAAAGACAACAAAGCGACACCAAGCACCATCATTCGCCTAAATGACAACATCACCGCCCCCATCAAGCAAGGTCAAGAATTGGGACAAATACTGGCAATGGTTGATGGCAAAGAAGTCGCCAAAACCCCAATAGTTGCCGCATCTGATGTGGCACAAGTAGGGCTATTTAGTCGCATTTGGCAAAGTGTGATTGATTGGTTTGCAAGCTTATTCTAAGTTTTCAAATTTTGTCAATGCTGGCAAAAACTCGTAAAAATTTGAAACAAAAAAGCCGACAATCTTAGGTTGGCTTTTTTATTTGATAAAAATTTGGTAAGATATGGCACGAATTTTAATATGTTTAATAATAAAGAGCAAAGCATGAGTAATTACACTTTCAACCGCCAATTCCCCTTAACTCGTCTACGCCGTATGCGTACCACCGATGGCATTCGTGAGATGGTTGCTGAAAGTCATCTAAAGCCTTGCCATCTGATCGCCCCTTTGTTTGTCATTGAGGGGCAAAACACAAGACAAAGCATCATGAGTATGCCCAATGTAGAACGACTTTCTATTGATTTGACCATTGATTATGTCAAACAGCTCTACCGTGAAGGCGTGCGTATGGTGGATATTTTTCCTGTCATCAATCCTACCTTAAAATCTCCAAATGGTGAAAATGCCTACCACGCTGATACACTTGCCGTGCGTGCAGTCAAAATGATTAAAGACGCTGTGCCTGAGATGATTGTCATGACCGACATTGCACTAGACCCCTACACCACGCATGGCCAAGACGGTATCATTGATGAGACAGGCTATGTGCTAAATGACATCACAACCGATGCACTCATCAAGCAAACTCTTGCTCATGCACAAGCAGGTGCTGATGTCGTCTCCCCATCAGACATGATGGACGGTCGCATTCGTGCCATGCGTGAAGTGCTTGAAGCTGATGGTCATTACAACACCGCCATCATGGCATATTCTGCTAAATACGCTTCAGCCTACTACGGACCGTTCCGTGATGCCGTTGGCAGCTCTGGCAATTTAAAAGGGCATAAAAAACAATACCAAATGGACCCTGCCAATCGAGCTGAGGCTCTGCACGAAGTTGCCTTAGACATTGCAGAAGGGGCGGATATGGTGATGGTAAAACCTGGACAACCCTATCTTGACATCGTGCGTGAAGTCAAAGACAACTTTGGTGTGCCCACTTTTGCCTATCAAGTTTCTGGTGAATATGCCATGCACATGGCAGCAATACAAAATGGCTGGCTGACCGAAGCGGTCATTTTAGAAAGCCTGATCGGTTTTCGCCGAGCAGGTTGTGATGGTATCTTGACTTACTTTGCCCTAAAAGCAAGCAGAATGTTAAATGATTAAAATGTAAAATACAAACCCCTTAATAAACAATCAACCAAACCGCTTTTTTGGAGGTGGTTTGGACCTTACCATCATCTTTTTATACCTAATTTTTTTATTATCCACTTAAAAACACGCACCAATCAAACCTAGCACCGACCCCAAAATCATGTTAGAATAGGATAACTTTTTTTAATCAAAGACTTTTGGCGTCAATTTAGCCCATTTGGTCTTATTCTTCACCTAACGGTACTTCTCATGACACAAGTTTCAAACCAACAAAAAACAGATGATACAGCTTTTCAATCTGATATTGATGCTCAGCGTCAGCAATTTGAGCAAAACGCCCTACATTATCACGAACACCCCAGACCTGGCAAAATTTCTGTAACTCCCACCAAACAAATTGCCAACCAGCGAGATTTGGCACTTGCCTATTCGCCAGGGGTTGCTGTACCTTGTCTTGAAATTGAAAAAGACCCCAAACTTGCCGCCAAATACACCGCTCGTAGCAACCTTGTTGGTGTCATTACCAATGGTACAGCTGTGCTTGGCTTGGGCAATATTGGTGCATTGGCGTCTAAACCTGTCATGGAAGGTAAAGGCGTCTTGTTTAAAAAATTTGCTGGCATTGATGTATTTGACATAGAAATCAGCGAAACCGATCCAGATAAATTCATTGAGACAGTCGCAAGTTTGGAACCAACCTTTGGTGGCATTAACCTAGAAGACATCAAAGCACCAGAATGCTTTCATATTGAGCGTGAACTTCGTCGTCGCATGAATATTCCTGTGTTTCATGACGATCAACACGGCACAGCGATCATCTCGGCAGCAGCCTTGCTGAATGCTTTGCAATTAAATGGTAAAAAAATTGATGAAATCACCTTAGTATGCTCGGGTGCAGGTGCAGCCGCCATCTCATGCCTTGATTTGGCTGTCGCTCTTGGTGTCAAAAAAGAAAATATCTATGTACTAGATTCCAAAGGCGTAGTAACCACCGCTCGTAAAAACCTTGATGAGTCCAAGGCTCGTTTTGCTCGTGATACCGATAAAACCACACTGGCGGAGGTCATGGTGGGTGCTGATGTATTCTTGGGTCTATCAGGGCCAGGCGTGGTATCGCAAGACATGGTACGCTCAATGGCCAAAGACCCAATCATCTTTGCATTAGCCAACCCAACCCCAGAAATCATGCCAGAGCTTGCTCATGCGGTGCGTTCAGATGTCATCATGGCAACAGGTCGCTCGGACTACCCCAATCAAGTCAATAATGCCCTATGCTTTCCTTACATTTTCCGTGGTGCACTTGATGTAGGGGCAACGGTTGTCAACGAGGAAATGAAGCTGGCTTGCGTACACGCAATTGCGGCCATGGCACACACCGAATCAGCCGACCTAGATGCCGATGGCAAATCTGCCAAATCCTTTGGCCGAGATTACCTGATTCCTGGACCGCTAGAACCAAATCTCATCTTAGAAATCGCTCCTGCTGTGGCAAAAGCAGCGATGAGCACTGGTGTAGCGACTTTGCCAATTGAAGATTTTAATGCCTATCGTCAAAAGCTGTCTGAATTTGTGTACAATACCGCCCTTGCGATGAAGCCTGTTTTCAATAAGGCCAAGCATGATCCCAAACGCATTGTTTACGCTGAAGGTGAGGACATAAATGTTCTGCGTGCAGTACAAGTCGTTGTGGACGAACAGATTGCCAAACCAATTCTCATTGGCCGACCCAATGTCATCAATGATGAGATTAAATCATTAGGTCTTCGCTTGGTTGATGGCAAAAACATCACCATCATCGATCCAAACAACAACCCACGCTATGATGCTTATTGCGAACATTATTACAAAGAAAACCAAAGAAACGGGGTCAGTCTTGAGCTTGCACGCCGTGATGTGCGTCGCAAAACCACCCTGCATGCCTCTCTTATGGTAGAGCTTGGTGATGCTGATGGTCTGATTTGTGGCACATTTGGCTTTTATCATTTGCACCTAAAATACTTAAACCAAGTCATTGGCAAGCGTGATGGCGTTACTAATTTTTATGCCATGAATGCCGTACTCATGCAAAACCGTAACCTATTCATCGCTGACACCTATATCAACGATGAGCCAACAGCAGAAGAATTGGCAGAGATGACCGTCATGGCAGCAGCGACTGTGCGTCGTTTTGGCATCACGCCACGGGTTGCTCTTTTATCGCACTCCAACTTTGGCACATCAGACAAAGAATCAGCGATTAAAATGCGTAAAGTTCATGACATTTTAATCAAAATGAAAGTGGACTTTGAGTTTGATGGTGAAATGCACGGTGATGTGGCATTAGATGAGCGTATGCGTCAGCAAAACTACCCATTTAGCACGCTCACAGGTTCGGCAAACTTGCTGATTTTACCAACCTTAGATGCCGCAAACATTGCCTTTAATCTGCTAAAAACTGCCACAGGTTCGGCAGCACTTGGTCCTATTTTACTGGGTGCAGACAAACCTGTACACATCTTGACACCATCAGCCACTGCGCGTCGTATTGTTAACATGACTGCATTGGCCGTAACTGATGTACAAGACGCCCAAAAAACCAACTGATTTATTCATGGTTTTTTATTCATGTTTTTTTACAAGGACCCTTTCCATAGGGTCTTTTTTTTATGTCAAAAAAACAGTACAATCAAATAAATTCTTAACATCATAAAAAAAATGCGATGAAAGTATATTTGGTTGGCGGTGCAGTACGAGATGGCTTATTGGGACTACCTGTTTACGACAAGGATTTTGTTGTCGTGGGTTTAGATTCTGATGAGATGAAACAACTGGGCTTTGCTCAAGTTGGAGTAGATTTTCCTGTATTTTTACACCCCAATACCCATTTTGAATACGCCCTTGCCAGAGTTGAGCGAAAAAATGGGGAGGGCCATCAAGGCTTTATCACCCAAACAAAGGGGGTTACATTGGCCGATGATTTATTAAGACGAGACCTAACCATTAATGCCCTTGCCATTGAAGTTGGTGGATTATTTGATGAAACACCAACCACAGGACAAGTCATAGATTTTTATGGCGGCATACAAGACCTACGCAACAAAACCTTGCGACACATTTCAGAGGCATTTGGCGAAGACCCTCTTCGTATTTTAAGAACAGTGCGGTTTTTGGCAAGATTTTATAATTTAGGCTTTAAAATTGCCAGCGAAACCATACAGCTCATGCAAAGCATGGCAAAAAACGGCGAGCTATCACATTTAAGCCGTGAACGCCTATGGACAGAAAGCGTCAAAGCCATGGAAAATGGCACAGCACATTATTATTGGCAACACTTAAAAGAGCTTGAAATCTTGGCGTATTTTTTGACCCAATTAGATGAATGCTGGCAAAACCAAATGACTTTTGATACAGTCATCAACCAGTTAAAACTTGCCAAACATGAGAATATTGCCGTACAATTTGCCGTTTTGTGTGGCGGTTATTTGGGCGATGAAAAATCACAAAACACACTGATTAAAACCACAGCCCACGCCCTAAATGCACCAAAATACCCCATACACATTGCCCAACTATTGAGTGAGTTTTATCAAATTTTTAACGACAAACCAAAAGCAGATGATATCATCAAATTACTAGGAAAAACCAAGGCACATCAGGGGAATACACAGGCTCTAGATGATGTCTTAACTGCCATTTTTATCACAAACAAAGACACTGCGATAAGTAAGTTGTCAGCTGATATGCTATTAAAAAATTGCATCTCTGTTTACAAAAGCATCGGTATTGACGACATCAATAAAAATTTAAAAGGTAGGGAAATTGGGCTTGCTCTGACCGCCGTAAGAGAGCAAAAAATTGACAAATTATTACAAAAACTTCAATAATAAGGGTATCATGATGAATAAAGTTGCACTCATTACAGGCGGTGCACGGCGTATTGGGCGTGCCATCAGCCAAGCTTTGCACAAGCAAGGTTTTGATGTGATTATCCATTGTCATCACAGTCAAGCAGAGGCATACAATCTGGCACATGAACTGAACAGCATTCGTCCCAACTCAGCCAAAACCATACAAGCATCGCTTAGTCTTGCAGACAATCAAGACGCCCTTTATGCTTTTAAAAATCAAGTATTAATGCAGTTTGGCAGGCTTGATTTATTGATACATAATGCATCAAGTTTTTATCCTAGTGATTTGGACGGTTGTTCATTTAGTCAGTTATATCAGCACTGGGACGATTTGTTCTTAACCAATGCCAAGGCACCGTTATTTTTAAGTCTTGCTTTTAAAGATGAGCTTGCCATCAATAATGGCAGTATTATCAGCCTACTTGACATTCATGCACGAGACAAACCCTTTGTTGGCTATCCCATTTACAATATGGCAAAGTCGGCTCACTTAGGCATGGTACAATCGCTTGCCTTGGAGCTGTCCCCCAATGTGCGTGTCAATGGCATATCACCTGGGGTCAATATTTTTCCTGATGATGATCAAAATTCATCACTAAATTCATCAACCAAAGATGCCCTTACCCAATCTGTTCCTTTGGGCAGAATTGGCACGCCAGCTGACATCGCTCAGGCAGTTGTTTTTTTAACCAGCTCATCTTACATCACAGGGCAGGTCTTGGCGGTAGATGGAGGCCGAAGTTTGACTTTAAGGGGTGGGTGATGCTAAAAAAACATCAATAAACTTGTAATGACATAAGATAATCAGAACATACAATACAAAAAAGTTACAAAATTATTGCTATTTGTGATTATTTTTTGGCAAATAAGGCTGACAAGGGGTAATTTTTGCGGTAAAATACGCCCCTTATTTTCGTTAAAAAAATACCCCAAATGATCCGTTAGGGTTTTTGGGTTTTATTTTATACAATTATTGGAGTTGATAGCTTAATCAAATCTCAAACACGCCCGATAACAGATTTTTGCAAATTTGCAATCTGCCAAAAGTAAGTTTGATAACAGTATTAGCACCCCAACGCCTTTTCTCTGTTTTGCGTTTACGCACGCTTTTTGGAGGACTCACCGTTGAGTACACCTGTTACCCCTATTGCCCAAGCCGCTAAATTACGGCGAAATCTTGGCTTATGGCACGTCATCATTATTGGTTTGGCTTATATCCAACCGATGACACTTCTTGATACTTTTGGTATGGTATCCCGTGATAGCGTGGGCCATGTACCAACTTCTTATATCTTTGCCCTGTTGGCGGTAATTTTAACATCATTCAGTTATGGTCATATGATTCGTGCCTACCCTTCATCAGGCTCGGCCTATACCTACACTCAAAAATCCATCAACCCATCTATGGGCTTTATGGTTGGTTGGTCAAGTTGGCTTGATTACCTACTATCACCGATGGTAAACATCATTCTTGCTGTACTTTATCTTGAAGCCTTATTCCCAAATGTAAACCATTGGGTGTGGGTCATTGGGCTTACAGCACTCATGACAGGCGTGAACTTATTTGGTTCGAAAGTTGTGGCATATTTTAACAGCTGGATTGTATTGGTACAGCTACTGATCATTGGCGTGTTTGTTTATTTGATCTATAGCAAGCTACAAATGGGCATTTATGCTGATGGTACGCTAGATGCTGATAAATATGCCCTATGGAGCTTAGAGCCATTTTGGAATCAGATGACCTCAGTGGGTGCATTGATTACCGGTGCTACCATCTTATGTTTCTCATTCACAGGTTTTGATTCACTATCTAGCCTTGCTGAAGAGACCAAAGATGTCAAAAACACCCTACCAAAAGCAATGGTGTTAACTTCACTCATCGCTGGTGCGGTATTCATCGCAAGTACCTATTTTATGCAAACTTTCTTCCCAAGCGAGCCATCAATCTACTTTGACGCAGTGGACGAGACACAGGCAGAAATCTTATTGTTGGTTGGTGGTTCGGCATTCCAAGCCGTCATACTTGGTTTTGCGATTGTTACCGTCATGGCATCTGGCATCTCAGCACACGCTGGCGTATCTCGTTTGATGTATGTGATGGGTCGTGATGATGTCATCAGCAAAAATATTTTTGGCAAAATTCACCCCAAATTATTCACACCTGTCAACAATATCCTTATTGCAGGTGGCGTGGCATTGACCGCAGGCTTTATCAGCTTAGAAACAGTCGTAAACTTAATCAGCTTTGGTGCTTTGACCGCATTCAGCTTTGTCAATATTTCGGTATTGTTCCACTATGTATTCCGAAATAAACAATACAACACGCCAAAGCAAATGCTAAGCTATATTGTCGTGCCTGTACTGGGCTTTATCAGTGTATTTTTAATGTGGCTAGAAGTAGATAGCATCACCTTAAAAGTTGGTCTCTTTTGGGCAGCACTTGGCTTTATCTGGCTTGGCATCAAGACAGGTGGTTTCAAAAAACCTGTGCCACAATACAAAGAAGAAGATTTGTAATATCATCCACAAACAAAAAACCTTGTCATTATTTGGCAAGGTTTTTTTATTAGATGATGAATGATGTTAATTCAAAGCAAAAAACCATTCATTTTTTTATTACAGACCAAATGGTTTTTTTGATGAGTTAGCCAATTATCTTTTGGTATAAACAGATCTATTTTGACTATTTTGGGCTAAAGCCACGCCAGTCATTCAATCGTATTAATTGACTACAAATAAAAGACTGCACATTTTTAATACATCTTATTACAGACAGTTTAATTTGACCACGCCATCTTTAAAATTTGTGCCACCACCCAAGGGGTGATGATGACTGAGATCATGCTGATTGCCCCAAGCAGAGCAAGCGTTGGTAGGCCATTAAGTCCTGTTGCATACAAATCTACCGCACCTGTTGCAAAAATCAACACAGGCAACTGCATCGGCAGAGCAACCAATGGCACAAGCACCGCCCCATTTTTTAAGCTCAAAGTCAAGCTACTGGCAATCGCAGAAAGCATGAGCATGAGCGGTGATCCAACAATAATGGACAGCATGAGCATGAGCGTCTCATTGATAGGCATATTAAATAATGGCGTAGCAAGCAAGGACAATCCTGCCACAAAGCCTGCACTAAATAGCCAATGCACAAGCAAACGCGTAAAAACCCAAACAGATAAAGATGCGCCAGATGCCACAAGCTGTGCCAGCGTGCCATTGTCCATGTCCATTTTAAATAAATCATCTACTCCCATCACCAACGACAGCAAGGTCGCAATCCACACCGCCGATGTCGCAAGGCGTAATAGCAACGCCGACTCACTACCTACAGCAAGCGGGAACAGCGTGATGATGATCAAAAAAATCATCAAGGGGAATAGCCACTGCACTGCACCTTGTCGCTTGATGTGCCATTCACGCACCAGCATGGTCTTAAAGGCATGGTTCATCATAATGCAAATCTCGCCAAATCCAACACTCTCGTCTTTATATTAATGGCCTGATGGCTGGTCATTAAAACCACCCCGCCCATATTAGCAAATTCATTGATTTGATTCTCAATGCACGCCACCATATCAACATCAAGTGCGGTTAATGGCTCATCAAGCAACCAAAAAGGTGAGTGATCAGGCGTCATAACAAACAGTCTTGCCAGCCCCACTCTACGCATTTGCCCTGCCGAAAGTTGCATACTTGACACATCATTAAGACCGTACAGACCTACCTGCTCAAGGGCAAAATTCACCAGATCACAATCAGCATTTACGCCGTACAAAGACAACAAAAAATGCAAATTTTGTGCAACCGTTAAGTTGCCACTGATGCCAAGTTGGTGAGAGATATAAACAGGGCGAACATTCTTTTGGTGGTAAATGACCCTCCCTACCATGATCGGTAAAAGCCCAGCAATCTGCGACAACAGTGTTGTTTTGCCCAATCCATTTTCACCAATCAAATGACAAACATCGCCAGCTTTTAGGGTTGCATTCACTCCCTGACACAGCACAAAATCCCCCCGTTGCACATCAACATTATCTAGTGTCACGATGTCATGCGTCATGAGCGATTGATCTAATACAGTCATTTTATCATTTTCCAAAAATATGATTCATAATACCAAAAAAACACTCATAATCAAAACCAATTTATGCGATTTTAGGCGATTTACTTTGCATAATTTCCCCCTTTGGGCTACAATTTGAAAAAATAAGACGAACTGTATTATCATGAAATTAATAGATAAGCTAAAAAACATCTTTGCCAATAATAAAACAACCTCTAACAGCGATACGCTCACCCCACCAAATAACCAACATCACAGCCCCCTAACAATGCACATCATGGCATGGCTAGATAGGCAAAATTGGCGTTATGAACACCGCAAGCCCGACAATAAAAATAAACAAACACATCACATTATTTTAAATTTTACAGACAATACATCTGACTGGACTTGTGTGTTTCGTATCAATGAAGGCAACCAGCTCATCTCAATGTTTGGCGTGCTACCTGATACCATACCGCCCAGTCATTTTGCACCCATGCTGATGAAAATCGCCCATACCAATACAAACATTGCTTTTGGTAGCCTTGAACTTGACCCCACCGATGGTGAGATACGCACCAAAATGTCAGTTGATGCCGAATTCAGCACACTCAGCGACAAATCACTTGGTTGCTATTTACAAGGAACTGCAGGCCTTGTTGAACTAGCACAGCGACTTTATGATGATGTGCTGAGCGAAGCTGAACCCAGTCCTTTTTGGCATGATTATCTGCCAGACATATCAGAATTACATGGCGATGGCACACAAGAATATGATGATGGGGTTTTTATGCCAACGCAAGTACACCAATAATTTTTTTGTATTTGACGATATCTACAATGTTTAAAGTCGCCCATCACCCCGCTTTTGCCCTAACCGTGCCAGATGGACATCGCTTTCCAATGGCAAAATATGAAATGTTGCCAAAAAAGCTGTTGGCAGATGGCATCATCACAGCTGATCAGTTGTTTACGCCAACAATGGCAAGTGTCAACGAAATTTTAACAACACACACCTTACAATATTGGCAAATGTTAGATTCTTGTACTTTACCTCCCAAAGAATGTCGCAAAATTGGCTTGCCCATGTCGCCTGACTTAATACAGCGTGAACGCTATGTCGTGGGAGCAACCATACAATGTGCTAAGTATGCTTTGGCAGACGGTATTAGTCTATCCACTTCAGGCGGTACGCACCATGCCT
>NZ_JAYGGV010000007.1:0-77438 GCF_035181405.1 Moraxella tarda
GCTACACCTGCTTCACCTTTAGGACCTACTGGGCCTTCATCACCTTTAGGACCTGCTGGGCCTGCTGGACCGGCTACACCTGCTTCACCTTTAGGACCTACTGGGCCTGCTGGACCTGCTGGACCGGCTACACCTGCTTCACCTTTAGGACCTACTGGGCCTTCATCACCTTTAGGACCTGCTGGACCTGCTGGGCCTGCTGGACCGGCTACACCTGCTTCACCTTTAGGACCTACTGGACCTGCTGGACCTGCTGGACCTGCTTCACCAGTGTCGCCTTTAGGACCTTGAGGACCGGCTACACCTGCATCACCTTTAGGACCTTGAGGACCGGCTACACCTGCATCACCTTTAGGACCTTGAGGACCGGCTACACCTGCATCACCTTTAGGACCTTGTGGACCGGCTACACCTGCATCACCTTTAGGACCTTGTGGACCGATGGCACCTGCTGGACCTGCTGGACCTGCTTCACCAGTGTCGCCTTTAGGACCTTGTGGACCGGCTACACCTGTATCACCTTTAGGACCTTGTGGACCGATGGCACCTGCTGGACCTGCTGGACCTGCTTCACCAGTGTCGCCTTTAGGACCTTGTGGACCGGCTACACCTGTATCACCTTTAGGACCTTGTGGACCGATGGCACCTGCTGGACCTGCTGGACCTGCTTCACCAGTGTCGCCTTTAGGACCTTGTGGACCGGCTACACCTGTATCACCTTTAGGACCTTGTGGACCGATGGCACCTGCTGGACCTGCTGGACCTGCTTCACCAGTGTCGCCTTTAGGACCTGCATCACCTTTAGGACCTTGAGGACCGATGGCACCTGCTGGACCTGCTGGACCGGCTACACCTGCTTCACCTTTAGGACCTACTGGGCCTGCTGGACCTGCTGGACCTGCTTCACCAGTGTCGCCTTTAGGACCTTGTGGACCGGCTACACCTGCTTCACCTTTAGGACCTACTGGGCCTGCTGGACCTTGTGGACCGGCTACACCTGTATCACCTTTAGGACCTTGTGGACCGATGGCACCTGCTGGACCTGCTGGACCTGCTTCACCTTTAGGACCTGCTGGACCTACTGGACCTGCTACACCGGCTGGGCCTTGTTCACCGCGTTCACCTGCTGGGCCTGCTGGGCCTGCTGGACCTGCTACACCGGCTGGGCCTTGTTCACCGCGTTCACCTGCTGGGCCTGCTGGACCAGTTTCACCGCGATCGCCTTTAGCACCATTTCTGATGTTCATGACTTCTCGGCGGCCATCTGGGTGGACGATGGTCAAATCATAACCACCCTCAACATCTTGCTTGGTGATGCTAGTACCCTTGACGGTAACCACATGAAGAAGTTTATCTCTATCACCTTGGGCCGATATCTGCACGCCATTTTCACCAACAAATCTAACCTCATTGGTGGAATGTACAGCTTCTTTATAGATATTTGGGCCACCAGCGGCATTAGCAGTCGTTAGGTACCAAGCCATGTGACGAATATCGCCTACTGTAGCAGCAACACTGTCTTCGACTCGCTTGGCACTAAAATTGGTTACACCACCTGCATCTCTACCCAGACCACTGGTTAAATTATTCAAAACCACAGGAGTGGTAGTGCTACCTGCCGCATCTTGTAATGAGACGATCACCTGATTATTAAGCACAGGGCGAGATTGAGTATCAATAAAGCTACCGTCAGCTTTCTTAAAGAGCTTGGTGCCATCTGCTTTGGTATAAACCATCGGCACTTGATCTAAAGTTCCCTTAGCGACAGAAAACAGCTGCGAGCCGTTCACTGCATCGGTAGAGGTGGCTGAGATCTCACCAGCTGCCACATTCTGAATGCGGCGTTCTTTGCCAGCAGAGCCGACAGTAACCGCACCGACAGGGGTAGGGCCAGCAAAGTCAGTAAAATCGGTGCCACTAATATTCACCGAACTGACCGTAGCCTTACCTGCAGTGGTAGGGAAAGTAGGGCCAAGTCTGCCAGTCGCAGGACTATCAGGCGAGTCATCACCACGCACCACAAGCGAATATTGCTTAGTGCCAACGGTATTGCCATCTTCAAATCTGGCCGTGCTGCCAGAACCCAAATAAATAGAGTTTGGCACAACACCGACAGTTTCGCTGCCCAGCACATAGGTATTATCCGCTTGTGTGGTTACGCTACTGTTATAACCAAATACACCAGCATTGGCAGATTCTACTCTGGATTCCACACCCACTGCGATAGAATTTGCTGCCATCGCTTGGGCAGATCGGCCCACTGCGGTGGCACCACTTTCTATCGCTAGGGTAGATTGGCCCAGTGCGGTAGAATAGCTTCCTGTCGCTTGGGCACCTTGGCCCAGTGCGGTGGCCTGAATTTTTGTCGCTCGGGCATTATTGCCCACTGCGGTGGCCTGAATTTTTGTCGCTCGGGCAGCGTGGCCCAGTGCGGTGGTTTCAATTGCTGTCGCTTGGGAAGTATTGCCCAGTGCGGTAGAATAGTTTTCTGCCGCTTGGGCCTGTGCGCCCAGTGCGGTAGAACGTTCTCCTGTCGCTCGGGCAGTATTGCCCAGTGCGATAGAATAGCTTCCTGTCGCTTGGGCAGTATTGCCCAGTGCGGTAGAATAGATTCCTGTCGCTTTGGCCCCAATGCCGGCCGCCAATGAATTCCTGCCTAAGGCACCGCCTTTGGATTTGATACTGCCCTTGTTAGTATCAGAATCACCCGCTTCTTGAGTATCTGTACCATCATTGACATGGAAGTAAGTAGGGGTACCTGCCACTGCTTTTAACTGTGCCACATTGACCGCATCAGAGTCGGCACTCCCTGCGGCCACATTGATGATTTGACGGGTTGTGTTGGTATTACCTACTGATACCGCACCATTGTTTGTGCCTTTGACGGTTGCCAAAATCTCTGCGTTATCTTCTGTGGTATTGGTTGGTGAGTACACGCTGTTTGGGGCAGCATTCGGTGTGGTGCTGGCCGTGGTTGTACCTTCTGGCAGTCCAGCACGATCTGCCAAAGAGAGCGAACCCAATGCAATTGAACCTTGTTTTTTTGCAATAGCATTTACACCAACAGCAATGCTTTCTTTAGCCATAGCAGTAGAACTTACACCGACAGCGAGACTTGTCTCACTCATAGCTTTGGCAGCCGCACCTAATGCGGTTGCAGCAATTTCGCTCGCTTGAGCATATGCACCAAAAGCTGATGCATGCTCGCCATCAGCTTTTGCTTTGCTGCCCACTGCCGTACCATATTTAGCATTTACTCTTGTACCATAGCCAATTGCTGTGGCATATTCACGATCAGCCCAAGCACCGTAGCCCAATGATATCCTACCATATATTGGCTGAAAGAAATAACTCATATTGCCTTTATAAGCACCATTACTACCACAACGTTCCAATACTTCATCATAGCTATCACCCGCATTCCCTCCATCCAACCTACCGTTGAATCCTGGGCTAACACAATAATAATCTATTCCGCCTTCTAGAATGGGTTTAATAGTGGCATCTGTTGGAAGAGGGACTGGTTGAAGTTCAGTAAATTCAGCAGCTGCATTTGGAATAGCCAGTATGACCGAAGCAGCTAATGCACTTAAAGTTAATATTTTGACTGGTGTTGATGATTTTTTGACGGTGCCGACGGTGGCAGTGCCTTTGCCTTGGGCTTGGGCGTATTCACATACAGCTTGAAAGGTTTGGGTGGATTTATTAAAAATCACACGGTAGATATTATTCATAGACATTTCTCATAAAAATAGCAAACAGATTTTGGATACGCATCATTATCCTTTGATTTAGTGTTAAACTAAATGTCTTGTAACAAAAAAGTAACTTAAATGATATTTAGTATACAGATAACAATATGCGAATTAAGACTCTCTCCACACGCCAAGCAATCAGCTTATTCATCAAAACACCATGTATCACAACCTTTTACATGACTTTTTATATTGTCTGTATTGGTCTGCTGTTGGTGTCTGTTATGGCAGTGCATAGCGGGGGGGGGGGGGGAGATTTTGCGCAGCTATTATAATGACTTTTTTGGGGTTTGGGTAGTGATTTGTGCACTATTTTGTTAACAAATTGTAAATAAGTGCTGTTGGTCATGAGTGTCATTGGCAGTTGGTACACATCTTGTCATGGGCATTTTTTATATATTTTTTATATAATAGACTTTCTGCAAAACCCCGAGTTAAGGGAAACCGTTCGTGGTGAGCCTGTCGAACCATGACGGTTTTCGCTACCCTTCGACAAGCTCAGGGCGAACGGAAAACCTAGTTTTGCAGGAAGCTTAATAGATACAAGTGTTCACCTAGTCTGACAGCCATTTATTGCCAAATGATGATTCACCGCTTGCCATCACTTGATCAAGTTTTGATACATGGCATGATGGCAATATGGTAAAAACATAGTAGAAATATTATAGAAATAGTATAGAAATATCATAGAAACAACATAGCAATCATCGCATCACCTCGCCATCATTGTTGTATGCTCATGTTTTATGATGATGAAAAATGCACCGATATTTATTGAGAAAGATTGTTGATAATTACAAAACAATCGCCAATCATGATGGCAAAAATGCTAAAATACACCCACAAAAAATGATGAATTCATTAATAAACATTTGTCATTATCATTATAAATAATAAATAGCCAAATAAATAACTAAGGTTATTATCATGCCAAACAACCCAATCCCAACCAAACCAAAAAAACAGCGTCCACCACCAGAAAAAATCATTCCGCATTCTAAGGACATGGACGCCACCAAGCATCGTGTCCACCCTCGTTTTACCAAAGGCAAATATCAAAACATACGCCTGATCACCATGTATGCAATATTGGTGGGGTTTTTAATCGCCCCTTGGTTACGCTGGAATGGACGACAGGCGATACTGCTTGATGTCATTGAACCAAGATTTTATATCTTTGGGGCGACTTTCATGCCACAGGATTTTTATTTCTTTGCATTCGTGTTCATCATCGCTGCCATGACCTTATTCATGGTTACTGTCTATGCTGGGCGTGTGTGGTGTGGCTATGCCTGCCCACAGACCATCTATGTGCATCTGTATCAACACATAGAAAAATGGGTCATCGGCGAGCGTAACAAACGCATCAAGTTTGACAAACAGCCTTGGAATGCCGAAAAAATCCTAAAAACTTTGTTGATTCACAGCATTTGGCTGATTTTCTCTGCGGTTACCGCTTTGACATTCATCGCCTTTATCACTGGAACAGATGATTTGTTTTTTAATGGACATACGCTGTTTTTTATGGGTTGGGGCAAGATGACATGGGTATTTTTCTTATTGATTACCTTTGTTACCCAGACCAATGCAGGCTATATGCGTGAACATATGTGCGTGCATTTGTGTCCGTATGGTCGCTTTCAGTCGGTGATGTTTGACAAAGATACCTTGCTTGTCTCTTATGATTATCAGCGAGGTGAGCCTCGTGGGGCTCGCAAAAAAGGCGACCACCCAGAGGGATATGGCGACTGCGTGGATTGTAGTATGTGCGTGCAGGTATGCCCAACAGGCATTGATATCCGTGATGGGCTACAAGTGGAGTGTATTCAGTGTGCCGCTTGTGTTGATGCGTGCAACGAAATCATGGATAAAGTGGGCTATCCACGAGGGCTGATTCGCTATACCACCGAACGGCAAATGCTTGAAAACCAAAAAACCAAAATCATTAGCCCACGCATCTTTGCTTATATATTTGTGCTGGGTGCTGCCATCACAGCAGCGACACTGGTTGCAACAGGGCGTGCACCACTAGAAATGGAAATCCGCCACGACCGCAAACAAATCAGCACGGTACGACATGGCATGGTAGAAAACAGCTATGTTCTAAAAATCGTCAATAAAACAGACGAGCGTCAAGTCTATAAAATACGCCTAGAACCTGTTGAGGGCATGACGCTACAATCTCGCTTTAAGCAAATCCCATTACAAGCCAATGAGCCATACGATTTGCCTGTGAGCGTCATTGGCGATGCCAGCATCATCAAAGCAGGTGTTACACCAATCACCATCACGGTTTATACCGAAGATGGTAAATACAGTGTCAGCACCCAAGATAACTTTGTTTATGAAACAAAGCAACAATCAGTCAAATAAGCAATTTGATGGGCAATTAGCCACAATACATGGCAACAAACATAGCAACAACGCATAGCAACAACACAACCATAAAACCGCCTTACATGGGCGGTTTTATGGTTTTTGTCTCAAAATTGCCATCACTGATGCCGATTTTTATCTTTTAATCCATGATGAATAATCAATGGTTAAAATCTGCCAAATGTGCTAAAATGGCACAAATATTTGTCATCTTAATCAGCCATGCCCACCAATACCCCCCACCAAAAAGAACCTTGGTACAAAAACCCTTTCATGACCATCTTTGTTGTCGGTCTGCCTGTGCTGGTCGTGGTGGTGTGTATCTTTTTTATTGTGTGGTCGATTCGCATTCAAGACAGCACCGTCAGAGATGACTGGTATATGGACGGCAAAACACTGTATCAAGATGCCACTCGTGATAAGCTGGCACATGATTTAAACATCTCTGGTGTCATGCGATTTGATGATAACAATGTCCACTTTGAGTTACGCTACCCCCAAGACAGCATAGATACTGGCACGCTCAAAGATGGCACGCCCCTACAATACCCAGCAACACTTAGCGTATCCATTTCTCATGCCACTGACAGCAGTCGTGATAAAGATTTTATCATCACGCACATGGGCGATAATGTCTATCAAGGCGAAGTTGCCATAGATGACACGCCTGCCAAATACTATCTACAAGTCAGCAATGAAGGCATTCACAACTGGCGACTGCGTCAAACACAAAAACTCCCTGCCCAAAATGTCGTTTTTGTGCCGTTATCTAGCTTTGATGATAGCAAGCAAGCCCTGCCAGACCAACGAAAAAAACGCTCTTAGATTTTTTTTGATACTTTTGATGGATTTAAGGGCTTTGATTTAAGATTTTGGCAATCATTGGCAACAAGATGCCAATGATTGACAAAACCAAACCAACTTTCCACTTTCCACTTATCTGATTGATACCGATACCAAGCCATCATCATAAGCATTTATCACAGTATCCATTCATCACGGTATGACAGTATCACAGTATTAATGACGAATACTGTTCAGATTGCTCTTGATTTTGTTCTTCGGTGATGACTTGGCGTGCCACATGTATGATGAGCTGTCTTAGCCAGCGATGTGCTGGGTGGTGCTGTAATAATGGCGACCACGCCATGGTCAGCTCAAATTCTGGAATAAAAAACGGTGGCTCTTTGACGATGATTTGCGGATTGTTATGTGCTTGGAGTTTGGCGACACGAGTTGGCAATGTCGCCACCAAATCTTTATTTGCCGCCAGCATCGCAGGCATTTGATAATGGCGAGTAAACACGCTGATTTGGCGTTTTTGCCCAAGTCTTTGTAAAGCTTGGTCAATAGAACCCAATCCACCAGACTTTTCAGGGTTTACCCCAAAACCCACACCCATGCCTGTTTTTGATACCCAGACATGCTGAGCTTTTAGGTAGTTTTTTAGGTTAAATCTATTGACATACGGACTGTCTGCTGATAACAAACAGCTGAAAGTATCTCGCCACACCAGCACCTGATGAAAACTCTGTGGAATCTCATTAAAGCGATTGATTGCCAAATCCACACGCCCTTGCTCCATATCTCGATAAGACACATCAGATGGCGTCAAAAAGTCTAAAATCACATTTGGTGCCTCAGAACGCAGTGCCTTTACCAATCGTGGCACCAAGGTCGCTTCGGCATAGTCGCTTGTCATGATACGAAACACACGAGAGGTGCTGTATGGACGAAACTCAGTTCTTGGTTCAAGCAGGGTACTGACATCAGAGAGTATCTCACGAATGCGTGGTTGAAGCTCACCTGCCCTTTCGGTTGGGGTCATGCCCTCTGACGAACGCACAAGTAATGGGTCATTAAATAAAGACCGCAGACGACGCAAAATATTACTCATCGCAGGCTGAGTGATGCCAAGCTGTTCGGCTGATCTGGTTACATTTTTCTCACGCAAAAGCACATCTAAATAAACCAATAGATTTAGATCAACTTTTTGTAGATTCATGATTTTTCCTTATTCGTTCATCGCATTAACCAACAGCTCACACAATCAGCACAGGCGTGCCAACCTCCACCATATCAAACAGCACAACCAAATCATCATGATGCATTCGCACACAACCATGCGACATTGGCACGCCCATCGGCTCGGTATCTGGCGTCCCATGGATATAAATATAGCGAGCAAAACTATCACAGACGCCATCAGCATTTTCACCTTTATTGATGCCCACCTCACAGCCGTCCAGCCATAAAATTCGGCTCAATATCCAGTCTCTGTTCAAAAATTTTTGCCCCAATGCCTCATCATAAATCTCGCCTGTAAATTGCCTGCCAACAAAGACAGCATTTTTTGGGCATTCGCCGCCAATCTTTTGAGCGATGGTATGGCGACCAAGCGGTGTACAGCCTGTATTTTCAAGCTGACCTGTACCATTTTTGGCGGTAGATATGTCAAAACTTACCAAGACATCATCAGCATCAAGCACGCTCAGACGCTGTGTGGTGGTATCAATATATAGATGAATGCTTGCAGATTGAGAACTCATAGATTATCAAATTAAAAAATGATGGCTATTTTGTAAAATGTTAGTTTAGCAAATTTTCATGGGTTTTGTGCTGATTTTTTTAAAGTCTGGGCAAATTCTATGGTTTTTATGGCAAATTTAAGGCATATTTTTTAATTTTTATCGTTTACCATCAAGATGATTGTTCAGACCATGACCAAGACGGCAGTTTTTGGTAAAAAATACAAAATCCACACCCAAAAGCTCAACAAAAATGCTATAATTTTTGACAACCCTCATGTTTTGACAGACTAAAAATCTGTGGTTTTATTTCAATGTATGTTAATGTACTGTTAAGCAAACAACGCTCTTATTTAAACATCGGTTGTTATTTATTATTTTAGTTTTAAACGGAGTTTTTTTATGTCAAACGCCACCATCTTACAAAACCTGCCTACTGGGCAAAAAGTAGGCATTGCTTTTTCTGGCGGTCTGGACACATCAGCTGCCCTACTATGGATGAAGCAAAAAGGTGCAAAACCATACGCCTACACCGCCAATCTGGGTCAGCCTGATGAAGACGACTACAACGCCATTCCTGCCAAAGCCGAGCAGTACGGAGCCATCAAGGCACGCCTGATAGATTGCCGTATGCAACTGGCCTTAGAAGGCATTGCTGCCATTGCTTGCGGTGCTTTTCATATCACCACAGGTGGTATGCCCTATTTTAATACCACACCACTAGGACGAGCAGTCACTGGCACCATGCTGGTTACCGCCATGCATGAAGACGATGTGCATATCTGGGGTGATGGCTCAACCTACAAAGGCAATGACATTGAGAGGTTTTATCGCTATGGTCTATTGGCCAATCCTGCTCTCAAAATCTATAAACCTTGGCTGGATCAACAGTTTATTGACGAGCTGGGTGGTCGCTCTGAGATGAGTCAGTTTTTGATTGACAATGGCTTTGATTATAAAATGAGTAAAGAAAAGGCATATTCTACTGATTCAAATATGCTGGGGGCAACACACGAAGCTAAGGATTTGGAATTTTTGAATGCCAGTCATAAAATCGTTGAGCCAATCATGGGGGTGCGTTATTGGGACGAAGATGTCAAGATTGATGCTGAAGAGGTGAGCATTTCTTTTGAACAAGGAATGCCAGTCGCCATTAATGGTGAACGCATTGACAACCCTGTTGAACTGATTTTAAAAGCCAACAAAATCGGTGGTCGCCATGGGCTTGGCATGACCGACCAAATAGAAAACCGCATCATTGAAGCCAAATCTCGTGGTATCTATGAAGCTCCCGGTATGGCATTGCTACACATTGCCTATGAGCGACTGGTTACTGGCATTCATAACGAAGACACCATTGAACAATATCGCATCAACGGCCTGCGACTTGGTAGATTGTTATATCAAGGTCGCTGGTTTGACTCTCAAGCTCTCATGCTCAGAGAGACCGCTCAGCGTTGGGTGGCAAAAGCCATCACAGGTACAGTAACGCTAGAACTTCGCCGTGGCAATGATTATAGCATCATCAACACCGAATCAGCCAATCTTACCTATGAGCCAGAACGCCTGTCTATGGAAAAAGTTGAGGATGCAGCATTTACACCACTTGACCGTATCGGTCAGCTGACCATGCGTAATCTTGACATTGCCGACACTCGTCATAAACTTGGCATATACACCCAAGCTGGACTGCTTGGCGTGGGTGCTGGCAATGCCGTACCACAGCTTGGGCAAAAATAATTTTGCCTGCCAGCAAAATAGCCTAAGCCTTTAAACAAGCCATGTCAGCATACAGATGGCATGGCTTATCATCACGATTTTTTATCGCATTTTTTTATCACAATGTAGATTGATTAATGAGCAAATTTTATTATGCACTGATTGCATGGTTTGTGGTACTGCTTGGCTTATTTTACAAACAAAGCACCCAACAAACACCGCCCACTTTCACCCAAACTACCACCACCGCCCAAGCAACAACTCCACAGCTGATCAAAAGTGATGTCTCTCGCACTCACCTTAGCGTACACTCAGCCACCTTAGCCCACATTCGCACCCATCAAGATACAATGCTAATGAGTGCATGGTTTGCAGGCAGTCGTGAAGGTGCAAAAGATGTGCAAATTTATGCATCATTTTTACCCTTGGCGGATTTACAAACGATGCCAAAAACGCCTCATCATCTATGGTCAGAACCGATGGTGATTTTGACACCCGAAGAGCTTGCCCAAAAAAGTGGTACACGCATCAAAAAGCTGGGCAACCCCGTCTTGCACCAAACCAATGATGGCACCATTCATTTATTTGTGGTGGCAACCAGTTATGCTGGTTGGGCAGCATCAAAAATCTATCACTTAACCTCCAAAGATGGCAAAAGTTTTGATTTTAAACAAATTTTACCTTTATCACCTTTTTTAAACATATCGCACTTGGTGAGAGTTTTGCCCATTTCTTTGAGTGATGGCGGTTTTTATTTGCCCATTTATCACGAAATGGCTGCCAAGTTTGAGGTGATTTTGCGTTTTGATGAAGCAGGCAATTTGATGGGCAAAATGCGTCCTAATGGTCTAACCAAAACCCTACAACCCAGTCTTGCCCCCATTTCAAGCACCGATTGCCTCATGGCACGACGCCATCGCCATTCACAGCCACTTTTAATCCAAGAATGTACCGATGGTGGTCAAAAATGGAGTACTCCCACCCCCACCAATGTGGATAATGACAACAGCTCTTTAAATGTCATCGCCATCAATGGCACGCCCTATCTGATTCACAATCAACGCCAAGCGGATAATACTCGATTTTATTTATATTTATCCCAACTGCACAAACAAGATGGGCGTATTAACACCACAAAAACCCTACTTTTAGACACCGCAGATACAGGGGAGGTCTCCTACCCAACCAGCTTGGTGGTGGGTGAGCACTTGCACATTGTCTATACACACGACCGCAAGTCCATTCGTCATATAGCACTCAATCAGGCCTTTATTGATGAAATGGTGGCGTGCCAAAAAATGGGAAAAACGCCACAATATGACGATGAATCCACCGATGCTCATGTAATCCATCACAGCGTAAAAACCCCTTTAATCTGCCGATAAGCTTGCAAGGAGAAAAACCATGACCCATCTTTTTTATCCTATCATCGCTTATGGCATTTTACTGTGGGCGTCTTTGATTTGGTTAATTCATCGCCCTATTACAAGCCGAATTCATCAGCTTTTTTATTATGCCAGCAAGCCAAAATACAGCTTTGGCTTGGCAATTGTGGGCATACTGACTGCATTTTTTGGATTGACTTATTGGCTTGGTATCTTTGGCGAGCCATCTGTTTTGACGGTGCTACTGGCACTGGGATATACCTTAAACCACAGCTTTCATTTACCTCATTTTGCACTTAACAAATCTGCCCAAGCTTGCCTTGGCGTAGGCGCATTACTGATTGTACTGACTTCGCTTGGCTCATTCATTGAGGTAGGTGTGGATTTTTATCATCATACGCTGGGCGTCAATTTGGTCTGGCATTATGTCATTTTTGCACTGATTTGGCTTGTGGCAATGTATCATGATAAAAAAGCACTCATGTTAGGGTGGGTTTGCCTTGTTGGATTTGCACTGTCTGTCATGCAAAGCCCTTTTATTTTGGATTATATGGCAGATGTTTGGTTGTTTTTTTGGGTGATTGGGTTTGGCGTACGATGGGCTTGGCAAAAACTGTTTGGTTTATTGCCCCGCAAACAACCACAGGACTCATAAAACTCATGATTTCTACCATTACTCAAGGCTTTTTTGTTTCTTTTGGTTTGATTGTTGCCATCGGTGCCCAGAATGCTTTTGTACTAAAGCAAGGGCTATTAAAACAGCACATCTTTTGGGTGTGCTTGGTATGCTTGGCGTGCGACATAATTTTGATGAGTGTCGGCGTGTTGGGGCTTGGCAGTCTGATCAGCCAAAGCAAAACAACCACGCTGATTCTTGCGATTTTTGGGGCGATATTCTTATTGTGGTATGGCTTTTGTGCCTTTCGCTCAGCATACCATGGTAACACCAACTTATTAGTTAATGACACTTCCGATAAAACAAGCTTAAAACAAACCATCGCCACCACTTTAGCACTGACCTTGCTCAATCCGCATGTGTATTTAGATACAATCGTTTTGGTTGGTAGTATCGCAAGCCCACTCTCAGATACTCAAAAATACTACTTTCTCATTGGTGCATTTGGTGCATCAGCGATATGGTTTTTTAGTTTGGGCTATGGCTCAAGACTGCTTAGCGTGCTATTTGCCAAGCCAAGCACTTGGCGAATTTTAGACACACTTATTGGTGTGTTCATGTGGTTAATTGCGTTTGGCCTTATGAATTACGCCATCAATTTAAGATAAATTGACTTAACGGCTGTTTTAAGCCCAAAGCCAAGGTGGAGCAATATAAAAAAATACCAAAATTCATCAAAGCTCTGTTTTGATACAAACGCTCATTTCATGCTACAATAAGCAAAAAAATGATTTAAGCAAAACATGATTTTAAACACGACTTTTAGATAGATATTGTGTTATTTATTTTTGTTTATTCTATTTTATCCATTTAGACCAAATGAGCAAAACATGACCACACTCACTCTCATTCAACCAGACGATTGGCATATTCATCTGCGTGATGGTAACGCCCTAAATATCACCGTACCACACGCTGCCAATAGCTTTAATCGTGTTATTTGTATGCCAAATCTGACACCGCCCATCAAGACGACCAGCGACGCTATTGCTTATCGTCAGCGAATCTTAGACGCCTTGGCAAATAGCGACATTAACAATGAGCGAAAATCCAATTTTGACCCACGCATGGTGCTATATCTGACCGACCATACCACAGCTGATGACATTATCCAAGCCAAGGCTTCTGGTATCGTACAAGCCGTTAAGCTCTATCCTGCTGGTGCAACCACCAACTCAGCCGATGGCGTAACAGACATTTTGGGGCTTACCAGCGTCTTTGAAGCCATGCAAAAAGTGGGATTACCTTTGCTTGTACATGGTGAGGTTACACACAGCAACATTGACATTTTTGACCGAGAAAAGCGATTTTTAGATGAGGTATTGTCTGTCATCATCGCAAATTTCCCAGAGTTAAAAATTGTCATGGAGCACATCACAACCGCAGATGCGGCTGATTTTTGTCTGGCTCAAGCAGCACATATCGGTGCAACCATCACACCACAGCATTTATTATTCAATCGCAACCATCTGCTTGTAGGCGGTGTCAAGCCTCATTTTTACTGCTTACCAATCTTAAAACGCGCCAAACATCAAGAACGCTTATTGGCAGTGGCAACCAGTGGCAATCCTAAATTTTTCTTAGGTACAGATTCTGCCCCGCACGCCACTCACACCAAAGAATCTGCTTGTGGCTGTGCTGGTTGCTACTCTGCTGTTCACGCCTTACCCTTATATGCCACCGCTTTTGAAAGCGTCAATGCACTAGACAAGCTAGAAAACTTCGCCAGTGTATTTGGGGCAAATTTTTATGGCCTACCAATCAATACCAGCACCATCACCCTTGCCAAACAACAACAGACCGTGCCTGAGTCCTACAACTATTTAGATGGCAAGACTCTCACACCACTACTGGCAGGGCAAACACTGGCATGGACACAGGTATCATGATGGCACAATTTGCAGATAAGCCATCAACCCTACAGGAGCGTTTTCGTGGCTTCTTACCTGTTGTGGTTGATGTTGAGACCGCAGGCTTTAACGCCCAAACAGATGCTCTACTTGAAATTGCCTGCATACCAATCTTAATGGACGAGGTGGGCAAACTGTATCAAGGCGAGACACTTAATGCCCATATTGAGCCATTTGTTGGAGCAAATCTTGAACCTGCTGCTCTAAAGTTTACAGGCATCAATCCTGACAGCCCTTTTCGTAAGGCCATCAGTGAAGACGAGAAGTCAGCTCTTCGCCGTATTTTTAAGACACTAAAAGAAATTCGCAAACAAGCAAACTGTCGTCAGTGTATTTTGGTTGGACATAACGCACATTTTGACTTAGGTTTTTTAAATGCTGCAATTGCTCGTACCAACAGCAAAAATCATTCGCCATTTCATGCGTTTAGCGTATTGGATACTGCCAGCCTATCTGCTCTTGCTTATGGGCATACGGTGCTGGCTCGCACCTGTGTTATGGCAGGGCTTGGTTTTGATAATACACACGCCCACTCTGCTGTGTATGACACCCAAAAAACCGCTGAACTATTTTGTCAGATTTTTAATGAACTGCCTATGCTACTGAGCACACCAACACAAAATGATGAGACAGACGATGAGTTTTTGGTCGGCTAAATCATCATAAACCTGTTTTATCACCCAAGATGATGATATGGGGCAAGCTGGTTAAAATTTTGACATCAAGCATGATGCCCTATTAATCATCATCAAACTTAATCAATTTTAATAAGGAAAAAAATCATGCCTTCATTTGACATCGTTTCAGAACTCAATGTTCAAGAGGTGCGTAACGCCATTGGCAACACCGACAAAGAAATCGCCACTCGTTTTGATTTTAAAGGTAGCAACATCACTGTCGAGCTGAATGAAAAAAACAAAACCATCACCATTACTTGTGATAATGAACTACAAGCCGATAATGTGTATGCCATCTTTGAAAAACAGCTCATCAAGCGTGGTGTGGATTTGCAATCCCTTGACTCACAGGACAAAGTACAATCAGGCAAAACCACCAAACAGGTCATTAATTTAAAAGACGGACTGGACTCAGATACCGCCAAAAAAATCAGCAAAGCAATCAAAGAATCCGACCTCAAGGTCTCCGCCAGCATTCAAGGTGATAAAATCCGTGTCTCTGATAAGAAAAAAGATAATTTACAAGCATGTATGGCGTTTTTAAAAGAAAAATCTTTTGGCATACCGCTACAATTCAACAATTTTAAAGACTAAAATATCTCTAAAAATCATTAGTCTATAAATTATTTTAACTTTTTTTAAAATAAATTCTTGACGGATAAAAATTATTTGCTATAATAGTCGCACTTTTGAGATACACGGTGAAAGCGTTCAAAAGTTAGTAAAATGGCTTAATTTAAGTTAATTTTACAGTCTTAGTGCTCCATTCGTCTAGAGGCCTAGGACACCGCCCTTTCACGGCGGTAACAGGGGTTCGAATCCCCTATGGAGTGCCAATTTTCAAAAACAGCCTTTGCATTTTAAGGGCTGTTTTTTTATTTTTACAATTTTATTCATAAACATCATTTTTAAAAATACCAATAAAAAGCCGTTTGTTTCACCAAGACAAACGGCTTTTTTATATCAAATCATTGACGCACCAAGCGTTTAACCTTGCCAATCTCAGCATGAAGCACACGCACAGGATTGATGTCTATGCCACCCCGTCTGGTATAGTTGGCCGATACTCGCAAAGCATTCGGTTCAAAGCACATCACCAAGTCAGCAAATATCCGCTCCACACATTGTTCATGAAAGCCGTTATGCTGACGAAATGACAAAACATATTTTAAGAAATTTTTAAAGTCCAACTCATATTTGGTGCTCACATCAATCTGCAACACCCCCCAATCTGGCTGATTGGTAACAGGGCAGTTTGAGCGTAACAGATTACTATAAAATTGATAAGATTTTAATTCACCTTTGGTAGGGTTTTTTAAAACAGTGCCATCAATGTCATCACTTAATAAAACCTCATCACTTTCATCGCTCAGCACATCATCAATGCAATAGCCAACTGGCCGAACAATGTCCAATTCATCAGAATCCAAATCAATGATTTGCACATCAACATCAGCACCCACGCATTGTGATAAATCTTGCTGTATGGTATTTTTTATTGCTTTAATATTGTCAAATTTAGTAAAGTTAAGGCTATTAAAATATAATTTTAATGATTTGGATTCTATGATATTGGGTGAATTGGCAGGAATGGTTAATCTTGCCATTGCCACTTGTGAGACGCCAATCGGATTTAGCCACGATAATTCAAAGACTTGCCACACATCTACGCCCTGATATTCACTTTGGCATACACCACCAAAGCCTGTTTGTTTGATAATTTCATCTCGTCCGATTTGCCGTGAGATGGGGTATAAAATGGTTGGGTCATAAGTTTTGGGATAGCTGGTACTCTCACCCAATACGCCATGAATACTCATCTTTATCTACCTTTTTAAATTCGCCTTTTGACTAAATACAACCATTAAAAATGGCCCACAAAATCACATAAAAATAACACTCGCCTTTTTATTTTAAGATATTCTAATTCGCTTACCATCTAATAATATTTTAAATGCCACGCCATAAAATAACACACAAAATACCAAAATTGCCAGCAATGAATGAACCACATTCACATCAGAATGCCCCAATACCCCATAACGAAAGGCATTAACCATATAAACAATTGGGTTGAGCAATGACAACTGCTGCCAAAATGGCGATAGATTATCCAAAGAATAAAACACGCCACCCAAATAGGTCAAAGGCGTTAAAATAAAACTTGGCACAATAGAAATGTCATCAAAAGAACGGGCAAATACCGCATTGATGAATCCACCCAGCGAAAATAGCACCGAGGTTCCAAGAATGGTCAAAAGCATCACCGCCAAATTGGCAATGAATAAATGCGTAAACAACAACGCCACACTACTCACAATGAGTGCGATGGCAAGACCACGAAATACGCCACCGCCAATATAGCCTAACAATATGGCGTGCTTGGAGATTGGTGATACCAAAAGCTCATCAACACTACCATGAAATTTTGTACCAAAAAAACTTGATACCACATTAGAATAGCTATTAGTAATGACCGACATCATAATCAAACCCGGCACGATGAACTGCATATAATCAAATCCACCCATCTCACCTACTCGGCTACCAATCATCTGCCCAAAAATAACAAAATACAGTGTCATGGTAATGACAGGTGGCAATAATGTCTGTGGCCAAATGCGTAAAATGCGTTTAATTTCTTTGAATAACAAGGCATTAAACGCAACCAATTGAGTATTCATAAGCTCGCTCCACGATTTAGTTTGGTACTTTGATTGTCATCTGCCAGATGACTTATGCCACCTTGAACATGGCTGTCTACCACACCTATGAATAGTTCTTCTAGACGGTTGGCTTTATTTCTCATACTCAGCACCTCTATGTTTGCATCATTAAGTTGAGCAAAAACACCATTCAGGTTTTGCGATTTATCCAAAGTAATTTCTAAAGTTTTGTGATCCACCAAACACGCATGATGCACATTGTCTAATTTTGGCAAAGCCACCAATTCATCTTTTAAATCAAATACAAAGGTTTCTAATGATAATTGTGTGAGTAAAGATTTCATCTCGGTGTTAATCAAAATTTCACCGCAATTTAAGATGGCAACATACTTACAAAGCTGTTCTGCCTCTTCTAAATAATGCGTAGTAAGAATGATGGTTGTACCCTCTTCTTGATTAATACGCACCATAAAATCCCACATAGAACGGCGAAGCTCAATGTCTACACCTGCAGTTGGTTCATCTAATATCAATAACTTAGGTCGATGCATCAAAGCACGAGCAATCATCAGGCGGCGTTTCATACCACCAGAGAGCGAACGAGATTTGGTATGGCGTTTTTCCCACAGCCCCAATTCTTTTAATAAAAATTCAGCTCGTGGCAGTGCATCTGCTTTTTTGATGCCATAATAACCTGCTTGGGTAATGAGTATCTCCAAACATTGCTCAAATTGATTAAAATTAAATTCTTGAGGAACGACACCCAAAAATGACTTGGCAAGACTGGGCTTCTTGTGCAAATCCACACCAAAAATTTCCACCGCACCATCTGTGGGCGGAAATAACGAACTGATGATACCGATCATGGTGGACTTACCCGCACCATTTGCCCCCAAAAGAGCAAAAAATTCGCCTTGTGCTACAGTCAAATTTACCCCATTTAAGGCAGTAAAACCATTAGAATAAGTTTTTTTAAGATTGGTAATTTTTAGGGCAGGTATGGTCATTTTATTTTAACATCGATGAGTTGTTCTTTATGCTAACAACTAAAAACTGGTGGTTTGAATACTAACAAAAAAATATTTTTTGATAAAAACGGCAAATAGCCTAAGCGAATATCACCTAAGCTACTGCCATTTAAATCAAATTATTAAAGATGGACTATTGTAACTGGCTGATGATGTAATCAACAGCGTTTTTCACTTCATCATCAGAAATGTCGGCACCACCACGAGCAGGCATCGCATTAAAGCCATTGATGGCGTGGTTATATAAGGTATCTTTACCTTTGGCAATGCGTGATGACCAATCTGCTGTACCTATTTTTGGTGCACCAATCAAACCTGCATCATGGCAAGTAGCACAGATGGCTTTATACAACATATCGCCTGGGCGAGCCTCACCCTCAACCGCAGCAGCTAGCACAGTGATATTAATATCACACTCTTCGCCATCAAAGCATACTTTGCCATAAGGGGCAATGCGTGAGATGAGTTTTGGATAAAGAGCAATGAGTTTTTTGACTTGATCGCTGTCCTCAGCGATGACCTCTTCTGCTTTTTTTTCAACAAGTACAGCTGCCTCACTTTCGGTAGTAGTTGCAGCAACCTCACTGCTTTCGGTAGCAATATCCGTGGCAGGCTTGGTAGCTTCTTGAGCTTGGCTTGCCATAGTAAAAATCGCCAGCGTAGCAGCGGCAGATAATATTACAATTTTTTTCATTGTCATCATCTCTTCTTAGCCTTGAGCATAAACTCTGGGTAATGAACCTTGGGCAATGACTGGGTGGATAAAACCACAACAATACATTCCCAAACAAATAAAATTTTTCCTTGCTATTATAAGGGAAAAAGGGGACAAAATGCCATGTTTTTTATGTAATATCTCAATAATTTGTAAAATTTTAGCAATATTTTTAAAAATTGACGACTTTTTTAGTCAATGGCTGGTAATTTTCCCAAAAACTTGGTAGAATTTACCCAGTTTTTTGTAGACAGTCTTTAAAAAAACCAATTTGTAAAAATCAAAAAAAAAACAATACGCACCTATAGCTCAGTTGGATAGAGTGTTGGCCTCCGAAGCCAAAGGTCGTGGGTTCGATTCCCGCTAGGTGCGCCATTTTATTAGCCTGTATAAAAAAAATCACCCAATACCATATTGGGTGATTTTTTTATTGAAATTAATTTTGACGATAGTTTGGGGCCTCTTTGGTAATCTGCACATCATGCACATGAGACTCTTTCATACCAGCCGATGTTACCTTCACAAAAGTGGTGTTTTTACGCATCTCTTCAATGGTCTTACAGCCTGTATAACCCATGGATGATTTTAGACCACCAGACAGCTGATTGATAATACCTGCAACAGGGCCTTTGTAAGGCACGCGACCCTCAATACCTTCTGGAACAAGTTTTTCCACACCCTCTTTGGCATCTTGGAAGTATCGGTCAGATGAGCCATTTTGACCGCTCATCGCACCCAGTGAGCCCATGCCACGATACGCTTTATAATAACGACCCTGAAACAGCTCAACCTCACCAGGAGCCTCTTCTGTACCTGCAAGCAAACTACCCACCATGATACATGACGCACCTGCTGCGATGGCTTTTGCCATATCACCAGAGAAGCGAATACCGCCGTCAGCAATGAGTGGAATACGGTCTTTTAGTGCAGTAGCAACATTATCAATCGCACTGATTTGAGGCACACCAATGCCTGCAATAATACGAGTGGTACAAATCGAACCTGGACCAATACCCACCTTCACTGCATTTGCACCAGCATCCATTAACGCAAGTGCCGCGTCACCTGTGGCAATATTACCTCCGATGACTTGGATATTTGGATAGTTTTTCTTAATCCATGCCACACGATCAATCACGCCCTTAGAATGCCCATGTGCAGTATCCACAATAATGACATCGACATTTGCCCCAATCAATGCCTCAACACGAGCTTCAGTATCTGCACCCGTCCCCACTGCAGCACCCACACGCAAGCGACCTTTATCATCTTTACACGCATTTGGATTGTTCTCTGCCTTAGTAAAATCATTGACTGTAATCAAGCCTTTTAAGCGAAAATCATCATCAATAACAACCACCTTTTCAATGCGATGCTCATGCAATAGCGTCTTAATCTGCTCTTGTGGTGTACCCTCTTTAACCGTAACCAACTTATCTTTTGGGGTCATGACATTTGATACAGGCTGGTCAAGATTGGTCTCAAAACGCAAATCACGATGGGTAACAATACCCAACACTTTATCCGTACCACGCTCCACCACAGGCACACCACTAATTTTATGCTCACGGGTAATTTTTAAAAGCTCACCCACAGTCACCTCAGGACATACGGTTACAGGGTCAGCAACCGTACCAGCTTCAAATTTTTTCACATGACGAACACGGCTGGCCTGATGTTCAATATCCATGTTTTTATGAATAATACCCAAACCACCAAGCTGTGCCATCGCAATCGCCATCTTGGATTCTGTTACGGTATCCATGGCAGCTGAGATGATTGGGAGATTTAGGGTAATATCGGTGGTTAGGCGAGTACTAAGATTGGTTTCTTTTGGTAGGACTTCTGAGTAGGCAGGAAGTAGCAGTACATCATCAAAAGTTAAAGCGTCGTAGGCAATGCGTAGCATAGGTTATTTCCTTAGGGATTGACCTACTTAATGAAAGCCAGAAAACCCAACAATCAAAAGCAGGTTATGAAATAACGCCGTATTGTATCAAAATTTATACAAAAAAAGCAAGTTGATTTTGATATTTTTATCACAAAGATTCAATTTAGTTTGGCAGGCTTCATCAAAGCAAAAACCTTAAAAATACACTGGCAATTAAAGATAAGTTTTGGCATAATTGTTTGGTTTTGAATCAATCTATTTTAACCAATGGCGTACTTTTTTTATGATGACCTCTTCTTTTTTTAAGCTGGCAAACAAACCACTACTCATCGCTATATTAGCTTTGAGTCTCAATGCGTGTGGAGAAAAACCCACCAACTCCCAACAAGGGCAACAAATTGCTCAACAAACAACCAAAAAGCCAAGCGACAGCACCCAAAACACTCAATCTGATGCTACCGTGGTATCCGCCTTACAAACAAACCTAAAAAAATCTGGTGTTGATTTGGTTGTAAAATCTGCCACCGCCACACAAATGCAGGGCATATATTGGGTCATGTTTGATGATGCACCCCCAATGTTCACAGACATCAAAGGGGAATATCTGATTCAAGGGCAAATTGCCAAAATCGGCGATAAAACACCAATTGACATCACATCAACCTTGCAGTCCTTACTTGCCAAAGAATTGCTTACCAAAGTCAATCCGTCTGAGATGATTGTTTATCCTGCCACAGGCAAACATCAAGCAGCGATATATGTCTTTTCTGACCCAAGCTGTCATTATTGCCAAAAACTACACAGCGAAATCAAGGACATCACCGACAAAGGCATAGAAGTACGCTATTTGGCTTGGCCTAGAAGCGATAGACTCATTCCTCTCACCGAGGCGATTTGGTGCAGTAACGACCGACACGATGCCTTAACGCGTGCCAAACAAGGGCAAAATATCACCGCACCCACCTGCGACAACCCTGTCAAAAAACACATGGCACTTGGTCATCAAATTGGCGTAGGTGGCACCCCTGCCATTTTCACTGAATCTGGACAACAAATCGGTGGCTATCTGCCTGCAACTGAACTTGCCAGACTTGCCATTGAGTACAAAAATTAAATCACCATGACAACCTAAAAACCTGCCTAATGACACAAAACAACATCGAAACTAACAAAATACAAAAATTTTTATGAAAAAATCTAGCAAGTTTTGTAAAGTTATGTTAAGTTAGGCAGTCATTATTTGATCAATTTAACAAACACAAATTTACCACATAACATCTGAGAAACTCCCGTGAACAAAACCATCAATCTTGCCGTGCTTGGCCTAGGTACTGTCGGCTCTGGTGTGGTTAATCTTTTAAAAGACAACACCAATGAGCTGGCTCGTCGTAGCGGGCACACCATCAATATCACACATGTAGGCACACGCCGCCATCGTGATGACATTGACCCCAATATCAAACAAAACGCTGATTTAATGGCAATTGCTGAAGCTGACGATGTAGATATCGTCATTGAGGTCATTGGTGGCACCGATGTTGCCAAAGATGTTATCATGCACGCCATTCGCCACAAAAAGCATGTCGTTACCGCCAACAAAGCCCTACTTGCTAAATACGGCAATGAAATCTTTGCACTTGCGGACAAGTATGGCGTACAGGTACGCTACGAAGCGGCAGTAGCAGGTGGCATTCCCATCATCAAAATCATTCGTGAAGCCTTAGCAGCCAACAAAATTGACTGGCTTGCTGGCATCATCAATGGTACTGGCAACTTCATCATGACCGAAATGCAAAGCAAAAACCGCAAATTTGGTGATGTACTGACAGAGGCTCAGGCACTAGGCTATGCTGAATCCGATCCCACTTTTGATATTGAGGGCATTGACGCTGCACATAAATTATCTATTTTGGCGTCTATCGCTTTTGGCATTCCAATTCAATTTGAAAAAGTGTATTGTGAGGGCATCACTAAAGTAGGTCTACAAGATGTGATTTATGCCAAAGAATTGGGTTACAACATCAAACATTTAGGTTTTGCCATTCGCCGTGATAATGGCTTTGAACTGCGTGTTCACCCCACTTTGATTCCAGACACCACTTTGCTGGCTAATGTTCATGGGGTAAAAAACGCTGTTATGATAGATGCACACCCACTTGGACAATCGCTATATTACGGCGATGGGGCTGGGGCTGGGGCAACCGCTTCTGCGGTGATGGCTGATGTCATGGATTTGATTTATGTCATCACCGCTGCCACACCAAGCGATGTACCACATTTGGCCTTCGTTCCAGAGGAGCTCTCGGACACTCGCATACTATCTAGCGATGAGATGACCTGCGGTTACTATCTGCGTTTGACCGTCAAAGATGAACTGGGTGTATTGGCGGACACCACTCGCATTTTAAGCGACAACGGCATTAATATTGATGCCATTTTACAAAGGGACGCTCATAAATCAGGATTGGTGCCAGTCATCATCTTGACCCTACCCGTCCTAGAAAAACAAATGAACAACGCCATCAAACAAATAGAACAACTAGACGCTATTACCGAGCCCTTGGTACGCATTCGCCTAGAAAGTCTTGATGAGTGATTGGTTGTGATCAAAAAAAGAGCGTGAGATGAGTTCACGCTCTTTTTTATTGCTTTTTTAGACTAAGCTCTCCGCCAAGTCGTTCCTGAACGGCTGTCTTCAAGCTCCACACCTTGTTCTTTTAGCTCATGGCGAATCTGATCAGCACGAGCGAAGTTTTTATCAGCTTTAGCCTCTGCTCGCTCAGCAATGAGTGCTTCTATCAACTCGGCAGACAAGCCATCATCATTGACACCTGCCTGCAAAAACTTACTTGCTGATGTGGTCAAAATCCCAAGATTGCTTGCCAATGTCTTTAAAAGTATGCCATATTGGACAACACTTCGCTCATCACCTGCCCTGACGGCTTTATTGATCTCGCCTGCTACCGCAAATAGTACACTCACCGCTTTTGGCGTGTTAAAATCATCATTCATCGCAAGAACAAACTCATCAGCAAAACCTTTGGCAAAATCCGTTTGCACAATCACATGATTTACCACAATCTCGCCCATACCTTCGGCAGATTTTAAGGCATGGTACAAACGGCTGATGGCAGCATGACTTTCGTTCAAAGCAACATCAGAGAAATTAACCTGACTGCGATAATGGCTTGATAAAATAAAAAATCTAACCACTTCTCCATGAAACTTGGCAAGCACATCTTTGATGGTAGAAAAATTCCCCAATGATTTGCTCATTTTTTCGCCATCAACATTAATAAAACCGACATGAAGCCAATTGTTGGCATAAGTTTTGCCTGTACAAGCTTCAGATTGGGCGATTTCATTTTCATGGTGCGGAAATTGCAAATCATGCCCACCACCGTGAATGTCAAAAGTCTCACCAAGACAACGGCCACTCATCGCCGAACACTCAATATGCCAACCTGGACGACCATCACCCCAAGGGCTTTTCCATGCAGGCTCGCCCGCCTTGGCAAGTTTCCATAAAACAAAGTCAAATGGGTTGGTTTTATCACCCACCACATCAACACGACTGCCTGCTTGCATTTCATCAAGATTTCGCTTGGACAATTTGCCATAATCTTCAAAACTATCCACTGCATAATACACATCACCACCTTTGGTATAGGCGTGTTTTTTGTCCATTAAAGTACTGATGATATTTTGCATATCATTGATGTGTTCGGTGGCTTTTGGTTCAATATTGGGGCGAAGGCAGCCTAAGCTGTCTGCATCTTCATGCATGGCTTTGATAAAGCGAGCGGTCAGCTCACCAATACTCTCACCATTTTCGTTGGCACGATTGATGATTTTATCATCAATGTCTGTAATGTTTCGTACATAATTTACATCAAAACCAAGCGACATAAGATGGCGATAAATCACATCAAAGGCCACCATCACACGAGCGTGTCCAATATGACAAAAATCATACACCGTCATACCACACACATACATACCAACTTTACCTGCCATAAGTGGCACAAAAACCTGCTTATCTGCAGTCATGGTATTATACATACGAAGATTGGCTTGATGATGGCTAAACATACTCATGGCATATCCAAAAAAAAATTAGAACAATCAATTTAAACGCATTATCATACCGAAAATTACATCAAAATACCATCATTTATCTTACAATTTATCCATTTATCATCACAAGATAAAAATTAACTTTAAAAAAACTTTGCTTGTGCAAATATTTAAGCTCGATTAAATCATTTAAAATAAAAAATAACCAAAAGATCAAGTTAATAGCCAACAAAAAAACACCCTAAAAGTTGAAGTTTTTAACTTTTAGGGTGCGATTTAAACAGCTCTCAAACAACGCTTAGGTTGTTTTTATCAGCATGGATCAGTTGAACAAATGATCAATCGCCGCACGCTCTTCTTCAAGTTCATTTAAGGTAATATCGATGTATTTTTGACTAAACTCATCAATTTCAAGACCTTTAACAATTTGATATTCACCGTTCTCGGTAGTTACAGGAAAACCAAACATGACGCCTTCTGGAATGCCATACGAACCGTCAGATGGAATGCCCATGGTTACCCACTCGCCATTACTGCCAAGTGCCCAATCACGCATATGATCAATTGCAGCGTTTGCCGCAGAAGCTGCAGAAGATAAACCACGAGCCTCAATGATGGCTGCACCACGCTTGCCCACAGTTGGCAGGAAAGTATTGGCATTCCATTCTTGGTCATCAATCATGTCCTTAACAGACTCACCATTGATGGTGGCAAAGCGATAGTCGGCATACATGGTTGGGCTGTGATTACCCCAAACAGTAAGATTTTTGATGTCTTTAACAGCTTTGCCAGTTTTCTTGGCCACCTGGGTTAAAGCACGGTTGTGATCTAGGCGTAGCATGGCAGTGAAGTTCTTCGCTGGCAAGTCTGGTGCTGACTTCATGGCGATGTAGGCATTGGTATTGGCAGGGTTGCCCACAACCAATACTTTGACATCACGGCTGGCCACATCATTTAGTGCTTTACCTTGAACCGTAAAAATCTTAGCATTTTCTTGAAGCAAATCAGCACGCTCCATGCCAGGTCCACGAGGACGAGCACCAACCAACAATGCATAATCTGCATCTTTAAATGCCACATTCGGATCATCAGTACCAATCACATCATGAAGCAGTGGGAAGGCACAGTCATCAAGCTCCATGATAACGCCCTGTAGTGCTTGCTGAGCTTTTTCATTAGGGATTTCAAGAAGTTGCAAAATCACAGGTTGATCTTTACCAAGCATTTCGCCAGATGCAATGCGAAACAGCAGGCTATATCCGATTTGACCAGCAGCACCAGTAACGGCAACACGAACAGGTTGTTTGCTCATAATATTGTCCTTGTTAAGTAAATTCGGTTCATTTCAATAATTTTAAACTAATTTTGCGATTTTAACATCGTCTTCAAAATCACAAAATCAACTTAGTGTAGCATTTTTCACCATAGACCGTAAAGCCAAAAGTATGTTATTTTTTAAGCCAGTTGTAGATATCTGTAAAATTGATATAAAATCATCATATCAACCACCTTTATATTATCAGTTGCGTGGCTGCACCACTCCCATTCGCTGGCTGATTGGCATCGAATTACCCAAAATCAAACCATAAATGGTCGCATTCTCCATCACATGCTTGACATAATCACGAGTCTCAAAATACGGAATGGCCTCAACATACTGGTCAGCACTAATGACATCATGTGTTGGTAACCATTTGCGAGCCGCCCCGAGTCCTGCATTATAGCCTGCGGTAGCCACAGCAATTTGACCACCTGATTGATTTGCTAAGTTGTTCAGATACCATGTGCCATAACGGATATTGGTCTTAGGGTCGTTCATATTACCAGCACGCTCTGCCATACTTCTTGCAATCTGCTTGGCTGTATTTGGCATGATTTGCATCAAACCACCTGCCCCCACACCCGAGCGTGCACTCGGCTGAAAACGACTTTCTTGACGCATGATGCCATATGCCCACGCAGGGTCAATGCCCACAGCCTGAGCATATGTCAATACGCTGTTATGGTATGGCAGTGGGTGCGACAATGAGGCAATGCGTAAATTGGGCATATTATCAATGGCATAAATACTGCGATGATACATGCCTAAGTCGTGTGCATATTTGGCAGCAGCAACCACCAAAGCATCATCATTGGCATCACGGGCTTTTTTTACCGCCCAATTCCACTCACGGCTGGCATACTCTGACTTAACATCATTATTCATCATTAAAAATGCACGAGCAAAATATGGATTTTGCATGACTTGTTGAATATCTTGATTGCTGATGTTCGGCAAGGCAGTAGCGCCAATTTCAGACAAGGTCAATCTTTGCCCAAGGCGGTCTTTGGCAAGCAGTCCATAATAATCCACACCTTCAGCAAGTACTTGATAAATACGATACGCTTCACTTTTTTTGCCTGTTTGTTCATAACTACGAGCCAACCAATATTGCCAAATACGCTCACCTTGATTCACCGCAGTCATTGATGAAATGGCAGAGATGACATCGTGCCATTGACCAAAATAAATCGCTGCTTGTGCATAATCTTCAGCTTCTTCAAAGTTAAATGGCTCACCGATGGATTTTCTAAACCAAGATACCGCCTCCATACCAAAGCCATCATCGGTATTCATATTCATGCGTTTGACAGCAATGCTGCGATACGCATAGCGACGCGTCATGTCAGACAACAGTTTTTGTGAGCGGTTATTATCTTGGTTGATGTCAAATTCAAGCTGTATCATGGCTTCATGATACGAACGATGTGCCAGCTGACTGATGGCATAGACATACAGATATTGATTAAGATCGCTATAATCACTCGTTGCAAATTGAGCAAAAAAGCCATTGGGGTGATCAGCAATGCTACGCAAAGTATCATAAGAGATGGGCAAACCCAAATGATTGGATAGGTTTAAAATATCCCCCATCTTATCTAGCGGTGCTTGACGGCTTGACAACTGGCGACGGTCAATACGCATCATACGAATCAGCCGTTCATGCTGATCGGTGCGTGTAATGCGTGGGTTTACTGCCATTTCTGTGGCGAGTTTATCACATAAAGATTGCTTGATTTGGGTATTTAGCCAAACATTGTGCTTTTGTTCTATGGTGCGGTAAGATTCACCGCTTTGATTAAAACCCAGTGCAATGGCACATGCCTCAGACTCATCAGCATTTTCTATTGAATGTGCCACTGCACGCACGGCAGCATAATCACTTTGACGAGCTTTGATTTCAGCATAGTCGGCAGCCAGTTTTTCACTCATTACTTGGCTTGGATATTTAGAAACAAAATCATTGACCACCTGTGGGTCTTGCGACGACAGATTGTAATTGAGTCGCCAATATTCAGGATAAACAGCAAATAGCGTGCCTTGCATATTCTGTTCGTACTGATACATGGCAGCTGGATTGGATTTTTGGCGTTCAGCACTCATCCATTGATGAATACTGTCGTCATCATTAATGTCGCTTTGTGCACAAGCCATTTGCGACAGCGCCGCAGCACACAATACAGGCAAGCCGAAATATCGAGAATATTTTACAAACTTCATAAGACCCTTCTTGCTAACTTTTAGCAATGTATTTAACAATATATTTGAAATACTTGAACAAAAAAAATGCAACATAGGATAACAAATTCATCTAACACTCATATATTCCCCTGTATAAAAGTTGTAACTTGAAAAATTCATTAACGCTGATGACAACAACACGCTCATGATGATAATAAATAAATGACCAACAAAGGCTGATCAGACCACCTTAATCAACTGAAAGTTTTCAATCATCATTCAAACCATGCTATAATGCAAAAATTTAACACATTCATTTTATCGGCAATCCCTTGGAGAAAACCATGACCGTTGCTACCTTTGATCCAAAAGCACACAAAAAAATTACCGCAATCCAAAACCAATCCCCCAACAACCCATCAATGCTGACAAACACCAATAATTCTGCATCTGCAAATAAGCAAAAAAAAGTTTACATCACAACCCAAGGTTGTCAAATGAACGAATATGACTCCAAAAAAATGGGTGATGTGCTGGGTGATTCGCATGGCATGGTAATAACGACAGACATTAACGAAGCAGATGTACTTATCATGAACACCTGCTCGATTCGTGAAAAAGCCCAAGAAAAAGTGTTTTCGGAGCTGGGTCGCTGGCGTAAATTAAAACTCAAAAACCCAAATTTAATCATCGGTGTGGGTGGCTGCGTGGCCTCCCAAGAAGGCAATAATATCCAAAAACGCGCACCATTTGTGGATATGATATTTGGACCCCAAACTCTGCACCGCCTACCCGAACTGTACAATAAATCCATTAAGCAAGCAGAAGAGTTGCCACGCAATCGCATTGGTGTGGTTGATGTCTCTTTTCCAAGCATTGAAAAGTTTGACTTTTTGCCAGAGCCACGAGTGGAAGGCTACAAAGCCTTTGTTTCCATCATGGAAGGCTGTTCAAAATACTGCTCATTTTGTGTTGTGCCGTACACCAGAGGAGAAGAGCTGTCTCGCCCACTTGATGATGTGCTTGCTGAGATTGACAGTCTTGCTGAGCAAGGTGTCAGGGAAATTAATCTTTTGGGGCAAAATGTGAACGGCTATCGTGGCCAGAAAGATGATGGCACGATTTGCCGATTTAGCGAGCTACTACACTATGTGTCGCATATTGATGGCGTTGAACGCATTCGCTACACAACCAGCCACCCACTTGAATTTACCGATGACATCATAGATGCCTATAAAAGCCTGCCAAAGCTGGTTTCACATCTGCATTTGCCTGTACAAAGTGGCTCAAACAATATCCTAAAAGCAATGAAACGCAATCACACCATTGATGTTTATATCAATCAAATCAATAAATTAAAAAATATTCGCCCCGATTTGCATCTGTCTAGTGATTTTATCATTGGTTTTCCTGGTGAGACGGACGAAGATTTTAATGAAACTTTGCAACTTGCCAAAGAGTTAGATTTTGACCACTCATACAGCTTTATTTATTCAAAACGACCAGGCACTCCAGCCTCTGACCTGCCTGACGATGTCAGTCTTGATACCAAAAAAGCACGCTTGGCTGAATTTCAAGAAGTCATAAAAACCTCCACCTTTGCCAAGACTCGTGCGATGGTTGGTCAAACAGTACGGGTACTGGTAGAAGAACACGCCAACCGCCGAGAGGGTTACCTGCACGGCACGGCAGACAATACTCGTTCGGTCATTTTTAAAGGTGGTGATGAGTTATTGGGTAAATTTGTTAGCGTTCATGTCAATCAAGCCATCAGCATGCACTTGGTTGAAGGGGAACTGGTTGAAATTTTAGATTGATATTGATGATGGATTTGATGATAATACACTGGCACTGGCATGAAAGCTGGTTTTTAGCAATTCACCAAATCATTAATTTGCCAACAAGAATCTAAAACACTGACACATTAGCCTGTAATGCTTTTTCTACAAAATACCTACATTTGAGCAAGATTTGCATCTTGTTCATTTTTTAAGCTGTGCTACAATCATAATATCACCATCAGCACTTGTCAGTTACGCTGATTTTACTTTTTTATCTTTATGTTTTATTCTTTGAAACAAACATCAAAGAATAAAACATAAAAGTGCTAAACCACCATCAAATCAACCACAATCAATTTAAGGATAGTATCATGCTAGGCGATATTGACTACGACATCAATCAACTTTTTGCTCAATTAGGTCTTGAAAGCACGGATGAGGCAGTTGAAACATTCATCAAAGCACATCAACTTCCCCAAGAAACTAAGCTGACAGATGCACCATTTTGGAACGAACAACAACGCAACTTTTTAAAAGAAGAATATAAACTAGACGCTGTATGGTCATTAACCATTGATGAATTAAATACTCGCCTGCACGAAGAGGCTATGTCAGAGTAAAGGTTGGTTTTTATTTTTATCAATCCTTGTTTTTGCAGGGATTTATATTAATTTTTATTAAAAATACCACTTTTTAAAAATGCCAAGGCGGACAATATCATCAAAGTTGTCTGCTATCAACATCAACATTTATTGTAGAAAGCAAAATTGAATATGGCAAAAGCCAAAACACATTGGTCAATGCCAAAAAAAATTCATCAAAAACTGTCAATCGATGAGATTAAATAAGGAAAGTCATGGATATAGTCAGCAACACACATCACACCCAACACCTCATCATTGGTTTTGGTAAAGCAGGCAAGACTCTTGCTTACACGCTTGGCAAGTTGGGAAAATCGGTGATTCTGGTGGAACAATCATCTCAAATGTATGGTGGCACCTGCATTAACATCGGTTGCATTCCTTCAAAAAAATTAAGCTTTTTATCAGATAAACCAAACAAAGGTTCTCTTAAGACCGCCGTTGATAAAAAAGATGAGCTAGTCGACCAACTAAACCGTGCCAATTTTGATAAATTGGATAATTTAGATGGCGTACAGGTCATCACAGGTCAAGCAAGTTTTTTGGATAAATACACAATAGCAGTTGCAACAAAAAACGAGACCCTTATTTTGACTGCTGATAATATTTATATCAATACAGGTGCACATCACTGGCAGCCACCAATTGTAGGATTGTCTGAAAGTCAATTTGTTCACGATAGCACAAGTTTGATGGCATTAAAAAACCACCCTGATGAACTGATCATCATTGGTGGTGGCTATATCGGCTTGGAATTTGCTTTTACTTTTGCAGGGTTTGGCAGTCGTGTTACAATTTTAGAATCTAACAATGCTTTTTTGCCTAAAGAAGATGACGACATTCGTCGTAGCCTACTTGACATCATGCACAGCAAACACATTGAGGTCAAAACTGGCATTCAGATAGAAAGCGTCAGCGATGATGATAACCAAGCAATCATCACAACCAGTCAAGGCGTATTGACCGCCAATGCAGTACTGGTTGCCACAGGTCGCCGAGCAAACACACATGGATTGGGCTTGGATAATGCAGGCATAAACCTGACCGATAAAGGATTTATTGCTGTCAACGAACACTTACAAACCAGCCAACCTCACATCTACGCAATGGGCGATGTTGCAGGCTCTCCACAGTTTACTTATATCTCGCTTGATGACTATCGTGTGGTAAAAAGCCATCTGCTGGGTGATGGTTCATACACCACCAAAGGTCGCACTTTTCCTTATGCTGTATTCACCCACCCACCTTTGGCAGCGGTTGGATTGACCGAAAAAACCGCCAAAGAGCAAGGTCTGACAATCAAAACTGCCAAGCTGTATGCCAATAGCATTCCTAAAGCCAAAATTAATGAGCAAACGGACGGTATTTTAAAAGCCGTAGTTAATGTTGAAAATGATGAAATATTAGGCGTGCAACTTTTGTGTGAAAACAGCCATGAGATGATTAACTTCATGGATTTAGCAATTCGACAGGGCATGACTGCAAGCGACATTGCCAACCATATTTTTACCCACCCCACAATGTCTGAAGCATTAAATGACCTATTTGGGTCAATTGAATGATGACCTGATATTTATAGATGATTTTTACAGAGAGACCAATATGAAAAAGCCCCTTATTTTACTCATGCTATCAAGCCTTGCTCTAACAGTAAGCACCACCACGCAGGCAGCAGAACAAACAACCCAAGACACCAAAACACACCAATCACACGCCAAAAGAGCATCAGGTGTGTGGATTGATGTACGCACCCCAGAAGAATACCAACAAGGTCATTTATCTAACACTTATAATGTCATACCCCAAGACATCGCCATGAAAATTGCCAGCATTGAACCTAATAAGCACGCACCCATCAATCTGTACTGTCGCAGTGGTCGGCGTGCCGAGGTTGCTCGCAAAACCTTGATGGATTTAGGCTACACCAATGTAACTAACCATGGTGGCTACCAAGAGCTTTACAGCAAAGGTTTGCGTTAATGGTGCCTATCTAGTTACTTTACCAAACAAAAAGCCTGATAAATATCAGGCTTTTTGTTTGGTTTTTTAGGGGCTGTAGTAGATAAGCCCTAAATCCCACACCATTTTCTCAATATTTTAAGCTGATTAGATGGTGTGGGGTTTGAAGTTAATCTGGTTCAGTCCCCAATATTTAGTATTGTTAATTTAAAATACGCATTTTAAAATTGCAAACTTAGCAAATAGTAGGTTTAAGGAGCTTTCCATTATCTTTTAGCACTTAAAATAACACTTTAATTTCCTCTCAATCTTGCTGTAAAATGTCCAATGAGATCATGATAGCCCCCTATGCTAAAAGTTAGAACTTTACTGGTTAGTGGATTTTTTCATTAACATCATTCTATCAAAGATAATTTTGCCAAAAGTTGTTCTAACAGTTCAATCTGTTTGTCTTTTTGGGCAAGCAACTCTTGTTGATGGTCAATAATCAGTTGTAATTTTTCTATTTCTTGGGAAGTGTGATAATTGGTTTGAAAGTTAATATTATTGTCGCCTAATGCTAAATTAAAATCTCTATCTTTTTTTAACAGTTTTTCTATATCAATATTAAAGGTGTTGGCAATATTTTGTAAATGCTCCACGGTAATTCGGCTTTCGCCACGCTCTAATTTGGCATAGCCATTTTTGGACATGTGCAATTTTTCTGCCATTTTTTCTTGGGTAAGGTTTTCATCTTTACGCAAATTAGCAAGGTTTTTCGCAATGTCCATAATATGCCTTTTTTGTAGGTTTTTTGTCTAAAAAATGGGTTGAAAAACCAAGTTTTGTTGGTTTATTAAGAGTGATAACATTGTTATTATAAGCAAGAATTTAATAAAAAACAAATTTTGTTTCATCTAAATTCTTCAAACCAATTTTAATCTCAATCAAAAGGATAAATTTATGGCAAGTTATACAGTTAAATATCAAAGAACTGGTTCAAATTCCGTCTCAAGTTTAACAGTAACAGCAAGCAGTGCAAGTCAAGCAAAAGAACAAATCAAGTCAAGATATAATGGTGCTGTAAAAATTATATCTTGTGTTGAACGTTAGTATTTTTAGGAGAAAACCATGTTTAGCTGGAATGACATTAAAAAAACATATCAAGATGAAGTTCAAGATGCGTATTATGGTGATAATGCTGGTAAAGCTTTTGGCTTAGCTAAGGTCTTGGGAATGTCTGCTGTTGCAGGAGTAACTGCAGTTGTAAAAAATGCCCCTAAAATTGCGGAACAAGTTTCAAAAACTCATGAAAGACAATTAAGAACGATATTAAAAAAATATGATAAAAAATTAAGAGATAATAGCTTAAGTGATGAAGAGCGTGAGCAATTGGAATTTGCTAAAATGGATGCTCATAACAAGTTAGATAAGTTATTAGGAAGAACATTAGAAACTTATGATAGAAGATTAAGAAATGATAGATTGAGTGATGAAGAACGCGAGCAATTGGAATATGAGAAAAGGGACATTAATAGGAGATTAAATGGGTTAAGAAATTATGGAAAGGTGTAATTCTGAAAAACAGTTAGCCCCAGAAGTAATTTAACAGCACCATTCATTCAAAATATAAATTTCAATAGCCCATTTACATTTGCAGTGTTATTTGCCATTGTTAGACCCTGCTTTAACAATGGCAAATGGGTAAAATCAACCGATAAAGACTCAGAAATAATTTAACGATATTGATTCAACAACTCATCAAAATTTTGACTGGTAATTTGTCCAATTTCTTCGCTTGTTTTACCATAAATCTTAGCAAGAGCATCTGCGACATACGGCACATAAGTTGGTTCATTATCCTTTCCACGCTTTGGCACAGGGGCAAGATAGGGGCTGTCTGTTTCAATTAAAATGCGATCAAGAGGTAATTTGGCAGCGACATCTCGCAACGCTTGGGATTTATTAAAACTTATAATCCCAGAAAATGAGACATACATGCCCAAATCAAGCACACGCTTGGCAAAAGCATAATCTTCTGTAAAGCAATGAATGATGCCATGCTCGCACCTTTCTGCTGTCAGCACATCTAGCGTGTCATGATAAGCAGCTCGGGTATGCACAATGATGGGTTTTTTGGTGGTTTTGCTGGCATGAATGTGTGTGGCAAAACTGTGTTTTTGAGCTTGCTTTTTAGTTGTATCCCAATAATAATCTAGCCCCGTCTCTCCAAAAGCCCAGACTTTATCATGATTAAAAGAAATTAACTGCTCGCTTGTAACACCAGATAAATCATGGGCATCTTGACAAGGATGTAAGCCCACGCTCATGCCAATGCACAGCTCATCATCTGACCTATCAACCCACGCTTTGATGTCATTAAATTCATCAAAATGGCACATAATCGCCATCGCACGGCTGACCTTAGCCGATTTCATGGCATTTAAAAGGCACTGCGGATCATGCTCGTGGTTGTCTAATTTTAAATAGGTTAAATGGCAGTGGCTGTCTGTAAACATGATATCACTAACTCTTTAAATCATTGCATTATAACGCATTTTCATCTATTTTTATAGGTTCATCTTTTGTTTTGTCTTGCGGTTTGTCTTTTTGTAAATACATCATTTGGCTAGGCAATGCGTGAGTGATGGCATAATTTTTAACCTGATTTAAAATATCCAAAATCAGCTGGCTTTGTTTATCATAAAACTCAATCACATCTTTGGCATCAACATAACAGCGTATCTGTACCACAAAGCAGTCTTGTCGCAATTCAATAATATGCACCTGCGTCCACTCGGTATTAACATACTCATGGCCATCAATGAATGATGGCAGTTCATGAATCATTTTACCAAGCTCATCAACATCAGTATCTCGAGTGATGTACAGATGGTGCAAAAAATGAAACATATCTCGTGTGGCATAATTTTCAATCTGCATTGATGAAAAATCACCATTTGGCACAGTTACCACCGTTCTATTTAATGTCCTAATTCGACTAGAACGAATGCCAATATCTATCACCGTGCCTTCTAAATTGCCAAAGCGACAATAATCGCCCACCCGCACAGGTCGGTCAGCAACCACAACAACCGAGCCAATCAGGTTTTCTATGGTCTTTTGGGCACCAAAAGCAAGTGCCAAACCACCCACCCCTAAAGCTGCAATACCTGTCGTCAAATCAAAACCAAAACTGCCCAAAATAATGATGATTGCCAAAATAAGCATTAATGCTTTGGCAACTTTTCTTATCAGGCTTAAAATCGATACCTGCTCAGGGCTGTTACGCTTTAAGCTTATCGCTTCGGCACGGTTAAACAAAGCATCAATCAACCGCAGTACAAGCCACGCCGATGCACCCCAAGCAATGATGTCCTTAAACCGCCCAAAAGAAGAACGCAAAGTTACAGGTACGCCTGCCTTTAGCATGATCTCAGGCAAGAACATCGCCACGATGATGAGTGATAAGGGCATGATGACAGTTGGTGTTACTCGATAGGCTTTGCCTGTTGTGCTTTGATACAATAGCTTGGTTACCCAATAAAACAACCATACCAACACATAAACACATAGGTATGCTCCCAACACCAAAATAACAAGTGCGACAACATCACCAACATTTGCTCCAAACGCATGGTATTTGGACAGCTTATCTAGTCTCATTTTTTGAGCCAGCGTAGGTGCAGACTTGGTAATTTGTGGAAGTACAGACAGCGTCTCTGCAGAAAATTGCCAATACACCGTACCGTCATCACTTTCATGACGCACCATTAAAATGTCAATCGGTTCATCATTATCCAAATAAATTTCGCCGACTTTATCAATATTACTTGGCAAATTATCCGATAAATTTCCTACAGTTTCGCCACTGATTTGCAAATCAGCATCAAGTCGCCCACCAGCATCTAACGCTCGTTTAAAATGCTCAACAACATCAACATCAGTGGCTTTCGTCTTTGATAAATAATGCCCATCAAGATAATTTAATGCCAAAACTGCATCGTCATCACGAATGGCATTCATAAAGCCCTGCACCGCACCCCTTGGTGTATCACGCCCAAAAGTATCTTTGGCCTGTGATGTGCTTTGTGCAGTGGCGGAATTTAACACACTGGCGGCAGGGTTGGCATGGCTCATCTGGTTTGACAAAATTCCCCAAATTACCATCAATAAAAGCATTACTACTTTAAGACGCATTCATTTCCACCGTTTTTTTAAACCTAGTATTAAATTAGGGCGTGATGCCACAAACAACAAATTGCCATGCTATCAACTTTTAACAGCAAACACAAGCCAAAATCTTTAAGCGACCAATGCTATATTAATGACAATAAAAAGTATTTTTGGTGTTTTATCATCATGCCAAACACCTTAAAAAAACACCCACCAACCAATGAGAGATTTTGATTTCTAAAATACCCAAGATTTGCTATAATGTTAGGTCATGCCAAGAGATGTTGCAGTAAATTTTTCTTAAAAAAATTTATGAGGCTTGGCTTTCTTTGTCCGTTTTGTAGCAAAGAAAAAATTAACGACATCTGCCAATCCGTTTTTTATCAATTCTTATAAGGAGTGGACGCAGTGTCTACATTCATAGATTACAAAGTTGCCGACATCAGCCTTGCCGAATTTGGTCGCAAAGAGATCAAACTTGCCGAAACTGAAATGCCTGCTTTGATGGGGCTTCGCAAGCGTTATCAAGCCGATGCACCATTAAAAGGGGCAAAAATTGTTGGCTGTATTCACATGACCATTCAGACAGCCGTATTAATAGAAACATTGGTTGCGCTTGGGGCAGAGGTTCGCTGGACATCGTGCAACATTTTCTCCACCCAAGACCATGCAGCAGCAGCGATTGCAGCAGCTGGTATCCCTGTTTTTGCATGGAAAGGGGAAACTGAGGCAGAATATGAATGGTGCCTAGAACAGCAAATTCACAAAGACGGCCAGTTATGGGACGCTAATTTAATTCTTGATGATGGTGGTGATTTGACCGCCTTAATTCACAATAAATACCCACAAATGCTAGCAGGCATTCATGGCATCTCTGAAGAAACCACAACGGGCGTACATCGCTTGATTGAAATGCTAAGCAAAGGTACGCTAAAAGTCCCTGCCATCAATGTCAATGATGCGGTTACCAAGTCCAAAAATGACAACAAATACGGCTGCCGCCATTCTTTAAATGACGCCATCAAGCGTGGCACGGATATGCTATTGTCTGGTCGCCGTGCATTTGTCATTGGCTATGGCGATGTGGGTAAAGGCTCAGCCCAAAGCCTACGCCAAGAAGGTATGATTGTGCGAGTGAGCGAGATTGACCCAATCTGTGCCATGCAAGCGTGCATGGACGGCTATGAGCTGGTATCACCTTATGTAGAAGGCGATAGTACAAAAGGCGTGAACAAGGCACTATTACAAGATACCGATCTTGTGGTTACCACAACAGGCAACTATCATGTGTGCGACAGCGAAATGTTAAAAGCATTAAAGTCTACCGCCGTCGTCTGTAATATTGGGCATTTTGACACCGAAATTGATACCGATTTTATGCGTCAAAATTGGCAATGGGTAGAGGTCAAACCACAGGTACACCAAGTTTATCGTTCAGATAATGATGGTGATTATCTGATTGTCCTATCAGAGGGACGCCTTGTCAATTTGGGTAATGCCACAGGGCATCCATCTCGTATTATGGATGGTTCATTTGCCAATCAGGTACTGGCTCAGATTCATTTATACCAAGAAAAATTTGCCGACTTGCCAGATGACAAAAAAGCAGACAATTTATATGTCAAAGTACTGCCCAAAAAGCTGGACGAAGAAGTCGCAGCGGCGATGGTTGCAGGCTTTAATGGTGTGATTACCAAACTAACACCAGAACAAGCAGACTATTTGGGCGTAAGCGTAAATGGTCCGTTTAAATCTGATGAATACAAATATTAATCACAACCAAAAAAAAAAGAAAATGACGACAAAAACTGTTGTCATTTTCTTATCTTTATAAAAAAACTTAAGTTTGATTAATGACACAGCCAAAATCACAAAAATCACGCTCACGATGGGCGTGCTATTTTGCATCTGTTTATACACTGATTATTATTGGGCTATTTTTTATAAAAATCCTACCAATATCAGTGCCCATCATCTATTTGCTGAGCAGTCTAGCAAGCTATATACTGTACGCTCTTGACAAAAAAGCCGCCAAGTATGATGAACAACGCACACCTGAACGAAGTTTGCATATGTGGGCATTATTCGGCGGCTGGATTGGTGGTGCTTTTGCTCAGCACTGTCTGCGACACAAGACACAAAAAACCGAATTTCAGCTTATCTTTTGGCTAAGTATCATTGCCAACATTGCTTTTATGGGTTATTTATTTCTGATTGAGCCTTATTTATGAGCCGTTTTTTTATCACAAATACACCAAGCATTGGTGAAGATTTTACCCTACCTGACGATGTAACACACCATTGGGGTAAGGTACTTCGTGCCAAAAAGGGTGATATCGCCACGCTGTTCAACGGTCAAGGTGGAGAATATACCGCCACGCTCACTCACATTGACAAAAAATCTGCCATTGTTCATATTGATGCGTATGTCCCCATCAATCGCACACCGCCATTTAGCGTTCATTTGGGTTTGGTCATGAGTCGTGGAGAACGCATGGACTACGCCATACAAAAGGCGTGTGAAATGGGCGTATCTGACATTCAGTTGCTCACCAGTGAACGCTGTCAGGAACATTTAAAATACGAGCGAGACAAGAAAAAAATCAATCATTGGCAGGCTGTGGCAGTATCTGCCTGCGAACAATGCGGTCTCAACCTAATCCCAAAAATCTTACCGCCCATTTCTCTCACTAATTTTGTCAAATCCTGCCAAGATGAGCTAAAATTAGTCCTAGCAATCAGTGATGGGCAAGTGAATTTTAGTCGTCATAAAGATAAGCTACCACAAAACATCGCTTTACTTGTTGGTGGCGAAGGTGGATTAACTCCTGCCGAGATTAAGCTTGCTACAGAACATAATTTTTATACATGGACGATTGGCGAGCGAATACTACGCACCGAGACCGCCCCTGTCGTGGCATTGGCTGCGTTGCATACCATTTGGGAGATGACCCAAATTCAATAATATAATCATATACCAGACACAAAAGCTTCTAACATCAAACCAAAATGATGATTTAACCAAATCATCATTGGCAAATCATGTGATCAGATTTTTAAATACAAGTCAAAGTGGGTCTTCTAGCCACACAAATTCATCAAAAACATAAAGCAAAAACCCCAAAGTATTGACTCTTTGGGGTGTAAGCTCATTCAAAAAAAACATCACAAAAGATTCATAATCCAAATAAACACACTGGCCAAGATGATTACTCATCTACAAAGCCTGTGATTACAAACCCTGCAATTTATACACTTCAAACGGCAATACCAACTCATAGGCATCGCATACGGCTTTTGCACCATTCAAGGTGGAAGCATTAAAAACTTTGTGTTGCAAGGCCTCACGGCGGATAGAAAACGAATCAATATGGGCTTGCTTGCCCTCGGTGGTATTGACAATCAAATGCACTTGACCGTTTTTGATGGCGTCCACGATGTGCGGTCGCCCCTCATTGACTTTATTGACGCGGCTACACGCCACACCATTGTCGGTGAGTACGGTGTGCGTGCCACCTGTGGCAATAAGCTTAAAACCAAAACTTGCCAACCGTTTGGCAACTTCTACCACGCCTGCTTTATCGCTATCACGCACCGAAATAAAGGCGGTTTTGGTCTCGCCATTGACAGGCAAGCCTGTCAATCTATCGCCAGAGCCCAGCACCGCTTTATAATAAGCCTCGCCAAAGGTTTTGCCCACGCCCATCACCTCGCCTGTGGACTTCATTTCAGGCCCCAAAACAGGGTCCACGCCAATAAATTTGGCAAAGGGGAACACCGCTTCTTTGACGCTAAAATGGGTTGGCACGATTTCAGTGGTAAAGCCCTGCTCACGCAAACTTTGCCCTGCCATACAGCGTGCGGCGATTTTGGCAAGCGATTTGCCGATACATTTGGAGACAAATGGCACGGTGCGAGACGCTCGTGGATTGACTTCAAGCACATAAATGTCTTGCCCCTTGACGGCAAATTGCACATTCATAAGACCCACCACGCCAAGCTCTTTTGCCATAAGCGCGGTCTGCTGTCGCATTTGATCTTGAATGTCTTGGCTTAGCGAATAGGGCGGAATAGAACACGCCGAGTCGCCAGAATGCACGCCTGCTTGCTCAATGTGTTGCATAATGCCACCAATGACCACATCTGTGCCGTCCGCCACGCAGTCCACATCAACCTCTATGGCATCGTCCAAGAATCGGTCTAGCAAAACAGGGCTATCGCTGGACGCTTGCACCGCATCACGCAAGTATTTTTTAAGCTCATCTTCATTATAGACAATCTCCATTGCCCGTCCGCCAAGCACATAAGACGGACGCACCACCAAAGGATAGCCCACCTTTTGGGCTTCTTGCACGCCTTCATCAAAAGATTTGACAATGCTGTTATTGGGCTGTTTTAAGCCCAGCTTATCAATCATCGCCTTAAAGCGTTCACGGTCTTCGGCACGGTCAATGGCATCCACGCTTGTGCCAATAATCGGCACGCCTGCTTCTTCTAATGCCCTTGCCAATTTGAGTGGCGTTTGTCCGCCATATTGCACAATCACGCCTTTGGGCTGTTCAATACGCACAATTTCTAGCACATCTTCTAGCGTAATCGGCTCAAAATACAAGCGGTCTGACGTGTCATAATCGGTAGAGACGGTCTCTGGATTGCAGTTTACCATAATGGTTTGATAGCCGTCCTCACGCATTGCCAAACTTGCGTGCACACAGCAATAATCAAACTCAATGCCCTGCCCAATGCGGTTAGGACCACCGCCGATGACCATAATTTTGTCGGTATCGCTTGGGTTTGCCTCGCATTCGTCATCATAGCTTGAATACATATAAGCGGTGGCACTTTCAAACTCGCCTGCACAGCTGTCCACTCGCTTATAAATGGGGAATACGCCAAGCTCCCAACGTTTTTTTCTCAATTGTTTTTGGCTAATGCCCATCAAATGGCTAATGCGAATATCCGACAAGCCTTTTCTTTTAAACGCAAAAATATTGTCATAAGTCAAATCGCTCACGCCCAATGATTTAATGTGGTTTTCGGTTTTGACAATGTCGTCAATATAACTTAAAAACCAACGGTCAATGTTGCAAAGCTCAAACACTTCATCAATAGTGAACCCATTTCTAAACGCTTCGGCAAGATAAAAAATGCGTTCTGGCGTGGGCGTGGTCAGTTTGTTTTTGATTAAATTGACCGCTTCGTCTTTGTGTAAATGGTCAGGCACAATCTCATCAAAACCTGATACGCCAATTTCAAGTCCACGCAAGGCTTTTTGTAGGCTCTCGCTAAAATTACGCCCAATCGCCATCACCTCGCCCACCGATTTCATTTGTGTGGTCAAAGTATTGTCGGCGGCGGCAAATTTTTCAAAATTAAATCGTGGGATTTTGGTAACCACATAATCCAAAGCAGGCTCAAAAGACGCAGGCGTAACACCCCCTGTGATGTCGTTTTTGAGTTCGTCAAGGGTGTAACCGACCGCCAATTTGGCAGCGATTTTGGCAATCGGAAAGCCTGTCGCCTTACTTGCCAAAGCAGATGAACGGCTCACTCGTGGGTTCATTTCAATGACCACCATTCGCCCATTGTCAGGATTGATACCAAATTGCACATTTGAACCGCCTGTCTCTACGCCAATCTCACGCAAAACGGCAATGGACGCATTACGCATGAGCTGATATTCTTTGTCGGTCAAAGTTTGGGCAGGGGCGACCGTGATTGAGTCGCCTGTATGCACGCCCATTGGGTCAAAGTTTTCAATGGAGCAAACAATAATGCAGTTGTCGTTTTTGTCTCGCACGACTTCCATTTCATACTCTTTCCAACCGATTAAACTCTCGTCAATCAAAAGTTGGTGGGTGGGCGATAAATCAAAACCTCGTGTGCAAATTTCTACAAATTCTTGCTTGTTATAGGCAATACCGCCACCACTTCCGCCCATTGTAAAACTTGGACGAATGATAACAGGGAAGCCAAATTGTTCTTGAATACTAACCGCTTCGTCCATCGTCTCGGCAATGGCGGATTTGGGGCATTCTAGCCCAATTTTTTTCATCGCTTGGTCAAACAAATGGCGGTCTTCGGCTTTTTGAATGGCGTCTTTGCTTGCACCAATCAATTCACAATTAAACTTGTCCAAAATACCGTGTTTGTCCAAATCCAACGCACAGTTTAGGGCAGTTTGTCCGCCCATTGTCGGCAAAATGGCGTCTGGGCGTTCTTTTTCAATGATTTTGGCAACCGTCTGCCAAGTAATCGGCTCAATATACGTAGCGTCTGCCATTGACGGGTCGGTCATAATCGTGGCAGGGTTGGAATTGACCAAGATGACACGATAGCCCTCTTCACGCAAGGCTTTGCACGCTTGGGCGCCTGAATAGTCAAATTCACAGGCTTGTCCGATGACAATAGGGCCTGCGCCGATGATAAGAATGGAGTTAATGTCGGTGCGTTTTGGCATAGGGGTCTCTCTTTACAGTTTTAATTTTCGGTTAAGTAAATCCACAACATCATTCAAACAACAACCATTATTCCACTCCATATATTTCCTACTTGAAATCAACTTTGGAATATCAGTTTTGTCTTTCATATCTACAATAACTAGACTATTATCATTAAATACAAGGTCAATCATTGAGGATAATTCCTCTTTTGCCCATTTGCTATTAAAAAAGTTTTCTGTAATAACAAAAATAGCAAACTCAGAATTATCAATCCCCTCACTTACCTTTTGATATATATTATCACCATAATCTATCTCATACTTATCAAGCCAGACAGGGATTTGGCGACTTTGTAGATATTCATATATTGGCTCTACAATTTTTTCTTTATCCAATGATGAATGACTTAGAAATATTTTTGGAATATGTGTATATGCTTTTTTATAGCTTGGATTTAATTCTTGTAATCTATTTTCTTCAACAAAAAAGAATAAGAAACTAGAATTTTCATTAATCAAAAAATCAATCATATCAGAATTTTTTCTATTGAAGTTTATTGCATTACCAGAACAAAGTAGTTCAATGTTCCTAATATTTCTCTTTATTATCTTATCGGGAAAATTTTCTCTCAACCATTCATCAAATTTTTTTCTAGCAGTTTCATTTACAAAAAACACCTCTAAATGGAATTGTAAATTGTATGGGCTATTATTTACATATACACAACAATCATAAATTTCATCTTCTGAAAAATTATTTAAAATAGCTTTAATAAAAGGTTTTTCTAATGACCTTTTAGCATAACTTAATTCAAAAAAATAAAAAATATCTGCCATTGGTTAATTACTTAATAAAAAATAGCTAAATCGTCATTCCATATAAACAATGCTCATAAGTCCACGCCACAATTTTTTCATCATTATTCGTTTCATAAAATTCGGATAATAAAGCATTCCAAATTTCAAGCTGACTTTCATTGATATTTAACACACCACAGCCCGCCGCCATTAGCTGATAATTAGCACAAATTAACGCTGTGCGTTTATTACCGTCCCAAAATAACTGACTTCTCATCATATAATACATTGTTTTTAAAATACGATGTGTATTTGATATTGGCAAGGTTTTAAAATCATTTAAAGTTTTTTCAACTTCGGATTGTACGGGAATATCAGGCACATAACTTACGCCACTAATGCCAACATTGCCTGTGCGTAATTCGCCCCAAGCAAGACTTTCATTATAAGCGACATAACTATTTACTTTACAAGCAAATTCCAAATCAAATTCATTATCCGATGATAAAATAAACTGCCACGCATTTTTTAAATTTAACACCACTTGAATGTCGTGGGTAGAAACACCACTTACGCCCATACCATCAATAATGGTTTTGGTTTGGGGAAAAGTGGTATTGACATTTTCTAGCCGTGAAATGCTATGAATAACTTCCACAATATTTTTACGAGCCAGAAAACGATTTTGTTCAAGGGTTAGGTTGAATTTATCTAGAATTTGTGAAGTTATCATTACTCAAAAAAATCTTCATCAATTTCGCAAATTTCTAGTACTTCTTTGATTTGAGTACCTACTTTGTACTTAATCATCAAAGTTACCAATTCTTTTCCGTCAATTAATACAATTCTACCCAATAGTTTTTGGGTATATTCTTTGGCTGACTTGGTAAATGAAGAAGTCGTGATAAATACACCCCTATCTACACCATTGCCCTGCAATGCCCCCAAAAAAGATTGCAGTTCTTTTGACCCTACGCTATTCTCGCTGGCATATCTTTTGGCTTGAATGTAAATATTTTGAATGCCTAATGGATCTTGTTTAATCACACCATCAATACCGCCATCGTGAGATTTACCAGTATGCTCAAACAAATTTTCTTTACCACCATAACCCATTGCAAGCAATAATTTTAAAACTGCTTTTTCAAAAAATAATGGCGTACCTTGTTGCAATTTATTTAACAATTCAACCGCAATTTCAGTTTCAATTTCTTTGATGGCATTTTTAGCTTGGGTCTCAAAATCTATTTCATCATTATCACTAACTGCAATCATTATATCGTCTGACTGTTTCTCTCTATCTTTAATTTCTACTCTACTTTTTAGATAGCTTTCCCATTCAGGCAAATCAACTTCACTATACAGTTTTTCGCTAATCTCTGTTTTATCTTGCCATAGCTGTGCCATTTTTAAGCCAGTTGGTGTAATTTGGTAGGTAGCTTTACTAATACGATTTAAAATACCTGCTTTAGTTAAAGAAGTAATTGCCCAAGCAATCGCATTCTCTACTTTTGACTGACCAAAATCAAAACGCAAATCCAAAACTTCATCAGAAAATTCTCCCCGCCTAATAACTTCTTGATAGATCTCTTGGCGTTTACGAATTTGACTGTCACTCATTAACTTTAATGTTAAAGCACGGCACTGGTCACGGCACTCGCGGTTATTAAAAATCATCATTTTCTCTTAAATAAGTTTTTTAAATTTGATGTGTTTATCTCAATAAAATCAAAATCATTTTAATAGCTAAAATTTACCCTCTAAACTTCTCAATCTCACTTACAAATCTATCAAACAGCGGCGAGCAATCGTGTGGACCGGGACTGGCTTCGGGGTGTCCTTGAAAGCTAAACGCCACACGGTCGGTGCGTTCAATGCCTTGATTGGTGCCGTCAAACAGTGAGCGGTGCGTGGTGCGTAAATTGCTTGGCAAGGTGCTTTCGTCCACCGCAAAGCCGTGGTTTTGTGAAGTAATCATCACCGTGCCATCATCAAGCTTTTGCACAGGGTGGTTGGCACCGTGATGTCCGTGTGGCATTTTCACCGTGCTAGCCCCACTTGCCAGTGCCAAAAGTTGATGCCCTAGGCAGATGCCAAACACAGGAATTTTGGTGGTATCGCAAATGGTGCGAATGCTATCAATGGCATAACCGCACGCAGACGGGTCACCTGGACCATTGGATAAGAAAATACCGTCTGGGTTTAATGCCAAAACTTCGCTGGCTGGCGTTGTCGCTGGCACGACCGTGAGCTTACAACCCCTATCGGCAAGCATTCTTAAAATATTGGTCTTAACGCCATAATCATACGCCACGACATTGTATTTTAATTCTGGTTTTTTAAAGCTTTCGCCACTATTGCTTAATTTTAAATCCCAAGAACCTTGTGTCCATTCAAACCCATTTGGGTCGCAACATTCTTTGGCTAAATCCAAACCATTTAACCCTTTAAAACTTCTTGCAAGTTCAATCGCTTGTTCATCAGTAATGTTATCCCCTGCGACAATCGCTCCATTTTGTGCGCCTTTTTGCCGTAAAATGCGGGTAAGTTTACGGGTGTCAATGTCAGAAATAGCGACAATATTATGCTGCTTTAAATAATCACTTAATGACATCTTGCCACGAAAATTACTGTACAATAATGGCAAATCACGGATAATCAAACCACTCGCCCACACTTTATGAATGCGTCCAGACTCGGCATCTTCGCTATTACAGCCTGTGTTGCCGATGTGCGGATAAGTTAAGGTAACGATTTGTTCAGCGTAGCTTGGGTCGGTCAAAATCTCTTGGTAGCCTGTCATCGCCGTGTTAAAGACCACTTCGCCTGTGGTTGTGCCACTTGCCCCCATGGATTTGCCGTGAAAAACCGTGCCGTCAGTCAGTGCTAAGATTGCTTTTGTCATCGCCTTATCCTATATTTTTATTAAATTTTTGCCATAAAAAAGCGAATAAAAATGAAATTTTGAAAAATAGTAAGGCGTGGTGTATGATAACAACCAGACTTTACCATTATCAATTTCATTTTTACTCGCTTGATATAGATTTTATCCATTATACATAACTTTACAAAAAATGACCAGTGCTTTTTTAAATTTTTAAACACTTGGTCATCTTTTTTTGTCTTAAGAGTTGTCAATTTAGATTCTTTCAATCAGCATTTTTTTTGTTATATTGTATTGAATTATACAAGGACAAAGCAATAAAGGCCACACCGATCAAACCTGTAATAATCTCAGGCACATGAAATTTGGTTGATAACAACATGATGATGGCAAGTGCACCAATGGCATAGTGTGCACCATGTTCTAGATACACAAACTCGCTAAGCGTGCCTTTTTCCACCAAATAAATTGTCATTGAACGCACAAACATCGCACCAATGGCAAGACCAAGCATGATGATCACAACATCATTGGTAATGGCAAATGCCCCAATCACACCATCAAAACTAAACGAGGCATCTAGCACTTCTAGATACAAAAAGCCTGCCATACCGCCTTTTAAGATGGTGGGAGATACACCTGTGGTATTGGTAATGGGGTTGCCTTTGGCATCACAAACCACCTCATCAGCATCGGCTTCACCTTCTAAGAGTGCAGATAATACGCTTACACCCAAATAAACCAGCACACCCCAAACGCCAGCAAGTAGCACCGCAGACTCTTTAGCTTCATCAACCCAGCTCATTGATATCATCAATACCACCAGTGCAATGAATACACTCATCGCATCCACCTTACTAAAACGCACCAAGCGAGATTCAAGCCAAGTAAACCAATGAATATCCTTGTCACCAAATAAAAAATTTAAAAATACAAGCAGCAAAAACATACCGCCAAAGGCAGAAATTTCAGCATGATGGGCGTTTAGATGTTGCGAGTATTGCGTTGGATTGTTAAGTGCCAAATCAACAACTTCAAGCATGCCCAAATTAGCTGTAATCGCAACAATCACAATGGGGAATACAAGACGCATGCCAAAGACCGCCACAAGCATACCAACCGTCAAGAAAATCTTTTTCCAAAAATCATTCCAGCCTTTTAATATTGAGGCATTCACCACCGAGTTATCAAAAGACAACGACACTTCCATGACTGCCAAAATGGCAGTTACGCCGATTGCAAGTAATGCACCTGAAATACCCCCATGAGAATAACCCCACCAAGCAGCAATGAAAAAGCACACCACTGTAAAAATGATATCAAATAAAAAATGTCTCATGTTAGCCCTTCACACCAAAAAAAATCATGTCAAAAAAACTTTTTGACATACAAATAAACCAATAATCATACGATTATTGGTTTTGAAATATGGTGGGGTCGGAGAGACTCGAACTCTCACACCTCGCGGCGCCAGAACCTAAATCTGGTGCGTCTACCAATTTCGCCACGACCCCAAGTTGTATAACATACCATCTTAAGATATTGTCTCAACGCTGTGTATTATACACAGTTTTAAAAATTCGGCAAGCATTTTTTAAAAAAATATAAAAAAACACGACAAATTACTGATTTAAAATATCTTTTGACTGCATGAATTTCACGCCCGCCATTGTCATGTCTGCCATTGCCTTATCCAAAGAACCATTAATATCAATTGGTGCGGTCGCATCTGTAATCACAACACATTCAAACCCAAAATCCACCGCATCAATTGCTGTCCATGCCACACAAAAATCAGTAGCAATACCCACGATATAAACGCTATCAATACCGCACTCTTTCAGGTAGCCTGTCAGTCCTGTTTTGGTCGATCTGTCTGCCTCCATAAAAGCTGAATAGCTATCAATATGGCGGCGATGACCCTTTCTGATGATCAAATGTGCTTTATCGGTCTTCAAATCAGTGTGAAAATCTGCATCTAAAGTACCCTGTACACAGTGCTCATTCCATAAAACTTGAGTACCATAAGACAATTCGATGGTATCCAAAGGAGCTTTACCAACATGATTTTGATAAAAAGAAATATGGTCGGCAGGGTGATGGTCTTGGGTCAAAATGACAGTATCAAACTGCTCAATCAGGGCATTTACGGTAGGAATGATATTTTTGGCATTTTCCACCGCCAAATTACCATCAATAAAACCATTTTGTACATCAACAACAAGCAAAGCCTTCATGGATTTTCCCCATTCTATATTCCACTAAAATATTGATTAAAGCAAAACAAAATTCCAACACGATACACTAAAATCACAAAGACCAATCATCAAACTACCAATAATTTTCCACTGCAATATTGCCGACACCCCTTCTATTCATGGACAAGCCTTTGTTTTTTAGTGCTTCTTTAGTATCATGCACCATCTGCGGATTGCCGCAAAGCATGATATGTGAGGTGGCGGGATTAAAAAATAAATCAAGACGCTCTTCTAATTTGCCATTTTCTATTAAAATAGGAATGCGAGCATTAAAGCAATCCGCCATATTCTCACGAGTAACAATAGCAACAAAATGCAACTTGGCAGGCTCATCTACCAATTTACCAAACTGCTTGGTCAGCTCATGGATTTTATCAACATAAGCAAGCTCTGCTTGTTTGCTGACGCTATAAACAAGTACGATATTTTGATAGTTTTGCCAAGTATTTAAATCACCGAGCATTGATAAAAACGGTGCAATCCCCGTTCCTGTGGCAAGTAGCCACAAATCAGACGGCATGGGTTCCTGATAGCGAGCAAGCGTCAAAAATCCGAAAGGTTCAGAGTTTAGATATAGCGTATCGCCAACTTGTAAGTATTGAAGCTGAGAGGTAAAAGCCCCATCAGGCACAACTACTGAAAAAAATTCTAAATACTCATCATAAGGCGACGAAACCACCGAATAGGCACGAAAAATCTTTTGGCTGATTGATGCTTTGGGCTTGCCAGCATTGGCGAGCAACTGCTCAGGTGCAATACCCAAACGCACAAATTGCCCTGCTTCAAAACGAAAACCATCAGGTCGTGTTGTGGTGAAGCTAAATAGTGTGGGCGTGATGGAAGTTTTGGATAAAACAGTAATAGGAATGGCGTTTTGGTCGGACATAAAGATGATTCTCACGATAAATTTTGCCCATTTTAACAAGCCCACCAAAAAAAACAAGTGCCAATCTGACACTTGTTTTATACTGATAAAAAACCGTCATGGCATGATGCTGGCAAGTGCTGCCAAATTCATCAATCCATTTGGCAAAATCCCAAAAACAACAATAAACGCTGTTGCAATCAGTAGCATGACACCACCTGCTTTAATGCCCCATTCATGATGCACATCAAATTCAAGATGTGCCTTAGGTCGCTGATATAGGCCAATCAGTACACGCAAATAATAAGACAGACCGATCGCACTGCCCATAATAATCAATAATGCTGCCCAAAATCTCATGCCTTGCACCGATGAGAAAATAATCATGACTTTGGTCATGAACCCTGCTGTCAGAGGAATGCCTGCCAACGATAACAGCATGATGGTTAGCACTGCTGTCAGCACAGGGCGACGCCAAAATAAACCTTGATAAAATCTTAGCTCATCTGCCTCACCTGAAATGGAGGTACGCCCACGCTCTTTATAAGGGCTTGACATCAGCGTAATCACACCAAATGCACCGATGCTTGTTAAAGCATATATTGCCATATACATGCTAATTACGCCTGTACTACCAGCACCCACGCTCAGCAAGGCCACCAATGCATAGCCAATATGTGCAATGGAAGAATAGGCAAGCAGGCGTTTTAGGTTGTTTTGGCGAATGGCAAGTAAGTTACCCAAAAGGATTGAGGCTACGATGATGAAAATCAGCACTGCATTAAAAGCGGTCAATGATGGAATGGCACTTACAATCAAAAATCGAATGGCAAGGGCCATCATTGCCACCTTGCTCACACTCGCTAAGAATGCCGCCACAGGGGCAGGTGCACCCTCATAAACATCTGATACCCAAGAATGAAATGGTGCAGCGGATAATTTAAAGGCAATCGCTACCAGCATCATTACCGCACCAAAAATGAACCATGACCCAATACGACCCTGATACAACGCCTCACCAATCTCTTTAAAGCCGAGCACGCCCACATCAGCAAAAATAAACGCCATACCCATCAACAGTGTCGCCGATGCGGTCGCTGATAATATTAGATATTTTAAGCCAGATTCTAGCGAACGAGCACGCAAAAATGTATAAGCAAGTATGCCATACATTGGCACAGATAATAACTCCAATGCCATAAAAAATGAAACCAAATGCGTGGCAGATGCCATCAGCATTGCACCAAGCGTACTGACAAGCATGAGCAAATACAGCTCTTCTTTATTGTCTTTTAAAGTTTGAAAGTAACCATAAGACAATGTACAACACGCCAAAGATGCAATTAAAATCACGGCAATATTAAACACCGCAAAACCATCAATGGTGAATAAATGGTTTGGTGCATCGATGGTAAAAAAGCCTAATGCTTGCAAAATTAACATGATTAATGCAGCGTTTAAGCCCAGCACACTGAGTGTGGCTGACCAAAAGTGCGAACGCTTAATGGCAATAGCAACCATCAATACAAGTGCTGTCAATGCCACAATCACCATCGGCATCAATGGCAATAAGGATTCAGTAAAATAATTCATAAAAACACCCCTTATTTACCATGCATGTCTGTATTTTGCTCATGAGTATGACCAGCGGTGTCATGCAATGCGTGCGATGGCCGAGCAGGAGGTTTGACCGCATATGCCTTGGCAATCCAAGTCATTGAGCTTTGCGATGCGTTCATCACAGGCTGTGGATATAAGCCCAACCAAATCAAGCCTGTCGCTAAAATAACAAGTAAACCAATCTCTCGCTTATCCAAATCTTTTAATTGCCTAGCGTGGGTTTGTGCGATGGCAGGTGCACCGCCCTCGCCAAACAACACTCGATAAATCAATACCAACGAATACAATCCACCAAAAACAAGACTGAGGGTTGCCAACACAACAATCACAGGATAGTGCTCAAAAGAACCTAGCAAAATCAAAATCTCGCCAATAAAGTTGCCAGTCCCAGGTATCCCTAAAAGAGCAGCACAAAAGAACATCAAAAACGGTGCAAGGTAGCGAAACTGCCCCCACATACCACCCATGAGTGTCAAATCACGGGTGTGCAGTCTTTCATAAATCTGCCCTGCCATGATAAACAGTGCCGCAGATGATAGCCCATGGGCAATCATCTGCACCATTAATCCTTGTAAAGACATCAAGTTGCCTGTATAAATTGCCAATAGCACAAAACCCATGTGCGAAACAGAAGTGTAGGCAAGCAGTCGCTTCATATCAGTTTGGGCAAATGCCAAAAACGCCCCATAAAACACACCGATGAGCCCAAGTGTGATGGCAATCGGTGCAAATTCCATAGAGGCATTAGGAAACAGCGGCAATACAAATCGGAGCAAGCCAAAAGCCGCTGTTTTAATCAAAATCCCTGCCAAATCCACCGAACCTGCCGTGGGTGCTTGGGCATGAGCATCAGGTAGCCAGCCATGCAACGGAAAAACAGGCAATTTCACCGCAAAACCGATAAAAAAGCACAACATGATGGCATATTCCCACACACCCAAATCTATACCAAGTAAGTCATGGTAGTCAAAACTAAGATGCTGAGTTTGGCTAAAATGAATGATCACGAGCGTCAAAATGCCAATTAACATGATAAGGCCAGATGCCTGAGTATAGATAAAGAATTTGGTCGCAGCATATTCTTTAGTTTTTCCACCAATGGCGTTATGTCCCCATAGTGCAATCAAAAAGTAAATTGGCAATAACATGAGCTCCCAAAAGAAGAAAAATAAGAATAAGTCAATTGCCAAAAATACACCTATCACACCACCTAATGACCACAAAAGGTTTAGATGAAAAAAACCCACACGGCGTGTGATTTCACCCCACGAACAGCCCACCGCCATCACGCCTAAAAATGCGGTTAAGGCCACCATCATCAGGGCAAGTCCATCTAAAACAAGATGAAATGAAATGCCAAGTGATGGAATCCAAGGCAAGACAAACTGAGCCGCCCAAGGCAATGCGTGTGCATCTGTCGTGCCATCGGTGGCAAGCAGATGGCTAAAATCTCCCTGTTGCCATAACATGAGACTGACACCTAATGTGGCAAGCATGGCAAACAATGCTATCCAGCGTGGCAATTTATCATTTACTTTTTCAATCAACCAACATAAAAAACCTGCCAAAAAAGGAATGGCAATCAATGTCGGCAAAAGCCAATTCTGTTCTATCATATTACACCACCATCATCATTGCCAAGATTAGCACCACGACCAAACCCAAGCCAAAACTCACAGCGTGCGAGCCAAGCTTTCCTGTTTGTGCTTTGGTGATTAAACGGTTACTCACACTTGCTAATGCAGGCAATAGATTCCAACATTTATCCATAGGATCGGCTTTAAAAAAGTTGCAAATTGCCAAAAATGGCTTAACAAACACAATGTCATACAACGCATCAAAGCCCAAACCGTGATAACACCAATAAGTGCAAGCACCGCCAAAGGTTGATTTGGTCCATGTGTTTAAAATTTTACCCTTATTGATTACAAATAAAAAATAAGCAACCATCAGACCCAATGCTGTTAGCCCCATGGCGATGATTTCTGCTGTGTGCTTGCCTTCATGCAGTGTGCTACCCACACTTGCTGGCAAAACATGATTAAGTGGTGGTTGAATGAATGCGCCCAGACCTGTGGACAATATGAGCAATGTGACCAAAGGCAGGGCATAACTAATACCAAAGAGCTTTTCACCGTGCGTTTTTTGTTCTCCAAAAAACACCAAATAAATCAAACGAAATGTATAAATAGCAGTCAAAAATGCACCAACCGCCCCTGTCCAAAACAGCCATTGATGCCCTGTGGCATAAGCTTCCCACAAAATGGCTTCTTTGGAATAAAAGCCCACTGTAACAAAAGGTAGTGCCACCAAAGCACCGCCACCGACCACAAAGCTTGCAAATACCAAAGGGATTTTTTTGTACAAACCACCCATCTTAAAGATGTTTTGTTCGTGGTGTACCGAAACAATGACCGCCCCACTTGCCAAGAATAACAACGCCTTAAAAAATGCGTGTGTCATCAAGTGAAAAATCGCCACTTGCCACGCACCCACGCCTAGGGCGATGAACATATAGCCAAGCTGACTCATGGTAGAATACGCCAAAATGCGTTTGATGTCGGTTTGTGCCATGGCACAAAAACTTGCCACCAACATTGATAAGGCACCAATCCCACCCACAACATATAACAGTGTGTCAGGCGTCAAAACAAAGAGTGGATTCATGCGAGCGATTAAATACACGCCAGCGGTTACCATGGTGGCAGCGTGAATGAGTGCCGAGACAGGGGTGGGGCCTGCCATCGCATCAGCAAGCCAAGTATGCAAGGGAATTTGTGCTGATTTACCAAACGCACCAAATGTCAGCATGAGCGTGGTTAAAATCATCATAGGGTTATTAACACCAAAGACTTCTGGAGCTTTTGTCGTGATGGCGTGAATGTCAAGCGTACCAAACTGTTGATACAATAAAAAAAGCCCAATCGCCAAAAATACATCACCAACACGAGTTACCGTAAATGCCTTAATTGCTGCACGGCCATTGGCACGATTTTGATAATAAAAACCAATCAAAAGGTACGAGCAAATGCCCACACCCTCCCAACCAAGGTATAATAGTAATAAGTTATCCGCCTGTACGAGCAACAACATACTGGCGACAAATAAGTTTAGATAGCTAAAAAATCTAACAAAACCTGCATCACCTTTCATATACCAGCTGGCAAATAGGTGAATCAAAAACCCCACGCCTGTAATAATTGCTGTCATGGTCAAAGACAATCCGTCCAATGCCAGACCAAAATTAGGGGCAAAATCACCCACCGATAACCAAGTCCACAGCTTAATAAAAAAAGGCTTATCTTGATGATTTGCCAAATAATCCATGCCAGCAATCGCTGTCGTTAAGGCGGATAAAAATAGTACGCCCACACCGATGATGGTGGCAAATCTTTCAGGCATTTTATCTCGGCATACGACCAAAACCAAAAAACCAATCAAAGGAAAAATAAAAGTCAGTGCCAGCATATTCATGATGATTTCACCCCTTCAACTTACTGGCATGATTGACATCAAGACTTTTGAAACGATGATAAAACTGTAGCACGATAGCAAGTCCAATCGCCGCTTCTGCTGCCGCCAAGGTCAGCACAAAAATAAACATAATTTGCCCATCTGGCGAACGATGAATATTGCCTGCCACCACAAAAGCAAGAGCGGCAGCATTCATCATAATTTCAAGACTCATCAAAATAAACAGCACATTACGCCGTGCCATTACGCCACACAACCCAATCAAAAACAAGACTATCGCCAAAAATAACGCATGCTCAGAAGCAATACCAAGCCCCACCATATCACTGCCTATTTGATTGGCAAAAGGCGTTACGGTCTCATTCATCTTAAACTCCATTGTGTGATTGATGGGTAATGTCATCGGTGTTTTGCACCAGTGTCTCTTGGCGTGCAAAATGGCTTTCGTTTTCATCGTCCAAGGCTTTTTTGCCCAAGTGATACGCTGCCACCAATGCTCCCAATAGCAAAAACGCTGCCAGCTCAACCAACAGCACATATTGTCCATACAAATGTTGCCCCACTGTCTTGGCATCAACAGTGTGTGTAGACAAGGGTGTGCTGTCTGCATTTACCAAAATTATTGACATAACCGCCCCAATAATCAGTGCCAACGCTGTCGGTGTTGCCCACGCTTGTGCTGACAACCACGCTTTTTCTTGGGTGGTGTCATTGCCCAGATTGAGCATCATAATCACAAATACAAACAGCACCAAAATCGCCCCTGCATAGACAATCATCTCCAAAATCCCTGCAAAGGGCGCACCCAAAATAAAGAAAATCCCTGCCACCGCAAGCAATAACACAATCAACGACAAAATGGCGTGCACAGGATTGGCGTGCGTTACCACCCTAAGGCTTGCGATGATTGCCACCAAAGATAAGGCATAAAAGCCCACCACATCGGCATTTGCCAACAAATTTAGTATATTCACGGCAACAAACTCCGTACATCAATGGGCGTATCTTCACGCTCGTGGCTTCCTTTGGGTTTGCCATCAGTTGCCATTCCTGTGACACGATAATAATTATAGTCAGGGTATTTGCCTGTACCGCTAATGAGTAAATGCTCTTTTTCATACAGCAGATTTTGGCGGTTGTATTCGCCCAATTCAAAATCAGGGGTCAGCTGAATGGCGGTGGTTGGACACGCTTCTTCGCACATACCACAAAACACACAGCGACTAAAATTAATCTGAAAAAACTCAGGATACCAACGCCCATCTTCTCGCTCGGCTTTTTGTAGGCTAATACAGCCCACAGGACACGCCACCGCACACAAGTTGCACGCCACACAGCGTTCATCGCCGTCTGGGTCTCGTGTCAGCACAATCCGCCCACGAAAACGGGGCGGTACAATCTCGCTAGCAGGCACTTCTGGGTACAGCACCGTATCACGGGGGCGAGTGGCGTGGCTATTTACCATCCACATAGACCGCACAAGGGTAAAAATGCCCACCGCTGTGTTTTTTAAAGTTGCAAACATTTAATTCACCATCAAAATAAAAAACGCCGTGGCAAGCAAATTGACCAGCGTTACAGGCAAACACACTTTCCAGCCAAAATTCATCACTTGGTCATAGCGTGGACGCATAAGCGACCCACGAGCCAAGACAAACAAAGTCATAAAAAACAAAGTTTTAATCAAAAACCAAAACACAGGTGGCACAAAGGGAATGTGTAGATTAAAAGGTGCAAGCCAACCCCCAAAAAACAGGCAAGTCATCAACGCACTAATGAGTACCACATTGACATATTCGCCAATAAAAAACATACCGAACTTCATACCAGAGTATTCCACGTGGTAGCCTTCTGCCAATTCTTGCTCGGCTTCTGGTTGGTCAAAGGGGTGGCGGTGCGTTACTGCCACGCCTGCCACCACAAAGGTCAAAAAGCCCAAAAACTGCGGTATCACATTCCACACGCCCACTTGTGCCTCTACAATATCACGCACATTGAACGACCCTGCTTGTGCCACAACCCCCATCAAAGACAAGCCCAAAAACACTTCGTAGCTTATGGTTTGGGCGGCACTTCTTAATCCACCCAATAGCGAAAATTTGTTGGCAGATGCCCAGCCCCCAAACATCACCGCATAGACTGCCAAGCCTGCCATTGCAAAGAAAAACAACAAGCCAATGTCCCAATCTGCCACCCCCAAAGTGGGCGACAACGGAATAATGGCAAAACTTGCCAAAGCGGTAAACATCGCAATGGCAGGGGCAAGCGTAAACATAAATTTGTCGGCAAAATTGGGCGTCCAATCTTCTTTAAAAAAGATTTTGAGCATATCTGCCACCAGTTGCAAAGAGCCTTGCCAGCCCACACGGTTTGGTCCATAGCGGTCCTGCCAAAGGGCAAGCATTCGCCGTTCGTAGACAATCATAAGGGCTGCGGTAATCACAAGCCCCAAAAAAATGACCACCGCTTGCACACCCAAAAACAGCCAAGACCACGCTTCAAAGCCAAGCACGCCACTCAAAAAAGACGGCACATCAGGGACAATTCTCATTGGGCTACTCCTGTGCTGGTGTTTGGTGTGCTAGTGTTTGGTAGGCTTGCGGTCGTGTGTGGCAAAGGCATCACTTGACTGGCACTCAAATCCACATTAACCGTTTGGTTTTGGTTGTTAAAGGTGTCGGTTTTGCCATTGGTGTTGATAATAGCAAGGCTTGGGGCGTGCTTGCCTGCCACCGCCTGCACCCTTTGGGCGTACATCGGCACAAACACAGGCACATCGTCCACTTGCTTGACACTGGCAGGCAAATAAGCGTGTAACGGCACAAGATTGGCAATATAGCCAATACAGCCGTCCGCCACATAATCACACACCGCCACAGGTAGAACAATGCTTTGCTCGTTTTGGTCAATTTGTAGCAAAGTGCCGTCTTTTAGCCCCCACAATTTGGCATCGTCGGCATTGACCCAAAAACAAGCAGCTTTGATTTGGCTTGCCACCACAGGACTTGATGCCACCAACGCATTGGACGCAAACAAATTGTACATCGGCACCAGTTTGGCACGCCCTGCAAACACGCTACTGGCAAGGTATTTAGGGACGGTTTGGGCGGTATAATGCGTGTCGGTTTTGGGCAAATAGTCAAACAAGCGAATGCCCACATCACCGCCTTTTAGGTCGCCACCGACTTTGGTTTGTAATTTGTTCCACGCTTGTGGCGAATTCCACCCTGCACTCCACGCAAAAGGAATCACAGACGCATCGGTTTCTTCGCCCACATAGCCTTCCATTGAAAAGGTCAAGGCAGAATCGGCGTCCTTAGGTTGCATTGGTTCGTGAATGGAGAGTTTGGCACGCAGTGATGTTCGCCCTGAATAACGGCGTGGCTCTCGGGCAATTTTTAGCCCTGTAATGCGATAATCGGACAAAGGGGCAACTTGTTTGACAAGTGCCAAATTGGGATTGACGCTTGCCAATTCATCAAGCAATTCATCAAAATGTGGCACGCCCTGCCCTTGTCCCTGTCTTTGTCCTAGGGTATCACCAATGGCAAACAGCCACCGCCACGCATCTTTGATGTCGGTGTGGGGCAAATAGTGCTTTTTGTCATACACGGCAAAATACCGCTGAGCTCGCCCTTCGGCAGACACCAAAGTGCCATCGCCTTCGGCAAAAGACGCCACAGGCAAGACAAAATCGGCACGCTCGTGCCAGTCATAGCGTTGGTGGTCAAGCACAATCAATGTATGGGCAAACAGTTTGTCTTTTTGGCTTTGGCTAAACCCTGCCAAGTCGTTTTCTAGTATCAGTGCCACTTCAAAGTCGCCTGCCAGCACTTCTTCTATCGGCTTACCGCCAAGCAAATCCAGCCCCACGCTATTGGCACACGGCAATACCATATACACGCCTGCTTTGTCGGCATAAGACTCATTTTGGGCAAGGCTGTGCATTGGCTTACGCACACGGGCTTCGTCTTTGACAGGCAAATCGGTGGCAGGGTGTTCAGGTTTGGCAAGCAGTTCTGGATTGTGGGTGGGGGTGTCGGTTTGGGCGGATAATTTGGCTTGTTCTACTTCCAAATATTGGCGTTCGGTCGCTTTGATTTGGGTGCGTTTTTGGCTTAACATTTGGCAAATGTAGCCTGTGGCATTGACAATGGCGGACGATTCTAGGCTTGTGCCTGCCACGACAAGCGGGCGGTCTGCCATCAACAAATCATAGGCAATATGATGTGCCAAATAATCCAAACTGTCCCACGCCTTGTCAATGTCGTTTGGGTGTAAATTGGCGGTATGCTCTTTGGCAAAAATCGCTTCTTCGTCTTGGACAATTTGTGCCAAATCATCGCCAAAACTTGCCAATACATCGCCCACTTTGTAGCCCAAAGTGGCAATCTCTTCAATGTCTGCCACGATAGCGGTTTTGGCAATGTCGGTCAGTTTGGTGTCTGCCACGCTTGCCACATAAATGGGGCTGTACTGGTTTTGTCCGATACGGCGAACAGGCTCGGCAAGCCATTCTTGGGTTTTTAGGGCGGTCGCCATTTGCACCGCTTTGTTTTTGGCAGCTTGGCGGATAGACAACGCCACACGGCTGGCGGTTTGGGTAACATCTTCGCCCAATACAAGCACGCAATCGGCTTTTTCAATTTGTGCCACGCTGACATTATGCACGCTGTGATGACGAAGTAGCGACACGCTGTCTGCCACAAGGCGTTGGCTGTGGGCGGTCTGCCCTGTGCTATAATGTGCATCGCCCACCAGTGTTTTTAGGGCAAAATTGCTCTCCAAACTGGCGTTTGGGCTACCAATACCAATCACGCTTTTATTTTTTAATAACTGTGCCACACCGTCTAGGGCAAACTCACTACTCACCACGATATGGGTGCCGTGCGTGGCTTGCACTTTGGTTTTTTCAAGCGGTGCCAGTGGACGGTTTGCCAAATTGACATAGCCATAGCCAAACCGCCCTTTGTCGCACAAAAAATAGCCATTGACATCAGGATTGTAGCGGTTTTCAATCCGTCTTAATTCGCCATAACGCTCGCCTGCCGAAATGTTGCACCCTGTGGAACACCCTGCACACACACTAGGGGCGTATTGCATATCCCATTTGCGGTTGTAGCGGTCAGAGTGGGTTTTGTCGGTAAACACCCCTGTGGGGCAAACTTCGGTCAAATTACCACTAAACTCGCTTAATAATTGTCCGTCATTTTCACGCCCAAAATACACTCGGTTGGCGGACGCATACACGCCAAAATCCGTGCCACCTGCATAGTCTTTATAAAAACGCACACAACGATAGCACGCAATACAGCGGTTCATCTCGTGGTTGATAAACGCCCCCAAATCTTGGTTTTGGTGGGTGCGTTTGACAAAGCGATAACGGCGACGGTTATGCCCAGACGCATAAGTCATATCCTGCAAATGACAATGCCCCCCTTCTTCACAAGTGGGGCAATCGTGGGGGTGGTTGGTCATCAGATATTCCACCACACGCTTGCGAAAAGCCACCGATTCGTCATCGTCAATAGAAATATACAGGTCGGTGTTGGTTGGCACCATACAGCTCATCACGATGCGACCACGCCCTGCTTGGCGGTCTTCTTCATTGTTGTACTGCTTGACAGCACATTGACGGCACGAACCGACCGACCCCAAGGCAGGGTGATAGCAAAAATACGGTACATCAAGCCCCAAAGACAAGCACGCCGACAACAAATTGTCCGCACCGTCCGCTTCATAGACCTTACCGTCCAGATAAATCTTTGCCATTATGCGTCTCCTTGTGCCTGTGCTGTGGGCGTAACTATTGGCGTAACTGTGGGGGGTGGCGTATGGGTGCTGATTTTGCCGTCAAATTCGTGTTTAAAGTATTTTAGTGCCGACATCAAAGGCTCCATCGCCCCTGGGGCGTGGGCACAAAAGGTTTTACCCAGCCACAAATCTTTTGTCAGCTCGCCAAGTTTTTCCACATCGCCCATTTGCCCTTGCCCTGTGTTTAAGGCGTGCAAAATCTTGACCCCCCACGGCAAGCCATCACGGCACGGCGTACACCAACCACAGCTTTCACGCTGAAAAAACACCTGTAAATTGTGTAATAATTTGACCATATCTTGGGTCTCGTCCACCACCATCATCAAGCAAGTGCCAAGCCGTGAGCCTGCTTTCATAATCGGGTCAAAGTCCATCACAAGGTCAAGATGTTCATCTTTGGCGGTCAAAAAATCGGTACTTGCACCCCCTGGTAGCCACGCTTTTAAGGTCAAGCCGTCTTGCATACCACCTGCCAGTTCAATAATCTCTCGTGCGGTATAGCCAAAAGGCAACTCCCAAAGCCCTGCGTCTTTGACACGCCCAGAACACCCCATAATCTTGGTGCCAGGGGTGTCAGATTTGCCTTTTGCCTTGGGCAAATCCAAATACCACTCCACGCCATTGACCAAAATGGCAGGCATATTGTTGAGCGTTTCTACATTATTGACCACGGTAGGGCGACCCCACGCCCCAGAGACTTGCGGAAAAGGCGGTTTGGTGCGTGGATTGGCTCGCCGTCCTTCCAAACAGTTTATCAAAGCGGTTTCTTCGCCACAAATATAACGCCCTGCCCCTGTGTGAATGTGCAAATCAAAGCTAAAATCGGTGCCAAGAATATGCTCGCCAAGCAGATTATTGGCGATACACTCGTCCACCGCTTTTTGCAACCGCTCGGCCGCCAAAATATATTCGCCACGGATAAAAATATAGCCCACGCTCGCCCCAATCGCATAGGCGGTGATGAGCATTCCTTCAATGAGCTGAAACGGCAGTCGCTCCATAAGCAGGCGGTCTTTAAAAGTGCCAGGTTCCATCTCATCGGCGTTACAAATCAAATAGCGTACGCCACCGTCTGGGGGTGTCATAAAGGTCCATTTAAGACCAGCGTTAAAACCTGCCCCACCACGCCCACGCACATTGGCGGTTTTTATCATCTCGCCCACTTCGGCTGGGGTTTTGGATAGGGCGATTTTAAGTCCGTCAAAGCCTTGCAAACTTTGATAATCGGCTAAATTTAGCACCGCATCAAAATGTGCCAAGCGAAAAGTCAGCGGGTGGCTTTTGATGGTGGGCAGTTGTCCGTCTGCCAAGCCCACGCCCCAAATGGGCGTTTTTTGGCGGTTTAATTGACTGGGCGCAAGTCCGCTTTGGCGTGCCGTGATTTGGCTTACCAAATCGGCTTTGTTATTGGTTGTGTGATAGTGCATTTGCTTTATTGTATCGTGCATTGGCGTATCATTCATTGATATTGCTCCAATAACTTGGCAACTTCATCTGCCCCAATCGGTCCATAAGTGTCTTCATCAATCAAAATGGCAGGGGCTTTGTCGCAATTGCCCAAACAGCAAATGGGGAGCAAAGTAAAGCGTCCGTCTGGTGTGGTCTGCCCAAAATCAATGCCCAACTGCCTTTTTAATTCGTCCGCCACCGCTTCAAAGCCAGTCAAATAACACGCAATGGAATCGCACAGCAAAATAATGTGCCGTCCCACTTTTTGGCGGTAAATGCGGTTAAAAAAAGTCGCCACGCCTTCCACATCAGAAACAGCGATAGACAACATATTGGCAATGGCAAGCACTTGGGCATCGTCCACCCAACCGTTGCGTTTTTGCACAAGTTTTAAGGCATCAAGCACCGCCGCGCGTGCCTGCGGATAATGATGAATGTATTCGTTAATACCGTCAATTTCTTGGGGCGTCAAGATGGCGGACACCGCAACTTTGGGGGTCTGACTGGTTACAATTTTCATAAAAGACCTTTTTTATGAACAGCTTGCGAAGCTGGCTACATCTGCTGGCTAAATTTGTGTATTATAACATAAACTTACACAATGTTGCGTTCAAATTTTACACAAAGTTACCGTGCAAAATTTTGTGTAAGTATTTAGTTTGTGTAAGTATTTAGTAAGAATTATTCTTATTTTGCCACCGTCCACCGTGCCATATCCTTTTGCCACCCTAAAAGATTTGGTGCTATTTTCAAATAGCTAATTTCAAATACTTGACAAGTTTTGGCCAGTTTGCTTTTGGCTTATATTTAACTTCTTATATTTGACTGCTTTATTTGACTGCTTGGCTGTTAATCACTTAACGCTAACCAATTAACGGTTAATTGCTTGACCGCTTGACTTTATGGAGCTCGGCTATTATGGAGCTTGGCTATTGGTTTTGGTTATTGTATGGACTTTGATGATTTCATTGCTTTTGGTTATTTCGTTACGGTATTTGCCGTGTTTTTAGCTGTTTTTTTAATAATGGGTTTTAAGTTGTTAGTTTATTGCATTTGTTTATTCATTTAAATTTTAACACTTTATTATAACGCAAAGTTTTTATAGGTTCAAGTAAGCATTGCTTTAAGCCAATTATATGCTTTAACCAATTATATTATGTTATGTCTTTGGCATATTTTGTGTGGTTGAGTGTTAAAAAAACAAAAAACGCACAAAAGCGTTTTTTGTGCGTTTTGATAAAAACTTTTAACAAACAGCTTTTAATAAACAGCGTTTAAGCACCCATTTTGACAACTGCTTCTTTGGTTGTCCAAAGGTCATTGGCAATGATACGGTAATTAATCAGTGCCGCCAAATAACCGTCGCCCTCAGGAATGCGTGGTCCTGCGGTGGCATCTTTAATCACCGCCACTTCAAAACCTTGCTCCACCAATTCACGCAAATGCGATTCAATACATAAATTGGCTGCCATACCTGCCAAAATGACTTGGTCAATTTTATGCTTGCGTAATTGCAATACCACATCGTTGGTCTCTGGTCCAAAAATTTTGTGGGGCGATGCGATAACCGTTTTGCCGTCATAAATATATTTTTTGTAGCGTTCAACAAAATCTGCACCAGACCCCTCAAAACCCTCCATTGTATAAGCCCCTTTGCGAGCAAACATATTGGTTTTGTGCATAAAGTTTTCACCTGGTGCCATAAATTGCCACTGATGGTCGGTGGGATAATAGTAATGTGGCGACACAAAAACAGGCATATTCACTTTTTTTGCGGCTTTAAAAAGCGTTTCTATATTTTCTACGGTGTTATTTTGTTGAATACTGTCTTTTAAAACCTCCCACATCACACCATTTGGGCTTAAAAAATCATTTTGTGGGTCTACCACCACCAAAGCCACTCGCTTAGGATTGATGGTCATACCAGGTCGCTCCAACCCATACTGTTTTGGTTCAGCATAGGGGTCGGTTGCTGTGGCTGTGGTTGTCTTGGCGTTTGCATTACTGCCAATGCCCAACGCACCCATTACACCAGCTGCCATTGCAATAGTGCCAAAACCCAAGGCATCACGGCGGTTTTTGTCAATCTGCACCGCATCATTTGCAGTTGGCGATTGGTCTAAATCTGTGTTTTGCATAACTGCCTCTCAATAAAATACTGTTAATTAAATACTGTGAATAAATTCAATACTATCAATCAAATACCACTGATAAAAAACAATCAATTTAAAGATAAGTTTATTATATTTAAACCCAGATTATATTTAAACCCAGATTATCTTTAAACCCAAAATTTTTTAAATTCAGCACTCTTTGATTGTAGTCATTTTTAAATTTGCTACTTTTTAAAGTCAGTATTCTTTAAGTATTAAAAAATACTGACCCAAGCTTTTAGTACAAATCTTTTATTTATGCGATTCTATCGCTTCCAAAGCTCGCAATGAATACGCATAAGCAGCCCCTGCATTCAATGAAATGGCAGTTGCCAACGCCCCTGCAATCTCAGAATCGGTTGCACCTGCGGCTAAGGCTTTTTGGGCGTGTACGCCAATACAGCTTTCGCAACGAGTGGTTATGGCAACAGCGATTGCAATAAGCTCACGGGTTTTTTCGTCCAACCCTTCGGCGGCGGCGGCACTGTCCAAAGCCTGATAGGCTTCTAGCATTTTTGGGTTGGTTTTGCCCAATTTACCAAAAGATTGCTTGGTGTGATTGGTGATTTGTTGCCAGTCAGCAAAAGACATAATAGTCCCCTTATTAAAAATTAGTTTTTGATTAACCACAATATTCAAGTATAATTGCATTGCGGTGGTGCTATTATAAAGATTTTTATTTGTTGTACTTACCCTTTTGTCTCAAAAATTAGTACAATTAATCCATTTGGGGGATTGTATGCTAGGTAGCTTATTAACGCTGGCACAACTTCGTGCAGGCGTGCATATGGATTGTCGCTTGGGCGGTGAGTGGCAGATAGACCAACAGCCCACAGCAGGGCAAATGATGTTGCATATCGTAACCAAAGGAGCGGTAAAACTTGCGGTAAAAAACACAACTCACATTTTAAGGGCGGGGGATATTGCCTTGTTTTGTGGGATAAACCACTGCATACAAAATGCCAATGCTGACACACACCGCTTGGTTGATGCCACTTGTGCTATCCAAAGTATGTCAGGGGCATTTTTGGTCAATCAAGTTGGCAACCAGACCGATTGCACAATGCTGTGCTTAAATTTTTATGCCGACAAACACAGTAGCTTATTGGCAAATCTGCCAGATTTTTTTATTGTAACCTTAAATGAACAAACACTGCATCCGTTGGTAAAGTTGATGAGTGATGAAGCTCAAAACCCCAATCAAATTGGCAATGCGTTTTTGGTGGATAATTTAGCCCAGTCAATACTGGTATATGTGTTGCGTGCTTTGCCTAATGAAAAATTAGGTGGTGTATTAAAGGCACATCAGCACCCTAGGCTATCAGAATTGATTACCCAAATTGCCAATAAGCCTGACGATGATTTTAGCATACCTGCAATGTGCAAAAAATTGCATTTATCTCGCTCAACACTCATTCGGCTATTTCAAAAGACATTGGGTGTCGCACCGCATACTTTTGTCAAAACGATGCGTCTTGAATATGCCGCAAGGCTTTTGCGTACCAGCCAGCAGTCGGTATTACAAATTGCCATTGAGACAGGGTTTGGCTCACAAACCCATTTTAATCGTGCATTTAAAGCACATTATGGCGTGTCTCCAAGCACTTATCGCCTAACGCCAATATCAATGCAATGACATCAAAACGCAATGACACAAAATAATCAATAACAAAAGCCATTTAACAGACTTTATATGCTACTAATGCGATGATAATGCCAACCCCACCGCACGCTGTATCACAGGGTCGTTTTTGGCGACATTGACATCGGTGGAGAGCGTAAAGTTTGGCGGATTTGCCACCAGTACATCAGGCTGTGTGCCGACAATGGCATTTATCGTGCCGTCTGGGGCAAGCCCAAGCTGTTTGGCATAGCGGACAGCAAAATGGGTGTTGGGCAAAATCGCAATCATTGGGTCAGTGCCTACGCCATCGCCACGAGTGGGCGTCCCCACCAAAGTGGCAAACTTTGTGTATTTGGCAAAAATCGCCAAAGTTTCTGCCGAACTGTACACATCGGTGTCCACCAGTAGATAAATTTTACCGCCAAACCCAATGCCGTTTGGGTCCATATCCACACGCAAAGGCTGAATTTCTTGATAGGCAAATGTATCCAAAATCCGTGCCAAATCTGCCGACACAGGCAACGCCTTTGCCACCTGCGTGCGGTCAATGTCGGTCATCGTGGGGCGAGTGGCTTTGTAGGCGTCCATTTGCGTGCCTTGTTTAAAAAAGCTATACAAATCAAGCGATAAGGGGCGAGCTGTGATGGCAGGCAATAAAAACTGCGTCCAATAGCGGGTGTCGCCCCCTGTGTTGGTGCGAATATCCACAATCAAAGCAGGGTAATGCTTGATTTTTTGCAAATAACGCATCACAGCGTGGCGTTCGTCCGTATCCAGTAGACTCAAATGGGTCAGCTCACGCACCGACAAATAGCCCACCTGATTGGGCACAACATCAAACATCTGCACATTGGCAGGCACAGCAATTTGGGCATCAATTTTGGCGATTTTTTCACGGCGTGCTTGTTCTTCTTGGGATTTGGTCATACCAATTTCGGTGGCATAGGCTTGTTGCAAGCGTTTATCACGAGTCAAATGGGTATAAATCTGCCAGCGATAATCGTCGTGATTGCTTTGACTATAAATGCCAATGGCGTATTGCACATCGGCTTTGGTCATCATATGCGTGTGTTCGTTGTCCAATTTGGTAAGCACATCGTTTAACAAAAAGAAAAACTCGGTGGGATTTTTTGCCTGCATAATATGGGCTTTGTGCTTGGCATAATCAGCAACAAAATCATAGCCTGTGGCGTTTTTTTGGGCTTGCAATAAGGGGTATTCTTGCTTGATTAAATCAAACACATAGTCAAAATCTTCTGCTTTTTGTACCTCAAAGGGCTTGGGATTGGGTTTGGGGGCTGGGTCATAAAATACCCAAGCGGTGAGTGCCAATAATGCAATGATTAGGGGTAAGACAATGGCTTTTTTCATTTTTTAACCGTTCAATATAAAATACTGGTTTATAATAAATCACGCAGTGAACTTATTACCCCAAAACAGGCAAACAATAATAACACCACCGCCGATAGTGTCATACTTATTTTGATAAAATTATCATTGGCAATTTTGGCAAACAAATAAGCGTATAACAACAATAAGCCATAATCCAATACCACCCAAGTCAAAGTTAATATCACTGCTGAGATGAGCTTATCATCAGCGACTGCAAAAAACAAAATGTCTTTGAATTTTTATTAATATCAATCAATATTGATATTAATAAATCATTGAACTGATTTTTAAAAAATTGATTTTTTAATTTTATTTTTGGAAATACATGATTTTTATTTTAATTTTTGATGTTTGGCAATCACAAATATAATGGCAACGACACAAAATAAAACAATGATTAAATAATGCCACATACCACTCACTTGATACAATAAGCCACTTACCACAATACAAGCGGTAAAAATGCTGATTTTTAGAGCTGTTTGATTGCCTTGTAAATGGGTCTTGGTGTTATTTGAGATAGCTTTATTGGCAAGCACAGACATCAAACCAACAACACCAATAATAACAAATAAAATCAAGCCAAATACTGTTTTGCTAAGCCCTCCATTTTCATACTTTTATTGCTATCATTTGGTTTAATTTCTTTCATTTTCATCATTATTAAATCGTAAGGTGTGTATTACGCACCTTACTTACTAATTTTCCGCACGAAAGTTTTTGCCCAACAATTCGCCAAGCCCTTGATAATGGCGAAAATTATAAATAAGCGGTTGCCATTTGTCTGGGTTAATTTTATCATCATCAAAAATTAAATTTTCTAAGACGTGAACTTGCACAATTTTTAATTCAATAATGACATAACCGTTTCTTTCGTGAATGCACTCAATAACACACTCGGCTTGCAATGGGCATTCAGCAATTCTTTTTGGTTTAATTTTTAATGAATTTTGTTCAGTAAATTCGCCAATTGCAAATTTATCATCACAAAATTGATAACTTTCGTTTACAGCACTTTTATTAGCAGTAAACGGAGCAATTTTTTCTATTTTTTGCCACAAAGTTTCATCAGCAATATTTAATACCACTTCTTGACAAATTTTTAAATTTTGATAAGCTTTTCCTTGCGTGCCAAGCCCAATGACCACATTATCCCCCAAACACCAACTGGACGAAATGGGTGTAATATTTGTTTTATTATTTTCATCAATGGTTGTTAATAAAATTACAGGAAATCCATAATAAAACATTTTGGGGGAAATTGGTTTGTGCATTACCATTTACCTATCACAATCCGCCATTACAATATCAATACTTGCCAAATAAATAATCGCATCGGATACCAAAGAGCCGTTAATTACACTTGGCATTTGTTGCAAATGGGCAAAGGTGGGCGTGCGAATGCGTGTGCGGTAGCTCATCGTGCTATTATCCGACACCACATAATAGCTGTTTAGCCCCTTGACCCCTTCTACCATACACGCCGACTCGCCTGCTGGCATCACAGGACCCCACGACACCGAGATAAAGTGGTTGATAAGCGTTTCAATGTCTTTGAGTGTTTTGTCTTTGGGCGGTGGCACTGCCAGTGGGTGGTCGGCTTTGTAGGCACCGCTTGGCATATTGTTTAGACATTGCTCAATAATTCTTAAACTTTGGCGAATTTCTTCAATTTTGACCAAACAGCGGTCATAGGCATCGCCGTTATAAAACACCGGCACTTCAAAGTCAAAATTTTCATAGCCCAAATAAGGGCGAGCTTTTCGCAAATCAAAATCAATGCCTGTGGCACGCAGACCTGCCCCTGTTACCCCCCACGCTAGGGCGTGTTTGGCATCGTATTGGGCAACCGCTTGCGTGCGTCCTTTTAGCACCGTGTTGGTCATTGTCGCCTTAAAATACTCATCAATGCGTTTTGGCATCCAATTTAAAAACTCTCGCACAAGGCGTTCCCACCCATTTGGCAAATCCATCGCCGTACCGCCAATCCTAAACCACGCAGGGTGCATACGATAGCCTGTTACCGCTTCAATGATGTCATAGGCTTTTTGGCGGTCGGTAAACATATAAAACACAGGCGTCATTCCGCCAGCGTCTTGAATAAAAGTCCCCCAATACAATAAATTATTGGTAATGCGAAACAATTCACTCATCATAATGCGAATGGTGTTGGCGCGCTCTGGCACACTGATGCCTGCCAATTTTTCCACCGCCATAATATAGGGCAATTCATTCATCACCCCACCCAGATAATCAATGCGGTCGGTATAAGGAATGTACGAATGCCAAGTTTGGCGTTCCGCCATTTTTTCCGCCCCTCGGTGATGATAGCCAATGTCAGGAATGCAGTCCACCACTTCTTCGCCGTCAAGCTGTAACACCAAGCGAAACGCCCCGTGTGCCGATGGGTGGTTGGGGCCGATATTCAAAAACATAAAATCTTCATCACGCCCAGAGCGTTTCATTCCCCACTCTTCTGGCACAAAACGCAAATTTTCTTGTTCAAATTCTTGCTTGGCAGAGTTCAAAAAGTACGGCGTAAATTCGGTGGCTCGTGCGTGGTACTCTTTACGCAAAGGGTGTCCTTCCCAGTATTTGGGCAACAAAATGCGTGTCAAGTGCGGATGTCCGTCAAACACCACGCCAAACATATCCCACACTTCTCGTTCATACCAATTGGCATTGGGGTAAATTTGCGTGGCACTTGGGATATGCTCGCCCTCACGCAATGCCACTTTAAGGCGAATGTCTGAGTTTCGCTCCAAACTCATCAAATGATAAAACACGGTAAAATCAGACTTAGGCTGTCCATAGCGGTGCTTACGCAAACGCTCGTCAATACAAGACAAATCCACCAGCATCACAAAGGGCTTGGGCAATTTGCGTAAATACAAAAGCACATCAAGCACTTGCCCACGCTCCACCCAAATGGTGGGAATGCCGTCTGCCGTGTCTTGAACGGTTAAATTGTCAAACTTTGCATTAAGCTCGGTTAAAATCTCAAAATCGTGTGTGTGATTGACACTCATAGCTGTCCTTATTGGGTTGTGGGTGCTTGCGTGGGGCTTGCAGTTTAAAGCGAATTTATTTAGTCATTTTTACCAACAAACTTTGGTGCATTTGGTTGATTAGAACAATGCCCATTATAATAAAAATTGCTCCAACAAAAAATTGATAGGTTGGCAATTCACTTAAAAACACCCAAGCCATAACAACTGCAAAAATAGGTTCGGATAATTCTGTAACCTGCACTTTTGCTGCTGTCAAATAATTTAAAGCCTTAGTTGTGCAATAAAATCCGAGTATAGTGGGCAATACTGCTAATGCCAATACATTCATTACAATCAAAGCATTCCAATCAATGTGATGTATGTTATTTAAATAAGGAAAAAATAAATACACACTACCGAACATCATAAATAATCTTGTTAAATAAATTCCACCATTTAAAGAGAATTTTTTTACCAAAACTGAAAATATACCATAGCCACTACCTGCGATAATTGCATTTAATAGCATATTTAAATTACTACCACCAGACCACGATATTGCAAATATTCCAATAATCGCCAACAATGTCCCTAAAATAGCGGAAATTGTTAATTTCTCGTTTAATAAAATCTTCCCAAATAGCAATGCCGAAGCAGAGGCGGAAGCCATTAAAACAACCACAACATTTGATGCAAAACCATATTGATAAGCGGTTGTTTCAAAGAAAAATAACACAAAAATACCCAAAAATGCACAGATAGCTATTTTAGTCAGTAGATTGAACCAATTTAAACCTGATTTCACTTCATTATTCACAATTTCTTTTTTCTGTACAGATAATGACTGATTGATTAAAATCAAACTTAATATAACAAATGCACAAACTGTTTTAAAAAAAGCAATGTCTTGTGGAATTAAGCCATTTTGCAATAATACTTTACTAAATATCCCAATAGATGCATTAAGAGCGGCAGCCGATAATGCCAACAAAACGCCTAGCATTATTTTAGACACATTCACCTCTCCATAATTCATTTTTTTATTTTTATAAATCACTGCTTTTTACATATTGATGATACAAAATATCAGCAAGAATAATCTTTATGACATATCCGCCAAGCGTTTAAAGGTTTCTTTATGTGTCCGTAACACAAGTTTGGTTTCGGATTTGATGATTTGTTGCCCTTGTTCGCCTGTTAAATTTAAGCGTTTGGTTGCAGGGATTTTTGGGCGGTTGTCTTTGGTAATGCCATATTTTGAAAGTTTATCATTCATTTGTTTTTAACCTATATAAATCTCAGACTTAGCAAACAACACCGCTTGTCCACCCAAAATGATTCTCTCGCCTTTGATATCGCCATATAAAATACCACTTCGGGAGCTTGCTTGATAAGCGGTTAAAGTGTTTTTACCCAATACTTTTGCCCAATAAGGTAAAATATGACAATGCCCCGAACCGCAAACAGGGTCTTCTGATATGCCAAGTTTGGAAGCAAATGAGCGAGACACACAATCAAAATCTGGATTTTGGCTTTTGGCGGTAAAATGACACAATGCCCCGTCTAATTGGGCGATTTTGTCATCATTCACTTGATAATTTTTGACGATATTTTCATCATCAAACACACACAATAAATCACGCCCCAAATACACTTCGGTCGGCATTACACCCAAAATATCGCCAATAGGGTTAATGTCATCAATTTTGGTTAAAGGATAAACAGGCAAATCCATTAACAAGTTATTGCCCATTTTTTGTACGGTTAATAAGCCACTTTTTGTGTGAAATTTTAAAATTTCTGGGCAATTTTCCAATGCCAAATGCAAAGCAAATGCCGTTGCCAAAGTGGCGTGTCCGCACAAACTGACTTCTACTTTTGGCGTAAACCAACGCAAGCCAAATTCATCGCCTTGTGGAATGACAAAAGCCGTCTCCGATAAATTATTTTCTTTGGCAATGTTTAATAAAATCTCATCATCAAGCCAATTATCCAGCAAACAAACGCTGGCAGGATTGCCTTTAAATACTTTATCGGTAAACGCATCAACGGTAAATTGACGAATGGCGATTGACATTATTATTCCTTATTAAATAATTAGTTATTCCACATTATCAGGACTTCTTAGATTTTTTACCGCAATGCGTTCGGCATTTTTTCTATCCCGCTCTGGGGTCATAATCGGCTGATACACACCTTGGTCAAGATGAATGCCAAGCGGACGGCGTTCTTTTTGGATGGACTCTTGCAAAAGCATAATCGCTTGAATCACCGCTTCTGGGCGTGGCGGACAACCAGGGATATAGACATCCACAGGCAGGATTTTATCCACGCCTTGCACCACCGAATAAATGTCGTACATACCGCCAGAATTGGCACACGCCCCCATTGAGATGACCCATTTGGGTTCAAGCATTTGCTCATACAGACGCATAATCACTGGTGCCATTTTGACAAAACAAGTGCCAGCGACAATCATCACATCGGCTTGGCGAGGGGAGGCACGAATCACCTCCGCCCCAAACCGAGACAAATCGTGCACCGCTGTCAAAGTCGTGGCATATTCCACATAGCAGCAGCTTGTGCCAAAGTTAAACGGCCACAGTGAGTTTTTGCGTCCCCAGTTGGCGGCGGCGTGAACCAGATTGTCCAAATTGCCCATAAAAACCGAGTTTTCTACTTCTTTTTCATCCACCGTTTGACGGCTGATTTTGGGGAAAGTATCGGCATTGGGATTGGCACGAGTTAGGGTGTATTTCATTGGGGATTACCTTAAAAAAAATGCTTGCTTTAAAACTGGCGGATTGGGTTTGAATTGATTTGATAAATTTAAAAATTAACTTTCCCAACTAATATCATCAAAATTACCGCCCAAATCAAACTTTACTGCCAAAATTTGGTCGGATTGTTCTGGGTCAATCATATAGTCCATTATAATTTGAGTATCTTCACCATACCAAATACCAACAGAGCGTAATTTTAACAACTTGGCAAAATTTTCATTGGTCAAGTCATCATTTTCAATCAATTTGGTTAATTCTGGCAAATCATATTCATCAATCTCATCAACATAATAATTGACAAAATAATCATCGTCATTTAAATAATTAACAAGTGCAATGACCGCTTTTTGGTGAAGGTTTTCAATATTTTGAAAATGATTGGCGGATTTATCCAAAAATTCTATGGTGGACTTGATATTTTCATCTTCTACCCACAATTTAATGTCAATCGGATTTTTGTTTATTTGGGGGATTTCAATCTCATTTTCCCAGATACACAAATCATCAAAGTTTAATTGACCAAAATAAGAATGGGTTGTCATTTTAAATTTCCTTATTTAATCATCAATCAAACTTCTGCGTAGTAACTCGTCCTGTATCATTGATATGGTCAATGTTTGCCATATCGTGCTTGTCTTTTTCAAGCAGTGCTTGCAAGTCTTTTCGCCCTGCAAAAATACGCCCAGACGATTGGGCAGGCACTTTGCCAGTTGGGTCGGTGTGCAACTCATCAATCGTGGTAAAGGCGGTAATGCTGGCTAGATCAAAACCCTCAGGGCGTGCCAAAATGCGTGGCGTACGCCCCCGTTTGTCGGCAGGTGCCCAGTTCATCGCCCCCAGTTTCATCTCGTACACAAGCCCCACAAACAAAATGCCAATAAAGGCAGCGGCAGCGGTAAAGCCTACCCAGCCCACTTCACGCACGCTGACCGAATAAGCGTACAAATACAGCGCTTCCAAATCAAAAATCACAAAAAAAATCGCCACCAAATAAAATTTGGCGGACAGACGAATGCGGGCAGAGCCAGCGGGCTTTACCCCTGCTTCAAAAATTTCGTGCTTTTGCACGCCGTGCGAGCGACCACCCAGCAAGCGTGGCACAATGAGCATAAACGCCACAAGTCCTGCTGCGGCAAGTAGATAGATAATGGCTGACCATTCGGCTGACATGAATCACCCCTGCGTGATTTTTTTGAATGATGAATTCAAGGGCGGTCAAACCTTTTGACACGCCCAAATTTGGGACGCATTATACCATAATTTGGCATATTACTCATGAAAGATAGCAATTATTTTATAAGTTTTGCCAATAAACAAGAGCAAAAAAAGCACCAAACTCAACAGCTTATTGGCTGATCACTTGTGTGCCTTTTGGTACGCTAAAATCAAACTGGCTGGCGTTTATTTTTTTATTAATACTGATGTTGCTAAACTTAACGGTGGTCTGTTGTCCTGACAAATCCAAAACAATGATTTGTACAGGCTTATCATCATAAAAGCTGATGTACAATTCACTAAACCCTGCATTGGCAGATTTTGGCATGAGCTTGAAATAGTTTTTGGCACTGTTGGGCTGAGTGATATGAAAGCTGTCTGCAATTTTATCTGGATTCCCTGACAGCAAAATTGCAGGCGTATCCCCAATTTGATTGGCGATGGGTTGTTTGATAGCTTGGCCCAAATCAGGGTCATACACCCACATGACCGCATTGTTGGCGATGATCAACTGATTGGCTGGTGACTTGGTCTCCCAGCGAAATTGATCATAACGCTGAACCGCCATCACACCACTAAAATTGGTGGTTTTCTTGCCTGCCTTGGTCGTTTGGGTGAAGTTGGCTGTCATAGAATTGGTTGCTGATAGCAGAGAATTTAAGTTTTTTACCGCCATTTGCTGGCTATCAGACTGGGCGGTGGCTGGCAATGCCAACAAGGTAGTTACCAAAACTAAACTTGTGCTTAAAAATTGTTTTAGCCCTAAGGCTTTTGTGATACCAAATTTTGACATGAATTTCTCCAAATACAGCTGATTATGCTGCTTTATTAGACATGATAAATCATATCCGTGATTGTGCTACTTTTATCTTTATCTATAAACCACATGAATGATGCCTATTATTATGTATCATGCGTCAGTTATCAACAAAAAAATACGCTGATAGCATCATATCGCTTAACTTAATTTTTAATTCAATCTTGCAATCTTAAAATTAATTTGAAAGTTAATCGTAAAATCAACAGCTCAAATTAGCATTGTGCATCATATTCATATTGGTTATCATTGATCATATTGCCAGTTTTTCTTGTTGCAATCTACTAGAAAATTGCAACCAAAAGAAGTGAATTGTTACAGATTGGTCAATCATTTGGCCGGTGATGATTGTGTATCCAAAATATATTCATTAAATCAAACATGATTGGTTATTTTGCCATATTTTTTAATTAATTTTTTAATTTTTTTATCATGAATGCCTAAAAATAAAACAAAAAAGACAAGTCGATAGACCTGTCTTTTTTGTTTTGATCCACTTAAATGTGATGATCATGACTGGATTAACCACATCTTTTAATCAAAATATAAAAAAGATGGGTTAATCGCAGTCGGTGGCTTGTACCTGGCATACCACCAGATACAAGCTTTAGTAGGTTAATCAATAACACCACTGATGGCGATACGCAGACCTGCACTGCCTGAGGTACCAGCAGACAGACCGCTAGATAGCGACCAACGACCATTATCTGCAGTTTTGCGAAGAGATACAGCCACCGCTTGTTGACCACCATAGTGTGCTGCACCTACCGAGTAGGTCCATTTGCCTGGTACTGATGCGGCTTCTGAGAATGCCATCGCTGATGCGATACCTGCTTTGGCACCTTTATCCACCTGACCGATACGAGTATCCATTTTGTTAATGCCGCTATAGATTTGCTGTTTTGCACTCTCTAGCTGCCCCATGGTTACTGCATCGGTAGCATCACGGCCATCGGCAACATTGGTGATACGGTTACCACCGTTGTTCAAGCCATTTTTGGTGAATCCAATCAGTGGGTTTGCACCGTTTGTAATGGTTAGGCCATCTTTACTAAGGGCAACCTTAGTTGCGTCAACCTGAGCATTACCAGCGTTAGAACCAGCATTGTTATCGCTTGATGCATCGGTGATAACTAAGCCATCTTTAGAAAGCGTAATCACTCGATTATCAGCGTTTGATTGGCCAGAAGTACCCTTGCCACCCAAGATGGTTATGCCATTGGTGATGGCCATACCATCTTTAGTGACGCCTTGGAAGCCACCAGTATCACCTTTATCACCTTTAGGACCTGCTGGGCCAGTGTCACCTTTATCGCCTTGAGGACCTGCTGGACCTTGAGGACCACCGGCTGGGCCTTGTTCGCCACGCTCGCCTTTAGGACCTTGTGGACCGGCATCACCTTTAGGACCTGCTGGGCC
>NZ_JAYGGV010000008.1:0-76077 GCF_035181405.1 Moraxella tarda
TGTGGTTCGCCCATGTGAGAGTAGGTCATCGTCAGCACCTTATTTAGCCCCCTTCAACGGTTGTTGGAGGGGGTTTTTGGGGGTTGACAGTGGGGTGTGTAAAATGTCATAATTCACACTCATTTATTTTTTAAGGTTATTTTATGATTGCTCAAAAGGGCTTTACCTTAATTGAATTACTCATTGTAATTGTGATTATTGGTGTTCTTGCAATGTTTGCTATTCCAAAATTTCAAAATCGTACAGCGGTTGCTCAAGTAAGCCGTGTTACAATGGAGACTAGCCAAATTCGTAGCTCTGTTGATATTTGTTTAATGCAAGGAAGCAAGGGTACTGACTGTGCTTTGGGTTGGACAAAAAGCAACCTATTGGAAAGTACTGATGCATCAGCTGCTGCTAGTGATACCAACCCTGCAACTGGCCAGTCTGGCCTGTCGGTTACTTTGGGTGAGACATCAAGCATTAAAGCAACATTGGGTGGTGATGCTTCTCGCTCATTACATGGCAAAAAAGTAATCTGGACTCGTAGTAAAGATGGAGTTTGGACCTGTACTACCGATGTTGACAAAGATTTGCGTACACAAGGCTGTCAGGCAATTTCAACAGAGTGATAAATTGATTGCAGTTATCTTATTCTTTTGCTATAATAGTGCGTCTATTTTTATATAGGCATATTTTTTGATTCATACTACACACACAAAAGTTGCATAAGCAAAAAATAACGGGGTGTTTGAAGGTTTGATTAATTTGCTGTCATGGCAAATGCGTGCCTTTGGATTCGATATTTTACTTTTGTGGAGGCGTAACCCAACTTAATTTAGGAACTTTTATGTCAGAAAAAAACCCAACTCAAATCTCAATGCGTGATTTATTAGAAGCAGGCGCTCATTTTGGTCATCAAACTCGTTTTTGGAACCCAAAAATGAACCAATATATTTTTGGTGCTCGCAACCGCATTCACATCATTAACCTTGAGCATACCGTTAAGCAATTTAACGAAGCACTGACTTTTGTTAATCAACAAGCTGCTCATCGCAATAAGATTTTATTTGTTGGTACTAAGCGTGCAGCAAGTGGTGTAATTCGTGAGCAAGCACAGCGTGCTGGCATGCCTTATATTGACCATCGTTGGTTGGGTGGTACTCTGACTAACTGGAAAACTATCCGTCAGTCTATTACTCGTTTAAAAGAGCTGGAAAAACAAGCTGAAGATGGTACTTTTGCCAAGCTAACTAAGCGTGAAGCATTGGAACGCACCAGAGATATGGAAAAGTTGGAGCGTGCTTTGGGCGGTATCAAAGAGATGGGCGGTTTGCCAGATGCGTTATTTGTTATTGACGTTGATCATGAGGCCATCGCCATTAAAGAAGCAAAAAATCTTGGTATTCCTGTTATTGGTATTGTTGATACCAACTCAAATCCAGATAATGTTGACTATGTGATTGCTGCTAATGATGATGCAATTCGTGCAGTGAGTTTGTATGCAACTGCAGTGGCAGATGCGATTATTGCTGGTAAAGAATATGCGAAAACACAAGGCAATAAGGCTGAGTTAGATGACACCAAAGCCGCTGATCGTGAAAATGCAACAGCAGAATTGGAAGATAAGATTGACCAATCAGGTCAAGTGGTAAACAACTACTGATTACAAAATCGTTCATGACAAGCATTGGTTGTTAATATTTAGCAACTAATGCGATTTATTTTCAAAGATTTAATTAAAAATAAGGTTGTAACTATGTCTCAAGTATCTGCAAAAACCGTTAAAGAGCTTCGTGATCGCACGGGTCTTGGTATGATGGAGTGCAAAAAAGCCTTGGAAGAAGCGGGTGGTGATATTGAGCTTGCTATTGATAATTTGCGTAAATCAGGACAGGCAAAAGCTGCCAAAAAAGCGGGGAATATCGCTGCTGATGGTGCCATCATTATTGCTCAAACTGCTGGTAAAGCATTGCTTTTAGAGGTAAACTGCCAAACTGACTTTGTGGCAAAAGATGAGAATTTCACTGCATTTGCTAACAAAGTAGCTGAATTGGCGTTGGCGAATAACACGACTGATGTAGAGGTAATCTCTGCTCTGCCTTATGGTGATGGTGAAACTGTTGAAGAGGCCCGTATTGCTTTAGTTCAAAAAATTGGTGAAAATATCCAAATTCGTCGTGCTGAAGTTATTGAAGGTTCCAACCTTGCTGCATACCGTCATGGTCTGCGTATCGGTGTTGTGGTTTCTTACGAAGGTGGTTCAGAAGAGCTTGGTAAATCTGTAGCAATGCAAGTTGCTGCATTTAATCCGTTGGCTGTTGATGAAGAGAGTGTACCTGCTGATATTTTAGCTCGTGAAAAAGATATTATTGAAGCAAAAGCAAAAGAATCTGGTAAGCCAGAAGTGGTTATCGAAAAAATGATTACTGGTGGTGTTCAAAAATACCTAAACGAAGTTACCTTAGTAAATCAACCATATGTGATAGATAATGATAAAAAAGTTGGTGAGGTGCTAAAAGCTGAAAATGCTACTGTTGTTAGCTTCAAACGCTTAGAGGTTGGTGAGGGTATTGAGAAGAAGCAGGAAGATTTTGCTGCTGAAGTTGCTGCTGCACAAGCTGCCGCTAAAGCATAATCAATCATTTCTATACAATAAAAAACGCACTCAAACAGTGCGTTTTTTATTGTATAGAAATTTAAAAATCATAAAAACCTTACTAAATATTGGATAAATTAACCAAAAAAAAGTACAATAGAGATTACTTTATTATTGGAGTGTGTAAAGTGTTTGATAAAAATAATTTTATTCAATTGTTGCTTGATTATCAGGTGTTAAAATTTGGTGAATTTACCTTAAAGTCTGGTCGTATCAGCCCTTATTTTTTTAATGCTGGACTTTTATCTGGTGGTAAAGTCTTATCCATATTATCTGAAGGTTATGCAGACATTTTGGTAACTGAGTTAAATAAACAGCATAATTCGATGATTTTTGGGGCGGCATATAAGGGCATTCCTTTTGTAGCGACGACGGCACAAACGCTATGGCGTAATCATGGCGTTGATGTTGAGTGGGGTTATAACCGTAAAGAGGTTAAGAATCATGGTGAGGGTGGGCATCTTGTTGGAGCTAGTCTGCAAGGAAAGTCGGTATGGGTGATTGACGATGTGATGACTGCAGGAACGGCGGTGCGTGAAGTGATGAACATTTTAAAAAATGCAGGTGCAAATTTTGCTGGAATTGTCATCGCACTTGATCGCAAGGAAAAGGGCCAAGATCAACGCTCGGCAGTTCAGCAAATTCAAGATGACTTTGGCGTGCCTGTGCATAGCCTTGTGAATATTGATGATATTATTGGATTTTTACAAGCAAAGGGTGAGATTGAGTATCTGGAAAAAATGCAAGCTTATCGTGAGCAATATGGAGTTGTATCATGAAACCGCTTAAATTTTTAATCGTAATGGACGATATTAAAACCATTAACTACAAAAAAGACAGCACTCTTGCAATGGCGTGGGCGATTAGCGATAAAAATCATCAGCTTTATTATTGTCAAATCAGCGATTTGTGGTTAGATAATGGCGAATTGATGATTGATTGTCAATCATTACAAGTCTTTAAAAACCCTGATAATTTTTATGAATTGGGCGAAAAAAATACCGTCAAAGCGACCGATTTTGATGTGATTTTAATGCGAAAAGACCCGCCTTTTGATATGAAATTTTTGTATGCTTTGTATTTACTGGATTTTGCCAAACGAGCAGAGGTTTTGGTCGTTAATGATCCAATGAGCGTCAAAGAATGCAATGAAAAGTTGTTTGCGGTGCAATTTAGTCATCTGATGACCCCAACCGTAGTCAGCCAAAAGCAAAGCCATATCCGTGATTTTATCCAAAATCATAATGATGTGATTGTCAAGCCCTTGGACGGAATGGGCGGAATGGGGATTTTTCGCCTAAGTGCGGACGGCCCCAATATTGGGGCAACGCTAGAAATGCTTACCCAAAATGAAACGCTACCCATTATGGCTCAAAAATTTATCCCCCAAATCACAGAAGGCGATAAACGCATTTTGATTGTCGGTGGCAAGCCTGTGGATTACTGCCTAGCTCGTATTCCTGCCAGTGGCGAGACTCGGGGCAATTTGGCGGCAGGCGGAACAGGCGTGGCAATGGCACTGACCGACAAAGAGCGAGCCTTGGCAAATGAAATCGCCCCAATTTTGGTGCAAAAAGGCTTGTATTTTGTGGGGCTTGATGTGATTGGCGGTTACATTACCGAAATTAATGTAACCAGCCCCACCTGCATTCGTGAAATTGATGAGCAATGCGGCACACAGATTGCTGTGGATTTTGTGAAATGTGTTGAGCACTTGCTGGCTTGAGCCAATAAAAGTAAAATGAGCAGAGTTGCTGTCTTTGATGTGTAAAGGCACATTATGTAGTATGAGATTTTGTTGAGTAAATGATGAATTGAATATCATATCGAATATGTTATTGACCATAAATATGGCTAAGTTGGAATTAATCCGACTGCTATTTTGGATGATAAAAAAGGGGGTAAAACATGAATGTCTTAATTATGGCAGCAGGCACAGGTGGGCATATTTTTCCTGCCCTTGCGGTGGCGGACGAGCTGACACGCCGTGGGGCGGTGGTGCATTGGCTTGGCACGCCAAATGGTATGGAAAACCGCTTGGTCAAGGATTATCCGATGCACCACATTGCGATGCAAGGCATTCGTGGCAACGGTCTTATGCGTAAAATCAAATTGCCTTTTATGCTCTTTAACGCCACAAACCACGCCAAAAAAGTTATCAAAAACAACAACATAGATATCTTGGTGGGTTTTGGTGGTTATGTCAGCTCGGCAGGTGGACTGGCAGGCAAATTGGCAGGCAAACCGCTGATTATCCACGAACAAAACGCCATCTGTGGTATGAGCAATCGCACCCTAGCACGCTTTGCCGATGTGGTATTGCAAGCCTTTGATAATGCGTTTGGTGGTGAATTTGCCGACAAAACCTTGACGGTGGGCAATCCTGTGCGTGCCGATTTTGCACTTGTGCCAGCCCCTGACAAACGCTATGATGTGACCGATAAGTCGCCCCTAAAAGTGTTGGTGGTGGGGGGCAGTTTGGGAGCAAGTGCTATCAATACGGCGATTGTGGATTTATTAAAAACCAAGCCCAATCTTATCATCAAGCACCAATGCGGTCGTGACAATTTTGATGCCGTGCAAAACGCCTACACGCAGGCAGGCATTGACCCACAGCGTGCCACGCCGTTGGCATTTATTGACGATATGGCGGCTGCTTATGCGTGGGCGGATGTGGTGGTGTGCCGAGCGGGTGCTTTGACGGTGAGCGAGATTGCAAGCCTTGGCGTGGCGGCGATTTTTATCCCTTTGCCGACAGCGGTGGACGACCACCAAACCTTTAATGCCAAATCCTTGACCGATAATGGGGCAGCGATTTTGTTGCCCCAAAGTGAATTGTCGGGTGAAAAACTTGCCCAAATTTTAAATACGCTTGACCGTGAAAAGTGTTTGGCGATGGCACAAAAAGCCAAAAGTTATGCCAAACACGATGTCGCCAAAACGGTGGCGGAGATGGTATTGGCGAGTGTGAAAGGGTAGGGTGTTAATTTTAAAAATTGATTTTAAAGTTTTGGAAAGTAAGGTGCGTACCACGCACCATTAAAAAGTTTGAAATAAAAACGGTGCGTATTATATACCTTACGATTAATAAATTTCAATAGTTAAAAATATGAAAACCTTACAAGAGTTAATAAACTTAGATGAACCTGCTTGGGAATTGATACAAGAATGGTTAAATAACGCCAATAAACCTTACGAAATCATTCCAAAAAATCAAGAGCAAGCAGAACAAGAATTGCTTGCCAATCAAGTAACGACCCGTTCGTCTATGGGAGCGATTATTTACGAAACAGGCGGAATGTTAATAGATAATGGTTGGCTTAGAATTTTGGGTTCGGGTGGCAAAAAATTAAACCGCACCCTTAGTGGCTGGAATAAAGGAAAATCTTTTGAAAATATTGGCGATGTGCCGTCATTTTTATTGATTGCTGATGATGTGCTTGGTGGTTATTTTGCCATTAACGGTGGCGGATTGGGCGATAATTTGGGAATGATTTATTATTTTGATCCCGATTTATTGGCTTGGGAAGATTTAAATATCACTTATTCGCATTTTATTGAGTGGGCTTTGACTGGCGATTTGGAGCAATTTTATCAAGGGTTTCGTTGGCAAAATTGGCAAGATGAAGCTAAGCAATTAGACGGTAATCAAGTTTTTTCATTTTTTCCTTTTTTATCTACCCAAGAAGGAAAAGAAATTGATAAAGTCAGCAGAAAAGTTATTTCAATCCAAGAGTATTATTCGGCTTTTTGTGAATAAAAATTTTAGGGTAAGTAGATGTACATTATACGCCATTTAATATTTAATTATTTTAAATATTAAAAATAAACGGTGCGTATTACGCACCTTACGCCCAAACCCCATTTTAAAAACCCCAATTTAATTTTTAAAGGAACAACAAATGAACCACGCCCAACTTCCCAAACAACTGATCCAAATCCCCGAAATGCGTCGTATTAAACACATTCATTTTGTTGGGATTGGTGGGGCAGGAATGTGTGGCATTGCCGAAGTGTTATTTAATCAAGGCTATGGCGTATCAGGCTCGGATATCAAGCAAAGTGGCGTTACCCAAAGGCTTAGCCAATTGGGTATGACCATTTTTATTGGACATAACGCCGATAATATCAAAAACGCCGATGTGATTGTGGTGTCATCTGCCATTGACAAGAACAATCCAGAGATTAAATCGGCATTGCAAGCTCGCTTGCCTGTGGTTCGCCGTGCTGATATGCTCGGTGAGCTTATGCGTTATCGCCATAGCATTGCGGTGGCGGGCGCTCACGGCAAAACCACGACCACAAGCCTTTTGACGATGATGCTGACCGAAGCAGGCTTTGACCCCACTTATGTGATTGGCGGTAAATTAAATGCCTCTGGCAAAAATGCGTCTTTGGGCAACAGCCGATATTTGGTGGCAGAAGCGGACGAGTCCGATGCGTCTTTTTTAAGTCTTAGACCGATGGCGTGTATTGTTACCAATATTGACGAAGACCATATGGATACTTATGAAAACAGTTTTGACAAATTAAAACAAGCCTATATTCAGTTTTTGCACAATATGCCCTTTTATGGCTTGGCGGTGGTGTGTGGCGATGACGATGAATTGTATCAGATGATTGATGAGATTGCTCGCCCTGTTTTGACTTTTGGGCTAAAACCGCACAACGATGTGCAAGCCACCGACCTGCAAGTGGACGGCACTCGCACGCATTTTACCGTTTTGCGAAAAGATAAACAGCCGTTAAAAATTACCTTAAATATCCCAGGGTTACACAATGTCTATAACGCCCTTGGGGCGATTGCGATGGCAAGCGATGAAGGCGTGTCGGACGATGCGATTGTGCGTGCGGTGGGTAAATTTGCAGGCGTGGGACGGCGGTTTGAACAGCAGGCACAAGTGGCATTGGGCAGTGGCGATGTGCTGTTGATTGACGATTATGGGCATCACCCCACCGAAGTGTCAGCCACCATTGCCACCGCTCGGCAAAGTTATCCAGACCGCCGTTTGGTGATGATGTTTCAACCGCACCGTTACAGTCGTACACGAGATTGTTTTAATGACTTTGTGGCGGTGTTGTCGCAGGTGGACAAATTGATATTGCTTGATGTCTATGGGGCAGGCGAAGAGCCAATTAAGGGGGCGACAAGCGATGATTTGGCACGCTCTATTCGTGAGCGTGGGCAAGTTGAGCCCATTGTGTTAAATGTAGACGACAAAACACAAATTAAGCAAGTATTGCAAGCAGGGCTAAAAGCGAATGATTTATTAATCACGCAAGGGGCAGGCAATGTGGGGCAGTTGTGTGTGGAATTAAAGGAGAATGGGGTTTATTTAAACTAAGGGTTAATAAGCGATTGGTGTAAATATCAATTTATCTTAAAACCCTTGCCAAAGGCAGGCGAGTTTTATTATTTTAAAGGTCAATTAGCCAAACCAATCAATGGGCTAAAAGTTTGTGCTGATACATTGAATAAGGAGTAGTGATGCAGACGCAATCCATTCAAACACTGGGGCAAGCGGTGGATTATATTCAGTCTTTGCCACAAGTGGAACAAAAACAAATTTTTGGATTGATTGATGAATTTATGACACAAAAAAATCAGTCTGCTAGGCCAATCAATGCCCTAAAAAAACGCACCGCAGGCACATTAAAAGGTAAAGTGGTTTTTGCCCCTGATTTTGATGAACCGCTTGACGATTTTAAGGATTATATGTAAATGTATTTGCTGGATACGCATATTTTATTATGGTTTTTGCAAAACGATACGCAACTTAGCAAAACCGCTCTTAAAATTATTGAGACCAATGATGTTTGTGTGAGTATGGCAAGTTTGTGGGAAATTGGCATTAAACATAGTTTGGGAAAGTTGGATTTGCCATTGCCTTTTGGTGAGATTTTCCCCAGTCAGTTAATGATGAATGATATCAATGTTTTGCCGATTGAAATGGTGCATTTAACAATTGTCAATCAATTAAAATTTTACCATAAAGACCCATTTGATCGTTTGATTATCGCCCAAGCATTAAATGGCGGTTTAACCTTAATCAGTAAAGACAGTAAATTTGCTGAGTATGGTGTTAATTTATTGTGGTAATTTTATTAATTAGTAATTTTTTAAAAGAGAGTATTTATGAACAACCCAAATTTTGGCAAAGTCGCTGTGGTGTGCGGTGGCACAAGTAGCGAGCGAGAAGTGTCTTTAAAAAGTGGCAAGGCGGTGCTTGACGCCCTGCTATCCAAAGGTATAGACGCCCACCACTTTGACCCCAAAGAGCGTGATTTGACACAGCTTAAAAACTTTGACCGTGTGTTTAATGTCTTGCACGGCACTTTTGGCGAAGACGGCGGTTTACAAGGCGTGCTAGACGGCTTGGGCGTGCCTTATACAGGCTGTGGCGTGCTGGCATCTGCCATTGCGATGGACAAATTTCGTTGTCGTTTGGTGTGGCAGGCACTTAGCTTGCCCAATGTGCCATATGTGGTGTTACACGATGACAGCGATTTTGATGCGGTGGAGACAGATTTTGGCTTACCGCTTTTTGTCAAGCCTGCAAGCGAAGGGTCAAGTGTTGGGGTTGTGATGATTGAACAGGCGGGCGATTTGGCAAAAGTGTACCCCACTTTAAAGCAGTATCATGGCGAAATTTTGGCAGAAAAAGCCATCACAGGGGGCGAATACGCCTTGTCGCTACTGGGCGATAGGGCATTGCCAAGCATTAAGATTGTCCCCAAGGGAAAATTTTACGACTATGATGCCAAATATCTGCGTAATGATACCGCTTATCTGTGTCCGTCCGATTTGACCGCTGATGAAGAGCGTCAAATGGGCGAGCTTGCCAAGCGTGCCTTTGAAGCGGTGGGGGGTAAAGGTTGGGGGCGGGTGGATTTTTTAAAGGGCGATGACGGCAAATTGTATTTGCTTGAATTAAACACCGTACCCGGTATGACCGACCATAGCCTTGTGCCAATGGCAAGTCGTCAGGTGGGGATTGAATTTGGGGAGCTTTGTGTGCAGATTTTAGTGCAGACACTTGATTGCTAGGTTTGTCAAAGATATTGAGTCATAAATCCAAGTGATTGAATTTTATATATTTTTATTGCTTTATATCATTTTTCAATTGCTTTGATGACTTGCATTTGATAAGAAAAGTAGCTTGAAAATCGATGGTTATTATATTTGATGTGTCAATATTGGATCTGATGTTGTTGACAACCTGACAAGTAAAATGTAACTTGATGTAAAAATTCACTTTTTATATAAGATTTTGCTTGGTGTTATTGCTAAAATGCGTTACTATATACAATTTATTGTATATAGCACAAAGCCTTATGAATCTTTATGCTCAAACCACCAAAAAGCACTTCGTTAAAACATGGCATGTGTCCATACTTGTGCTGTTGTTATTTGTTGTGGCTGGATTTTTTGGGATTCGGGCAATAAATCGCATGCCAACAAAACCGCTTGTGATTGATCGGGGCGATTTGACTGCGGTCCAATTTGCGTCATTGAAGGCGGCAGTGGAGCCAGTAAGTGATGTGCAATTTTTTTTGACAGATTTAACAGACATTCAACGCCTCATTGTTCAATTATCTTGGGTGGAGAGCGTGAGTGTGAAGCGTGATTGGCAACAGGGTGTGCTGGTATCGGTCACACCAAGGCGTGCGATAGCAAATTTTGGTAGTCAACATTTGCTTGATGCGACAGGTCAGGTGTTTGTGCCTGCTGACGAACATGAACTGATGAATGCGTCGCTTGTACATTTGTATAGTAATCATTTTAAAGATGCTGGCGACATGATGCAACAGATGCATCAGATCAATGAATGGTTTGCACCGCTTGGTATGACTGCACAAGATGTTACTTTAACCTCTCGACAAACCTGGTTGATTCGTTTTAATAATGGGCTTCGTGTTATCGTGGACCATGAGAATACTGAGCAAAAATTGTATGGCTTGTCGGTATTATTGCGTGGCAGTCTGGCGGAGGAGTTACCAAAAATTCAATCAGTTGATTTGCGTTATAAAAATGGATTTGCGGTTGCTTGGAAAAATACATCAAGTAGCAATCATCTGCAAGCTGGTGTTTGATTTGGTAAAAACATCAGATGACACCATGTGATTTTTTAATTTTTTTTAATCACAAGATACCAAAATATTGTAGATTTTATCAAAAAAGAAGTAAAGCTGAGTAAATTGATGATTTTTATAGATTTTACCTCTTTTGAAAAAGAGGTATTGGTGCTAAAATATCATAATATTAAAAAATGATTTTTTGTGTGGTTTTTGTTTGTTGGGTCTACCGGTGATTGAGAGTTGTTATGATGGAGTTGCAGGCAGTCTTGCATTTGAGTTCGACAGCAGTTTATACAGTGGTCGGCTATGCAATAGGCACGCCTGAACAACCGAGAATTAAGATTGTTGCTGTGGGTTTGGCACACACCGATGCCTTTATTGGTGGTAAGATTGACCGTCGTGAGCACTTACTGAGTGCGGTACATAAATCTATACAAGAAGCGGTGGATATGGCAGGCGTGCAGATTCATGAGGTATGCCTATCTTTTGCGTCATCACTCATGAAAAGCATCAATGACAGTCAAGATGTTCAGTTGTATAGCATGGGGACGGATACCACCGTACAGCGAAGCCATTTGCACCATGCCAAAGAGTTGATTGCCAACAAGTTGCGTGCAGAGGGCTACTCGCTATTGCAATCGTGTCAGCAAATCACTTATTTAGATGACGGTTCTCAAGAAGTTGTAGATCCGCTAAATATGCACGCTAATAAAATCAAGGTAATGCATCATGTGATGATGTTGCCAAGTAACTACCACACTCAAGTGATTAACGCAGTCAATGCGGCAGGTACAGAGGTCGGGGTAACGCTATTTGATGGCGTGGTAAGTGCGGAGTATGCGTTAAATAAAGAAGAAAAAAAACGCGGTGTGTGCTTTATTGATATTGGCAGAGGCACAACCAAAGTGTGTGTTTATCTGGGCGATTTACTGATATTTTCTGATTGCTTGGATGTTGGTGGGCAGACGGTAACTTTTGATATTTCATCTGAGCTGGGCTTGTCGCTTTCTGAGTCTGAAAGCTTAAAGCATCAGCAAGGTACGGTACAACTTGACCCCACCAAGCGTGCTTCATTCATTACCTTAAAACAACGCACCGATGGCGAGATGACGATAAGCTTGCGTCAGCTAAGTAACATTATTTCAGCGCGTTACGATGACATTTTTGGGCGTGTTGTTGAGCGTCTGAATGAGCAAGGTTTGTTACAATGCCTTGGTGCTGGCATGGTTCTGGCAGGCGGTGGCTCTCGAATTGATGGCTTGGCTCGTTTTGTTGGTCATAGATGGGGGTTGCCTGTGCGTATGATCACAACCAATGAGCTTGTCAGTGTATGTCCTAAAAATTTAACCGATGAAAATATTGCCTTATTAAACAGCTATTTAAAAGATAATAAACTTCATACGGTGATTGGTTCGCTACTTTATCAAAATGGTGAGCAGTTTTTGAAGGATAATTACGGTAAATCACCACCGCACAATAAACTGGTGAATAAAATTTCGGACGGTTGGCAGTCGTTTGCCAAACGAGTTAAAAAATGGTTTTAGTGTCTTTGGACAATGATTTATATTTTGGAGTAAGCTATGTCAATTTCTTATAGCATGTCAGACGAGACGCAATTTGATACAGATGGGCAGGCGAGATTCGTTGTGTTTGGTGTTGGCGGCGGCGGCGGCAATGCTGTTGAGCATATGATTAATCAGCAAATCACTGGTATTAGTTTTGTTTCGGCTAATACTGACCGTCAGGCATTAAATAAATTGACCACGCCAAAAAAATTACAATTAGGCAGCGAACTCACTCGTGGCTTGGGTGCTGGTGCAAACCCAGAGGTGGGTCGTGAAGCGGCTGAGAGTGATGAAGAAGAAATTCGAGCGTTATTGGCTGACTACGACATGGTCTTTATTACCGCAGGCATGGGCGGTGGTACGGGTACAGGTGCTGCTCCTGTCATTGCACGCATTGCCAAAGAAGAGGGTGTGTTGACGGTAGCAGTTGTTACCACACCGTTTAAATTTGAGGGTGGAAAGCGTGCAAAACTTGCCAAAGAAGGCATTGAGCAATTGTCCCAATATGTTGATTCCATCATTACCGTACCTAACGAAAAACTATTACAAGTTTATCGTGGCTTAACCATGAAAGATGCTTTTGCCAAGGCAAATGATGTATTGTTGCATGCTGTTGACGGGATTACTCGCACCATTCGTGAAGAGGGTATGATTAATATTGACTTTAACGATGTGCGTACTGCCATGACTTCTAAAGGTCATGCGATGATGGGTATCGGTCGTGCCAGTGGTGAGGGCCGTGCCGCCGCCGCCGCCGAAAAAGCGATTCGCTCACCGCTGCTTGATGACTTATTACTTAAAAATGCACAAGGTGTTATTATTAATATTGCTGCATCAGATTTGGGTATGGGCGAGCCTAATGAGGTGGCAGAGGTGGTGGGTCGCATTGCTGATATTGATGAAGGCAATATCTTTTATGGTGCGGTCGTTGATGAATCAATGGGTGATGAAATTCATGTAACTGTGATTGCCACAGGTCTGACTGTAGATGACAGTCCAAAGGTTCAGTCAGTTGGTCAGCAAGCACCTGTGGGGCATGCTAGTGCAATCAGCCAACAACCATCTACGGCTCAGACAACGGCATCACCAATACAGAGCTCTGCTCGTGCGGTGGTTAAGCCGATCAGTGTTGGCGACTTTCTAAAAAGACAGCAACAGGATAATGGTTGATTATCGCCTTATCAACGCCCTATACGATGGTATAGGGCTTTTATTTTAAAGAAAAATGTGTAAATATGATAGACTTGCATAGCCATAGTACAGCATCAGATGGTACAAATACGCCAATGATGCTCATTCAAAAAGCGTATTCATCAGGCATTCGTACTTTTGCCTTAACCGATCATGATACCATTAAAGGCATAAAAGAAGCTAAAGAAGCTGCTGATGAGTTGGGTATGTGTCTGATTAATGGGGTGGAGATAAGTTGTGCGCACGCCCTGATTGGTGGGTATGGAAAAAATCAAGAGTTGAATAAAATCATTCATGTGGTTGCACTTGATTTTGATGATACTAAAAAAATGCATGATGCTTTGCAGGCTGTACAAGACAGTCGTCATCTGCGTGGTAGATGTATGATTGAAAAGCTTGGTGAGTTATTAGCAACAAATAATCAAGCTCAACTTACTGAAAAAATTTGGCAGGCGACACTGGCTAAGGTGGATAATAATCCACGAGCAATTGGGCGTGCACATATTGGGCAGGTGTTGCATGAACTTGGGTTTGTACATAATGTGCAAGCGGCTTTTGATAAATATCTGGCTGATGGCAAGTGTGCCTATGTGGCGATAGAAGCAATGAGTATGGCAGACACTATCAAATTGATCCATGATTGTGGTGGGTTTGCAGTATTGGCACACCCAACTCGTTATGGGCTGTCTGCAACTCGCACCAGAAAATTGATTGCTGATTTTGCCAGTTTGGGTGGCGATGCTTGTGAGTTGCCCAATAATGAACCTGATAGTCTGCGTGCGATGATTGATCGAAGTCTTGCGGAGCATGGGTTATTTGTGTCAGTCGGCAGTGATTTTCATGGCGAGAATATGCCATGGCGTAAATTGGGGCTGGTTGCCAAACTTAAACCAAATCAAACTGGTATATGGCAAAGATTTAAAAGTCAGTCTGAGTGATGAGTTTAGATAAAATTCAACTCATCAATATCATCCAATGTGTACTTTAATGCATCAAAACAGACACTCATTTCAAAGCCCCGATACTGCAAAAACCGAAGCTGTCGGGATTTTTCTTTTTGGTCTTTTGGTAGGGTATTGCCGTATTTTTTACAGCGAGCTTCGATGGCAAGTGCGAGCCAATTCACCTCGTTTTTTTGCTCATCATTCATGTTATCATTAATTTTGAGTTGATTTTCTAAAATTGTACCATCGCTTAGGTTGGCAATGTCTGCCATCTGTATCAGTTCATCAAGTGAGTATGGCAATTGTATCCCTGTATTTTTTAATGCTTGACTGATGTATCTTTTGCCACGACCACGCCTGATGCTTTCACGAATGAGCATAAAAGCGGTGCGTTCGTCGGACTGATAACCTTTGGTGGCAAATTCATCAAGTAAATCTGCCACCGTCTGTGGATCGCAGTCTTTATTAAGCAGTTTTTGGCGTAATTGTTGTTGGGAAAGCTCTCGATTAGACAGATAATAAAATGCCAGCCAGCGTAGGCGATTTATTTTTTGATCATTTTGATAAATGGGCTCAATTGCCACATTTTTTAAGGCAGACAAAGTGTGCTGGTCCACAGCTGTCCAAATATCATTTGGCAAAATATGGTTGTCATTGGTTTTGTTTGTTTTGTCTTGTTTGATTGGTTGGTTGGGTTTTTTGGATTTGCTAAATGTTCTAAGATTTGGTTTTGCTGATATATCTTTGCTGGTAGTGCGTTTGGTTTGACCTGTTGTTTTGGGGCTTGTTGGCAAAGTTTGTGATGATAAAGTTGAATCAGCGGATATAGATTCACCCATATCCGCTAAGATTTCTGCTAAAGTTTTGATGGTTGTCATGATGCCAATTGCAAATTAGAATTGACTTTCATCGTCCGCATCTTCAATGAATTCTGGCACTTGATTTTGGCCAGAGTCTTGTGTTGTTGTGGGTGCGCCCATTTTTTCGCTACGGATTTTCGCTTCAATTTCTTGGGCGATTTCAGGGTTTTCGGCAAGATATTTGACAGTGTTGGATTTGCCTTGGCCAATTTTACTCTCGCCATAGCTATACCATGCACCAGATTTACCCACTGCACCAATATCCACACCCAAATCAACAACTTCGCCCAAATGATTGATGCCTTCGCCATACATGATTTGAAATATCGCCTCACGAAAAGGAGGCGCCATCTTGTTTTTGATGACTTTAACTTTGGTTTCGTTGCCAATTACCGCCTCACCTTCTTTGATCTGACCGATACGGCGAATGTCTAATCGAACCGAAGCATAAAATTTAAGGGCATTACCACCTGTGGTGGTCTCAGGAGAGCCGAACATCACGCCTATTTTCATGCGAATTTGGTTAATAAAAATTACCATGCAATTTGAGCGTTTGGCATTACCAGTGATTTTACGCAAAGCTTGGCTCATCAGGCGTGCTTGTAACCCCATGTGACTGTCACCCATTTCACCTTCAATTTCAGCTTTTGGGGTAAGAGCCGCCACCGAGTCCACAACGATCATATCTACCGCACCCGAACGCACAAGCATATCAGCAATTTCAAGTGCTTGTTCACCATTATCAGGTTGAGATACCATCAGTTTGTCGATATCTACGCCTAATTTGCGTGCATAAATTGGGTCCAAAGCGTGCTCGGCATCAATAAAAGCACAAGTACCGCCTTGCTTTTGGCATTCGGCAATCGTTTGTAAGGTAAGAGTGGTTTTACCAGAGCTTTCTGGTCCAAAAATCTCAATGATACGCCCCTTTGGCAGTCCGCCAATACCTAGAGCAATGTCCAATGACAGTGATCCTGTTGACACCACATCGGCATCAATCTTGGCAGACTCATCACCTAAGTACATGATGGTATTTTTGCCATAAGATTTTTCAATCTGTGCTAAAGCTGCTTTGAGTGCTTTGTCTTTATTTTCATTGACGCTGGCGGCTGCCTCTTTTGTTTTGCTCATCATTTCACCTTACTGATTGACTTTTATTGTCATGATTTATCATCTAAATTGCCATTATTATAGCATAAATTATCTTTTTATATCTAAGGTATTTATCCAGATGCATGCGTATTTTGTTATGCTTGTTGGCTTTATTATTTTGATTAAAAGTTAATTGCTTAGCATAACCAAAATAGAATATAAAAAACTTATCCACAGGTTTCACAAGTAAAAAATGACCATTTTGTGAAACATGGTTTGTTTTTTTTAATGAATAAAATGACAATAATGAATTGGTAAATGTCAACCCAATGATTTTTATTAAGTTATTGATTTTTATATTAAAAATAAAATAGCACACAATTTTTTGTAAAATTTAGCAATACGCTTAAAGTGCCTATTTATCAAAGCATTCATCATGATGATTGTCTTTTATCCACAAAGTTATCCACAATTTTTGTGGATAAAAAATGGATAACTGATTCAGCCAATATGTGATAAGGCCTGAGTGAATGTTGATGAATTTTTTTGTGATTATTGAGCATTGAAAATTACTATTCAATCTGTACTCACATTCATCAAAATGTCAATGTTTCACGATGGTGATGATGTCTGCTTGTGAAACTATTTAATCTTATTTTATATTGAATTTGAAAAATGGGTGAAAAAGATAAAAAAATGGCGACAAATCGCCATTGGGATGTGATTGGCTTTTTGACCAATTTAATCGTTTGGGTTTTGTGTTTTGCGATACATCAAATCCCAAGAAGTACGACCATAGTCAAGGCCACGCTTTTCAAATTTAGTCTGTGGGCGAAAAGCTGGACGAGGTGTAAAGTTGCCTTGACCTGAAATATTTTCAAGAATACTCATGTTGTCAAGTACCTCAAGCATCCATAGGGCATAATGCTCCCAATCGGTTGCGGCATGAAAAGTACCGCCAATTTTGAGTGTGCGTGCGACAATTTCCATGCGATGGGTGGTAACAAAACGGCGTTTATAATGACGCTTTTTTTGCCAAGGGTCGGGAAAATAAAGCTGTATGGCATCAAGGTGTTCATCGGGTAGGTTGCTTAAAAGGGCAATTGCATCACCGCTTAATACCTTTAGATTCTGCAAGCCTAATTCGTGGGCAATATAAGCGATACGCCCAATGCCTGGTTCATGAACTTCAATGCCAACAAAGTTATGCTCTGGATTGTTTTTTGCCATCTCAATAAGACTGTCTCCCATGCCAAAGCCAATTTCTAGCGTTAAAGGTGCATCCATACCGTTGGGCGTGTTGGCAAAATGGGTGCGTAAATTATTAATGTTGCTGACATCGCCCAGTTTGCCGAGCTCAAAACCGTGATTGAGAATATATGGTGCGTAAGTGCTATTGGTTAGGGCAAGCTCACTCGCCTGACTCATGTGTGTACGGCGTTTCATGAAAGTGTCAATTTGACGAAACTGTTCGGGTGTTTGGGCAAGACGGGCGATTTGCTCGCTGATGGCTTCACGGTCGGTATCTGGGCTTTGGCGGTCGCCACCAACAGGGGTTAAAAATTGTGAATTTGAATCAGTCATGGCTTTATTTGCATTAAAAAAAGGCGTAAAATGTTAAGGATGTCATTATAAGCCAACCAACGCCCAACCGCAAATCATTTTATCATTCAATCTATTGGTCAAATTCATGATTCGTTTGCCTTTTTTAGAAGATACCACACCACCACCATTTTATCGTGCCGACCTCACCGATGCTAAGCGTACCGAGCTTGACAGATGGTTTATTGGCTTGCGATCACAAAAGTATTATTTAAAGCGGTTTGAAGAGTTTGATCGGGCTGGTCAGATGCACCCTTGCTGGAATTGGGCAGCATTTTTTTGTACTTTTGGCTGGCTTTTGTATCGTAAACGCTACCTTGATTGCTTGGTGTATTGTGTGGCGGGTTGGTCATTTATTAAAGTAACCATTGCCATTACGCTGGTGGTGCTTGAATTTGCCGTCATTTCATTTTTGCCACAAGAATATCAAATGGCTGTGCGTGTGCTGGCGGGTGTGATGATTTGGTTGTTTTGGTCAAGTCAGGTGGCACGCTGGGCAGATGCTTATTATTATCGTATGGCACGCCGTGAAATTGCTGATGTATTGGACTTTTATCCACGCAATAAAGATGAACAAAAGATGCACTTAAGGCGTGAGGGTGGTACCAGTTTGTTTGGTATGTCGGTGGCATTTGGCATATTTGGGGTGATTTTGGCGATTATTGTTGGGCAATTTGTACCGATCATCGCCATGCAAAAAGAACAATCTGTGATTTTTGAGAGTTATCGTTCTGCCAAAGCGGTACAAAAACGCGTGGAGCAAATCTATAATACCACACAAAAATGCCCAATTGATTTGCCAGTCTCTGTGGATAATCAACGAGTTTCTATGGTGGTTGTTGATAAGGTGGAAGGAGTGCAGACTGATTGTGCGGTCATGGCGACGGTTTCTGGATCTGGCTACCCTGTACGCTATTTAAACGGTGAAACGCTTGTCATTTATCATTATGTTGATTATAAGGGGCAAAGTGTGTGGCGGTGCCAAACTTCGCTCAACAAAAAACGCCACCCCAAAAGCTGTGTATGATGCAACTACCAGCCGATTGGATTGATATCAAGTGAGATTTTGACTCCTTTAGAAGTTGGTAGGGCAAGGAGGTTTTGCCAGTGTGCGGATAATACAGCGTGCAAGGTTTTGCGATCCTTGGCAAGTAGTAGTAACTGCGTATGATATCGATTGTTTTTCTTATTCATGGGGGCATCGGTTGCACCGCTTGTGATCAGGTTTGGCACATCGGGCAAATCTTTGGCGATTTGTTTGATGGCAATTCTGGCACGATTTTGGTTGTGGCTTTCTGCACGAATGAGTGCGGCATGAGTGTAGGGTGGCAAACCGAGCAGCTGCCTTTCTTTTAGCAAGATGTCGGCAAAGGCTAGATAGCCATACTTAATAAGTGTGATGAGTAGAGGGTTATTGGGCTGGCGAGTTTGAATAAGTACATCACCTGCTTTTTCGGCACGCCCTGCACGCCCTGCCACTTGTATGATTCGCTGAGCGGTATGTTCAGGTGAGCGAAAATCAGGTGATAAAAATCCCAAATCTGCATCAGCCACCACCACAAGTGTTACATTGGGAAAATGGTGACCTTTGGCAATCATTTGTGTCCCCACTAAGATGGCAGGTTCACCCGTTAGGATTTTTGTGTACATGGCTTCCCACGCACCTTTTTTACGCATGGTGTCTCGATCAATTTGTAAAATGGGGTAAACTTGCTCGGTGGTCTGTGGATTGGCAAAGATGGCGTGTAATTGTTCGGACAGCTTACTTGTGCCAAGTCCTAAGTCTTGCAGATTTTGGCTATTGCACTCAGGGCAGGTGCGTGGCGTGTGTGTACAAAATCCGCAATGATGGCACTTTAATTGCCCAGAAGGATATTTATGTAGGGTTAAATGTGCATCACAATGTGGGCAGTCTGCTTGCCAGCCACACGCATCGCAGATGAGTATTGGTGCATATCCACGCCGATTTAAAAAAACCAGTACCTGCTCGCCATGGGCTAGGCGTTGTTTGATTTGATGAATACTTTCATTGGATAATAGGGTTTTTTGCTCATTGCCATTCATTTGTATGATGCTTTTTGTGCCTTGACGAATGTCAATGAGCTGTAAAACAGGGTTTTTAGCATTGCCAGCACGCTTTGTTAGACGACATTCGGTCAGTTTGTGGTCATGGCTTAATTTAAGCTGTTCAAGGCTTGGTGTGGCGGTTCCCAATACCACAGGTACACCCATTTGATGACCACGCCACATGGCCACCTCGCAGGCGTGATAGCGTAGGTGGTCTTGTTGCTTATAGGAATTATCATGGGCCTCATCAACGATGACAAGCCCTAGATTGGCAAACGGATAAAGCACGCTTGAACGAGTGCCGATGATGATGTTGGCCTGACCTGTTTGGCAGTCTTGCCAGCCTTGCAGGCGTTCGGCGTCTGTCATGCCAGAGTGCAGTACACAGATGTTGGCATCAAAGCGTGAGCTAAATCGAGCTTTTGTCTGTGGCGTGAGTCCAATTTCAGGTATCAAAATTAAGACTTGTTTGCCAGATGATAAGGCGTGCCATATGGCTTGTAGGTAAACTTCGGTCTTGCCAGACCCTGTAATGCCGTTTAATAATATGCCTTGATAAATACCATCATCAATGGTGTGTTTGATGGTGTCAAAAGCATCTTTTTGCTCATGATTAAGCGGTAAAATCTCATCTAGTAATTGGGCGGTCTTGGGTGTTAAATTTGGTTTGACATTGCTAATAAAAGAGCGGATAAGCCCTTTGTTTTCTAGAATTTTTAATTGAGTTTTATTGACCTCCAGCTCTTTTAACCTAAGTTCACTTAGGCCTGCTGGGCTTTCTTTGATGGTATTAAATATTTGCCATTGTCTTTTGGCTGATTTGCTGATTTGACTTTGGATAAATGTATCATCAATGCCATCTACAATCTCCCAAAAGTTAAGCTTCTGAATAATGCTCCTGCCTTGGTTGATGAGACTAGGTAGCATGACGGATAAAGTTTCGCCCAGTGGGTAATGATAATAAGCGGACAGCCAATTTGCCAAGCGTAACAATTGGTCTGTGATGATGGGTGTCTCATCAAGGCATTCATCAATCGGTCTTAACTTGTCTTGTGAGATATTGCTGTCGGCATGGTTGATGTGGGCGATGACAATGCCAATGAGTTCTTGACGACCAAAAGGCACACGCACACGGCTACCTATTGCTGGCAGAGTGCCGTCAATCAGGCACTCTGTTGGGCAAAGATAATCAAACAGTTGATATAGTGGTGTTGGTAGGGCGATGCGAATCAGGGAATTTTGCATGAGAAAAAAGACTTGGCTTACCAAGCCTTAAAAATACTTATTCTAAATGCAAAATGGCTTCAATCTCAACCTCACCACCTTTGGGCAGAGCAGCAACTTGTACTGCCGCACGAGCAGGGTAGGGGGCACTTAGCCGTGCATCAAACACTTCATTTAATGCACCAAAATCATTCAAATCAGTCAAAGACACATTGAATTTTACGACATCATCTAGTGTGCCACCAGCAGCTTTGGCAATGGCAGCCAGATTATCAAAAGCCTGTTCAGCTTGGGCAGTAAAACCTTCTTTTAATTGCATGGTTTTTGGATCTAAGCCCAACTGACCTGAGATATAAACAGTGTTTCCAATTTTGATGGCTTGTGAATAGGTGCCAACTGCAGCAGGTGCATCATCGGTATGAATGATTTGTCTTGCCATGAAAATTCCTTAATGGGCTTTAACTTGATGTGTCTAAATTTGAATGTATTGCAATATGAATGTGATGACCATCAGTGATGGCTTTGAGCCTTGGTGCTTTGTAGGCGGGCGACAATTTTATCAAACAAACTCATGGCAGGTGCATCTGTATAGATGATTTTACCTGCAACATTGTCAGCGGTCTTTGGCAGGGTGTTTGGTTCAGTTTTACCCAAAAAAAAGGCCACTTCTTCTTTGGAATTTAAATCAATATTACAGCACATAAGGACGCTCCTTTTAAATGATTCATCGTTCATATTAAAGCAATTTTACGCTTAATATTCAAGTAATTTTTTAAGATGCCTAAAATATTATTGGTATAGTCGCATGATATTTGGATAGCCTAGAATTTGGCGAAGTTTTTGAATGCCATTTTCTAAATGTACGCGTGAACGCACCACAACATCAAGTGTGGTTGTGCCAATTTTGCTATTTTTATCTTTATCATCAGCTTTAATGATTGTGTTTTCTACGCCAATATTAAGCGAGCGTAACTCATAGATGGCCTGACTGATTTGCTCTTCGTTGAGCGTGGCAAAAATACGCAGTTTTGCCGAAAAGTGCAATTGGTGTGCTGAATGATCAATTTTTATGCCATCTTTCCAATTCACTTGAATAATTTGGTATGGGTTGATGGTACGAATGGCGTTAAGCGAGTAGCATTTATGGCGGTGAATGACCAGTCCTTGACGAGCAGATAAATGACCAACAATGTGGTCGCCATAGATGGGGTTGCAACACTTGGCAAAGGTAACTTCCACGCCCTTAACACCAGCAAGTAAATGCTTGGATTGGGTAATTTCGTTGTCATCAGCGATGTCCACCTCTTCGCTAAATAGACGAGAAACAACAAGCTGTGCCAGTAGCGTGCCTGTGGCGATTTGCATAAAAATTTCTTGTCTGCCAGATGCACCACGCCATGCCAGAATATCCGCCCATTCGTTGTCTGTAATGTCGTCAATGGCCTTATCATAGGCTTTTAGAGCGCGTATGAGTGCTTCTTTGCCAGCGTGTTCTTTTTGATCATCTGGTAGGCGTTTTAAAAATTTTAGAATCTCGCTTCGTGCTTTGTTGGTTGCCACAAAACCAAGCCAGTCAGCTTTTGGTGTTGCTTCTTTATCGGTATCAATGCTGACAAAATCGCCATCAGCCAACACCAGACCTAACTTTCCATGCTCGCCATTGATGTCTGCACCAGTGGCAATATTGCCGATACTGGGGCCAACAGCATAGGCAAAATCCAGTGCGGTTGAGCCACGAGGCAGTTCGTACGCACGACCTTGTGGGCTGTAACAGACTATTTTTCGCTCGTGTAGGTAATTTAATAGTTCATTAATGACGGCGACTGAATGCTCGCTATCTTCAACATCATTTTGCTTTGACTCATGATTGGCAAGGTCTTGCATATTGCGTAAGCTTGCCTGTACAACAGAATGACTGATATCGCCTTTGTCATTGCTAATGACACCAAGTCTGGCAGCTTCCTGCATGCGTTTGGTCAGAAGTGTGATTTTTATGTGGTTGTAATCTCGCTCATAAATAAGGCAAAGCGACTGGTTGCCGCCTGCTTGGGGCTTTCGGATATTATCACGAATTTGATCATCGCTGATTTCGTATTTTTGTACCAGATAAGATGCCAATTTATCGCATGATTCAATATCATTGAGCACCACCTCAAAGTCATACTGTCGAATCAAACGGTTGATTTGCCCACGATTTTTGAAGAACTGGCGATACATTGAAGTACGATTGTCAAGCACTTGCACATGACCGTTTAAATTCAAATGGCTTAATAAATTTTGTAGATAGGTGCTGATTTCTATTTTTTGGAAATTACGGCCAAGCCCATGTTGTAACAACTTATCGGTAAATTTATTGTACATCTCAGGATTGAGATTGCGATAGCAAAGCAGTTCAATATAGTCGGCGATGTCATTAAGACCCATGATGCGTGCAAAAGGAATATAAAAATTGAGCGTCTCGGTGGCAGTGCGTTTTTGTTTTTCCTCGCTGACTGCATCTAGTGTGGACATATTGTGCAGGCGGTCAGAGAGCTTAATGATGAGTACGCGTGGGTCAATGAGTGTGGCGGTGAGAATTTTATGAAAAGTGGCGGCTTGGCTTTGTTGCTTATTCATGCTGGAGGATTTTAGTTTGGTTACACCATCAACAAGACGAGAAATGGTATCGCCAAATTCTACGCTTAGCATCTTGTTGGTAACCTCAGTATCCTCAACTGTGTCGTGTAAAATGGCTGCAATGATGGTGTCCTTATCCAGACGAAAACCTGCCAAAATCTCCGCCACTGCAATCGGGTGCGTGATGTATGGCTCTCCAGATTTACGCTTATCTTTAATATGTGCCACATCGCCAAAATGACAGGCGCGCAACACATCATGCCTTTCTGCTCTTTCCAGATAACCAATGGCACGCATCAAGCTGTCACGAGCTTCATCGACTAAGGGGTGGCTTAGTTGACTGGGAATGTCATGCGGACGGTAGTTGGGTAGCATAAGGACTCTTGATATTGATGAATAAAGATATTATAAATATCAAGGATTGAGTTGCTTGTCAATAGCTTGATTGATTAATTTTTATCATTTGCCTATTTTTGTTGATTGTAAATATATTGTGATTAGTGTAAGTCATTGTTTTTTTATGAAAAAACAAAAAACTGCACGGTGGTCGTGCAGTTCATGATTTTAAGTGGATTGATGCCAATCAAAAATCATCAGGGGTGAATTTTGAGATGTCCACAAGTTCTGGCACTTTGATGATAATTTCTTCATCTGGCTCGTCTAGGATTGTGCGAGTCACATTGCCAGCAGCGATTTCACGCAGAGCAAGTACAGTTGGTTTGTCGTTTTCAACAATAACTGTTGGTTCGGCACTACCTTTAGCAAGCTGGCGTGCACGCTTGCTTGCCACCAAAATCAGCTCAAAGCGATTATCGACATTGTCCAGACAATCTTCAATCGTAACTCGTGCCATAAACTCTCTCTTATTTTTAGTTGATTTGGATTGATAATCTTACTATTCTAGCAAATTCGCTTTGTTTTTAAAAGTATTTTCTCAAGATTATTTACCCCTTGCGTCCGCCCAGATGATTTTGTGTAGTTGCAGTTGCAACCTGACAGGCAAGCCGTCTGCCAATATCCACTCGGCAAGCTGTATGGCAATGTTTGGCACATCAGACTTTCTTTCGTCTATCTCAAACATGGGCGAAAACCACACCACACCACATTTTTTGTGCAAGTCAAATTCCCACAATTTTGCCACCGCCCACTCATAGTCGGTGCGGTCGGCGATGACGATTTTGAGCTGGTCGTGAGCGGTTAAATAATCCAAATTCTCCCACAAATTACGCTTGCATTCGCCAGAGCTTGGCGTTTTTAAGTCCATCACTTTGGAGACTTGTACTGGCACCTCTTTGACACTCAACGCCCCTGCTGTCTCCAAAGACACTTCATAGCCTTGGTCTATAAGCAATTTCATCAAGGCAATGGCATTGGGCTGTGCCAAAGGCTCGCCCCCTGTTACGCACACACGCTTGCACGGATACTGGGCAATGTCTGCCAAAATGTCATCAAGCGACAAGCGTACACCGCCTGTAAACGAATAGGTCGTATCGCAATAACTGCACCGTAAAGGGCAACCTGTCAAGCGAATAAAAATCGTGGGCAAGCCTGATGTCAAGCCCTCCCCTTGCAAAGAATAAAAAATTTCGGTGAGTTTTAGCCCTGCCGATGGGTCGGTGGTGGGAATGGCTTGGGTGCGTAATTTGGGTGCGTCATTTGAAAAAGCAAAAGATGATGTCATTGGAATAACTGTTTGTTTGATAAAAAATAGCAAAACAAGTTTGCAAATGGGCTATTTTAACAAATTTTGATGCGGTTAAGGGCGATTTTTGATACCAACTTGATAAATTACCTTGTGTGGCAAAAACAACCTTTGCAAATGCTGATGTTTTGCTAAAATCACAATACCAAACCTGCCAACAACAAAAAGCCAATCATTTGACTGGCTTTTTTAAAAATTACAACCTAATCCGCTCTCAAAAGCTCATTGATAGAAGTTTTTGCTCTTGTTTGTGCGTCCACTTTTTTGACAATTACCGCACAATATAGGCTGTGCGTGCTGTCTTTGCTTGGCAAAGTGCCTGACACCACCACCGAGCCAGCTGGCACACGCCCATACAGAATTTCGCCTGTGGTGCGGTCATAGATTTTGGTGGATTGTCCGATATACACGCCCATGGAGATGACCGAGCCTTCTTCCACAATTACGCCTTCTACGATTTCAGAGCGTGCGCCGATAAAGCAGTTGTCTTCAATAATCGTGGGGCTTGCCTGCAAAGGTTCTAGCACGCCACCGATGCCCACACCGCCAGACAAATGCACATTTTTGCCAATTTGGGCACAACTGCCAACGGTCGCCCAAGTGTCCACCATCGTGCCTTCGTCCACAAAGGCACCGATATTGACATAGCTTGGCATCAAAATCACATTTTTGCCAATAAACGAGCCACGCCGTGCCACCGCAGGCGGTACGACTCGCACGCCTGCATTTTTGTAGTCTTGTTCGCTCCAATCGTGAAATTTGGTATCCACTTTGTCATAAAAACCAAGCTTACCTGTGCTCATCACACGGTTGTCATTGATTTTAAAGGACAATAGCACCGCTTTTTTGACCCACTCATTGACCACCCATTTGCCAGCGATTTTTTGGGCGACACGAATTTCACCGCTATCCAATTTGCCAAGCACTTCATTGACCGCACCACGCACATCGTCAGGGCAATCGGTCGCCCCAAAATTGGCACGGTTTTCAAAGGCTTGTTCAATGATTTTTTCAAGGTTCATAGGGGTTCCTGTTTGATGTTAAATGATTAAAGATGATGGCCAAATGGCTAAAATGATGAATAATTTTCGATGAATGACTTAAAAATAAAGCAAAAATCGCCACCTGCCGATGTGATGAGCAGTTTTAAACGCCATTAAAATTGCCATTATTTTATCATAAAATTCTTTGTAATTTTTAATCAATTTTCTCAATACTGACATTTAACCAATTTAAAATGTCTTGGTAAACCCTAATTTTATTTGTCTCGTGTAGCGGTTCGTGTCTCATGTTGGGATAAAGCAAGGCGGTGGTGTGCCTATTGTTTTTGATGAGCTCATCTTGTAAGTCAATCACATCTTGTCCCATATTACCCACAGGGTCGTCCTTGCCACTTACAAGCAATAGGCGAAAGTCTTTGGGTGTGTGGGCATACCATGTGGGTGAGGTGGCTTTTTTGATGAGAGCTTGTAAAGCGATAAGGCCATTGTTGCTAAATGCAAAGCCACACAAAGGATCGCTTTCAAACGCCTTGATATTATCGGTATTTTCAGACAACCACGCAAAGGGCGAGGCGGATATGGGTGAGCGAATTTGTGATTGTAAATGGTTGTTGATGAGTGTGGCAAATCGCATATTGGGGCGTTTGGGATTGAGATGATTCATGAGTTTAAGTACGGCCAAAGCAAGGTGATTGATCGGACCAAAGCGATTTGCTGTCCCCATTAAAATCGCCCCATGAAAACTTGTGGCGTGGTATGTCAGTACTGTCCGTACAACAAACGATCCCATAGAATGCCCCATGATAAAATGTGGCACATTCGTCACGCCTTGTTTGCTCGCTTGTTTTTTGAGTGCATCTGCCATGATAATGGCATCTTTACATAAAGCTTGTATGGGGTGTTTTTCGTCAATCAAACCCAACTCGTATTTATCTTTGACCGTGCGACCATGCCCAAGCTGGTCATAAGTCGCCACCAAAACACCATGATTCGCCAAAAACTGAGCAAAATCGGCATAACGCCCACTGTGTTCACTCATGCCATGCACGATGAGTAGGCTTGCTCTGATTTCACCTGTCGGCACAAAAAAAGTATGATGCAGGCGATGGATTTGGTTGGAGGATAAAATCACTTGGCTCATAAAGGGCTCTGCAATGTTGCTAGGAATTATCTTTTTGCTTAGTGGTGGTATTTTTGCTCAATTAAAAAACATCGTAAGCATACACAATCTGTTTTGACTTTATGCTAAGTTTGCTTAAAAACACCCCACTTTTTCGCCACGCTCGGCTTTGGCAAGTTTTTCTTCTGCCAATGCCTTCGCCGAACGCACAGGCGGTGGGCAAGGCTCGCCATAGTACTGGCGGTCGGCAAAATAGCTTGACCGTACCATTGGGTTTGCCCAAATGTTAAAAAAGCCTAATTTTTTGCCATACTCGGTATAGCGGGCAAACTCGTCTGGGTGGACATAGCGGGTGACAGGGGCGTGGCTTTTGCTTGGGGCAAGATACTGTCCAATCGTGATAATATCCACATCGTGGGCTTTTAGGTCGTCAAGCAGGCGGTACACTTCGTCTTCGCTCTCGCCCAAGCCCACCATAAATCCGCATTTGGTGGCGATGTCTGGACGGCGTGCTTTGTAGTCTTTGAGTAGTTGTAAAGAATGATGATAATCTGAACCTGGGCGAAACGCCTTGTATAGGCGTGGCACGGTCTCAATGTTGTGGTTGAACACATCAGGGGCAGTGTCTGCCAAAATGTCTAGGGCAAGCTGTTCACGCCCACGAAAATCAGGCACCAAAATTTCAATCAAACAGTTTGGCGATAATTGACGACTTTGGCTGATGACTTCGGCAAAATGACCCGCTCCGCCGTCTTTTAAATCGTCTCTATCCACGCTTGTGATGACGGCATATTTAAGCCCCAGTCCCAAAATCGTCTCGGCGGTATGGCGTGGTTCGTCCGTGTCTAGGGGATTGGGTCGTCCGTGTGCCACTTCGCAAAAGGGGCAACGGCGTGTGCAAATATCGCCCATAATCATAAAAGTGGCTGTGCCATCGCCAAAACATTGGGGCAGATTGGGGCAGGCGGCTTCTTCGCAGACGGTGTAGAGTTTTTGGGTGCGTAAGGTGGATTTGATGCGTTCTACCTCGGCAGGGCTTGACAGTTTGACTCGTATCCAGTCAGGTTTTTTTGGCGTGTCAAGTGTCGGAATGACCTTAATGGGAATGCGTGCCACTTTGTCATAGCCACGCAGTTTTTCGCCTTGTACGGCTTTTTTGGGCGGTGCTTTGGGGGTGGGGGTGTAGGTTTGGACAGCGGTCATATTTTGCCTTTATGATTAAATATGTTTAATGTTCTAAATGTTGATAAATATTTTGATAAATGAGGTTATTCTACCTTATTTTAAGGTAAAAAGCGATGGGAAAAGTTGGTTGGCGTCATTTGACATTTAAAGGTGATAAATCTGTCTTGATGCCAAATGATGCAGGGCAAATGTCATTTTATTGAACTTTATTCTTTATTTTTTTGAAAAATTTTGCTTAAAATATTTGCTTAAAATAATGGTTGGTGAATCATTTTTTAAATAAATGTTGGTTATGAAAGATAATTTTTTGAATTTATGGTAAATTTAGGCTATTATATATGAGCGTAAATTTAGGCAGATTGCCTGTAAAATCAATGTCTAGGCACTTGATAATTATTTGCATAAAAATATTCATTATCAGGCACTTACAGACTATCAACTTTTAAAAAAGGAAAAAAGCTATGTCTCAAATGTTAGCCGAATACAGAGCTCATGTCGCAGAGCGTGAAGCTTTGGGTGTTCCTCCACAGCCACTGACTGATGCACAAACTGCCGACTTGGTTGAGCTTTTAAAGAATCCACCAGCAGGCGAGGAGGCCTATTTGGTGGATTTGCTTGAAAACCGTGTGCCAGCAGGCGTGGACCAAGCGGCTTATGTTAAGGCGGCATTTTTAAACGCTGTGGTCAAAGGTGAGGCAACCTCTCCATTGGTAAGCAAAGAGCGTGCGGTGTATCTGTTGGGTACAATGCTTGGTGGCTATAATGTTGCACCGTTGGTTAATTTGTTGGACGACAGCGAGCTTGGTGGATTGGCAGCGGACGCACTCAAAAAGACTTTGCTTGTATTTGATGCCTTTCATGATGTTGAAGAAAAAGCTAAAGCAGGCAACGCCAATGCCAAAGCGGTATTGGAGTCTTGGGCGAAAGGCGAATGGTTTACCAGCCGTCCTGATGTTCCTGCTGAGATGACCATCACGGTATTTAAAGTAACGGGCGAAACCAACACAGACGACTTATCCCCTGCCCAAGACGCTTGGAGCCGTCCTGACATTCCATTGCACGCCAATGCGATGTTAAAGAATGCCCGTGATGGCATTGTCCCTGAAAAAAATGGCGAAGTTGGTCCTTTGGGTCAAATTAAAGAACTGATTGCTAAGGGCAACCCTGTGGCGTATGTGGGCGATGTGGTTGGTACAGGTTCAAGCCGTAAATCTGCCACCAACTCGGTTTTGTGGTTCTTTGGCGATGAAATTCCCCACATTCCTAACAAAAAAGACGGTGGCGTTTGTCTGGGTGGTAAAATTGCACCAATTTTCTTTAATACGATGGAAGATGCTGGGGCACTGCCTATTGAGCTTGATGTTTCCGAAATGAACATGGGTGATGAAGTTACCCTAAAAATTGATCATGCCACAGCCACTGTTACCGCCTTTAAAGAGGGTGAGCAAATTGCTCAAAGTAAATTAAAAACCCCTGTACTTTTGGACGAAGTAAGAGCGGGCGGTCGTATTAACTTGATTATCGGTCGTAACCTAACCAGCAAGGCTCGTGAAGCGCTTGATTTGCCACCGTCTGATTTGTTCCGCACCCCAGAGCAACCTGCCGACAGTGGCAAAGGCTTTACTTTGGCACAAAAAATGGTCGGTCGTGCTTGCGGTTTGCCAGAAGGTCAAGGCATTCGCCCAGGCACTTATTGCGAACCTAAAATGACCACCGTTGGTTCTCAAGACACCACAGGCCCTATGACCCGTGATGAGCTAAAAGATTTGGCGTGCTTGGGCTTTTCATCGGATTTGGTGATGCAGTCGTTTTGCCATACCGCCGCTTATCCTAAGCCCATTGATGTGGTAACCCATCACACTTTGCCTGATTTTATCATGAACCGTGGCGGTGTTTCTTTACGCCCTGGCGATGGTGTGATTCACTCTTGGCTAAACCGTATGCTACTGCCTGATACTGTTGGCACAGGGGGCGACAGCCATACCCGTTTCCCAATTGGCATTTCGTTCCCAGCAGGTTCTGGGCTTGTGGCGTTTGCTGCAGCAACGGGTGTTATGCCTCTTGATATGCCAGAATCGGTTTTGGTCAAATTCAAAGGTAAAATGCAACCTGGCATTACTTTGCGTGATTTGGTACACGCCATTCCTTATGTTGCCATTCAAGAAGGCGATTTGACAGTTGAGAAAAAAGGCAAAAAGAACATCTTTAGCGGTCGCATTCTTGAGATTGACTTGACCGAGATGGAAAACGATTTGACCGTAGAACAAGCCTTTGAGTTGTCCGATGCGTCTGCCGAACGCAGTGCCGCAGGCTGTGCCATCACGGTATCTGAAGAAAAAGTGGCGGAGTACTTGCGTTCTAACATTGTTATGCTCAAATGGATGATTGCCGAAGGGTATGGTGATGCTCGTACTTTGGCTCGCCGTGCCGAAAATATGCAAAAATGGCTGGACAATCCAAGCCTACTAAAAGCCGACCCTGATGCCGAGTACACCAAAGTCTATGAGATTGACCTTGCCGACATCAAAGAGCCGATTTTGTGTTGCCCCAATGACCCTGATGACGCCAAGCTGTTGTCAGAAGTGGCAGGCGATAAGATTGACGAGGTGTTCATCGGTTCTTGTATGACCAATATTGGGCATTTTCGTGCCGCAGGCAAACTGTTGCAAGAAGTGCCAGCGGGCAGTTTGACCACCCGTCTTTGGATTGCTCCGCCCACCAAAATGGACGAAAAGCAATTGATGGACGAAGGCTACTACAATACTTATGCCCAGGCAGGTGCACGCACCGAAATGCCAGGTTGTAGCTTGTGTATGGGTAACCAAGCACGCATTGCCCCCAACTGTACAGCCGTTTCTACATCAACTCGTAACTTTCCCAACCGCTTAGGGCAAGGTGCCAATGTTTATTTGGCGTCTGCAGAGCTTGCCTCGGTGGCATCGGTTTTGGGTAAGTTGCCTACGGTAGATGAGTATATGGCGTATGCAGGTAAATTGTCTTCTATGGAGGCTGAGGTTTATAATTATTTAAACTTCGACCAAATGAGCGAATACACCAACAAGTCTGATAAGATCAGTGTGGCTCAGTTGGCATAGTCTTGTTGATGATTGATAAAAATACCGCTCACTGATGGTGAGTGGTATTTTTTTTGGCTGGCTTTACCAAAATACATACATTTTTTGCAAAAGGCTTGTTAAATTCAGCTCATGTGTTATAATTTGCCGCCTTTTAAATTTTAATGGCTGTTTTATTTAATTTTAATATTTAAAACTGACCAAAACTAGCGAATTTAAAAGATATTGCCGTGCAAGCGGTTGAATCACTCTGTTTTTTTGTCTATCAACCTGTAATAATAGGGTGATTACTCTTGCAAAACTGGTGTGCAATTGGCATTTTTACTTTTTTTACCCTTCTGCCGATTGAGTTACATACCGAACGTCGCGACCTTGTTAAACCCAAATTTCACCGCTTAAAAAGCAAAAATTGGGTTTGGGTTTAGGGATTTGCAGAGCAAGTCCATAGGTTTTTCTTCTAACCCTTATCTGAGATGGTAATCCGATATGAGCGTTCATTCTACACACACCCCTGTTTTAGCCCCAACTGGTGCAACCAACGACTACTACCTGTCTCGCCAAAACCAGATGGAATCCAATGTCAGAAGCTACCCACGCAAATTGCCTTTGGCGATTGCCAAAGCACAAGGGTGCTGGGTTACCGATGTAGAAGGTAATGAATACCTAGACTGCTTGGCAGGGGCTGGTACGCTGGCACTGGGACATAATCACCCTGCGACCATTAACGCCATTAAAGATGTGCTAGACAGCGGTTTGCCCCTGCATACGCTGGATATCACCACACCGATTAAAGACGCATTTAGCGAAAAGCTGTTGTCGTTTTTCCCCAAGGACTTTGTCTTGCAATTTTGTGGCCCAACAGGGGCGGACGGTACCGAAGCGGCGATAAAACTTGCCAAAACCTATACAGGGCGTGATAATGTTATTGCGTTTAGCGGTGGTTATCACGGTATGACGCACGGTGCTTTGGCGATGACAGGTAATTTGTCCGCCAAACAAAAAGTGGGTAATTTGATGGCAGGCGTGCAATTTATGCCTTATCCACACGAGTATCGCTGTCCTTTGGGGCTTGGCGGTGAAGCAGGCGTGGACGCCTTGACTTATTATTTTGAAAACTTTATTGAAGATGTAGAAAGTGGCGTGGTAAAACCCGCTGCCGTTATCCTAGAAGCCATTCAAGGCGAAGGCGGTGTGGTTGTCGCCCCCAAAAAATGGCTCCAAAAAATTCGTGAAGTAACCGCCCGCCACGATATTGTACTTATCCTAGATGAAGTGCAAGCAGGCTTTGCTCGTTCTGGCAAGATGTTCGCCTTTGAGCATTCTGACATTGTCCCTGATGTGGTGGTGATGAGTAAGGCGGTGGGTGGTGGTTTGCCCCTTTGCGTACTGGCAATGCACAAAAAATTTGATGCGTGGTCGCCAGCAGGTCATACTGGTACTTTTCGTGGCAATCAGCTGGCAATGGCAGCAGGGTATAATGTACTTGAAGAAATCAGCAAAAATAATCTCACCGAAAATTCACGCATTCAAGGCGAGTTTTTGCGTGAAGAATTGCGTAAGATTGCACAAGAATATCCTTGCATTGGCAATGTGCGTGGGCGTGGCTTGATGACAGGCATTGAGATTGTGGACGACAGAGCGTCTGCCGACCATATGGGCTCGTATCCTGCCGATGGCGTTTTGGCAGCCGAGATTCAAAAGGCGTGCTTTAATAATAAGCTACTTTTGGAGCGTGGCGGTAGAAATGGCACGGTGGTGCGTTTATTGTGTCCAATTACCATTAGCCGTAAAGAATGTGAGATGGTCATTGACCGCTTTAAAAAAGCGGTGGGCGAAGCGATGAAGGCGGTGCGTGGGTAATTCCAATTAACCTAATCAACCAAAAAAGGCGTGCCAAATGGTGCGTCTTTTTATAGAACAAACTGGCTTTATATTTATCAAAAAATTTGTTAGTATACAAAAATCTTACTTAATATTTTCTACGGAAACTCGCAAAATGCAACCAAGCAACCTAGTATACCAATTTGATGATAAGAAAAATCAAATTTTTGCCCCACTTTTAGAAAAATGGCTAAAGTATACCCCTGAAGAAGAAGTCCGCCAAAAATTCATCTGCACTTTGGTTAATGATTATGGTTATTCATTGAAGCAAATGGCACAGGAATTAAGTTTAACCAATTCATCTCGTGGTACAGGGCGAGCCAGAGCGGATATTGTCATTTGGAAAACAGCTCAAGATAAAAACGAGAATAGAATTGCAAGCATTGTCATTGAATGTAAATCGGACAATGTAACGATTGCTCCAGAAGATTATTATCAAGGATTAAATTATGCCACTTGGGCAGGGGCAGATTTTTTTGTAACGCATAATAGTAAAGAGACCCGTTATTTTCAAGTTTATAAAGACAAACTTCCTAAACATCTAGGCAAAGAGCTTGCTAATATTCCAACAGCTCAGCAACTATTAGACGATAATGCAGTTAAGCAAATTTTGACCGAAGAAAAAGTCTTTGAAAAAGATGAATTTGCCAAACTTTTACATCAATGTCATAACATTATCAGAAATAACGATAAACTTTCACCAGAAGCCTGTTTTGATGAAATTAGTAAAATTTTATTTACCAAAATTGTTTTTGAAAGAGAAAATAAAAATAATAATGGCGTAACACAGATTTTTTCCAAAAAAGAATTTGAAAATCAAGAACAAAATTTTATTAAAAATATTCGCCCTTATTTACAAGGAGAAGATAAAAATACGGATTATTTACAATTCATTTTTAGAAGAACCAAAGAAAATTATACCAAAGAAACACTATTTTCTGATGATGATGTCATTAAAATCCGTCGTGAAAGTTTTTTGGCGATTGTAGAAAAATTGGAAATTTATAATTTATCTAAAACATCAGATGATGTTAAAGGCATTGCATTTGAAAAATTCTTGGGTTCAACATTTCGTGGTGAATTAGGTCAATTTTTTACGCCACGCACCGTTGTGGAGTTTATGACTGAAATTTTAGACCCACAAGAAAAAGAAACGGTCTGCGACCCTTGCTGTGGTTCTGGTGGTTTTTTAATTAATGCCTTTGAATATATGCGTGAAAAAATTATTACAGATATTGAATTGCAAAAAGAAAAAATCAAAGAAGAATATTTTAATGAAGCATACGAAATTGCTGATGAAAATAAAAAACTTACAACAGAAAATCAAGTAGATGAATTATTTAAACAGTTAAACAATGAATTGAACTTGGATAATACCAATAGCCGTCTGTATCATCTTTCGCATAACTGTATTTTTGGCACAGATGCCAATCCACGAATGGCACGCGTTTCAAAAATGAATATGATTATGCACGGCGATGGACACGGTGGCGTACATCATAATGATGGCTTATTAAATATCAATGGCATTTTTGAAGAACGCTTTGATATTATTTTAACCAATCCGCCTTTTGGTTCTAGTGTTGCCAAAGATTTAAAATTCACTGCCGAAGATGATTTAACTGCAAAAACCCATTATACCGATTGGGCTAAAAAATATCCCAATTATGAAATGATTAGCGATGCACGCAAACAGGATATTGAAAGTGGCGTGGCAATCATTGATAAATTTGATGTGGGACAATTTAGCAGTTTAACCGAAGTATTATTTATGGAACGCTGTTTAAAACTACTCAAAAAAGGCGGACGAATGGGCGTTGTATTGCCAGAAGGCGTATTAAATAATGCCAATTTACAAAAAGTGCGTGAATACTTTGAAAGTAGAGCCAAAATTTTGCTGATTACTTCTTTACCGTCCGATGTGTTTAATTCTGCCAAAGCCACTGTAAAAACAAGTGTATTATTTATGAAGCGTTTTAGCGAAGCAGAAGAATTGCAATATCAGCAAATCAGTCAGCGTGCGACCGATGAAGTTTATGCGAAATATCAAACAAAAATTGATGAATTAACGGCGATTTTAGATGAGAAAGCCTTAACATTAAGAGTACCCAAAAATGCCAGCGATGAAGAAAAAGTTCAAATCAAAGCTGAAAATAAACGATTGCAAAATGAGTTAAAAGCTAAAAAATCCCAAGCCAAGGCTGACTTAAAGCGATTAGAAATCCAAATTCAATCTGAAATTCGTCAAACTATCAAAGATACGTTTGATTATCAGATTGCGATTGCTGAAATTTCTGATGCTGGTATTGATAGTACAGGTAAGCCAACCAATGCTAATCAATTACCTATTTTAAAAGCAGAGTTTGAAAATTATCGTAAACAAAATCAGCTTTGGGAAAATGGGGTGATGTAATGGAGACTTTGAAATTTGTTAATTTTAAGCAACTTGATAAATGGTATGTTAGTTATTATACAAATCCACACAAAATTCAAAGTCTATTCAATTTAATTAAATTATCAGAGGTTTTATATCCAAAAAAACAGAAAATTGCTAAAAAAGATTATGATAATCAAACCGATGTTGTGGCAAAAATTTCTTTTAACGATGGGAAAATTCACATTCGCCCAGAAAGAAAAACTGGAATGGATTTATATTTTGTGCCAAAAAATAGTTTATTGATTTCAAAAATAAACTTTCATCAGGGAGCTTTGGCAATTAACAATATTGGTGATTTAGTTTGCTCAACACACTATCAACCTTATGAGATTATTAATGAAGACATAAATACTGATTATTTGATAATGGCGTTGCGAGCATCAAAGTTCCAAGAGTATTTATCCTTTTTAAGAGCGGACGGAATTAAAAACGAAGCAACTTTTGATTTTATTAAACAGTTGGAAATCCCCCTACCTGATATTGATATTCAAAAATCCTTAGTATCCGCTTATCAAGAAAAAATCAAGCAGGCAGAAATTTTGGAAAATCAAGCCAAGCAAATAGATGACGAAATTGAGCAATATTTATTTGATAGCTTAGGTGTGCAAATTGAGCAATCAGTATCACAGCAAAAACAAGATATTTTGCAATTTGTAGCGTTTAAAGAGTTGGAAAAATGGAGTGTAAAAGATACAAATAATATTACAGCTGAAACAGTATTTTTATCAAAAAAATACAGCAATGAACCGATTACAAATTATTTTTTGGTTAATCCAAGTACATCAATTCCAAAAGATAAAGATATTAGCTTTATTCCAATGGCAAATATTTCTGATGAATATGGTGAGATTATGAGTAAAGAAATTAATAAATTACAAAATAACTATACTCGCTTTCAAGAAAATGATTTACTTTGGGCAAAAATTACACCTTGTATGCAAAATGGCAAATCCGCTATTGCTAATGATTTATTAAATGGTTTTGGATTTGGTTCAACAGAATTTCATATTTTGCGTATCAAAAATAGTGGTTTTGATATTCGTTTATTACATTTATTGTTGAGAAGTAAAAGATTACTAACAACAGCAATGACTTATTTTACTGGGTCGGCGGGTCAGCAACGAGTACCAAAGTCTTTTTTGGAAAGTCTGACCCTACCAATAATTTCCAATGATGAACAGATTGCAATAATTAACCATATTTATAATATCAAAAATGCCCAAAAACAAGCCAAAACCCAAGCAAAAATATTGCGTGAACAGGCAATAGAAGAATTTGAAAAAGCGGTTTTTGAGTGATGTCAGATTAAGTTGTAATTAAATTGTGTCAAATTATGATATAATAATGGCAATTTTGAATTAGACAGGGGAAAAATATGACCAACCTACCACAACACCGTAAGGCTCTATTGTGCAACGACAGCCAGTCTATTAGCGACTATGAAAGTGCTATGAACCAAGCGGTACAAGCCGTAGCCGACTGGTTACAAGAAGATAAAATGTATACAGGCGGTAGTATCAAAGATTTGCGTGCCAAAATCGCCTTTAACCCCCAAAAACAAGGCTTGGGGCTACACAAATCATTAGATAGAGCGGTTGATTTATTCTTAAAAAACAGCCTAAAAGTTCACCACCCCCATTCGCTTGCCCATTTACATTGCCCGACAATGGTGGCAAGCCAAATCGCCGAAGTATTGATTAATGCCACCAACCAATCTATGGACTCGTGGGACCAGTCGCCAGCAGGCTCGCTGATGGAGACTCAGCTCATTGACTGGTTACGCCAAAAGGTTGGCTATGGGGCAGGGCAGGCAGGCGTTTTCACATCTGGCGGTACGCAGTCTAATTTGATGGGTGTAATGCTTGCTCGGGATTGGTGCATTGCCAAAAATTATCAAAAAGACGGCAAGCCGTGGCGCGTGCAACAAGACGGCATACCGCCTGATGCGTTGCAAACGGTCAAGGTCATCTGCTCACAAAACGCCCATTTTAGCGTACAAAAAAATATGGCGATGATGGGCATGGGCTTTGGCTCTGTTGTGGCTGTGCCTGTCAATGACCACGCCCAAATGGATACCGATGCCCTTGCACGGATTTTGGCGGATTTGAAGGCGGACGGTAAAATCGTGGCGTGTGTGGTGGCAACGGCTGGCACAACGGACGCAGGGGCGATTGATGACATCAAAACCATTCGTACGCTTTGCGATGAGCTTGGCTCGTGGCTACACATTGATGCGGCGTGGGGTGGGGCGTTATTATTATCCAACGATTACCGTGATATGCTTGACGGCATTGAGCTATCCGACTCGGTAACGCTGGATTTTCATAAGCATTATTTTCAAAGCATTTCGTGTGGGGCGTTTTTATTAAAAGACGAACAAAATTACCGCTTTATGCACTATGAAGCCGAGTATCTTAATTCTGCCTATGACGAAGAGCACGGCGTGCCAAATTTGGTGTCAAAATCACTGCAAACCACACGCCGATTTGACGCCCTAAAACTGTGGCTAACCATTGAAGCCTTGGGCGAAGAGTTGTATGGTTCAATGATTGACCACGGCGTTGATTTAACTCGCCAAGTGGCGGACTACATCAAACAAACAGACGGCTTAGAATTACTGGTTGATGTGCAATTTGCCAGCGTGTTGTTTCGTGTTGTGCCAAAAGGGTATCCAACGCATTTGATTGACAGCCTAAACCAAAATGTCGCCGATGAATTATTCGCCCGTGGCGTTGCCAATATTGGCGTAACTCGGGTGATTGACAAAACCCGTGATGTGCAATCTTTAAAAATGACAACGCTAAGCCCCATTGCCACGCTTGACAATGTCAAGGCATTGTTAAATCAAGTGCTTGCACAAGCCGACCGCATCAAAGATGACATTCAAAACGGCACTTATACACCGCCGATTGTTTGATTGTAAATATAAATTCTGTTGTAAAATAGGTTTTTTTCGTTCGCCCTGAGCTAAGTCGAAGGGTAGCGAAAAAACTGTCCGATGCTTCGACAAGCTCAGCACGAACGGTTTTCTATTTTTCAGGATTTTTATAATGAAATCAATAATTTATATCGGTACAGGTGGATACAGCGATAGCGACCTACTTGGCACGCTGTATCCACACGGCACACGCCCCAGTGAGTTTTTGCACCATTATGCCAATCATTACGACTGCGTGGAGATAAACAGCAGTTTTCACGCACCTATCGGTCAAAAGACTGTGCAAGGTATGTTTGCCAAAGCTGATGAACGGCTAAAATTTTCGTTTAAACTGCACCAAGATTTTAGCCATAATCACACAGCAATCGCCCAATTCGCCCAAGATTTTTTGGCGATGTTAGCACCCTTTGACGCACAACTTGCCCCTTTGTTATTGCAATTTGCTCACAGCTTTGAGCGTACGCTTGCCAATCGTCAATATTTGGGCGAAGTGGTAAAATGGTTTGACGGTTATCCGCTTGCCATAGAATTTCGCCACCCCAGCTGGCACATCAATCCTGTGTTTGATTATTTTGCCAAATTATCCCATATTATTTGGGTAAATGCCGATTATCCAAAAAACATCGGACTACCCAATACGCCATTTTGGGTGAACACTCGCACCGCCTATTATCGCCTGCACGGTCATAATAAAAACTGGTGGGACGAAAATTCTGCCAAAGACCGCCATAATTATCGTTATAGCGATGATGAGCTTGGCAAAATTGCCGATGATATTTTTGCTAAATCTGAGCAATTTGATGAGCTGTTTATTTATTTTCAAAACACCACCAACGCCCATTCTTTTTATAATATAAAAACGCTAAAAGAAAAATTGGTCGTGCGTGGTTTTGATGTCAAAGTGGCTAATCAAGTAGTCAGTCAAATAGGGCAAGGTTGTTTGTTTTGAAAAAAATAAATAAAAACCGCTTTTAAAATTAAAGCGGTTTTTTAAAAATATGGCGGTTATTTGATTTGAAACCAACTGTCTGCACTGTTTTTGGCTTTTTGTATGTCGCTTGATGAAAGATTTAGTGCTAACTGACCAATTTTATTTTGAGCTTTATTTTTGATTTTTTGGTCAAGCATACCCTCACGCGTTGACAGGTCGTACCATTTATAGGCATCAACCAAGCGTTGTTGTTTTTCATCAATCATCGCAAGGGCGTAGCTGGCACGGTTATCACCAAGGTTGGCGGCTTTTTCAAGCCATTTTCTGCCTTCATCCATGTCGGCTTTAATGCCTTCACCACGCAGATACATGATGCCAAGATTTAATTGTGCAGGAGCAATATTATGCTCGGCAGCACGAGTATACCAATAAGCCGCTTTGACAGCATCTTTGGCGACACCTTCACCTTTTTGTAGTCGTTTGGCTAAGAAAAATTGTGCATGATGGTCGCCTTGTGCAGCTTTGACGGCCAGACTGCTGATACTCATATATTCAAAGTTGGTGCTTTCAAGACTTGTGGTGATTGTTTCGGTCTGTGCGTGGGCAGTTGCAACTGTACCAAGTGTTATAAAAAGCAGGGCAACTTTAAGCATTTTCATGAGAACTCCAAATAAAAAATGACACATCTGAGCCATAAAATCAAAATAAAACTGATGATATCGTGGCATATGCAATATGACAACATATTAGCATTTTTTACTAATAAATTCAATGTATCATGGCGGTGCTAATTTTTACTGATGCGATAAATGGCCACATCGGCAAGTAAATTTGGGGCGTACTTGACAAATCTACCCATCAATTGGGTGGGTAGATTGGTATTGTCATTGATGGCGACCGTATCTAGTATGCAAATGTTGTTGTCTTTGCAGAGCTGTTCAAAATCTTTAAAAGTGCACAGATGTATGTTGGGTGTGTTGTGCCATTGGTATGGCAGGGTTTCGCTCATCGGCATGATGCCCTTGATGCCAAGATAGACACGGTTTTGCCAGTAGGCAAAATTAGGAAAGGTAACAATACCCTCTTTGGCAACTCTTAGCATATCATTGAGTAGGGCTTGTGGGTTTTTTACTGCTTGTAAGGCACGAGCCATGACCACAGTATCAAAACTGTCATCAGCAAAGCGATCTAGCCCATCGTTCAAATCTTGTTCAATGATGTTTAATCCTTTGGCAATTGCCTGATTGATTCTGTCTGAGTCAATTTCTAGGCCGTAGCCCGATACGCCCAGACGGTCTTGTAAATGAGCCAAAAGCGTCCCGTCTCCACAGCCTAAATCCAATACTTTGGCGTTGGGTTTTATCCATTTTTCGGCAAGTTGGTGATCAATGTTGTTCATGGTTTTTCCTATTTTAAATTCATGCTCTTGCCAGTTTTGAAATTTCTTGTGGGTTTATTGTGTCATACTGAGCCTGTTCTTTTGGCGAACTTTTTAAAATTGGAGCAGATAAAAAACCCTTGATTGCATTGGTGTAGCGTGGAATGTCAAACAAAAAAGAATCGTGCCCATGCGGGGCATCTACATTGATAAAGCTGACGTTCTTACTGTTTGCCATGAGTGCATCTACAATCTCTACCGAGCGTTCTGGGCTAAATCGCCAATCGGTAGTAAATGAGACGACCAAAAACTGGCATTGGGTGCGTGCAAGCGTCTGTTTGAGTGCAGTTTTTTCGTCTAAGCTGTCGTTGGCATAATCTCGTGTGGGGTCAAAGTAGTCCAAGGCTTTGGTCATCAAAAGATAGGTATTGGCATCAAAGTTTTTGCTAAACCTTTCACCTTGATATCGCAGATAGCTCTCTACTTGAAATTCTACATCATAGCCATACATGAACTTGCCAGATTTTAAATCTCGTCCAAATTTTGCCTTCATTGCCTCTTCGGTGATGTAGGTGATGTGCCCCACCATTCTGGCAAGAATCAAACCGCGTCTTGGGTAGGTGTTGTGATTGACATACCAGCCATTATGAAAATCAGGGTCGCAAAGTATGGACTGGCGAGCGACTTCATTAAAGGCGATATTTTGAGCGGATAATTTGGGCGTGCTTGCGATGATGACAGCTCTTTCTAGACGGTCTGGATAATCCACCGACCATTGCAGTGCCTGCATACCACCCATAGAGCCACCGATGATGGCGTGCCATTTGTCAATACCAAGTCGGTCTGAGAGTAGCACTTGTGTTTTTACCCAGTCTTTGATTGTAATCAAAGGAAAGTCTGCCCCCCATAATTTGCCCGTATCAGGGTTGATTGTGGTAGGGCCTGTTGAACCATGGCATGAACCGATGTTATTAAGACACACCACAAAAAATTCATCAGTATCAATGGCTTTGCCCTTGCCAATGAGTGCGTCCCACCAACCTGCTTTGTCGTCTGTTTTGTGATGATAGCCTGCGGCGTGGTGCGAGCCTGATAAAGCATGGCAAATCAAAATGGCGTTTGTTTTGTCAATATTTAACTTGCCATAGGTTTCTATCACCAAATCAAAACTTGGCAATATCCGCTCGCATTCTAACTTTAATGGCTCATCAAAGTGCAAAGTCTGTGGTGTTACAATGCCGACCGAAGTAGGGTCAAGATACGAAGGTATTTGGTTATCCACGAAATTATCCATGATGGTTTATTATTTTGGATCAGATTGATGGTCATTTTAACATTTTGGACAGCTTTTAATCAATCTTTGATAAAGCGATTTGCCCTAAAACACGAGCAGTCATACCATTGCATCATTGTTTTAAATAAAAAAACAAAACGATTGATAAAAGTGCCTGCTATTTTTGCCAAAAAATGCTAAACTAAGTCGATTTTTGGTCTAAATAATAATGTTTTTATGAAAACCGCCATTTTACTTGTTAATCTTGGCACGCCTGATGAGCCGACGCCAGCCAGCGTTCGTCGCTATTTGCGTGAGTTTTTGTCTGATACTCGGGTGATTGAGATTCCTCCGTTTATTTGGCAGATTATCCTAAATCTTTTTGTATTAACCACTCGCCCTAAGCGTGTTGCTCACGCTTATCAAAGTGTGTGGACAGCTGAAGGCTCACCTCTTTTGGCGATTTTAAAAAACCAAGCACATCTTTTGCAGGATAAATTACGACAAAACGGTAAAGACATTCCTGTTTTTGCTGCAACCACCTATGGCAATCCTAATATTAAAAATGTCATGCGTGAACTGCAAGATAAGGGCTATGATGATTTTATTGTCTTTTCTTTATATCCGCAGTATTCTGCCACGACCACAGGGGCGGTATTTGACAAAGTGGCGGATTTTTGTAAAAAAGAGCGAAATGTGCCTGCGGTACAGTTTATTAGAGATTATCATGACCATCATTTATACATACAGGCGTTAGCACACAGCGTGCGTAAACATTGGGCAGAATATGGGCGAGCTGACCGTCTGCTCATGAGTTTTCATGGCATTCCCAAGCCTTATGCAGATAAAGGCGACCCTTATGCTGAGCAATGCCATAAAACAGCAGAGCTTGTGGCAAGTGAGCTGGGTCTGGATACGCATGAGTGGGCACTAAGTTTTCAGTCCCGCTTTGGGGCTCAAGAGTGGCTAAAACCCTATACTGATGAATTGCTGACTCAGTGGGGTGCTCAGGGCGTGTCGGTACAGGTGCTAAGCCCTGCATTTTCGGCCGACTGCCTAGAAACTTTGGAGGAGCTGGCGGTAGAAAACCGTGATAATTTCATCAATGCAGGCGGTAAATCTTATGAGTATATCCCTGCTTTAAATACCGATACACTGCATATTGAGCTGATGGCAGATGTGGTGAGTAGGTATTTGTGATTAAGCTTGTTGCCACAAAACCCATCAAAGTTGATGGGTTTTTAAGTATCAGTTTGAAAAATTTAGGCGAATTGATGGTAAATGCCAATCGAATCGCACAGCCAGCATTCGTATGGCAAAAATTGTTACCAAGGCCAGCGTGTCTTGAATGTTGTCTGCCATACCAATCAAACCAAGAAACAGATACAGCAATGAGCCTGCAATGCTGGCACTGATGTAGATTTCTTTTTGTAGGACTAGTGGAATTTCATGACAAATCATGTCTCGCATGATACCGCCTGCAATGCTGGTTAATACCGCCATCATGATTGCAATCAATGGGTGGGTGCCAAATAACAATCCGACTTTTAGTCCAATCACGCTAAATGCTGCCAAGCCAATGGCATCAAAGAATTTGAGTGTCCAATTGATTTTTTGATACAATGTAAAAAACATCTGACAGACAAGCGAGGTGATCGTGATGATGATGACATAATTTAAGTCCATCATCCAAAACAATGGGTGGCGGTCTAGCATGATATCACGAATTGTACCCCCACCAATGGCATTGACCATGGATACTAAAATACAACCAAAAAAGTCAAACTGTCGATGCAGTGCCAGTGTCGTTCCTGCAATCGCACAGGCCACGATGCCCACCATATCAAGCAAATAAATCATCATTTCTGGACTGAATGTCTCCATGAATACGACCTTAATATTAAATACAGCTAGGCTTGCATTTTGGCAAATCTGATCAAACCTACAATCACCAGCATGATGCCAATCTGGCTCAGCATTGATGGTAATGATGATCCAAGCAGTAGCACGCCACCAATGATGGCAAAAATCATCTCGCTGGCCTGAGTGGCGTCAATGGCGGCGATTTGCCCACCTGTTGTTGCCTTACCACGAGCAAATAGAAAAATGCTGGTGGCAATGACGCCTGCGAACAATGCCACCAAAAAAGTGTGCATCGTTTGAGATGTGCTGGGCAGTTTTGGAGCGATGATCAGACCCAAAACTATCCAAAATGGCAATGAGCCAACACTCATTAGCCAGACCTTGTTTAAGGCACTTGACATCAAAGGTGAGGTCATGCGTGGAATATACACCAATCTTTGGTTGTTATTAATGGCTGATGAGGCGTACCATACAAGCTGATTGCCAATAGGAAAGCAAAACCCTGCCAGTAGTGCAGGCAATGCACCTAATAACAATAAGTCGCTTAGCGATGTTGAGTCATCGTGCAAGCCTTCACCAAAATTGGTGATAAGTACGCCCAAGAATATGAGTAGGCTTGTACCAATGATGGCTTTGTTTAACCTCTCACCAAATAAGGTCAAGATAATTAGGCTGGCTACGCTGGTAAATTGAAAGGTTGCGGCAATCACCCAGCCAGGGGCGTGGTTTGCCCCAAAACACAAAAACGCATAAAATCCACCAAACCCAATACCACCTGCCAAACACCAAAAAATGGCGTGTTGTAAAAATAACTGATATAAGCTGATGAGTGTGGTAAAACCGTCCTTTAGTGCGATCAGCACACTTAAAATCAGCCACATAAAAATATAGCGGCCGCTTGCTGACCAATACCAATGACCACCTTGACTTGCCATCAGCTCGTTCAATACAAAGGTACTGCTAAAAAAGAATCCTGCCAACAGCCCCAGTAAAACCAAGCGTAACATCAAACATCCGACAATAGAGCATCAATTAAAGTGCGGTGATTTGTTTGTTGTTTGGCGGTGGTGAGACGCTGTGCCTTGATGATACATTGTAAGTCATTGAGTGCATCAGAAAAATCGTCATTGATGACAACATAATCAAAATGATGATAGTTTTTCATCTCAGTAACCGCACCTGCCAGACGAAGCCTAATGACATCAATGCTGTCTTGCCCACGATGGGATAGGCGACTTTGTAAGGCATCTTTATTTGGTGGCAGGATAAAAATCATGATTGCATCAGGGGCTTGTTTTTTGACTTGTAATGCACCTTGCCAATCAATCTCTAAGATGACATCAATGCCTTGGGCGAGCAGCTCATCAACCGCCTGTTTGCTTGTGCCATAATAATTGCCAAAGACTTCGGCATATTCAAAAAATGCACCATCTGCGATGAGCTGTTCAAAATTATTTTTATCTATAAAATGATAATGTACGCCATCAGTTTCGGCAGGTCTGGGCTGTCTTGTGGTATGAGAAATACTCACTTGTAAGTCTTTTGTACTTGCAAGCAGTTCTTTAACCAAGCTGGTTTTGCCCGTGCCTGATGCGGCGGTAATGATGTACAGCGTACCATGTGCATTCATGATGTTTTTCCTAAAATGTTAAAGATTGATCTTTTAAGCCGCTATTATAACACGAGTACAGTATAAGCTGATTGGGTTTCAATCAGCTAAAGCTGCTCAAACTACTCAATAGTAGCCGTAATTTTAATGACCAAAGCGGTGCAATACCTGTGAATCTTTGGCTGATTTTGCCATCTTTTAAAATCACAAAAGATGGGGTAACTTTGCCTTGCCATTCATTAAAAATACTGCCATCTAAATCATTGATTGTCGTAAAATCATAGCCGTGCGACTGCATATGATGTATTAATTGCTCGGTGCTGTCGGACTGTACTGCCACTGTAATGATCGGTGTGCCATTGGTATGTAAAGTTTGGATATTTGGTGTGGTAAATTCGCAAATTGCACACCAAGTTCCCCAAAAATAAATCAAAATTGGCTCATGATGGCTGTGTGCGACGACATCAATGGTTTGATTTTGACTGTTTACATAGCTTAAGCTGGGTGCATTGGGCATGGTGGGCGCGCGATACCAATTGACCACGCCATAAATCATTGCAAATATTAATAAGTAAGTGAGTGTGGATAAAATCGTCTTTTTCATTCAAATCACTGTGATAATAATGTATGGTAATGTGTGATATGCTCATGCTAACAATATAAAAAATACCACCTAAGCGATGGCATTTTTTTGAGTTTAAATCATCATAACTGAGAGATGATATTATTGAATGTTGCACTTGGACGCATCGCAGCACTCAGCAGTTCACGGTTGGCGGCGTAGTAGCCATTGGTGGTTACCGCTGCACCTTGAACACTGTTTAGTTCGTTGATGATGGCATCTTCGTTGTCTGCCAAGGCCTTAGCGATTGGCGTAAATTCTGCCGCAAGACTTGCGTCAGCACTTTGAGTTGCCAATGCCTCTGCCCAGTATTTGGCTAGGTAGTAGTGGCTGCCACGGTTATCAAGCTCACCTGCTTTGCGTTTTGGCGATTTGTCATTGAGTAGTAGTTTTTCGGTTGCGGTATCTAGCGTATCGGCCAATACTTGTGCTTTGGCGTTACCTGTTTTTTGGGCGGTGTGTTCTAATGATACTGCCAATGCCAAAAACTCACCCAGACTGTCCCAACGCAGATGGTTTTCTTCATTAAACTGCTGTACATGTTTAGGAGCTGAACCGCCTGCACCAGTCTCAAACATACCGCCTCCGTTCATTAGGGGTACGATAGAGAGCATTTTAGCCGATGTGCCAAGTTCTAGAATTGGGAATAGGTCGGTTAGGTAGTCACGCAGTACATTGCCTGTAACACTGATGGTATCTTGCCCATTTTTTAGGCGTTCAAGGGTCAGCTGGGTGGCATCAGCGATGGACAGAATGCGAATATCTAGACCTGTGGTATCAAGCTCGCCAAGATAAGTCTTGACTTTTTTAATCAACTCAGCATCATGTGCACGCTTTTCGTCTAGCCAGAATATGGCAGGCGTGTCAGACAATCTGGCTCGGTTGACGGCAAGTTGCACCCAGTCTTTGATTGGTGCGTCTTTGGTTTGGCAGGCACGCCAGATATCGCCAGCTTGTACAGTATGCGATAACAAGACATTGCCAGCATCATCAATGACCTCTACTTTACCATCGGCAGGAATTTCAAAGGTTTTGTCGTGTGAGCCGTATTCTTCAGCTTTTTGAGCCATCAAGCCCACATTTGGCACAGTGCCCATCGTGGTTGGGTCAAATGCACCGTGTTCTTTGCAAAATCTGACAACGGTATCGTATAGCGGAGCATAAGTACTGTCTGGAATGGTAATTTTTGTGTCTTGTAGCTCACCTTTGGCGTTCCACATACGGCCAGAGGTGCGAATCATCGCAGGAACAGAAGCATCAATGATGATGTCGCTTGGTACATGAAGATTGGTAATGCCTTTATCGGAGTCCACCATAGCCAATGCAGGACCTTCGTAGTATGATTTTGCAATCAATGTTTCTACATTGGTGCGTGTGTCGGTGTCCAGCTTATCAAGGTTGGCAAATAGATTACCTAAGCCGTTATTGACATTCACGCCAGCGTTGCTCAGCTCTTTATTGTATCTTTCAAATACTGGTGCAAAGAAGGCTTGTACAGCATGACCAAAAATGATGGGGTCGGAGACTTTCATCATGGTGGCTTTCATGTGTAGGCTAAACAATACGCCTTTATCTTTGGCGTCCTTGATTTCATTTTTTAGGAATGAAATCAAGGCATCTTTATTCATGACGGTCGCATCAAATACTTCGCCGGCTTGTAGGGCAACTGGTTTACGAAGTTCGGTGCGTGTGCCTGTGTTGTCAGTAAAGACTAGGCTTACATTGGTTGCATGGTCGGTGGTGAATGATTTTTCATTATGAAAAAAGTCGTTGCTTGACATGGTGGCGACATGAGTTTTGGAGTCATTGCTCCAAGCGCCCATTGAATGCGGGAATTTTTTGGCAAAATTTTTCACCGCTTTTGGTGCACGGCGATCAGAATTGCCTTCACGCAATACAGGGTTGACTGCCGAGCCTTTGACACGATCGTAGCGAGCTTGGATTTCTTGTAGCTCTGTAGTGCTGGTGTCGCTTGGGTAATCTGGCACATTGTAGCCGTTGTCTTGCAATTCTTTGATGGTGGCAAGCAACTGTGGCATTGAGGCTGAAATGTTGGGCAGTTTGATGACATTGGCATCAGGCCGTTTAACCAGTTCGCCAAGCTTGGCCAAAGAGTCCTCTTGACGCTGGTTTTCGCTGAGATATTCAGGAAACTGTGATAAAACACGAGCAGCCAAAGAAATGTCGCTGGTGATGAAGTCGATATCAGAGCTTTTGGTAAAGGCTTGAACGATGGGTAGTAAAGAGTGGGTGGCTAGGGCAGGGGCTTCATCTGTATAAGTGTAGATGATGGTAGATTTACTCATGAAAACTCCAATTTATTGTTTCGTAAAATTTGATGAATGTGGCAATGTTATTTAAAAAATCTAACATAAAACTTGATGGTAAGAGCCAGTGAGGGTGTTGGGTATTTGTGTGCTTGCCCATGTTCTAGTGGCACTTACTGCATTTTACATTTTACAATGATTCCATTTATTGCTTGTCTATTATAACATTTAAAGAATGATGGCAACTATTTTGTTTGTAGAATAAAATGATGATAATCATTTATTTAAAAAATGATACCATATCAAATGAATCATCAGCTGGCAATTTTGTCTTGATTAGGGTTTGATGATGCCATCAAGCAATGCCAAAAAACCTTTCATGTATGTCGTTTTAAGACTGCTTGTGCGTATGGCGGCGTGTAGCTGACAGTATACCCCATCTCCAAGTGTGCGACTCACCACCCAGCCTTTTTTTTCATAGTCACTTGCCACCCAGTCGGGCAAGGCGGCAACGCCTCTTTCGCTTGCCACCAGCTGAATGAGCATGGCGGTCAGCTCTGTGGTACGCATTTGTTTGGGTGTGATGCCAGCTGGACTTAGAAATTTGGCAATGATGTCCAAGCGTTCTTGTTCAACAGGGTAAGCGATGAGTGTTTCATCGGATAAATCATTAGGGCTGATGGCAGACTGGCTTGCCAAACGATGTGCAGGCGACATGACCAGACGGCTTTCGTAGGTAAATAATGGCTGATAGCTGATGCCATCAATTGGCAAGTTGCTTGTTGTGATCAGTAGGTCGATGTCGCCATCAATGAGCATTTGATGTGGCTCGGGTTCAAAACCTGTGGCAAAATCCAGCTCCACATCGCTGTATTCATGTCGATAAGCATTCAAAATCGGCATGAGCCAATCAAAGCAACTATGGCATTCACTTGCCAAGCGTAGCCGTCCTGCTTGTCCATGTGCAAGGCGTTTGATGTCAGATTTGGTGCGTGCGACTTGTGGTAGGACATTGTCGGCAAGTTGTAGCACCAGCTTACCTGCTGGCGTAAAAGTGATTGGGCGTGTACGGCGATTGACCAGTGTAATGTCGTAGTAATTTTCTAGTTCTTTTAATTGGTGCGAGATGGCGGATGCGGTGAGGTTGAGTTCGTCGGCAGTCGCAGCAAGTGAACCATGACGAAAAAGGGCAGAGAGCATTTGTAGATGGCGAATTTCTAGCATGATAATCCAGTATGATGATCCTAGTATGTCAATCTAAGCTGTGATTAAGCTGTGATTAAGCTGTGATTAAGCTGTGATTAAGCTATGATGATGGATAATGAAAGCATGGCATTATTTTAGCACAAGATTTAAAACATGAGGTTGACAATCTTTGGCTTAAAAAGTGGTTTGATGCTTGTATCACGATTGGTATTTTGTTATTTTTATCATGGTTTTAAGTTTTGTCGTATTGATATTGGTGTTGGCTTGTGTTGATGACCAATGCTGGTGTGCCTAACATGGGTGTTGCCATCAATCTATCAATTATTTATTGTGTGATGCCGTCTTGTGATCAGCTGCAAAGTTTGCTAAGATGATTGGTTTTTAAGTTGGATACATCGGGCAAAAAGTCATGGACATCATCTTACAATTCATTGATTTTATTTTACATATTGACATACATTTGGCAGAGTTCTTGATGGATTATGGCTTGTGGATTTATGGCATTTTATTTTTGATCATCTTTGTTGAGACGGGGTTTGTAGTCATGCCATTTTTGCCAGGTGATAGTCTGTTGTTTGCAGCAGGGGCGTTGGCAGCGGTAACAGGTGCACTAGACCCATCTTTACTCATCGCATTGCTATTCATCGCTGCTGTGCTTGGAGACGCTTTAAATTATCATGTTGGTGCATACATCGGTCCAAAAGTTTTTGATAAAAATTATCGATTCATCAACCAACAACACCTACTAAAAGCCAAAAGTTTTTTTGATGAGTATGGTGGCAAGACGGTCATCTTTGCTCGCTTTTTGCCTTTTGTGCGTACTTTTACCCCTTTTGTGGCTGGGGTGAGTGGCATGAATTATCAAAGATTTTTTGTTTATAATGCCATTGGTGGATTTTGCTGGACGGCGTCTTTTATTTTACTGGGTTTTTTCTTTGGCAATCAGCCTGTCATTAAAGATAATTTTACCTATGTGATTGTTGGGATTATTGTGTTTACCGCTTTGCCTGTATTGATTGGTTTTGTCAAAAATAAGATGGGTCAATAAGATGGGTTGGTGATGCCAAAATTTGTATCATTGCTGTCAAATGATGCTACGCACCCGATTTATTTTGCTGACAAAAAACGATATAATGATACATCAACCCACCAAATCGGAGTAAACCATGACCTTAAAAACCACCATCACTGATGCTGTTAAAACCGCCATGAAAGCCAAAAACATGGAACAAGTCAAGGTTTTGCGTAATGTACAAGCAGCGATTAAGCAAATAGAGATTGACAATCAGCAGGATTTGGATGATGCACAAGTGCTGGCAATTTTGCAAAAACAAATCAAGCAACGCCAAGAGTCTTTGGGTATTTATACCGCTAATGGTCGTGAGGATCTGGCACAAAAAGAGCAGTTTGAGATTGATGTGATTGGCCAGTTTTTGCCAGAACAGCTGTCTGATGATGAACTTGCCAAAATTGTTGCCAGCACCATCGAGCAGTTGGGTGCAGCAGGCATGAAGGACATGGGTCGTGTGATGAATGCGGTCAAAGAAAAGACTGTAGGACAGGCTGACCCTGCGGTGATTTCAGCCTTGGTTAAAAAAGCCTTGACCGCCTGACTTTATTAATGACTGATGCTATCAAACCCCCTGCAATAAAAAACCTTGCTATGATGGCAGGGTTTTTTTATTTATTTTTTTTTGGTTTGGTTGTTTTTTATTTAATGATTTTTTAGTTTATATTGCCTTGCAAAATACGGTTTTGCCCAGATATCAAGCCAAGTTTTTTAAAAATTTTTTTTTTGATTTTTAACTCATAATTTTTTGATTACTAATGAGCTAATAATAATCTGATAAAGAGTCTTTATGTCAAATTTAACCCTTGCTCCAAAGTTGATAGAGTGTCTGAGTGATGCTGAAATGACCTTCATTCATAGCCATCTTGATGAATGTATGACAGATGCTGTGATTGCTGCGTTTTTTGATGCTCGTGGTCTGCCTTGTCCGATGCCATTATTAAAGGCAAAGGTCAGCTTGCGTGCGGTGGCAGATGGCGAGAGTCTGTATTTGGTGGCAAGCGATAAAAACTCCCAAAAGGATTTGGTGATGTTTTGTCAAAAGCAGTGCCTTGAGGTCATGACTTGGCAAAGCAATACACAGATGCACAATGCAGAAAACTATTTTCACTTTATCATCACAAAAAAGGCTAGCGTTTAAAGCCATTAAGCCTTACAATAGAGCTGAGATTATTTTTTTAAAGTATAATGATGACAAAAAAACGCAACGATTTTGATGCTTATGATAATGACTTTCAAGACAGCTTTGATGGCGACTATATAGATGGTTATGCAGATGACTGTGAGCTAGATGAGTCGTTGCTTGATGATGGCTTTTATGAGATTGATGGTATAGACGGCATTGATGACATAGACGATGTGGATTATGATGAATCAGACGATGATGGCGATGATTATGGTGAAAAACCTGCCAAAAATCCTGTGCGCGCTGTCATTGAGCATGGTGATAGAACATCTGATTATGTGGTGGCTACACGAGACCTAGTGCCTGCGATGCCAACACACTTGGCAGCACCAGGGGTGAATTTGGGGGCTTATATCAATACCGTGCATCAGATCCCGATTCTGACTCCTGAAGAAGAAAAACAGCTTGCCGAACGCTATTATCATGATGGCGATGTTGAGGCGGCTCGTTTGTTGGTCATGAGCCATTTGCGTTTTGTGATTCATATTGCTCGTAGCTATTCAGGCTATGGATTGTCGCAGGCTGACTTGATTCAAGAGGGTAATTTGGGCCTAATGAAGGCAGTAAAACGCTTTGACCCAACGAAGGGTGTGCGTCTGGTGAGCTTTGCTGTGCATTGGATTAAGGCAGAGATTCACGAATTTGTCATAAAAAATTGGCGAATCGTGAAAGTTGCGACCACCAAAGCACACCGCAAGCTGTTTTTTAATCTAAGAAGTCTTAAAAAATCAAGCAATCAGCTGACCTTGGAAGAGGCTGAAGCCATTGCTAAAGATTTGAATGTTGCCGTCAAGCAAGTGCTTGAAATGGAAAGCCGTTTGACGAGCTATGATGCATCTTTTGAGATGCAGGACTCGGACGAAGATGATGGCCGCTATGCACCGCAGCTATTTTTAGAAGATGCCATTGACCCTGCTGATGTGGTTGAAGAAGCTGATTGGGAAGAAAATACGACAAACGCCCTAAAAGAAGCGATGGGCGAACTGGACGAACGCTCACGAGACATCATCACACAACGCTGGCTTGCTGACCAAAAATCCACCCTGCATGACTTGGCGGCTGTGTACAACATCTCTGCTGAGCGTGTTCGCCAAATAGAAAAAAACGCCATGGATAAGATTCGTGAAGCCATGACCTTAGATGGCTCGATACTAAATGATTAAAATCGGCAAAATCGGCAACATGAATTGTTAAGATACATCTAAAAAAACGCTTGCCCTGATGATGAATGACAAGATGAATGATAAAAGATTGGCTTTGTACTAAGCTTGTCTTGCATGAAGCCAATGCGTGAAAAATATTTGTATTTTTTGTATTTAATACAAAGACTATTTAATACAAAGACTGTTTAATACAAGATTGGTAAATTTGTATGAAATTTTGTGTGGTTTGAGGCATTGCTCATGAATTGGTTAAAAATTGCTGCATTAAATCTGGCGTTAGGTGTGGGGCTTGGTGCGTTTGGTGCTCATGGTTTGGCAGATTTGGGGGCGTATGAGCTTAAAATTTGGCATACAGCCACGCTTTATCTGTTCATTCATGCACTAGGTCTGCTTGTGCTTGGTGTGCTAAATGCAGCTGGTTCTTATCGTGTCAATTTGCCTGCCTATCTGTTACAACTTGGTGTACTGATTTTTAGTGGTACGCTATACGCCATCGTTCTTGGTGCACCAAAATGGCTGGGCATGATCACGCCTGTTGGTGGTGTTTTGATGATACTTGGCTGGCTAAGTCTTGCTTTTGGTGTATCAAAAAAATATCATCATTCAAAAAAATCCAAGCGTTCTAACCCAAGCGTTCTTAGGGGCTGACTGGCAGGTTGGATTTCATTCAAAATCAGCCAAAATGATGATAAAACCAAAATGCTAAATTGACCAAAGCAATTTTATCTGGTTAGTTGGTTGATCTGATTACATGAATAATATGAAATGAATGACATGAAAAGCATGAAAAACATTACGCTCAATGGCGAAAAACACACCACCGACAAACGGACACTGCTTGAGCTACTGAGTGAACTTGGCATGACAGAAGGTCGATTTGCCGTGGAGGTTGATGACACACTTTTGCCAAAATCTCGCCTAGGCGAGGCGGTCATCATTGATGGTATGAATGTCGAGGTTGTGCAAGCGGTTGGTGGTGGTTAGTTCTGGATTTGTGTTTTGAACTTATGAAAATGAAAAGGTTTAAAAGGTGTTGTCATGCCCATTAACATTGCCAGTATTCAGCTTAATAGCCAAACCGACATTGATAAAAATCTTGACATTATTAGCCGTGCGGTTGCCCAAGCGTCTGTACAGGCTGATGTGGTCATCTTGCCAGAGAATATGTGTGTGATGGGCAGGCAAGCAGAGCTTGCCCAACGCTTTGATGAAGTGGCTAGCCATATGGCCAATCTTGCCAAAACACACGGCGTTCATCTTGTGGCAGGTACATTGCCTTGTGCCATTCGCCCAGACGGCACGCCTACCATGCAGGATAAGTACCGCCAAGTCAGCCTTGTCTTTGATCCAAAAGGCGTGCAAATTGCTCGTTATGATAAAATTCATCTGTTTCGTGCCACTGTCAATGATGGCATAGGTAGCTATGATGAGGGCAAGACCTTTGAAGCAGGCGACAAACTGGTGGTTGTGCCCATGAATATCAAAGGTAAGACGGTCAATCTGGGTATGATGATTTGTTTTGATGTAAGATTTGCTGTGATGGCACAGCGACTTCGCCAGATGGGTGCAGACATCATCAGTGTTCCAGCTGCTTTTACTCACCAAACAGGCAAGGCACACTGGCAGATGCTCTTGCAAGCACGCGCTTTGGACAGTCAATGCATGATGATCGGCAGTACCCAAGGGGGCGAGCATCATATCGGTAGCAGTGTGCGTAAGACTTGGGGTCATGCAATGATGGTGGACGCACATGGCGTGCTGATGGCAAACAGTGAGCAAACCTTGGTTGATGAGTCAGGTTATTTGATTGTCTGTGGTGAATTTGATAAAAACAAACAAAGCCAAATTCGCCAAAGTATGCCAATTTTTGACTGCCATCAGCTGGCGTGATTGACAAAAAACAACCCATCATTCATTCTTGCAAATCTTTTTTACTATACTTTGTTTAGTTTGCTCTTGTCAGCTCAATCAATCTGTCATACACCACGCTTTTTTTAAGTCCCAAAACCTCTGCGACCACGCCACTTGCCTTTTTGGGTGGTAGCTCTTTGTTTAGGGCAAGTAGCCAATCGTCATAATCGGTCGCTGCGGTCTGCTCGGTGTTGCCTGCGACAACCAGCACAATCTCGCCTCGTTGTTGATTGCCATCATTTTTGACAAAATCCAATAGCTCGCCAAGTGGCAGTTTTTTGATGGTTTCAAAGGTTTTGGTGATTTCACGGCATAATGTCGCAGTACGCTGACCACCAAATACCGCCATCATGTCGCCAAGACATTCTACAATGCGATGCGGTGCCTCATAAAAAATCAAGCTCTCACTGCGATTTTGATAGGCTTTTAGTGTTTCGATTCGCCCATGCTGTTTGGCGGGCAAAAATCCAACAAAGCTAAACCTATCAGATGGCAAGCCTGCCACCGATAAAGCACCGATGACCGCACAAGCCCCAACAACAGGCACGGTCTGTATGCCAACTTCATGGCAGGCCCTGACCAGCCTAAACCCTGGATCAGAGATTAGGGGTGTGCCAGCGTCTGAAATGAGAGCGATGCGTTGCCCATTTTGCAAGCGTTCGATGAGCCGTGCTGTTTGGCTGTCGGCATTGTGCTCATGATAGGCGATGGTGGGGGTGGAGATGTTAAAAAAACTTAATAATTTGCCACTGGTGCGAGTGTCTTCGCACGCTATCACATCTGCGGTTTTTAGAGTGTCTATCGCTCGTGCTGTCATGTCGTTTAGGTTGCCAATCGGTGTGGCAACAACATACAAAATGCCTGTCATTGATTTTCCAGTTTTTTTAGTTTTGCAGTTTTTTTAGTTTTTGGTTTTAAGTTTTTTTGGCTTTAAAATATGAATGGCAGGCCGATGCTTGCTTTGGCATTAAGAAAGCTACCATTGACTTAGCCTACCTAATTTTATTTAGCCTATCTTGGCTAGTTTGCCAATTTAGCTCAAATCTTGCGTTGATGGTTCATTGTGTGACTCATCATGATCTAAATGCTCATCAGTGCTTGGGTTTTTGCCCAAATGTAGCCAATCACCCAAAACATCAGCAAGCTCATCAAGTCCTTGTTTATTAAGAGCAGAAAAAAGCTGGATAGAAAAAGGTAGCTCTAATGCTTGAAGCTGTTTTTTGGTTTGTAGCAGAGCGGTTTTTTGGGCACCACGCTTTAGCTTGTCCGCTTTTGTTAAAAGGACATGAACGGGCAATCCACCATCTTTTGCCCAATGAAGCATCTGCTCATCAAAATATTTTAGGGGGTGGCGAATGTCGGTGAGCAAAATCAAGCCCATCAGGCTTTGGCGATTGACCAGATAATTTTCTAGCTCTTTTTGCCATTTGATTTTCATCGCCTCTGGCACCTGAGCATAGCCATAGCCAGGCAAATCCACGATACGACTGTCTGGTGAGCCGACATTAAAAAAGTTGATCATCTGTGTCCGCCCTGGGGTTTTTGATGAGCGAGCAAGCTGTTTTTGGTGGGTGATGGTGTTGATGGCAGAGGACTTGCCAGCATTAGAACGGCCTGCAAACGCCACCTCAAAACCTGTGTCTTCAGGGCAGAGTTTTAGCGTAGGTGCAGATAGAGTAAAAGCGGTTTGGCGGATGATTTTTTGATAGTCGGTGGTATTCATGTTGTGTATTTGTTAAAATTTTAAAAATAAAGCTGATCATATCATGTGTTAAAAGTAGTGTACCATGAAAGGCAAAAAATAGCGATAATAAATGGTTTTGAGATGATTTTTTTAGATGGTAGATGATACAAATCCGCCAAGGATTGTAGGGGGTAGGGGGATTGTACGAAGATTGTAGGATTGGTGATTTAATTTTAATGGCTTTAAAGTACAGCATAGTCAACAAAATTGCTGCCTTGATACTATTTGACAACACTGTTTAATGAGTAACATTTTAATGAGTAACATTCATTTTTTATTTTTTTTGTAAATATGATGACATAAACAGCTCAAACCATAGAATGATTTTGGCAGATTGGTCAAAGTGGGTTAAAAAAAGCGATGATTTGGGCGGTTTTTTTCACGATTTTAAGAAAAAACAGATTTTTTTAAAAAAAATGTTACCAAAACCACAATTTTTGTAGGAAAATTTGGCGAAGTCTTGCTATAATAGCAATTATTTTTGGTGTGGCTATTTTTTTATCCGTTGCCAAAAGCAAATTTCGTTTTTTATTGAGTTATTTTCAACAAAACCCAAGACTTGGGGTCGCTCCCAGTAAGTTAGTAGGAAATTGTTATGAAACCTGCAAATAAAGCCATTCTTGCCAAACTTGTCCTTGCTATGGGCTTTGGTATTGCCAGTATGACCGCCACCGCCATTGTTACCGTGCCAAGCTATGACATTGAAGCAGGTAAAAAAATCGTTGATGCCAACTGTGGTGCCTGCCATGGCGTTGATGGTGTGAGCATTGCACCAGCACAGCCAAATCTGGGCGGCCAGAATATCAAATATCTGTACAAACAGTTGGTCGATTTTAAAAACAAAGCGCGTCGTAATGGCGTGATGGAAGCTCAGCTTGTGGGTCTGACCCAACAAGATTTGGCCAATGTGGCAGGTTATTATGCCAGCCAAGCACCTTGGACGCCAGGCTATGGCAACAAAGCAACCTATGCCGAAGCACAAAAGCTGTACTTGGGCGGGGACAAGACCCGTGGGGTCATTCCTTGTGCAGGCTGTCATGACCCTAAAGGCTCTGGCAACGCATGGGCGGCCTTTCCACGCCTAGGCGGTCAGCACGCCACTTATTTGGCCACTCAGCTAAAGCTGTTCCGTGCTGCAGGGCGTGAAGATGAAGTTGCTACTGATGGCGAGGTGCGTACCAATGATGCCGCTAAAAAAGGCGAAAAAGGCATGATGCAGATGGTCGCTGCTAAGCTGTCTGATAAAGACATTAAAATCTTATCAGAATTTTTATCAGCAGTGCATTGATTGTATTTTTTTATTGGGCTGATCACTTAGGCTGACTGTATACTATAGATTAACATACTTTATATTAACTGTATGATTGTATAAAGCTTATTGTATTTTTGGGGTGTTTAAGTGGTACATGACCAAACCGCATGAGCCACTTGGCTGTTGTTAAGACAACGGCTGTGTTAAACAACCCACTGGGTAAATTTAAAATGTGGTTGTTGAATGCCCATACAAAAGTACAAAGAAAACAAAAGTACAAAGAAATCTGCGTAAAATCTGTACAAAGTGTGCAAAGACAGTGATACAAAAAGCCATACAAAAAAAAGCAGTTGTGCAAAAGGTTGTAATCTAACCCTCATGCACTGCTGTACAAGAGCTTGATTAGAAACATCATGGCATAACCCCCTACAAAAAGCCCCAACTGGGGTTTTTTTTGTTGTCTGTGTCTTTGGTGGTTTTGTGATACAATAAGGCATTCATTCTAAGAAGGTAAAGATATGTTTCATAGACAGACTGTGTTCTTTGTGGCGTGTGCCTTGCCATTGTTATTTGCACCGCAATTAGCACCCAATATGGCAAGAGAGCTGGATTTTTGGGTGATGTGGTTGGTGGCGATGGTGCTGATTGGTTTGCCGATTTTGTTTGCTGAGTTTGCATTGTCGGTTCGTAGTGCTCAAATGCCGTGGCAAGGTATGCAAAAACTCACTCGTGAGGCTGATTCGTCTGTGGCGTGGCGTATCTTTGCAGGGTTGTCGGTGGTCTTGTGTGTGATGATTGCCGCCAGCATCACCTCGCGTGTGGCGGTAGGATTGGCCACTTATATGCCAGAGCTTCATCAGGCTTTGGCCGTGCCAACTTTTGGCATGAGTGTGGCCCTGATGGTTGTTGTGCTGATATTAAGTTTATTAAAATCACGCCTACTGCCCATAGCTTTGTTGCTGATTTTGGCAGGTTCGCTGATTGCTTTGTTTGATGGTGGTCTGACCAGCGGTGTCAGTGTCCCTGTCATGACGGACATGACGCTTGGCGAATGGGGGCGTGCGGTGCTGTTGGCATTGCTGTCGGTGGGTGTGGGTACTGGTCTGTACTGGTTTGGCAGTGTTGGCATCACCGCTCAGCTGGGCCAACTGAATAAATCAATGTCTGGCATGATTGTACCGATTTGGCTGACGCAGCTGATTTTTGGTGCGTTGGCACTATTGGCGGGTAGTGCGATGATAACACCAATCTCTTTTGCGGTGGCTGGTGCGGGTATGCTGGGCGTGGCAGCGTTTTTGTTGTTTTATGCAGGCAGTCAGCTGATGTCTCGCTTTGGTGTGATGATTGGTGGTACAGTTTTGTTGGTGCTTGGGGTGGTATTTGGGCTGTTGCCATCTGGTGTGTTGACGATACTGCTGTCTGTACTTGGTGTGGTTACGGTCTTGGTGTTGGCAGTTTTTGTGGGTTTTGTGATGAAAATTAGCCACCTAAGAAAGGCACTAAACTTTGGCAACGAGACTCGCTATAACATCTGGCGGATTTTGGTGCGTATCGTTGTGCCTATTGCACTTGTGATGGCGATGATTGGCTTGGTGGCAGAATGGCTGGCATGATAGACATCGCCCTAAGTCATGTGGATAAAGACGGTGGCCAACTGTATGCTGAAATGAGCGTACCTGCAGGGTCTAGCATTCATCAGGCATTGGCATTGAGTGGCTGGCTTAAGTTGGCTGTATTGCAAGAATTTGCCCAATGGTGCGAAAGCCACGCCCAAGCTGAGCCAAATCATCAGGCGTGGTATGTTGGGATTTATAGTCAAAAAAAACGCCTAGACGCTGTGCTGTGTGATGGCGACCGCATAGAGATTTATCGTGCCTTGTCCTACGACCCAATGACAAGGCGTAAACAAAAATCCAAATCGCACCTAAAATCTAGGTCTGCCAAAATCTAAGCCCATCAAAATCTATGTCTGCCAAAATGCACTTTTGACAGACATATTTTTTATGCATACTTTTGATGAATGCTTGATGAATATTTATTGTGATTGCATGAATGATTGTTGCATACAAGGCGTTGGTATGGGTTACTTCTGCTGAGGCAGGGTTTCTCTGCCGTCAATGCGAACCACACGGCCGTTGTCAAAATATACGCTCATGCGTTGGCTGGCGTTTTTGATGTTGGTTTGGCCTTTGCGTTTGCCGTCTGTGCCTGCGGTATAGTCATACAGATAGTCCCAGCGGTTTGGGTTTAGGGTGTCTTGTATGGCAGGGCTACCAACAAAATACAGCACTTGGTTGGCTGTCATGCCAATCTGCAATGCAGCCGCCTGCTGGGCGGTGATGGGCGTGCCCTGTGGCAGGTCAATGGTATAAACGCGAAAAATATTGCAGCCAGAGAGTGCGGTGATGGACATCAACAAGGCAGTCGCTAGAAGTTTTTTCATGATGATTGCTCAAATAAGTCTGAATAAAAAAATTGCTAACATATTAAACGCAAGTCATCAAATATGCAAGTTTTTTGTACTGGTGTCGGCTTGATGAAGGGCGGTTTGGTAAAGATTGATTGTTCATATTATAAAGATTGATTATTTTGTGGGGTGTATGAATATTTTTTTTGGTGTAATTTTGGTGAAAATATGATAAAGTATGGCTAAATTGCAATTGATTATCAGATGATAATTGCAAGGGTGATGATCATTGATAAAATCAATCATAGCAAATCGCCAAGCTAAATACATTACTGAAAATACATTGCTAACTTAATATACTAAAATGAGGGTGGATATCATGGCATTTACCAATAAAGATTTGCGTAAGGCGGGGCTAAAAGTAACATTGCCACGCATTAAGATTTTGGAATTGTTGGATACGGCAGAGCATCACCACATGAGTGCCGAAGATGTGTATCGTGCATTGGCAGCACAGGGCGAAGATGTGGGGCTGGCTACGGTGTATCGTGTTTTGACGCAGTTTGAGCAAGCAGGCATTGTTGAGCGACATAACTTTGAAAACAATCTGTCTGTGTTTGAGATTGTCCAAGAAGACCATCATGACCATCTGGTGTGTGATGTGTGTGGAAAAATTGTAGAATTTAACAATCAGGCAATTGAAGAAGAGCAAATCAAGGTGGCAAAGGCACATGGCTTTAAGTTGTCGGCACATTCTTTGGTACTGCATGGCGTGTGTGATGATGAGGAATGCCAAAAAACCTTGGAGGTTTAAGGGAGGCTTAAGTAAGCTTCATTGTTTGGGTTTTGTTTGGGCTTGATTGAAACCTTGATTGAAACCTTGATTGAAACTGAGTTGGGCCGTGCTTTAATAAGCTGATGAGCTGATAGGCTTCGTGATTTTTTTGGTAAAACCGTCCACTTTGATGATTTGGCAATCTGATCATCAAAGTGGACGGTTTTTTTAACGGCTGATTCAAGCTGTGTTTTTTATTCGCTTATGAATTTTTTTTAAACCATTTAAACCATTTAAACCATTTTGAAAGCCACTTTTTAAAATTTTTTAAAATCTTAACAATCTTAAAAATTTGTTGGTTCTTTGGCGGTCAGTCTGGCGGTGTCTGTGGTGATGAGTCCTTGTTCTATCAGCTGTTTTAGACTGCCATCAAGACTGATCATGCCAGAGGCCGCACCTGTCTGAATGGCAGAGTACATCTGGGCGACTTTGTTTTCACGAATCAGATTGGCGATGGCAGGCGTGGCAATCATGATCTCAAAGGCGGCAATGCGTCCACCACCGATTTTTGGTAATAGCGTCTGGGCGATGACGGCTTGCAAAGATTCTGAGAGCATGGTGCGAATCATGTTTTTTTCGTGCGAATCAAAGACATCGATGATGCGGTCTATCGCTTTGGCGGCACTGTTGGTGTGCAGTGTCGCCAGTACCAAATGCCCTGTTTCTGCTGCACGCAAGGCCAAGCGAATGCTGGTCAAATCTCGCAACTCACCGATCAAAATGACATCAGGGTCCTCACGCATGGCGGCGTGTAGGGCATCGTCAAAGCTGTGTGCATCACGGTGGATTTCACGCTGATTGATGAGGGCGGTTTTTGAGGTGTGTATGAACTCTATGGGGTCTTCTATGGTCAAAATATGCACAGCACGCGTGCTGTTGATGTGATCAATCATCGACGATAGTGTGGTGGATTTGCCAGAGCCTGTTGCCCCTGTTACCAAAACAAGCCCATGAGTGAGCTGGCATATCCTTTTTAGGGTGTCGCCAGATTTTAACTCATCAAGGTTTAGTAGTTGATTGGGTATGAGCCGAAAAACTGCCGACAGACCACGATTTTGCTGAAAAACATTGGCACGAAATCGGCATAATCCCTTGATTTGAAAACAAAAATCTTTTTGTTTGTTGGTTAAAATCTCATCAAACACCTCATCATCAACGATGCTTTTGATGAGGTGTTTGACATCGGCGTCATCTAGGGGTGTAGTTTCAATGGCTGTCATCTTGCCATCAATGCGTAAACGCACCGCCTCGCCAGCAGACAAATGGACATCAGAGGCGTTCATTTGTTTGGCATAGGCAAGCAGGGCGTGTAGATTGAGCGTGGTCATGGTTTTTTGGTTTGTAGGTTGTTTTTGGATTGTTGTGTGGTGGTGTATTAGACTTCCTGCAATACTAGGTTTTCCGTTCGCCCTGAGCTAAGTCGAAGGGTAGCGGAAAACCGTTATGGTTCGACAAGCTCACTTTGAGCGGTTTTCCTTAACTTTGGGGTTTTGCAGGAAGTCTATTAAAGCATTTTTTGATGAGCTTGCCAAATTTTTTATCAACTTTTTGTTGAGTGGTTGTTGGCTGTTTTTTGATTTGCCAAATATGCTTGGGCGATTTGTGATAAAATTAACCAAATTAACCAAATCTGAATCAACAAAAAGCCAAATGACAGGACTTTAAAACTTTGGCTGATGTTTTTTGTTTTTTTATGTGTATTTTAGGTGATCATTTATGACGACACAACCGCTTGTGCAAAGCTCTCAAAGTTTGCAAAACCTACAACTTGCCCAAAATTACCAAAAAGTCATGCAGGATTTGGCTTTGGCCAATCAGTGTGCAGATTTTGATCATGAGGCAAGGCTATTGGCGGTGTCCAAAACCAAGCCCGCCAGCGACATTCGTGAGCTGTTTGGGCTGGGGCAGGCTGATTTTGGTGAAAACTATCTGCAAGAGGCACTGGCCAAGCAGGCTTTGTTGTCTGATCTGCCAATCGTGTGGCATTATATTGGCAGCATTCAGCGTAACAAAACGCGTGACATCGCCACTCATTTTGATTGGGTGCATACCATAGAGCGAGGCATCATCGCCAAAAGATTGAGTGAGCAGCGTGGCGATATGGCACCGCTTAATGTGCTGATTCAAGTGAATATTGATGACGAACATAGCAAATCTGGCATACCGCCCAGTCAGCTTTTGGCGTTGGTTGATGAGATCAAAGATTTGGCCAATTTGCGTCTTAGGGGCATCATGATTATCCCTGCCAAAGACAGCGATAATGCCTTTGTGCGTGCTAGGTCTTTGTTTGATGAGGTTGGGGCGGTGCGTAAGCTGGCGTATTGGGATACGCTGTCTATGGGCATGAGTGGCGACATGGCACAGGCGGTGGCGTGCGGTGCTGGCATCGTGCGTGTGGGGACGGCCTTGTTTGGGCTAAGAGATGGCAACCAAGATGGCTAAAAAATGGCCAAAGTGTCGTCTTAGATGGTTAAAGCACCATCTAAAACATTAGACTTCCTGCGAAACCTTGAAATAAGGAAAACCGTTCGTGGTGAACTTGTCGAACCATAACGGTTTTCCGCCACCCTTCGACAAGCTCAGGGCGAACGGAAAACCTAGTATCGCAGGAAATCTATTGACCAAAACACCATAAAAAAGATAAACAAACATCATTGGCCATTCATCTGCAATACCGCCTCTGCACTTTGTTGAATGTCATCAACGCTTAGGGTACGCCTGCCACTTAAGGTTTGTCGCCATTTGCGTGCACCTGTCAGCCCCTGAAAAAGCCCCAGATAATGCCGTGCCAGCGTGGCCAGATTGGCACCTTGTTCGGCGCGTCTGTGCAGATAGGGATATAAATTGGCCAAAATCTGCCGACGCGTGGGCATCTGTCGCCCTGATAGCAGATTGCACTCGGCCATCAGCATCGGATTGTGATAAAAGGCACGCCCCACCATGACGCCATCAACATAAGACAGATGATTGCGTATCGCATCTAGGCTGTCAATGCCACCGTTGATCTCTATGGTCAAATGTGGCAACTGCTGTTTTAGGCGATAGACATCATCATAACGAAGCGGTGGAATCTCTCGGTTTTGTTTGGGTGATAGGCCGTGTAGCCAAGCAATGCGTGCGTGTGCGATGAAATGTGTACAGCCAGCCTCTGCCACCGTCAGCACAAAATCACGCATGAATTCATAGCTGTCAAAATCATCAATACCAATGCGGTGCTTGACGGTGATGGGCTTGTCGGTTTGGTTTTTCATGGCACGCACCATGTCGGCCACCAGCTGCGGCTCTGCCATGAGGCACGCACCCATCTTGTGATGCTGGACACGGTCGGACGGACAGCCGACATTGATGTTAAATTCATCATAGCCCATCGCATCGGCGATACGCACGCATTGGGCCATTTGGCTTGGGCTGGAGCCACCAAGCTGCAACACCACAGGGTGCTCTGTGTCATCATGATGTAGCACATGCTGGGTGTCGCCGTGCAAGATGGCACTGGTGCTGATCATCTCGGTATATAGATGTATGTCAGGATTGAACAGCCGTGCAAAGTACCTAAAATCGGCCGTTGTCCAATCTATCATGGGGGCAACAGATATTCTTTTATTTTTAATTAAATCAATCATTTATGTTAAAAGCCTTATTTTTCATAGGGTTGAGCAAACTTTATTGTCTGTCAGCTTTTGTGTGTTTTTGTCGTTGTATTTGCACCATAGATTTTTTGGTTCTATGGTGCATTTTTTTTGTTATACAAGGGTGGCAATATGGGTACAATCAGCGAACGCAAGCAAAAAGATGGTGTTCAAAAGATGGCATTATCCGTTATCGTGCGTTAATTTGCATCAATAAAAGCGACACAAAATTCGTAGAATCCAAAGAATTAGCGACAAAACACTTGCTAAAAAACGATAAAACGAACTTGAAGTCGACCCTACATTATTGCAAAAATCGCTCAAAAAGTCTATGGGCTTTGGCGAGCTTGGGCTTTTAATATCAATGTGGTATATTGAATAAGGTTATTATCATTTTAGATGAATTTTAGATGAAAGAGTTGTTAAGGTAATTTAGACAAGGTGAGCAAAATGAAAGTAGTGAGATTTTATACAATGGCAGTGATTTCCCTTTTGTTCGCATTGGCAAGTTTATTCGCATTGGCAAGTTTGGGGTGTAAATTTGTCAAGCTTTGATAACCTATGGTATAATAAAACGCCCTAAGTGGAGATTTGCCTATGCAGCCAAAAACCAAAGCAAATGAGGCCTATGAATTTTTGCAAAACCATCAAGGATTGACCAATCCTGATGGTTTGCGGTTTCATCGTTGGCTAAATCAAGATGTTCCAAGTCTTTTAAATACAGACCCCAAAAGTGCTTATGTTTTAAAGTCATTTGCCTACATCTTAATGGGTAAACCCACTCAGGCTCTGTCTGCCATGCAAAACGCTGAGAAATTGGGCGATATGAATGCCACACAAAACATCATGAATATTTTGCATAGTATGGGTAGGTTTGATGAAAGTAGCCAAATTGCCAAAGAAATATTGCAACAAAATCCCCATGCTTTAGAAAGTGTGTCATTATTGCTGTCCCATGCTTTATTGCGTTTGGATATTGATGAAGTTTATGAAGCCATGCAATACTATCAAGGCAATAAGCAACAAATCATGCAAAAAAGTCAAGCGTATATCCAGGAAATCAATAAAAGAATAGACATACTCAATGAGTTGGATATACCCAAAAATACTGTTATTGATATATTAAAATATATTTATGTATTTTTGTCGGATAAATATGTAGGCGACCATCATTTGTCATTTGATTGTGATTATACAGAAATTGGAGGATATCTAGAGATCAATGTTGATCTGAACAATTTATCTGTTGATGATTGCTTGCATTTGCAAGATGGATTTTTAGATGTGTTGATTGACAGTGAGTTAAATTACCGTGATTATAAAAACATCTTGGTTGGTTTTTCGTCGGCATGTACGGAGTTTATCTGATGTCAGTAACAACGACTGATTTGCATAAAAGCATTGATATACTGTTTGGTAACATTGATAAAACATCACCGGAAGCACTTTGGCGAGCGTACATCAATCGTAGTTATTATGCGGTTTTTCATGAATTAAGATTGGCAATGGAAAAAGCAGGGATTGATACAAATCGGTACAAAACAGGAACGCATAAAAATTTGTATTTCATACTTGATGAAATGTCAATGACTGATAAAAATATCCGTAAATTGTCATTGCAATTTAAAGATTTTTTAACAAGACGACATAAGGCTGACTATGATTTACAAGCTAGAATTTCTTGGGGTGATATTATGATTACCCAAAAATATAAAAAAGAGCTGCCCAATTTAATTAAAATGTACCTTTAATGAAATAAACTGTCAATGATGGCCCTGCATTTGCAGGGTTTTTTATTAAAAAAATGCAACTAACCAAAACCCTAAAAACCAAAACCCTAAAACAAGCCATCACCAACCACGCATAGGACAAAAGTAGAGGTATATGGGGAATATGCCAAAAACACACGGCTCACGCCCCTGGTTGTGTGTCATACCACTTGTTTTGCCCAAAGAGCTACTGCCTCCATCACAATGATATTTTTGGTTTTGCCTGTTTTTTTGGCAAGTGCGTCAAGCTCATTGGCAAATTCTATCGGTACTTTAAAACCAATCGGCTTAACCTGACGGCGAGCGTCTGATTCGGCTTGGATTTGGGCACGAGTTTTTGGGTTTTTGACGATTTTTGGCATTTGACAAATCCTAAAATAATTGCTAAGATGGTCCTAAGTTTTAGGAGTGAAGCGGTGAGCTTGCCCACCGCCCCAGCCTTTACAGGCTACCTGCCGTTAGTAAGCGTGATTGCTCAATAGTAGCAGGATAACAATGATACAGATTTTAATGAGTGTTTTCATTGTCTTATCTCCTAAGGTCGCCACCACTCAAGCAGGTCGGTGGCGGATAACCTATCAAGGCTTGGTGCTGTAACACCTTGCCTTGATAAACACATAGTATTTTAAACTATACTAAAAGTCAAGTAATTATTGCAATTTTTTATAAATTGTCGTGATTATTTGGCTTTTTTGTTACCAAAAATAAATTTAACCGCCCAAAAATGGGTGGTTAGACTTATTTGGATAACTGGATAACTGGATAACAATGTAGTAAACTGGTTTTACCGCCACAAAATCAGGCTTATCGCTTAAAAAATTATGGCGAAATAAACAGTATGACAAAATGACAAAACGCCATGGCGTGGGGGTTTTGTTGCTGATGCCTTGTCCAAATCAGGCTTTGTTTAATATATCTTGTAGTCTTGATCCATTTGACCAATCAACAACCAATCAACAACCATGCCAAAATACCAACAAGCGTGCTATAATAGCGATGGTTTTTTGGTTTTTTGGTTTTTTGGTTTTTTGGTTTTTTGGTTTTTTGGTTTTTTGGTTTTAATCGGTTTTGTTTAACTTTATTCAACTTTATTTAACAAGTTTTGGTTTAACATGTTAACTTTTAACTTGTTTTTATAACTTGTTTTTATCATTTTTTAATAAAACGGCACTAAGCCCAATTAAGATACGCATGATTAGGGGGAGATGATGAGTTATTTTGGTACAGATGGCATTCGTGGTGAATTTGGGGTGTTTCCGATTACGCCTGATTTTGTGCTGCGGCTGGGTTTTGGGGCTGGGCGTGTGCTGGTGGCACAACAAGGCAGTAAGAGTGCGACTGGCACCATTGCCACCACTGACAACGCCAATACTAATAATACCGCCAGTACCACCAACACCACCAATATCGCTAATAAACGCCCCAGAGTGGTGATTGGCAAAGATACGCGTGTGTCTGGCTATGTCATCGAGGCGGCATTACAAGCTGGATTTAATGCCTCTGGGGTAGATGTGTATCTGCTTGGGCCTTTGCCCACCCCTGCCATCGCCCATCTGGTCAAAAGCTTTCATGCGGATATGGGTGTGGTCATCTCTGCCTCGCACAACCCCTATCATGATAATGGCGTGAAGTTTTTTTCGGCTGAGGGCAAAAAAATCTCTGATGAGCTGCAAGAACAAATCAACCATCAGCTAGACGCACTCATTGGCGATGGCCAAATGGGGCTGTCTCGCCTGACTGGCATACAGGCAGATGGCATTGGCAAAAGTTACCGTGTGGACGATGCCCAAGGCCGATATATTGAATACTGCAAAGGCAGCTTTCCTTATCATTTAAGCCTAGACCAGCTGACGGTAGTCATCGACTGTGCCAATGGGGCAGGCTATCGTGTGGCACCTCGTGTACTCAGAGAGCTGGGTGCACAGGTCATCGACATTCACCACACGCCAAATGGCATCAACATCAACGATGGCTGCGGCTCTACTTGCCCCCAATCGCTACAGGCGGCCGTGCTGGCACATGGGGCCGATGTGGGCATTGCCCTAGATGGCGATGGCGACCGCATCATCATGGTGGACGAGCGTGGCAATCTGGTAGATGGCGATGGCATATTATACATATTGGCCTGCCATCTGCAGCCTAGGGGCGTGGTGGGCACGCAGATGAGCAACATGGCCCTAGAGCTGGCTTTGGCCGAGCGTGGTATTGATTTTTATCGGGCCAAAGTGGGCGACCGCCATGTCATGCAGCTACTGGAGGCCAAACAGCTGAGCATTGGCGGTGAGCCATCTGGGCACATCTTGTGTCTGGACAAAAGCCGTACTGGTGATGCCATCGTGGCAGGTCTGCAGGTACTCATGTGCATGATACAACAGCGTGCCAGCTTGTCCAAGCTGTCCGAGGGCTATCGCCCCTATCCGCAGACACTCATCAATGTGCGTCTGCCACAGAGGATAGACCCCCATGCCAACAAGGCACTGGCCCCCACTTTGGCAGCAGCAGAGCGGCAGCTGGCAGGCGTGGGCCGCCTTTTGATACGCCCCTCTGGCACCGAGCCTGTGATTCGTGTGATGGTAGAGTGCCAAGACCTGCAGCTGTGCCAGAGCCTGGCCGAGCACATCGCCCACCAGATACGCCAGCTACAGCCGCCGCAGTAACTTTTTTTATCCCATCTTTTTAGCTTTTAGCTTTTAGCTTTTAGCTTTTGGCTGTCTTATTTTTCTTATTTTTCTTATTTTTCTTATTTTTCTTATTTTTCTTATTTTTCTTATTTTTCTTATTTTTCTTATTTTTCTTATTTTTCTTATTTTTTTTGTCATTTGTGCTGCAATGTGTTGCCCTGCTTTGTACTGGTGGGGCTGGTTGTCGGCTGGTGCAAAGCAGACGGTAGTACCACAGCAATAAAAAATGACAAAATTATCATAAAAAATACATAATTTAGTAGACATTTTACCTCAAATCATCTAATATTAAACTGCGTATTTCTGCGTATTTCTGCGTATTTCTGCGTATTTCTGCGTATTTCTGCGTATTTCTGCGTATTTCTGCGTATTTTCTGCGTATTTTTTGCGTATTTTCTTGGCTGTTTTTTAACTTTGTTTTAACTTTGGTCATGGTGCTGTATCTGCCAATTGGTCGGCAGGCGTGGCAAATATGGCACAGCCATTTGGTTTTTGTTGGTGATTGGCTGATTGGCTTTATGAGGTTGCCATCGCCAGCAGTTAGTTGGCGGCCTAACTTGCCCTATGGGTGGGGTTTTTGGGCTGTCTTTTAGTTCATGCGATTTTGGAGCGCTTATGAATAAAATTTATCGTATTGTCTTTAACCAGGCGACGCAGACCTTCACGGCTGTGTGTGAGTATGCCAAAGGGCGTACCAAGTCCGCCACAAGCACCGTCGGCAGCACGCCTGCTGTGGTGAGCCGAGGGGAGGCGGCGTTCCGACTGACGGCTGTTACGATGGGGGTGCTGCTGTGTAGCGAGGCGATGGCTCAACAAACCAGATATGGCGATGGTGCCCAAGCGACAGAAGTATATTCTACCGCAGTGGGCTACAATGCCCAAGCGACAGCAAAATTTACTACCGCACTGGGCGATCTTGCCCAAGCGACATTAGAAGATGCTACCGCACTGGGCGTAAATGCCCGAGCGACAGCACAATATTCTACCGCACTGGGCAAAAATGCCCAAGCGACAAAAATTGCTGCCACCGCACTGGGCGTAGATGCCCGAGCGACAGGAGATAATTCTACCGCACTGGGCGCAAGTGCCCAAGCGACAAAAATTGCTGCCACCGCACTGGGCCAAGGTGCCCAAGCGACAGAAGGATATTCTACCGCACTGGGCAATGGTGCCCAAGCGATAAAACTTAATGCCACCGCAGTGGGTGCAGGTTCCAAAGTAGAATCTGCCAATTCTGGTGTATTCGGTTATGACAGTATCGTGATGCCAGGTTATGAAAACACCTATGCGATAGGTAGTGGTGTTACAGCTACTGTTGCTAACTCTGTCTATTTAGGTAGTGGCAGTACTGCTGTATTTGAAAACGCTCCTAGAGCCGGCACAAAAAACTATGCGACTATAGGGCGTGAACCGCCAGGTTCGACATATCGTGTTAATGGTTCGCTTGGCACCACCACCACTGCAGGCAGGGCTACCTATGGTGGTGCTACTATCATTACCGATAATTTCACCAATTTTGCTGGCCCTACCCCTGTCGGTGTGGTTACTGTCGGTGCATCTGGCAAAGAACGCCGCATTCAGAATGTGGCCTCTGGTGAAATCTCAGCAACCTCTACCGATGCGGTGAACGGCTCGCAGCTGTTTTCTATCACCAAAGGTGTGCTTGAGAAAATGAACATTGTTACTACTCCGCTCACCATCTATACCAACAAAGACGGCGCTAGGGTCACTAAGAAGACTGACGGTAACTTTGTTACTGATAGGGGTGTCGGTGTGCCTGATGATCAGGTGGTTGCCTCATTGCACAATGCGGCAGGTGCTACCACTGGCGGAATAAGACTGCGCAACCTCACCAGTGGCCTAAGCGATAACAGTGTGAGGCTACGCGTATTGACCAACGCTGATGTGAGCGACGATACGGCCGCCACTGTGGGCGACCTACGCAACATGGGCTGGCGACTGAACATAGAGGGTGATCGGTATGTCAGTAATGTCGTCAGTGCTGACGAGGTCAGACTGGAGGGTCTAAACGGCATCAAACTATCGGGTAACAACACTGGTAGTGTGCGTAAGATTACCATCAAAGGTACCGAAATCACCAAAAGCGAGATCACTGGTGGCTATCGTCTGACCATCAATAAAGCAGATGGCCAATCTGAAACCCTTGATTTAAGAAGTATCGCTCAGACCAACCGCGTCTGGCCGACTACCGACACCCCTGATGATAGATATGGCATCAATGGTGATATGGCGGTCAATGCCACAACAGGCGATGTTTTTGAGAAAAAAACCGATCGATGGGTAAAAACTGGCAGCTTTAAAGGTCCAGCAGGCGCTCCAGGTGCATTGGCCAATGTGGGTACTGGTGCTGGCACTGCTTATGGTACTGGTTCTGTAGCTACTTTAGACTCTGGCAGTGCGTTTGGTAAGAATGCCCAAGCGACAGGAGGCGAATCCACCGCAGTGGGCCAAGGTGCCCAAGCGGCAAAAATTCATGCCACCGCAGTGGGCTACAATGCCCAAGCGACAGAAAGCAAGTCTACCGCACTGGGCAATACTGCCCAAGCGATAGGAAACTATTCTACCGCAGTGGGCCAATATGCCCGAGCGACAGGAGGTGAATCCACCGCAGTGGGCCAAAATGCCCAAGCGAAACAAACTAATGCCACCGCAGTGGGCCAAGGTTCCCAAGCGACAGCACAACATTCTACCGCAGTGGGCCAAAATGCCCAAGCGACAGCAAATGATGCCACCGCACTGGGCCGAGTTGCCACAGCGACAGGAGAAAGTTCTACCGCACTGGGCGCAAGTGCCAGCGCGACAGGAGTTAATGCCACCGCACTGGGCCAAGCTGCCTACGCGACAGGAGAACATTCCATCGCAGTGGGCAATATTGCCCAAGCGACAGCACAAGAGTCCATCGCAGTGGGCACACTTGCCGAAGCGATAGCAAAACAATCCACCGCACTGGGCATATATGCCAAAGCTAGAGGAGAACTATCCACCGCACTGGGCCAAGCTGCCGAAGCGACAGCAAACAATTCTACCGCAGTGGGCCAAGGTGCCCAAGCGAAAGAACTTGATGGCACCGCAGTGGGCTACAATGCCCAAGCGACAGCAGGCTTTTCTACCGCACTGGGCACACATGCCGAAGCGACAGCAATACAATCCACCGCACTGGGCCGATCTGCCCAAGCGACAGCAGAAAAATCCACCGCACTGGGCTATGGTGCCCAAGCGACAGCAGGCTTTTCTACCGTAGTGGGTGCGGATACCAAAGTAGAATCTGCCAATGCTGGTGTATTTGGTTATAAAAGTAGCGTAACCACACAAGCGGATAATACCTATGTGCTGGGCAGCGAAACTGTCGGTGTTGTGCCAAACTCTATTTATTTGGGTTCTGGCAGCACGGCCAGATTTGAAGATGGCAATACCGTTGGCACTAAGCAATATTCGCTTGTGGTGCGTGATGATGACTCGCCTGATCGTCGTGCGACTGGCAGACTTGGCCCTACTTTCCCTACCACTGCAGGTAAGGCTACGGTCAATTCGGTGAATATTAGTGGCACCGATTTTACTGACTTTGCTGGCCCTACCCCTTTCGGTGCGGTTACTGTCGGCTCTGCTGGCAAAGAACGCCGTATTCAGAATGTGGCAACTGGTGAAATCTCAGCAACCTCTACCGATGCAGTGAACGGCTCGCAGCTGTTTTCTATCACCAAGGGTGTGCTTGAGAAAATAGGTGCTGGTCCTTCTACTGCCAATCTGCCCATCACCTATACCAATAAGCAAGGCGAAAAACTCACCAAGCGAGATGATGGTAGCTTTGTCAAGACGACAGGCGGTGCTTCGGTTAATAATAGTGATGTGATCGTCTCATTACAAGATGCGGCAGGTAGCACTACCACTCCTGTGATATTAAGCAATGTAACCAGTGGTCTGGGTAAAATTGGTGAGGTAACCAATATTGCCAATCCTGCGGTTGGTAATAATACCGTGGCTACTGTCGGTGATTTACGCCATCTGGCTTGGCATATCAGTACTGGTGCTACTGCCGAGGGTGATGACAACACCTATAGAGGCGATGTACACACCAAAAATGAGCTTAGATTTGTTGGTGGTGAGGGTATAGAGGTAACCGCGCGTGGTGTAGACGCGAAATTCCGTCATGTGGTTACCATCAAAGGTACGACCATCACCAAAAACGACATTGATGGTGGCTATCGTCTGACCATCAATAAAGCAGATGGCTCAAGCGATACGCTTGATTTAAGAAGTATCGCTGGCAGTGCTGGAGCAAATCTGGCTGGTACTGGCCTAGGTATGGCTTATGGCAAAGGTGCTGCTGCTGCTGCTGTTGGCCAAACTGCCTTTGGTGAAGATGCCAAAGCGACAGGTACGAGCAGTACGGCCATCGGTGCTGGTGCCAAAGCGGAGGGTTCTTTTGGTGTGGCGGTTGGTCTTAACTCTGTAGCCAGCAAAACCAACACCACTGCAGTAGGTACTCAGGCTCAGGCTACAGGCGATGTCTCTACCGCTGTTGGTACTTTGACTGTGGTATCAGGCAATAAGAGTACGGCCATTGGCTCTCAAAATAATGTTTCAGGTGTGCGTGCTGGTGCTTATGGCTTTGCTAATACAGTCAGCGGTACTGATAGCCATGCAGTGGGTGCTAATAACAAGGTAACTGCCGACAAAGCATTTGTACTAGGTTCTGATACCAAAGCAGATGTGGCAAACTCTGTGTATCTGGGCATGGAAACCGTAGCCACTACTGGTGATAGAGTAGGCACCAAAAACCGTACTTCGGCTGATGGTAACCCAGAGGGTACAACCACCACCGCAGGCGATAAAGGCGTGGTGGATAATGTCAAGGTGGGTGGTGTAACCTTTGCAAACTTCGCTGGTGGTACTCCTAATGGCGTACTGACCATCGGCTCTGCTGGCAAAGAACGCCGTATCCAAAATGTGGCAGCTGGTGAGATCTCAGCAACCTCTACCGATGCAGTGAACGGCTCGCAGCTGTTTTCTGTCGCTAAGGGAACTTTAGATCAAGTGCCGATGGTTTATACCAAAGCAGATGGCACCAAGCTCTTTAAGAAAGCTGACGGTGGCTTTATTGATTCTCAATCTCGCACTGTGCCTAATAATCAGGTGGTCGTCTCATTACAAGATGCGTTAGGTAGCACTACTAATCCTGTGGTTTTGAATAATTTAACCAGTGGTCTGGGTAGAGATGCAGGTGGTGTAACCAATTTTAGTGCCAAGCGAGTCGAAGACAGTGTTGCTGCTACAGTAGGCGATATTCGTCACATGGCTTGGTACCTAACGACTGCTAATGCCGCTGGTGGCCCAAATATCTATAAAGAAGCTGTACATTCCACCAATGAGGTTAGATTTGTTGGTGAAAATGGCGTGCAGATATCGGCCCAAGGTGATAGAGATAAACTTCTTCATGTGGTTACCGTCAAGGGTACTAGCATCACCAAGCAAGATGTTGAGGGTGGTTATGATTTGACCATCGTCCACCCAGATGGCCGCCGAGAAGTCATGAACATCAGAAATGGTGCTAAAGGCGAAGTAGGCCCAGCAGGCCCAGCAGGCCCAGCAGGCCCAACAGGTCCTAAAGGTGATACTGGTGCTATAGGCCCACAAGGTCCTAAAGGTGATACTGGTCCTAAAGGCAACACAGGTCCTAAAGGTGATACTGGTGCTATCGGTCCAGCAGGTCCTAAAGGTGACACAGGTCCTAAAGGTGATACTGGTGCCATCGGTCCAGCAGGCCCAGCAGGCCCAACAGGTCCTAAAGGTGATACTGGTGCTATAGGCCCAACAGGTCCTAAAGGTGATACAGGTCCTAAAGGCAACACAGGTCCTAAAGGTGATACTGGTGCCATCGGTCCAGCAGGTCCTAAAGGTGATACTGGTGCCATCGGCCCAGCAGGCCCAGCAGGTGCTATCGGTCCTCAAGGTCCTAAAGGCGACACTGGTGAAGCAGGTCCAGCAGGTCCAGCAGGTGCCATCGGTCCACAAGGTCCTAAAGGTGATGCAGGTGTAGCCGGTCCT
>NZ_JAYGGV010000009.1:0-10930 GCF_035181405.1 Moraxella tarda
TGTGGCTTGCAGTGCATCAAACGCCACTTCTTTGCCATCATCATACACATAAACAGGTTTGCCATCTTGCACAACAACATGACCGTTTTCATCAAGTTTAAGTTTCATACACTACTCCAAATGATGACTTTTCCAAGTCGTTATACCCTTGTTTTCCAACTTAGGCATTAAAAAAGCCCCAACATGGGGGCGTAAAAAACCCCCTTGCGGTTGCAGGGGGGGGTTAGTTGTTATCTGACTAATTTTTATTTGATTAAAGTTTGTATTCGCTTGGCACGATGGGCAAAATAACCCTTGCCATACTCATAAGCCTCTTTAAGGTCTTGTCTTAAAGAGTGTATCTCGGACGGTGTCAATGCCGTGTCTGTGGATTTGTTTTGCAAGGTATCTTGCTTCTGATTCGGTAAATTTTGAGAAATCATAACCAAATTGCTCCTGCCACCATTGTTCAATCTGTTTGCCTGCTTGTTTGCGTAATTGCCCAAGCGTGGCTTTTGTAATGGGTATTCTAGCAGAATTTGGCTTGCCGTTCAAGGTACTTGCCAACACCACTTTGCCACCCCAATTTTCAATATAAGCTCGCAAATCCGCCAAAGTGCCACCTTGGGTAATCACATCATCAACAATCATATAATGGCGATTTGCGACGACTTTACCGTCAAAGCTAACACGCTTTAACAATCTACCTACACCGTCGGCATCAGTGCGATAAGCTCGCTTGGCTTGAACGATATTCAAGTCCATTTTTACACCCAAAATTTCAGATAACGCCAACGCATATGCTATTGGAATTTTGTTTCGCCCTAGCATTTCTTCGGCGTGAACAGGTAAAATATGAATATCTGGATAACCAGCAATCGCTTTTTGAACACTGACAACAAACTCATCAGACAAAAATTCATCAACCAATCTTAATGCTGAGTGAATGTCACCTGATTTTGCTGTGAGATACTGGCTATGTGTGGTAATCGTATCTTTGGTATGAGCTATCATTGCATTTGGAAAATCACCCCAATCGGTACGCACAATCTGATTTCCTGTGTTTTTTGTGGATTGTAGCATATTTTTTGAGTTGTTTTCCACAATTACCATTTCATCAAGCGTTAAAGGCTCAAAACTTCTATCAAGCCCAAGCTGTTTAAATTTATCCGCCGTCATACCGTCTGACAAAAAAGTTTGGGCTTTTTTCTTACCCAAAACCGATTGAATGTAGGCTTTATCTTGATTTTTTAGCCACTCATAATAACTGACATTCTCCGTTACACCAAACTCACTCGCTCTATTTTTTGGGCTTTCATAACCGTCAAATACAATCTCAAAACCAGACCGACAATTAAAATGATAGGGCGGATATTTAGCCCTTTCAATTGGCATAAACTGGTGGTCAAGATGACGGCAAATAGGGCTTGTTCGTCTGTCCAATGTGGCATTAACCCTAATCCCTTTGATAATATCACGGTTTTGGTTAATAAATTCTTGCTTAGCTTCACTTGCCATAATCGCTGTGCCTGTGCGAGCGATTGTTTGAGCGTTTCGGCTTGTGGTGGACAAAATACCGTCTTTAAAATGATTTGCCTTAGACCCCCTTATCATTTGGATTAATTTATCATTGGTTAAACCGTCCGTATGAGCAAAACCAATAGCACGAATAAGCCGTTCGCTCTCATTTTTACTAAATGATTTGGTAAGTTCATCTAATGTTACGCCCACATTGGCGGTGATGTTTATTTGTAGATTTCAATAAATTGGGCGGTTGTCAATAGACACAAAAAACCCCAAAAACCTTTATTTTATTGGGCTTTTGGGGTTATTTTGGATTTTTTGAAATGCTTTGAAAAAGCAAAATGGTACCAGTGGTCGGAACGATATTAATAAAGCAAACTATTGATTTTATTAATTTTTATATTTATTAAAATATCATAGGGTACAATTTAGGGTGCATCTTGAAAATTTACTATTTTATGCAATAAAAAAATGGGTATAAATATAATAGCATATTCATACCCTATCGTCATCAGTCTTTCCATTTTTTTGGGTTGGCAAGCCATGCATTAACATCATCATTATGCCATACCGTAACGCTAGCGTTCAAGCGTTGTGGCTCAGGAAATTGACCGTTTTTGCATTTTCGCCACAGGGTCGTACGGCCAAATGGCAACAATGGCAAAATATCTTTAGCGGTGGATAGTCCACCTTGTGTTAAAGGTCTGCTCATTTTTCACTCCTTAGGTGGTTCAGGTAGTGGTTGCCAATAGGTTACTTGGGTATCACTATCCATCAACTCGCTAAACTCCCAACTATCACCAAGATATTCAGCGATTAATACATACCGCAGGGGTCTCTGATAGACCAATACCTGTGTTCTCTTTGGAGGTAACATATCATCAACGCTAATCCAGCCGTTGTTGTTCATAATATTTGCTCCGTTTATTTTAAAATTTTAGGTGGTTGTGGCAGGGGTTGCCAATGGGTTACTTCATATTCTGTTAGAACAAAACTATGTCTAACACCATATTCTAAAAGCTCTGGATTATGGCTATCTGTACCAATAATAACCTTTTTAGGGGTTTTAACATAAACCAAAACTTTTTCAAAAGGTTTTGGCAATTCATCATCAACACTAATCCAACCGTTATTTGATTGTGAAATTTGTGTTTCTGCGATATTAACAAGCTCGTCAAGCTCAAAAATCACTTCATTTATTTTTGGGCAATTATTGTTTGAGTTTTTGTAATTATCCAAACGCTTTTTAATGATTTTTAAAAATTTGTTCATCTGCATTTCCACTCTCCAACACCACTTCGCCATCTACATAATCAATAATGACTTTACCTGTTTTTAGGTCAAATGGTGTGGCATATTTCCAATTATTATATTGTCCAGTGAATTGATATTCATTATCAGTACTCAAACTATAAATAAGTTCTGTATAGCTCTTATCATTTGGATTTTTAATATCATCACCAACCCAGCACATAACACACTTCCAATCATCAAGCATTAAAGGCAACAAAATTTATTGTCCAGAGTATTGCCGATTTGTTCCAAAGAAAATCAATGTGATTTTAAACAGTTGTCATTCATCAAGGGGAATATATCCCATTGGTGTTACTTTTAACAAAAATGAAAATAAGTTTACTGCTGTTTTAAGAGTTGATGGGTGCAAAAAACATCTTGGTTATTTTAAGAATGCTGACGATGCTTTTATTACCTACAAAAACGCAAAAGAAGCTCACCTAAGAAGCGAAGTGGAAAAAATTAAAGGTCAGATAGATGATGATATTTATTTAGCACTAATGAATTGGGAGATTAGCCCAAATGATTAAACTAATAACCAAAATTGAATTATGGGCGGTGGCAAATGGCTTTAAGGTTACAACACCGCAAGAATTGGAGTGGGCGAGATGAATTATAAAAGAATTACGAGATTGAGTGAATTAGAGCAACTTGTGCAACAGCAAAAAGAAAAACAGCGTGCTGAAATTGGACAAAAACACGACCAAGCCAAACCAAGATTTAGCCTACTACCCCAAGCACCTTTGTGGCAGGTAGTGGCGGTACTTGAATTTGGGGCTGGCAAATATGGGGTGGATAATTGGCGTAATGTGCCAAACGCCCGTGAGCGGTATTTTAACGCCTGTCATAGGCATTTAAATGCGTGGTGGGCAGGCGAGATGGTAGATGGCGAGAGTGGATTGCCGCACCTTGCCCATGCTGTTTGTTGTTTGGTGTTTTTGATGTGGTTTGATGGGAGCGAGAAATGAATAGCGATGAATACTACAACTGGCTACAAAAATTTGAAAAAAGAAGTACGAGCGATGACACATTTACACCCCCTATGGTGTATGACATCGTGCTAGATTATGTACATCAGCATATCTTAAATTTGGACGATTTAACAGTAGAACGCCCTTTTTATCCTGATGGCGATTATCAAACACACGCCAAAAATTATGATAAAAACACGGTGGTGATTGACAATCCGCCTTTTTCTATTTTGTCAAAAATCATTGCTTTTTATTTAAAAAATGACATCAAATTCTTTTTATTCGCCCCTGCTTTGACGGTGTTTACCCCCATGCGACATCAAAACTACACCGCCATCATCGCCCCTGCAAGTATCAGCTATGATAATGGAGCGGTGGTAAATACCTGTTTTGTTACCAATCTATGCGGTAATCAGCGAGCGATGACTGCCCCCAAGCTATACCAAGCACTAAAAGCATTAGAACAACAAAAACCAAAACTGCCAAAATATCAATATCCACAAAATGTGCTGATGGTCAATCATTTAAACAAACTGTGCAAAGCAGGCATTGAGTTTAGCGTATTGGATAATGAGAGCGTTTTTATCCGTCAGCTTGATGCCCAAAAACCCCACAAAAAGACATTGTTTGGCGGCGGGCTTTTAATCAGCGAAAATAAAGCCAAAGAGCTACAAGCCAAAGAGCTACAAGCCAAAGATAAAGTGAGGGTTTGGCAGTTGTCGGACAAAGAGAAAGGGGTTATTGGGGGACTGAGTAGATTGTATGAGTAAGTTACATTATCAGATAGGAGCTTTTATGAACTGGCAAAAATACACCCTAGACGGCTGGCTAGAACAATTTGGGGCGTGGTGCGACACCGCAAAACCGAGCGAACCGCACAGCCTACACACCAACATCATCTATGAGCTCATGGTGCAATCAGGCTATGCGACAAACCCCACCTATCGCCCAAAGCCGTGCGATATATCAGACGATGAAGCAATGGCGGTGCAAGCACTATTAAGCCGTATTGTAAGTGAGTGCGATGCCCAAATGCGTGCTGATATATCGCTTTTGATTGCCCATAAAGTGAGTGGGTTTTCACTGCGTAAGATTGCCGACAAGCACCGCACGCAAAAAGACGATGTTAAATTACGCATACACGGTGCTAAATGCTACATCAAGGGGCGGTATTTTTGACTAAACCGCCAAATCACGCATAGCCAATTGGGCTAAATAATTGCTACGGCTTTTATAAAGGGATTTATGGGCGTTTACCTTATCATCAATTTTATTGATTAAAAATTGCGGTAAGGTAATATTAACCTTATGGGTTTTTTGGTCGTATTTTGACAAATCCACATCTACCCAAGCCCACATACAGCCATTATAATCAGGATTATTTAGGTGCTGATTAAAATCCTTTGGCAAAGGGATAGGCTCGCCATCTTCACACAAGCCGTCAAAATGCAGGTCAATAAATTCATTTGCCATTTGGTGCATATCGCCTAGTTCATCGCAAGCGGTTGCCCCATTTGGCACATCGGGAAACAAAATGGCGTGGGCGGTGGTGTCTTCATCGGATTTAAATACAGCGATTGGGTATAACATTGTATGCTCCTATCTAAAAGGGGTAAAGCAAGGGCTATTTAAGCCCTGCCTGTCTCATAATGCTATCAACGGTAGGTTTTGGTAAATCTTTTTTGGGGTGTGGTACGGTTACCTTGCCCTTTTTGGTGGGGTGTCTAAACTGCCTATGACTGCCACCATTTGATTTGACTTCAAACCAACCGTCTGCGGTTATGATTTTTATGACTTCGCTACTGCTTGCCATTTTTAACCCCTATTGCGTTGTTGGTGTGTATATTATACTTCTAGGGTTATAAATTGTCAAGTGTTTTTTATTCAAGATGGTGCTTGACTGTCTAGACGCATTATGGCATAATTATGTTATGGTGGTCGTATTGTAAGTAAGATTACCATAAGTTAAATCATAAGAACCGTTTGCCAGTTGGTAAGCGGTTTTTTATTGTCTATAAAAAAGGAGCGTAAGCCATGGCGAAACTTACGCCAAAACAAGAAAAATTTTGTCAAAAATACATTGAGACAGGCAACGCCAGCCAAGCCTATCGGCAAAGCTATGATTGCGAGAATATGAAAGATGAAAGCGTTAATCGTGAAGCAAAGGCATTGTTAGACAACCCCAAGATTACCCCAAGATTAAAAGAGCTACAAAACAAACACGCCAAACGACACAACACTACTGTTGATGACTTGCTAAATGAATTGGAAGATATCAAAGAACAAGCCTTATTAGACGGCAATCTACAAGTAGCGTTTAATGTGGTAATGGGCAAAGGCAAAATCTTGGGACTTGCCAAGCAGTCGCAGGTTGAGATTGAACTTAAAAAACTAGAACTTGAACGGCTAAAACTAGATAAGGGCATACAAACCGCTGAGCCTGTCAAAGTCGTGGTGGAAGTCAAAAATGCTCGTAAATCCGACACTTAATGAACCGCAAGCCAAATTTTTAAACCTACCGCATAAATTCCGTGCTTATGTGTCAGGGTTTGGCGGTGGCAAGACATGGAGTGGTTGCTCGGCGATTTGTCAGCATTTTTGGCAATTTCCAAACATTAACGCAGGGTATTTTGCCCCAACTTATCCGCAAATCCGAGATATTTTTTATCCCACCATTGAAGAATGTGCCAGTGATTGGGGGCTTCGTGTTGAGATTAAAAAAGCCGATAAAGAAGTGCATTTTTATCATGAAAATCAATATCGTGGCATGGTAATTTGTCGCAGTATGGACAATCCTACTAGCATCGTTGGTTTTAAAATCGGACACGCTTTAGTTGATGAGCTTGATACTTTGCCAACAGACAAGGCAAGGGACGCATGGCGAAAAATTATTGCTCGTATGCGTTACAAGGTGGACGGCTTAAAAAATGGCATTGATGTAACCACAACGCCTGAGGGTTTTAAATTTACTTATGAGCAGTTTGTTAAAGAAGCAGGTTCAAGCCCTGATAAAGCCAAACTATATGGACTAATACAAGCCAGCACTTATGACAATGAGCTAAACTTACCGCCTGATTATATTGAAAGTTTACGCCAAAGCTACCCGCCACAACTGATTGAAGCCTATTTAAATGGTCAGTTTGTGAACCTTGCAAGTGGTGCGGTTTATCCTGATTTTGACCGCCATTTGAATGCGTCAAGCGAAACAATACAAACTGGCGATACTTTGCACATTGGTATGGATTTTAATGTGCTAAAAATGGCGTGTGTTGTCTATGTAATGCGTGGCAATACACCGCACGCAGTCGCTGAACTGGTGGGCGTTCGTGATACGCCAACAATGTGCCAAATTTTGAAAGAGCGTTACCCAAATCATAATATGATTGTTTATCCTGACGCTAGCGGTCAAAATACCAGCTCCAAATCATCAAGCCTATCCGACCATTCTATCCTTAGGCAAAACGGCTTTAGTATTAGGGTGGCAAGCGTCAATCCAGCGATTAAGGATAGGTTAAATGCAATGAATGCGTTGATTTTAAACGGCAAGGGTGAACGGTCATTTTTTGTTAATCCAAACACTTGCCCAAACTACACCGAAGCATTAGAACAGCAGATTTACGATAATAACGGTATGCCTGACAAATCAAGCGGTTTAGACCACATTACGGACGCAGGTGGTTATTTCATCGCTTATCAATTCCCAGTGGTTAAGCCGTTATTACAATCGTTTATCCAAATGCCTTATTGAGAATATTTATGCCTGTTAATACATTACACCCTGATTATTCTAAATCGTTGTCAGCGTGGCAAATGTGCAATGATTTTGTCAGTGGAACAAGTGTGGTAAAAGCCAAAAAAGAAAAGTATTTGCCACGCCCAAACCCTAATGATACCAGTAATGATGCACAGCAACGCTATGATAACTATCTAAAGCGTGCGGTATTTTATGAATATTCAAGCAAGACCGTTAATCAATATTTAGGATTGGCGTTCAAGCAAGACCCTATTTGTGAAGTTGATAAGCGATTAGAACACCTAAAAACCAATGCTAACGGTCAAGGCGTATCGCTGTATCATTTGGCACAGCAAGGCTTAAAATCGTTACTTGTGAATGGTCGCTTTGGTTTATGGGTGGATTATCCGTCTGTTAAGATTGAAGCACAAAACAAACAACAGCAAAAAGAAATTGAATCTGTTGTGGATTTGAAACCGACAATCATCTATTTTAGTGCCGAACAGATTATTAACTGGCGTATTGAGCCACGATTTAATCAGTTGGCTTTAACAATGGTTGTGTTGCACGAAATCGTACAACAAGCTGGCAAAGATGGTTTTGAGACGGTTTTGGTTGAGCAGTATCGTGAATTAGGATTAAATGAACAAAACCAATACTATGTGCGATTGTGGCAAAAGAAAGACGGTCAATTTACGGTCGTCAGTGAAGCTAAACCAACAATCAATGGCAAACACCTAGATTATATCCCTTTTCAGATTTTTGGCAGTCAAACCAATACATTTGCCACGCAGATTATCCCGATTGAGCCATTGGTACATATTGAACACGGCATTTATTGCAATAGTGCAGATGTGGAAAATTCACGCTTTTTATGCGGTCAAATACAGCCATTTATGAATGTGGATAATCAAACGGCTGACTATTACAATCGTGTTGATGAGAATGGTGTAAAGGTCAATCCATTGCGTCTAGGCAGTGAAACTGTCATTATGCTGGGCGAAAATGGCTCATTTGGTTTTGCTCAAGCACAGCCAAACACAATGGCAACCGAAGGCATTGCAGAAAAGCGTGAGATTATCGCAGAATTGGGCTATCAATTGGGGCAAAGTGGCACAGGGATTAAGACAGCGACACAAGCAGAAAACGAACAGACGGCACAACATAGCCAAGCAAGCCTATGCGTGGCGAACATTAACGAAGGTATGTTTAATGTGCTGATTTGGTGTTCACGCTATGCTAATGTAACAACTGAACCTAAATTCTCAATCCGTCAGCAATTCTCGCCAGTTACCGTTGATGTGAATGTGCTAAATACATTAAGCGGTTTGATTGATAGTGGAAAATTGCCTAAATCAGTCATTTGGGCGAAGGCAAAAGAGTATAACCTACTTAATGCCGAGCTTAGCGATGATGACATTGCAGGTATGATTGAGAGTGATTTGCCGTTGGGGTATATCAATGACACTAAAGCAAGCGATACTACTTGAACGCTACAAAAGCCAACTCGCCAAAGAATATGATTTGACCGTTGCCGAGATTGAAAAAGTATTAAGCGATGAATTTTTAAAAAACGAAATCGCAGAACTTAATCACAAGCAAATGGATAAGTTACTAAATACCGCTGATGAAAGAATTGGCGGTATTTTTTTGGCTTATTTTGCAAATTTAAAAAACAATTTAAAAACTGTTTTTGATAAGCAGGTTGGCTGGCTGACAAGTGCATTAGGATTTAAAAAGCCAAAAACTCAAGCAAGATTTGACGAGCCCTTAGAGATTGCCAAAGGCTTAACGCTTGAACAAATCATACAATCATTTACGGCTGAACAAAAAACAAAACTGGTGGGAGCGTTTCGGCTTGCTCACCACAAGGGTTTAACCAATAACGACCTATTAAAACTCATTCGTGGGACTCGTGCAAACCACTTTCAAGACGGCATTTTAGGCATATCAAAACGCCACGCTAGCACCATTGCCCGCACTGGCGTGTCTTATGTGGCTAACCAAGCCAAACAAGACTATATCAATGCAAACAAAGGCGATATTATTGGCATTAAAGTGCTTGCCACGCTAGACACACGCACAAGCCCTGTTTGTCGGCATTTGGACGGTGTATTTATGCCGATTGATAAGGCAAGTTATCCCCCATATCACTTCAATTGTAGAAGTACGGTAGAAATCATCACAAAAGATTATGTACCACCTACACATCGAGCCAGCCAAAACGGTCAAGTAGAAAATATGACCTACTATGAATGGCTAGCTCTACAAGATGAACAAACGCAAAATATGGCATTGGGCGTAAAACGAGCCGAACTGTTTAGAAGTGGCAAAATCACACAGGCAAAGTTTAAGGCATTACAGCTTGATAAAAACTTTGAGCCATTGACGCTAAAGGAAATGGCTAGATTAGAGCCTGTTGTATTTAGGGAAGTGTTTGAAGATGACTTATCAATCATCAAAAAGCGTGGAACTTTAACTGGTCATACACAATTTGGCGAAATATCTTTTAGCTCCAATGCACTTAAACGAAAATTTAAACATGCTGAAGTATTTGGCATTGATACGGTTAAAAATAACCCTAACAATCAATTAAGCTATTATAATGCACTGATTACACATTTAAACGATGAAAACACTAAGCAATTTGGCGTATATCGTGGTAACAATCAGCAAAAAGTGTATTATAATAAACATACAGGCATTGCTGTAATAATTGATGATGAAATTGGTTTCTTAACCTGTTTTATTCCTAAAGATGACACAAAGCCACAATTAACTAATTACTTAAACAATGGTTCGTTATGGTAGTTTATACAAATAGTTTACAAGTACTTATTGATGATTTTTTTGCAGGAAAATTAACTGCTCAAGAATATGTAGATTTGTATCACGAGTTGCAAACAAAAGGTCCAAGTATTGAAAAAGATGCTGTTTATAGCACAATATGGCTAACCAATGATGAATATTACCCTATTGAAGACAGAAACGAAAATGATATTGATGAAAACGAGTTAAAAGCTCAAATCAAATTATTTTTAGAAAATGGTATTGTAAAAGGGTATGAGATTTTTCATCAGTATGGTGGCAACAAAGTAGCACAGTATTATGAAAAACAAGGCGTACCTTTAGATAAGGCTGTTTATAAATATTATGAATATAAGCCTTGACCACTTACCCCATACCACAGTCCCACTTTTTAACAGTGGGATTATTTTTAACCAAAACCTTTCGAATTCGAAAGGGTTTTTTATTGCCTATTGATTGGAAAATCAGGGCGTTTTGTGCTGGAAAGCACTTTTTTAACCAAAGAGAAAAAGCAATGAAGTTGAAACTTGATGAAAACGGTCATGTTGTTGTGCAAGATGGCAAACCTGTTTATGTGTATGATGATGGCAAAGAAGTGGCGTTTGATGCACTGCAAGCCACA
>NZ_JAYGGV010000010.1:0-5017 GCF_035181405.1 Moraxella tarda
CTCCAGGCAAAGCACAAACCAAATCAAAAGCCTTGCTAAGTTTATCCAGTGCTGTAGCTGGTAAATCTAGCTCCGCCAAGTTAGCTACAGCGTTTTGGGATAATTTTAACTGTGGCATTGGGGTAGCTCCGCTAATCCACCATTTGCCAAACTGCTGATATATGCTTTTAGTTCATCGCCTGTGATGTGTAGCCCTGTTGCTTGGTAGTGCCTTAACGCTTCTAACCCCTCAAGTTCAAATGCTGTTTGTTCTGCTTGTCTTGCTAATTCTTGACGCTCGAGATCAATGTCAAAATCATGAGCTAATACCGCTGACATGATAACCTCCTTAAACTAATTAACCATAGTATAACACAATCACGATTAAGGGGTGGTATCTGGTTGGTTGGTAAACTTAAACCCCTTTCCCCCTTTAAAAATTAAAAAAAAACAAAAAAAACGGAGCGGAGCGAAGTTTTTCTTTTTTTTATTTTTTTTCAATACTTTTCAATACTTTTCAGGGGTCTCAAAGCCTTATATATATTGAGTTTCAGAGCTTAAATGAGTGAAAAAAAAGGGTTAAATGAGTGAAAAAAAAGGGTTAAATGAGTGAAAAAAAAGGGTTAAATGAGTGAAAAAAAAGGGTTAAATGAGTGAAAAAAAAGGGTAAGTAAGAAAAATAATTGACTTATTTACTTAGTTTGATTAAACTTTATCTTATTTGTAATTTTAATAAGGGTGGTAAAATGAAATACGACAGCTATGATGAATATGAATACTACCGTCAATTGGAAATGGAACGCTACCATCAATTGGAAATGGAACTAAAACTAGCACGACAAAAGCTAGAGCTACAACAACAGGAACTAAAACTAGCACGACAAAATCCAGCACTGGAAGTGCATCCTATATCTTGGTCATCGGAATATCTAAAGCAATCACTTCAAGAGAGTAGTCTTCAGGAACTTCAGGAAAAAGAAACTCCAGTAGAAAAGAAAAAAGTATATAGCGATAAATATTTTGTGATCCAAAATCGCTTGCTTAATGCTATTACAGACTTAAATTTAAACGAACGTCGTTTAATTATGTTGCTATCGCCCATTGTTCGACAAAAAATCGAAGAAAATCCAAAAACTAGAGAGTTTTACCTAGATGTCAAAGATTTTGTCGCACATTACAATATCAAAGGTAAAAATTACTATGAAGAATTGGCAAAAGTTGCTGATAGTATTTTAAAAAAAGCTTTTTTTTATTGGGATTGGAAAAATGATTATAAAATTAAAACTGGCGTTAGCTGGGTGAGTTCATGCGAATATTTACAACATGAAGGAAGATTAAAAATTAGGCTTGATGACAATGTTATCGAAATGCTAACAATATTTGACAGGCATAATCCATTTACCAAATTTGAACTACAGGCTATCACCAATCTTGGTTGTTATGGCATTATTATGTATTTGCTAATTTCAAGTTGTTTAAATAAACAAAATAAAGAAGCGGAATACACCATTGATTTTTTGCGAGAACAATTTAACTGTGTGGAGAAATATCCGCTCTTCACTGACTTTAAAAGATTTGTTATTCAGCCTGCCATCAAAGAAATTGAGCTTAATACCGCTTTAAGAATATCCTTTGAAACAATCAAAAAAGGGAAAAAAACAGCTAAATTAAAATTCTTCTTTCGTGAAGAAATTGATAAGATTTCTAAACCAAAAAGAAAGAAGACCAAAGAAATTCAAGAACGAGACAAACACACTATTGATTTGGTTGATGGCTACACAGATGAAGAGCGAGCAATCGCAGACAGGGCAGAGCAAGAGTTGTTGGTTCGCAATCCTGATGCTAGTGCCACCCACATCATCAACACAAGAAACAAAGCCCTAAGAGACCACAGAGGTATCCAAGCCCTAAGAGACCAAGCCAAAAACGACAAAAAGAAAAAGCGTGAAAAAGAAACACAAACAAGCAAAGCTAAAATCCAAATCTATGAAGAACAATGGATTAACGACTGCTTACCCCACGCTGAAGATTTTTGTATTATCAATAAAAAGTGTATTCGCGCCCTTACAAACTCCCTTATGTTCGATAGTTTATTTTCGCAGGGCGACTATGAAACTATCATGAGCATGGTTCATGATAGTTTTTGTTCAGTAGACAAGCATGATTTTTTTGTCCTACCCAACTAAAAAAACCGCCAGCTTTGGCGGTTTTTTTATATTTTCATTGATTAAAAATTTGTCGTCTGTTCTTCTGCTTTAACTTGAGTTTTAGACACAGTATTTAATTCATCAACAAGTCCAGATAACGCTTTTTTGGTTCGTGCTGGTGCGTCCTCAATCGCCATCAAAACTTCTTGGGCAAACTCGTAATTATTTTTTGCATAATCACGAACAACAGCGCCCAGCAACAAGTTTTCTTTGTCTGCTTGCTGTTTTAATTTTTTCTTGAGTTCAGCGATTGTTTTTAGGTGATCGTTAATTGCTGTTTTGATGTTTTTTGCCATTTAGTTTTCCTCGCCTTGTTCAAACTGTTGGTAAAATTTTTTCTTGATTGATTCATCCAACAAACTATACTCTTGTAGTTGGTTGATATGCTCTTCATCAACAGCATGATATTCTTTGCCTTGATGCCATAATACAACTTTTTTATTCGTGAAGTCAATTTCTTTTTTTAATCCAAAAACCGCAAGATCCTTTTCTGAAATATATCCACAACAAGCAGCATTAAGTAATATGCCATTAAAGCCGCTACTCGATAAAAAAGACCTAAAAACAGACCCTAAAATATAATTTTTTCGCTGGTTTAGTTTTCTTTCTTTTTGTCTTTCTTGGTATTCCAAATCATTAGCCATTTTTTTCTTGTGTTCTAGCCTTTTTTCGCCCTTATAAACATCATAAAGTGTTACCAATAACTTAACTTCATCTTTATTGAGGCTGTTTTCATCTTCAACATATCTTTCAGCGTATTCCATTAAGTCTTTTTCTGTTTTTTTGGGCTTATCTTTGGTGTTAATTTCATCTAAAACAGTAGTAAGATTTGACTTAAATTTTTCTATATTTCGTCTCATTTTTAAATCTCAAAAAGTAGCATTTATCGAATTATACCAATCCAGCTATCATAAAGCAACCACCCCCCAGCGTTTCACTCATGGTAATGAGTGTCCAGTTAGTAGTTTCTCATACATTAGCTTGACTTCGTCTCGCAATGATGAGAAACTAACTGGACGAAAGTGGACAAGCCCCCCTTTCGAAACCCCCTTAAAACTCTTCGAGTTTTCCGCCATAAATGGCGGTTTTAAGATTTTTTGAGGATTTTAAAAATGGCATTATCAAGATTATCGGTTACCGTAGGTCAAAAGGGTTCTGGCGGAGGTCATGCTAAGTATATTTTAGCATTTGATCAATACGCAAAAAAAATACAAGAACTAGAAGCAAGGGATTGGGGTAATTTGCCCGAATGGGCGAAAGACGACCCTGTAAAATTTTTTGAAATGGCGGATAAGTTTGAGAGAGCAAACGGCACAGTTTACCGAGATCATCTTATTAGCTTGCCACGCGAATTAGACGCAGAACAAAGATACAAACTTGTAGAAGATTGGATTAAGCAAGAATTGGGCGATAAACACGCTTATGCTTTTGCGATACACAATATCAAAGCCAAAGACGGCAAAGAACAACCGCATTTGCATTTGATGTTTTCGGAGCGAATAGATGACGGCTTAAATAGATCAGATCCGCAACAATATTTTAAACGCTACAACGCAAAAAATCCAGAGCGAGGCGGCTGCAAAAAAGATACAACTGCAAAAACAGCAGAACAGCGCAAAAATGAATTAATGCAACAGCGTGAACGATGGGAAAAACTTGCAAATAATCACTTGATGAAAGCAGGTTTTGAAGCAAGTATTGACATGAGAAATTATAAGGAAAGGGGAGAGCTGGAGCAACCAGAATACTTGCCAAGAGCTTTATACCAAGCAAAACAAAGATTGGAAAAAATGGAGCTTGATAAAGTAATCACGAGAAGAATTGCTGTGTATCAACACGGCATACTTGATAAGTTTGGTTATTATCGTGGCGAAAACCAAACAAAAGTCTTGGTTTTGTCCGAAAATCTGATTGAAAAACCTTACCAAGATAACTTGCTTAAACGACACGAAGAAAGGACTAACCAGAAAGCACAAATTTTTGATATTCAAGTTCGCAAAGACAATGATGAAGTTGCAGACGCGTCCGATGTGTTGAAATTTTTTGAAGAATACGAACAAGCGGGCGTTATCCAAAAAATCAATAATCAGATCAAGCGACAAAAAGAATTAGAGGGCGAAGCTGATTTGGAAGTTCCGCCATTGTCGCCACACGAAGCAGTCATGCACTTTCCGCTGAAGCGTCCACACTGGCCAACGATACAAGAGAAATATTTTGTTTGCGACAGAACCAAACATGGAGATCCTGTGTTCTTAGGTAGAATTGCACTGGTGTACGACACAAGAACGCTGGCGATCAATGAAGACAAAACGCGAATGGTAACAAGAGAGCGCGCCCTTGCTGGCGGTGACGATCGATACGAGCCATGTTGTGCCGCCATAGATCGAATAGAAGAAGCCCTAACAGACCAAATGCAAATGCAAAAACCAACCCAAAGTTACGGCATGAATTTTTAAAAATTCTATTTTGCGACAGAATGCCCCTATTTGCTCGTTTGTGGTGGTGGGTGGTACTACCATACCAAAAAGACTTTAAAAGAGCAAATAGGGGCCTTACAGCTCAATCTACGATGGTAAAAATGTTTTGGCGGAACGCTTTAATCGCCAAAATGATGATTTCATCATGATTTTGGTCGTGATAATACAAGAACGAATACCCACGCTTACCCACCCTAACCGACTTCTCGCGGATATTTTTGCCTTGCTCTTTGGCTCGTTCCGACAACTGCCCAGCTCCAGGCAAAGCACAAACCAAATCAAAAGCCTTGCTAAGTTTATCCAGTGCTGTAGCTGGTAAATCTAGCTCCGCCAAGTTAGCTACAGCGTTTTGGG
>NZ_JAYGGV010000011.1:0-3908 GCF_035181405.1 Moraxella tarda
ATCACCATCGGCAGCGTACCTTCTCCCGAAGTTACGGTACCATTTTGCCTAGTTCCTTCAGCAGAGTTCTCTCAAGCGCCTTGGTATTCTCTACCTGACCACCTGTGTCGGTTTCGGGTACGATTTGTTTATGACTATCGCTTAGAAGCTTTTCCTGGAAGCATGGTATTTGCCACTTCGCCAGTAAACTGGCTTGCTATCAGATCTCAGTAATAGTTTAGCGGATTTGCCTACTAAACCTACCTACATCCTTTCACCTGGACAACCAACGCCAGGCTGACATAACCTTCTCCGTCCCTCCATCGCATCATAAACAAGTATTGGAATATTAACCAATTTCCCATCGACTACGCCTTTCGGCCTCGCCTTAGGGGTCGACTCACCCAGCCCCGATTAACGTTGGACTGGAACCCTTGGTCTTCCGGCGTGCGAGCTTTTCACTCGCATTGTCGTTACTCACGTCAGCATTCGCTCTTGTGATACCTCCAGCAACCCTTACAGGTCACCTTCACAGGCTTACACAACGCTCCCCTACCACTTAATTGAAACAATTAAATCCGCAGCTTCGGCTCCTAGTTTGAGCCCCGTTACATCTTCCGCGCAGGCCGACTCGACTAGTGAGCTATTACGCTTTCTTTAAAGGGTGGCTGCTTCTAAGCCAACCTCCTAGCTGTCTGTGCCTTCCCACATCGTTTCCCACTTAACTAGGAATTTGGGGCCTTAGCTGGCGGTCTGGGTTGTTTCCCTCTTGACGACGGACGTTAGCACCCGCCGTCTGTCTCCCGGATAGTACTCATCGGTATTCGGAGTTTGCATCGGTTTGGTAAGTCGGTGTGACCCCCTAGCCGAAACAGTGCTCTACCCCCAATGGTATTCGTCCGAGGCGCTACCTAAATAGCTTTCGGGGAGAACCAGCTATCACCGAGTTTGATTAGCCTTTCACCCCTATCCACAAGTCATCCCCTGGCTTTTCAACGACAGTGGGTTCGGTCCTCCGGTGCCTGTTACGGCACTTTCAACCTGCTCATGGATAGATCACTCGGTTTCGGGTCTATACCCTGCAACTAGACGCCCTATTAAGACTCGGTTTCCCTACGGCTCCCCTATACGGTTAACCTTGCTACAGAATATAAGTCGCTGACCCATTATACAAAAGGTACGCCGTCACGGAACAAGTCCGCTCCGACTGCTTGTATGCACACGGTTTCAGGTTCTATTTCACTCCCCTAACAGGGGTTCTTTTCGCCTTTCCCTCACGGTACTGGTTCACTATCGGTCAGTCAGGAGTATTTAGCCTTGGAGGATGGTCCCCCCATCTTCAGACAAGATTTCACGTGTCTCGCCCTACTTAATATGTCGCATTTGTGATTTCGCATACGGGACTATCACCCACTATGGTTAAACTTTCCAGCTTATTTTGCTATCACAAGTTTGATCGGCTCCTCCCCGTTCGCTCGCCGCTACTAGGGGAATCTCTATTGATGTCTTTTCCTCGGGGTACTGAGATGTTTCACTTCTCCCGGTTTGCCTCCTAACCAAAGGTTAGGATAACCAACTTATGTTGGTTGGGTTTCCCCATTCAGAAATCGCCGGGTCACAGGATATTGCCACCTCACCGACGCTTATCGCAGGCTATCACGTCTTTCATCGCCTCTGACTGCCAAGGCATCCACCATGTGCACTTCATTACTTGACCATACAACCCCAAGGGGTCTATATGGGTAATGTGTAACGATTATACCTAGTTTACGCTTGATTCAGTTCTCTTTACTTTATCCAATCACCTTCTAAAATAGAAGTGGAGTGTGATTGGAATGGTTAATTATTTGTTGGAATTAAATAATTAACCCAGACTCATATTTTCGTTGTTAAATAATGATATGAACTTCGTCAGTTCATAAAGTTAAAGCATAAATAAGAAATCTTATTTAAATTGCTTATGTATGCTTTTGATGTTTAAATATGGTGGAGTTAAGGAGAGTCGAACTCCTGACCTCCTGCGTGCAAGGCAGGCGCTCTACCAACTGAGCTATAACCCCTAATACTTGGTTAGTATATGGTGGGTCTAATAAGACTTGAACTTATGACCCCCGCGTTATCAACACGGTGCTCTAACCAACTGAGCTATAGACCCGTTTTAAACATCTTCCTAAAGAACAACTTGTTGTGAATTCTTACTAATCAGATAACTTCGTTAAGGAGGTGATCCAGCCGCAGGTTCCCCTACGGCTACCTTGTTACGACTTCACCCCAGTCATCGACCCCACCGTGGTGATCGCCCTCTTGCGTTAGGCTAACCACTTCTGGTGAAGTCAACTCCCATGGTGTGACGGGCGGTGTGTACAAGGCCCGGGAACGTATTCACCGCAGCATTCTGATCTGCGATTACTAGCGATTCCGACTTCATGGAGTCGAGTTGCAGACTCCAATCCGGACTACGATAGGCTTTTTGAGATTGGCATCACATCGCTGTGTAGCAACCCTTTGTACCTACCATTGTAGCACGTGTGTAGCCCTGGTCGTAAGGGCCATGATGACTTGACGTCGTCCCCGCCTTCCTCCAGTTTGTCACTGGCAGTATCCTTAGAGTTCCCGACCGAGTCGCTGGTAACTAAGGAAAAGGGTTGCGCTCGTTGCGGGACTTAACCCAACATCTCACGACACGAGCTGACGACAGCCATGCAGCACCTGTATTCTAATTCCCGAAGGCACTCTCGCATCTCTGCAAGATTCTAGATATGTCAAGACCAGGTAAGGTTCTTCGCGTTGCATCGAATTAAACCACATGCTCCACCGCTTGTGCGGGCCCCCGTCAATTCATTTGAGTTTTAACCTTGCGGCCGTACTCCCCAGGCGGTCTACTTATTGCGTTAACTGCGTCACTAAGTCTTCAAGAGACCCAACGACTGGTAGACATCGTTTACGGCGTGGACTACCAGGGTATCTAATCCTGTTTGCTACCCACGCTTTCGAACCTCAGTGTCAGTATGATGCCAGGAAGCTGCCTTCGCCATCGGTATTCCTCCAGATCTCTACGCATTTCACCGCTACACCTGGAATTCTACTTCCCTCTCACCTACTCTAGTTGTCCAGTATCAGATGCAGTTCCCAGGTTAAGCCCGGGGCTTTCACATCTGACTTAAACAACCACCTACGCTCGCTTTACGCCCAGTAATTCCGATTAACGCTTGCACCCTCTGTATTACCGCGGCTGCTGGCACAGAGTTAGCCGGTGCTTATTCTGTGGGTAACGTCAGGGCTATTGGGTATTAACCAATAGCTTTTCCTCCCCACTTAAAGTGCTTTACAACCAAAAGGCCTTCTTCACACACGCGGCATGGCTGGATCAGGGTTTCCCCCATTGTCCAATATTCCCCACTGCTGCCTCCCGTAGGAGTCTGGGCCGTGTCTCAGTCCCAGTGTGGCTGATCATCCTCTCAGACCAGCTACAGATCGTCGCCTTGGTAGGCCTTTACCCCACCAACTAGCTAATCCGACTTAGGCTCATCTATTAGCGAGAGCTAAAAGCCCCCTTTCACCCGTAGGTCGTATGCGGTATTAGCATTCCTTTCGGAATGTTGTCCCCCACTAATAGGCAGATTCCTAAGCATTACTCACCCGTTCGCCACTAATCATATCTAGCAAGCTAGATAATCATCGTTCGACTTGCATGTGTTAAGCCTGCCGCCAGCGTTCAATCTGAGCCATGATCAAACTCTTCAGTTTAATCTTTATAACTAATTAACCCATTGAGTGGGTCAGTCTTGGCTCATTTATTACTAGCAAATTTGCTCATCGTGTAAATGAATTAACTTTGAGTATTTTTGCTTGATAAATGATAATTTTTGTATTATCTTGTATTAGCAAAAATCCACACAAGTTGTTCTTTAGTTTTGATTTTAAATAGT
>NZ_JAYGGV010000012.1:0-1872 GCF_035181405.1 Moraxella tarda
ATGATTGTCATATAGATAATCGAAAATTTCAATTTTAATGTTTTCATTAAAATTATTAACATTTTCATTGAAATTTACATCAGGTTTTTGTACCATAAAAAGAACCGATTAAATTGTTGATCTCGACAATCCACAATTTATCGGTTTTTTTATGCCTTGTCAATAGTCAAAGCCTTGATATATCAAGGTTTAACATAAAAAAATCTATGAAAAAATATCCGCTAGTTATCCCTAATGTATAAATACAAGGCGAAAGACCCCAAAAAACACCCCATTTTTCCCCTAAAAAAACTATCGTGCCACCGCTTACATGGTGGTTTTTTATCATACCTATGTCATGGGTCAAGGTAGTATTTTTTGCGTTGCAAAAAATCTCCACCTTGACCCATGACATAGGTATGAATTTTTTAACCATGTAAGACGATGGCACTTCCTGCACAATCACAAAAAACTGCCCAGATAGGCGGTTTTTTTTTGGGGGGTTTCGAAAGGGGGGATTGCTCCCTTTCGTCCAGTTAGTTTCTCATCATTGCGAGACGAAGTCAAGCTATGGTATGAGAAACTACTAACTGGACACTCATTACCATGAGTGAAACGCTGGGGGGGTGGGTTGTAAAATCTTACTCCGATTTTTATGAGTTATTTTGTCTAAGCCAGCATAGCTTGAGTACCCTCTGGGATACTCAATCACGCTGGCAAAAAGGGGCAAAAACCCCCTTTGAACCCCCAAAAAAAACCGCCCAAATCGGACGGTTTTTGTAAGTGCATTTTATGTACTTGGTTAGTGCTTTATTCGTTAAATTTTGGATTGTAGATATAGCCCTTTTTGGATTTGTAATATGTGAAATTCAATCGTTTTTTATCTGTTTTTTCGTCCATTTCATCGGTATCATCGCCAGCTTTAATCATATCTTGATTAGTAATATTGTCGTCTTCTTTGAGTGCATTTTTTAACACTCCACCAGTGGCCACAAATCGCAGTTTGTGCGTTTGGCGTGTGAGTTCATAGAACCATTCATAACTTTCTGGAGTATCGTCGCCCTTGATATCCGCAGGCTTAACCGCATATTTGAGCGTTTCGACAATGCCTTTCTTAATATCTTCATAAGTCAGTGGTTCGCCCTTTTTCTTGCCCTTTTTCTTAACGACTCGTATATCTACATTGGGCAAGTAGTCCACACGCAAACAGTCAGCCCACAGGCGAACCCAATCCATTTGAACGACATACCCTTTGCCGAAATAACTTGGCTTAACCATTAGCAGACAGTGGAAATGTGGGTGTGCGTGGGTGTTCGGGCGTACCTTGTCTCTGGTAACTTCAGTAGTGCGTATCCAACCCTCAACAACACCAAACTCTTTACGCTTGATTAGGCGTTGCCAAGCCTTATTCATCTCTTGAAGTGTGGAGCGTAAGTCAGTAATATGCGGATTTTCGACCGTAAGCGTGAGCATGAGAAAGTGATGTGTAGGATACGCCAAACGCATATCATCATATTTTTGGTACATCATCGCTCTCCAATACAAAGATTTACGCCACTGACAGACAGGACAATACCGAACACGGCAAAAATTAGCTTCCTTGAGCAAAAAACCGCTTTCAGCTTTCCCAAACTTCAACCAACCGCTACAGAACTCCATACGCTCGCCATAACGCTCAAATTCAGCGTTTAGTGCGTATATGTCGCTAACATCGGCTGTATCGTTTCTGTGGGTGTCCCAAACGCTATCACGCTTGGATACAGTTGATAATGATATATCTAAATCACTGGGTGGATGATTGTCATATAGATAATCGAAAATTTCAATTTTAATGTTTTCATTAAAATTATTAACATTTTCATTGAAATTTACATCAGGTTTTTGTACCATAAA
>NZ_JAYGGV010000013.1:0-1667 GCF_035181405.1 Moraxella tarda
AAACTTGATGAAAACGGTCATGTTGTTGTGCAAGATGGCAAACCTGTTTATGTGTATGATGATGGCAAAGAAGTGGCGTTTGATGCACTGCAAGCCACACAAAAGATTACACAGCTAAACAGTGAGGCTAAGGCACATCGAGAGGCAAAAGAGGCGGTGGAAACCAAATTAAAGGCATTTGATGGGCTAGACGCACAAGCAGCACGCACAGCATTAGAAACCGTTAAGAATTTTGATGATAAAAAGCTAATCGACGCAGGCGAAGTGGAAAAAGTCAAAGCTGAAACCAAAAAGGCTTTTGATGAGCAGTTACAAGCTGTCATCGCTGAACGAGATGGCATTACACAACAATATCATCAATCAATGATTAGCGGTGAGTTTGCTCGTTCAAAGGTCATTACCGAAAAAACCATTTTGCCGTCTGATATTATGCAGGCACAATTTGGTAAGCATTTTAGTATTGATGAACAGGGCAAACTGGTGGCGAAATATGGCGATGGAAATCCGATTTATTCTCGTATCAATGCTGGCGAGTTGGCAAGTTTTGATGAAGCCTTAGAGATGATTATTGACGCTTATCCGCATAAGGATAATATCCTAAAAGCCGATACGGCAAGCGGTGCAGGCGGTTTTCAATCGCAAGGCGGTAAAATTAACAAATCATTTAGTGAGTGCAAAACTCAAGCTGAAAAAGTGGCTTGGTTACAAGCACAGGAGTAATATTTTATGTTTGATTTAGAAAAATTTAACAAGCAAACTTGGCTGATTGCAACTGAGACTATCGGTCAAGAAGTGGAAAAGTTTAACGCTCAATCTAATGGTGTTTTGCAACTTGTGCCAAAACCATTTGAGGGCGATTTTGATATTGAAGCGTCATTTAAGCTATTGAGCGGTTTGGTTCGCCGTCGTGATGTGGAAAACGGTCAAAATAAAATTGACTCAACACGCCTAAGCCAACACAAAAAAGTGGCGGTAAAAATCGCAGCAGGTACGCCTGAAATCTTGTGGGAAAATGCTCAATATGCTTGGGTAAAACAAAATCCGCAAACAGCGTCTGTTGTCATTGGCGAACAGCTTGCCAAAGCAATGTTGGCTGATATGCTAAACGCAGGTATTAAAGCAGGTGTGGCGGCAATTAAGAGCAACACAAAGGCGGTGGAGAACGCAACCACAAAGCCGATTGATTTTGCAACGCTAACCAAAGGTGCAAGTCGTTTTGGCGACCGTTCAAGCTCTATCGCTGCGTGGGTAATGCACTCTGGAGCATTGTCGCAGTTGCATCTAAACGCTTTGGCGAACAGCGAACGCTTATTTACCTATGACAGCGTGAATGTGTTGCGTGACCCATTTGGGCGTGTGCTTATCGTAACAGATAGCCCTGACTTGCTACACGAAACAACCAAATTTAATACGCTTGGCTTGACCGAAGGCGGTATCATTGTTTCAACACAAAACGACTTTAACAGTGTGATTGTGCCAAAAACAGGCTTGGAAAACATCACAAACGCTTATCAAGCTGAATGGTCTTATGCCACAAGCGTTAAGGGTTACAGCTGGAAAACAACAGCAGGTGGCAACAATCCAAATGCAGGTGCATTGGCAACGCCTACCAACTGGGAACAAATCGCTACCGACATCAAAGACACAGCAGGCGTACTATTACAAAC
>NZ_JAYGGV010000014.1:0-1068 GCF_035181405.1 Moraxella tarda
TGAGCTGTTGGCAGTCGCAGATACCAGGCTGCTGCAACTGTTTATTAAAAACACAGCACTCTGCAAACACGAAAGTGGACGTATAGGGTGTGATGCCTGCCCGGTGCTGGAAGGTTAATTGATGGGGTTAGCGTAAGCGAAGCTCTTGATCGAAGCCCCAGTAAACGGCGGCCGTAACTATAACGGTCCTAAGGTAGCGAAATTCCTTGTCGGGTAAGTTCCGACCTGCACGAATGGCATAATGATGGCAGCGCTGTCTCCAGCAGAGACTCAGTGAAATCGAAATCGCAGTGAAGATGCTGTGTACCCGCGGCTAGACGGAAAGACCCCGTGAACCTTTACTACAGCTTTACATTGAACTTTGACCTAACTTGTGTAGGATAGGTGGGAGGCTTTGAAGTAGGGACGCCAGTCCTTATGGAGCCAACCTTGAAATACCACCCTGGTTATGTTGGGGTTCTAACTTAGATGTAACAACATCAAGGACAATGTATGGTGGGTAGTTTGACTGGGGCGGTCTCCTCCTAAAGAGTAACGGAGGAGTACGAAGGTGCGCTCAGGACGGTCGGAAATCGTCCAAAGAGTATAAAGGCAAAAGCGCGCTTAACTGCGAGACCCACAAGTCGAGCAGGTACGAAAGTAGGTCTTAGTGATCCGGTGGTTCTGTATGGAAGGGCCATCGCTCAACGGATAAAAGGTACTCTGGGGATAACAGGCTGATACCGCCCAAGAGTTCATATCGACGGCGGTGTTTGGCACCTCGATGTCGGCTCATCTCATCCTGGGGCTGAAGCAGGTCCCAAGGGTATGGCTGTTCGCCATTTAAAGAGGTACGCGAGCTGGGTTTAGAACGTCGTGAGACAGTTCGGTCCCTATCTACCGTGGGCGTTGGAAATTTGAGAGGATCTGCTCCTAGTACGAGAGGACCAGAGTGGACGAACCTCTGGTGTTTCGGTTGTGACGCCAGTCGCATTGCCGAGTAGCTACGTTCGGATGGGATAACCGCTGAAAGCATCTAAGCGGGAAGCCCACCTCAAGATAAGATTTCCCTAAAGGGCCGTTGTAGAC
>NZ_JAYGGV010000015.1:0-826 GCF_035181405.1 Moraxella tarda
CAGGTCCTAAAGGCGACACAGGTCCTAAAGGTGATACTGGTGCCATCGGTCCAGCAGGTCCAGCAGGTCCAGCAGGTGCTATCGGTCCTCAAGGTCCAGTAGGTCCAGCAGGTAAAGATGGCGAACGCGGTGAAGCAGGTCCAGTAGGTCCAGCAGGTCCAGCAGGTGCTATCGGTCCTCAAGGTCCAGTAGGTCCAGCAGGTAAAGATGGCGAACGCGGTGAAGCAGGCCCAACAGGTCCAGCAGGCCCAGTAGGTCCTAAAGGTGAAGCAGGTGAAGCCGGTCCAGCAGGTCCTAAAGGTGATACAGGTCCTAAAGGTGATACTGGTGCCATCGGTCCAGCAGGTCCAGCAGGTCCAGCAGGTGCTATCGGTCCTCAAGGTCCAGTAGGCCCAGCAGGTAAAGATGGCGAACGCGGTGAAGCAGGCCCAACAGGTCCAGCAGGTCCAGCAGGTGAACGCGGTGAACAAGGCCCAGCAGGTGCTATCGGTCCAGCAGGTCCTAAAGGTGATACAGGTCCTAAAGGTGATACTGGTGCCATCGGTCCAGCAGGCCCTCAAGGCGACACAGGTCCTAAAGGCGACACAGGTCCTAAAGGTGATACTGGTGCCATCGGTCCAGCAGGTCCAGCAGGTCCAGCAGGTGCTATCGGTCCTCAAGGTCCAGTAGGCCCAGCAGGTAAAGATGGCGAACGCGGTGAAGCAGGCCCAACAGGTCCAGCAGGTCCAGCAGGTCCAGCAGGTCCAGCAGGTGCCATCGGTCCACAAGGTCCTAAAGGTGATGCAGGTGTAGCCGGTCCACAAGGTCCTAAAGGTGATGCAGGTGT
>NZ_JAYGGV010000016.1:0-707 GCF_035181405.1 Moraxella tarda
CAAGGTCCTAAAGGCGACACTGGTGAAGCAGGTCCAGCAGGTCCAGCAGGTGCCATCGGTCCACAAGGTCCTAAAGGTGATGCAGGTGTAGCCGGTCCTCAAGGTCCTAAAGGCGACACTGGTGAAGCAGGTCCAGCAGGTCCAGCAGGTGCCATCGGCCCAGCAGGTCCTAAAGGTGATACAGGTCCTAAAGGTGATACTGGTGCCATCGGCCCAGCAGGCCCTCAAGGTGACACAGGTCCTAAAGGCGACACAGGTCCTAAAGGTGATACTGGTGCTATAGGCCCAGCAGGTCCAGCAGGTGCCATCGGTCCACAAGGTCCTAAAGGCGACACTGGTGAAGCAGGCCCAGCAGGTCCAGCAGGTGCTATAGGTCCTCAAGGTCCTAAAGGTGATGCAGGTGTAGCCGGTCCACAAGGTCCTAAAGGCGACACTGGTGAAGCAGGCCCAGCAGGTCCAGCAGGTGCCATCGGTCCACAAGGTCCTAAAGGTGATACAGGTCCTAAAGGTGATACTGGTGCCATCGGCCCAGCAGGCCCTCAAGGTGACACAGGTCCTAAAGGCGACACAGGTCCTAAAGGTGATACTGGTGCTATAGGCCCAGCAGGTCCAGCAGGTGCCATCGGTCCACAAGGTCCTAAAGGTGATGCAGGTGTAGCCGGTCCTCAAGGTCCTAAAGGCGACACTGGTGAAGCAGGTCCAGCAGG
>NZ_JAYGGV010000017.1:0-637 GCF_035181405.1 Moraxella tarda
TTGTTCGCCTTTTTCACCACGCGGACCTTGTGGGCCTTGAGCACCAGTGTCACCTTTGTCGCCTTTAGGACCGGTATCACCTTTATCGCCTTTAGGACCTGCTGGACCTTGAGGACCACCGGCTGGGCCTTGTTCGCCACGCTCGCCTTTAGGACCTTGTGGACCGGCATCACCTTTAGGACCTGCTGGGCCAGTGTCACCTTTGTCGCCTTTAGGACCTTGAGGACCTGCTGGGCCTTGAGGACCACCGGCTGGGCCTTGTTCGCCTTTTTCACCACGCGGACCTTGTGGGCCTTGAGCACCAGTGTCACCTTTGTCGCCTTTAGGACCGGTATCACCTTTATCGCCTTTAGGACCTGCTGGACCTTGAGGACCACCGGCTGGGCCTTGTTCGCCACGCTCGCCTTTAGGACCTTGTGGACCGGCATCACCTTTAGGACCTGCTGGGCCAGTGTCACCTTTGTCGCCTTTAGGACCTGCTGGACCGGCTACACCTGCATCACCTTTAGGACCTTGTGGACCGATGGCACCTGCTGGGCCTGCTGGGCCTATAGCACCAGTATCACCTTTAGGACCTGTGTCGCCTTTAGGACCTGTGTCACCTTGAGGGCCTGCTGGGCCGATGGCACCAGTATCA